>JANMLZ010000026.1:0-6361 GCA_031372825.1 Cyanobacteria bacterium OTE_58_metabat_593 | reverse complement strand
AGCAAAAATAAAATATACTTTTCGGCGTTGCATTGTGCTGTCGAGGGTTTGGTAGTTTTTCTCATTGTCAAATACCTCGAAAGTAGACCACTCATATTTATCAATGCACTATTTTGTGATTTTGTCAATGCGTAAGTCCTACAGTCTACTAATCCCAGGCTTAGAGTCGAGGCTTCTAATGGGACCGCACGAGGAGTGGTCAAGACGACAGCGGGGGCAAATCCTTGAGACATGATGAACCCAGATAAGGGGGACTCTATCGAGTATTACCGAATCCAGAGTCGCAGCTAGTAAATCTAACAAACTTTTAGCCTTGCCAGACTCTCATCCAGAGTCTGATTTATAAATCTGTGTCCTAAGCTACTAATTAACGTGCGCTTACCCTGCCTCATCTATCTGAAAAATGCTATATATCAGTTGTTAGTTTTTATCAGCCAACAGCTAACAGTCAACTGACTAATTAGGCGGTTTTGGTTCTTGAATTTTCGGAACAGAATGCTGTTTTTTAAATCGACTAAAACCGTAAACCGCAGCCGCAATTAATAGAAAATAAGGACTGAAAGCCAACAGCCAAATACCCAAGCCAAACAAACCGAGTGTCACTTCGCCAACAGAATGAGTTGCTTTTCCCCAAGTTTCCTGCACCCGCAAACCTAGAGCAGGTTCGGGAGTTTGCTGAGCCGAAACTGCTGCTTCTAGAGTTAAGCTAATAGTCGAATAGGCTACTTGATTTCGCAAACTTTTTAACTGAGCGTCAATGCGTTCTATCGACTCCCGAATATTGCTCAATTCTTGAGAAGCTGCTAATATGTCTGCGACAGAACCCGATCGCTCCATAATTTTTAACACCATTTCTTCCGATTTACGGAGGTTTCTGAGCCTAGCTTCACTATCAACTAATTGAGTAGTAACATCCTCAGCGGTAAGCCCTCGGTTTTGTACAGTGCCGAGTTTTGCCAAAGCATCTAAAGTAGTTTCTAAGCGTTCTTGAGGGACGCGAATCTCCACAGTTGCTGTTTGGCGGATACTAGAATCGGGCGGCTTTTGATTTTGGAAACCCAAAATGTCGCCTTGCTGTTTTTTGACAATATCGGTAACAGATTTAGTGCTGGTGTCAATAGATTTGACAACTACACTCATTTCGGCTTTTTTAATTAATTGGGGACGATTTGCTGTCGTTTGTGCTGTTTTTTTTGCTACATCAGCACTTCTGGCCTCTCCGGCTGGTGGTGGGGGTGCGGGTGCTGATTTTGGAGCCGATGCAGAAATTTGGTTTTCACTGCGGGCCGAAGGTGTGGCGCTGAGAGTGTTGGGCTGCGAACTTGCACAGCTTTGCAAAGCAATCGCGGATGATAAAGTTAAGAATGCCACAATAGCAAAGCGAGTTGTACTGTTGTTGCCGGGGTTTGTTTTGTGTGGCGGTAAATTGGTTTTGAGGTGGGTTTTCATTGGGGGTTTGTCCTATAAAAAGGTTTGGGTATTGAATTTTCTGCTGGTTTTAATCTAAGCTCGAATAGATAGCGTTAGTTGAGCTGATACGGAAATTGAAACGGTAGAGGTTATAAAATCTGGGTAGTGGCTGGAGTTTTTGATGTTTAGCCGCAGATGAAAGCTGATAAATGTCGGTATGGTGACAGTTCGGCGTGAGGACTTACGAGTAAATCTAAAATCTAAAATCTAAAATCTAAAATCGAATGACAGATGAATTTGATCCTGATTTTATACGATCGACTACCGAGATCGATCGCCCGGATGTGGCCGTTTTGCGAGAACAAGCGTGCCTTAAAATTCGCGAAAGCTTGCGTGAGGGGCAGCAGGACATGGCGGATTGGAAGGGTGGCCCCCTTGCGGTTTCGGCGGTTCCCGGGGCTGGAAAGTCTACGGGAATGGCTGCTGCGTCGGCAATTGCGATCGCCCGCAACGGGCTTTACAACCGTCGCCAGTTAATTGTCGTGACATTTACGCGATCGGCTGCTGCTAACATTAAAGCTAAAATTCGCCAAAGATTGCAACAATTATCTTTGTATCAAGGCGGTTTTGCCGTCCACACTTTGCACGGTTTAGCCTTAAACATTGCGATGCGCCATCCCGATTTGTCGGGTTTAAATTTAGAAAATTCGACTTTAATCACTCCGACTCAGAGTCACCGATTAATTCGCACCTGCGTAGAACTTTGGATGACCGAAAATCCCCGCAGATATCAAGTTTTGTTGGAAGGACAGCAATTCGATGGAGAGGAAACAGAGAGGCTGCGGCGACAATCGGTTTTGCGGACTGAAATTTTGCCACAGTTAGCTAAAACTGTGATTCACGAGGCGAAATCTTCTGGTTTGTTTCCCGAACAGTTGTTAGAAATGAGCGGTATTGATACTGGGGACGGTTATGAGATTTTAGCCGTAGCTGGAGGATTGTATCAAAAATATCAGGCTTTGTTGAGGAGTCGGGAATTCATCGATTATGACGAGATGATTTTAGCAGCTTTGCGGGTGTTGGACAATCCGGGAGCAAGGGCGATCGAACAAAAACAAGTATTTGCCGTTTTTGAGGACGAAGCCCAAGATTCTACACCTTTGCAGACTAAGCTTTTGACAACATTGGCTGAAGATCCAGACTATCCTGATTTACCTCCTAACTTTATCAGAGTCGGCGATCCAAATCAAGCGATTAATTCTACTTTCACTCCCGCTGATCCGATTTACTTTAATAAATTTTGTGATGAATGCGAAGTAGATCAGAAGTTAGCGACAATGGACGGTGCAGGGCGCAGCACCCAGGTGATTATTGATGCAGCTAACTTTATGTTGCAATGGGTAAATCGCTCCGAATTGGCTGGAACCGAACAGCCTTTTCGCGACCAAACTATTAAGCCCGTTAAGAGCGACGATCCGCAAAAAGATGCAAATCCCGCCCCGATCGGGATTGGGTTAGAATTGCATACTCCCCGCGATGTTTACCAGACAGTTGAGTTAATTGGTAAGCGAGTAATTGAATTGGTAGAGCAGTTTTTGCCTGCGGATTTTGAATGGGGAAGCAATGACCAAGAGCGGGAATCTGGCGGTGAAGCAGGTGATGGAGAACATAGCATCAAATTGCCGTTGGAAAATCTTAAATCAATGGCTATTTTGGTGCGAGAAAACAAACAAGGCAAGTTTCTCAAAGAAGTGCTGGAAAATCCTAAAAAACACGGATTAAGCTTTGATTTGCGGAAATACGGGATTAAAATTGAGGATGTCGGAGAGCGAGACAGACATTCTCAAGTACCTTGGGAAATTTTAACACTGCTGCAATTTCTCGATCGCCCGCACTCACCAGATTATCTGAAAGCAGCATTAAAGATTTTGAGCGATCGGCAACTCATCCCCAAACAAGACTACAATGCTTTTACGACTAGCCCCGAGCAATTCCTGTACCCAGGCCCGCTAGATCCGAAGCAGTCAGACCCCGTTAAGAAATGTC
This sequence comes from Cyanobacteria bacterium OTE_58_metabat_593, assembly GCA_031372825.1. GTDB lineage: Bacteria > Cyanobacteriota > Cyanobacteriia > Cyanobacteriales > Microcoleaceae > Microcoleus. The sequence goes on along the minus strand of JANMLZ010000026.1, from coordinate 2,905 downwards.
GCTACTTTTGCTGCGGTTTACTGCAAGCCCGCTTAGAGTTACCGCCCTACCAAATCATCTCATTCTTAGCCCTAGCATTGCAATACGACCAAACAGAATTAGCAACCGCCGATAAATTAGCAGAACGAGTAGTAATCCAAACAGCCGGCAACAATTCAATGAGCAACATTTTGGAAGTGCTCAGCGAAATTGTTAGTTCCGAAAGATTTGAACCAGTAGACGCAGATGACAAAATAGAAGAACGCTATACCAGCAAAGGTCAACTAACAATTATTACCATGCACAAAGCCAAAGGATTGGATTGGGATTGCGTGTTTTTGCCCTTTCTACACGACCAAACCATCCCCGGAAGTTTGCGAGTTTTGCCGCAAGCCAGATTTTTAGGAGATTTCACTTTAGCAGAAGTAGCGAGAGCACAAATTCGAGCAAGTTTGCACGAAAAATATCCACTACCAAATCTAGTCGAAGCGTGGGAACAAGCAGGTTATTTGAAAACAGCAGAAGAGTTTCGATTGCTTTATGTGGCGATGACACGAGCAAAAAGCTTGTTGTGGATGGCGGCGGAGAAAAAAGGGCCTTTTACTTGGAACAAACCAGAGAATTTGCAGGAACAGAAACCTTGTCCGGTGATGCCTGTTTTGAAGCAGAGATTTCCGGGTAATGTGATATTGTAGAATTTAGGAGTGGTTACTAGCAGAGATTTGTTTGACGAACCGCGAAGACGCAAAGTTCGCGAAGTTTGAGAAGAGAAGCTGGATCGAAAAAACATACTTATCGTGCTAAGTTGAACCCGAAATATTGGTATAATACCAACAATCTCTAGGTAAAACTTCTCTTTTCTTCCTTCGTGTTCTTCGCGCCTTCGCGGTTCGTTAAAAAAATCTAATTCACAAATGACAAACTCAGAAATTCGCACAGAAAACATCACATTTCCCAACGGAGATTTGCAAATCGCCGCTTACCTAGCCCAACCCGCAGCAAAAGGGCCGTTTCCCGCAGTTATCGTGATTCAAGAAATCTTTGGCGTCAACTCGCACATCCGCGAAGTTACCGACAGAATAGCAAAGGAAGGATATGTGGCGATCGCCCCAGCCATTTACCAGCGTCAAGCCCCCGGCTTTGAAACCGGCTACACCCCCGAAGCTATCAAAATCGGCAGAGAATACAAGGAACAAACCACAGCTTCGGAACTTATCGGGGATATCCAAGCTGCGATCGACTATCTCAAAACTTTACCATTTGTCCAACAGCCAGGTTTTGGCTGCATCGGTTTCTGCTTTGGCGGACACGTCGCCTACCTCGCCGCTACTTTGTCCGAAATCAAGGCTACAGCTTCGTTCTACGGCGCTGGTATCGCCACGGGTACTCCCGGCGGTGGAGTCCCGACGATCGCCCGCACAGCAGATATTCAAGGTACTCTCTACGGCTTTTACGGCACTCAAGACGCCAGCATTCCTTCAGAACAAGTTGACCAAATTGCCACAGAATTGCAAAAACACCATATTTCTCACCGAATTTTCCGGTACAATGCCGATCATGGTTTCTTCTGCGACCACCGTGGCAGTTACGACGCTACCGCAGCAGCCGAGTCGTGGGAGGAGGTGAAGCAGCTATTTCATCAAGAACTTCAACCAGCTTAAAGAGTTGGAGATGGGAGGATGGGGAGAATATGAGTTCATCTTTTCAATTGACAACTGACAACTAATTACTGATAACTGACAAATAAACTGACATGAATTCCAAATCTACAGGTTCTCAAAGCGCACAACCATCCTTTTCAATGGATGATTTTGCTAAAGCCCTCGAACAGCACAATTACGAGTTTCAGAAGGGACAAGTAGTGCGCGGCAAAGTGTTCGAGCACGACTCAAACGGCGCGTATGTTGATATCGGCGGCAAGTCTTCGGCTTTTTTGCCGATCGAAGAGGCTGCTTTGAGAACAATTACGGATTTGTCGGAAGTGGTTCCGCTGGATGAGGAACAGGACTTTTTAATTATCCGCGAACAAGATGCCAACGGACAAGTTACTTTGTCTCTGCGACAGTTACAAGTTCAGCAAGCTTGGGAAGATTTAGTTCAATTGCAGGAAACCGGCAAGGTGCTTCAGGTGCGGGTTTCGGGCGCGAATAAGGGCGGTGTGACGGTGGATGTTGAGGGAATGCGTGGTTTTATTCCCCGATCGCACTTGGCCCAACGCGATAACATGGAATCTCTAATCGGTCAATCTTTGACCGTGAATTTTTTGGAGGTCGATCGCGAGAGCGAAAAACTGGTACTTTCCCAGCGGATGGCAATTCAATCGAACGCTTTCACTGAGTTGCAAATAGGCCAGTTGGTGGAAGGAACAGTCAGCAGCATCAAGCCTTTTGGCGTGTTTGTGGACTTAGAAGGAGTTAGCGGTTTGCTCCACATCAAGCAAGTCAGCCAAAAATATATTGATAACCTTGGAAAGCTGTTTGCTCCCGGCCAACCCCTGAAAGCGCTGGTAGTTGACCTCGATCAAAGTCGCGGCCGGATTTCGCTTTCTACTCGGGTACTCGAAAATTATCCAGGGGAAATGGTTGACAAAATGGCGGATGTGATGGATACCGCAGAAGAGCGATCGGAACGCGCTCGAAAAACTCTTTCTTAAGTCTTGAGAATTTTACTCGTTTACTCGTTTTCTGGCCAAAGTTGGGAAGGAGTAAACGAGGGGAGAATTGGCGAAATGTGCGATCGGGCTTTATATCAATTCCGATGTAATCAGAATTAAGGTGTTGCTGATTTGGAGTATGATTTGCCTCCGAGATTTAGAGTAGGGGGGGGTGAGTAGTATAACACAGCCTGCAAAGAATTAAGAAAAAAGAAGTAATTTGGGAATTAAGATGCGAGGAGTGTGAAAAATAAATAAAAAAAAAACAAACAA
>JANMLZ010000012.1:0-23422 GCA_031372825.1 Cyanobacteria bacterium OTE_58_metabat_593 | reverse complement strand
AGACGGCAGTGCCGTGTCCCAACAAAATAACTTTTAAAAATTAGGAGACGGCAGTGCCGTGTCCCTACAAAATTACTTTGGGTAGGGACACGGCATTGCCGTCTCCTCTATATCATTCCGGTGTCACCGGAATTGATATTACACAGAAACGACCATTGTCGGGTAAATTGTGTGCGTACCTGTAAAACAAATAATTGACGCTGAGAGTTCGATGCTGGTTTGATCGCAGCTAAAATAATAATATCACTCACGCATAAACCGGGTGTCTGCCTAAAACAACCCGGTTTGTTAAGTGTTGTACGTAAATTTTGGATAAGTAAACCAACCGTGCGTTTAATTTGTCCTCGCGCAGCTATCTGCTGTGGAGTTCTAATTCGGTGAAATGATGCCCATGACCATTCTGAGAAAAGCGCTCTTTTAAAATTTGTCGGTAAACTGCTTCAGATCCATCAACCATTGTTTGAACGCTAAAGCGATCGACCGCGTGTTGTCGGCAAGCGCTGCACTCGAGCTTCCGGGCCGGCTCGATGGCGGCGATACATTCTGCTACACTTTCGCACAGAAAACCCGTTTTCTCGTGAACAATTAATTCGGAAGTCGAGCCTAATTTCATGGCAATTATGGGCGTTCCCGTTACCATAGACTCAATCATCACCAAGCCAAAAGGTTCGCGCCAAGTAATCGGAAATAATGTCGCTACTGCACCGCCCATCAGCACACTTTTTTGAGCGTGGTTAGCTTCGCCTAAGTATTCTATTTCTACACCGTCGATGTGCGGCTTGATTTCTTGCTCGAAATATTCGCGATCGACAGTATCTACTTTTCCTGCCATTTTTAAATGCCAGCCGGAACCCTTGGCAATTTCTATTGCTAAATGCGCCCCTTTTTCGGGTGAAATTCGACCGAGAAAAGCTAAATAAGGAGGATTGTCCGGCTGCGGGTGAAATTCGTAGGTTGCTGGAGCGATGCCATTATAAACTGTGGCGACGCAGTTGAGATTTAGTCTATCTTCTCGCTGAGAGTTGGAAATACTCACATAAGGTTGAGTGCGGGCGAAGCCAAACATCTTCTCGTTGTCGGGGGTGAAAATGCCGTGGAGGGTGTGAATTGTCGGCGTTTTTACTAAGGGCGAGTAAGGCAAAGCCGCGCAGCCAATGTGGGAGTTAATGATGTCAAAGTATCAGGCTTTTTCATAGACTTTGCTTAGTTGCAGCAACTCGTAAATTCCGTATTCTTTAACGGTGGAATCGAGACGCAAAGCTCGGGGGTGAACTGATTCTAAAGTAGCAGAAGTAATTGAATCGCCGGAGGCAAATAAGGTAACATCATGTCCCCTTCTGACTAATTCGTTGGTTAAAAGGCTGACCACCAGTTCAATTCCTCCATAAGCTGGGGGCGGAACTCGCTCGGCTAGGGTGGCAATTTGGGCAATTCTCATCACAAACCTTCTATTTTTATCTATTGTTGTAAAAATCGACACGCGAGAGAGAGTAGTTGCGGTAGGTAGTGTTGGCAACTTTTCTTAACTTGTGAGTTGTTGTCGCGTACCATCAAATTTAATAACACTTTACAAATTTAGTCTATGCTACCACAGAGGGAGATTGTCATGTAGCGCGATTCCCTGCGGGATAGCTTCGCTTCACGTACTTTTTACCTTCGCTTTTGAGTTGACAGGGCTCAGATCGCACGGACAATGTGAATTCACTTCTGCCGAAAGAGAGAATCACACGCAATCGATCGATGTTTTTCGATCGCACTTTCCCTTAATATTGAAAATTGTGTAAAATACTACAGTAACAGGACTTACGCGCGGGCGATGGAATCAACCGGGTTTTTCAATTCAGGGCGATCGCGATCCACGAGAGATTTTTGTAAAAAAAAATCGGTTGATGCGTCTAGGACTAATAGAGTAAATTAACCTATGGCATACAGTGACTTCACAACGATAGCTAAAGTTAGAGAATCCTTTGATTTAACCGTAGAAGAACCCTTAAACTTGTTTGCAGATATCCCAGAGATACTACCAAGTTCCTATTTGCAAACGACCTTAAATGAAAATGTTTCTTTAGCCACTGCAATTAATACCGAAAAGGCTCGCGCCGAATTGATTATCGCTCCAATTTTATTAGAAGTCAGGCGAAAATTTAATTTTCAAGTAGGTTTTTTCTCCGGCTCCGAATTCAATGTTGATGTAGCAGCCGGTTTAAACGGGTATTGCGATTATATTCTCACTGCCTCGAAAGATTCCTATGAAATTCGCGCCCCCGTCATTACTTTTACAGAGGCTAAAAACGAAAGTATTAAATCTGGCTTAGGTCAGTGCATTGCGGAAATGGTGGCGGCTAAATTATTTAATCAGCGCAACGGAGAGCCAATTGAAAATATCTATGGTGCTGTTACTACTGGTACTGATTGGAAATTTCTCCAGTTGATAGACAGCACGATATCGATCGATAAGCGAGATTATTTTATTAATGAGGTGAGTCAAATTTTAGGGATTTTAACAATGCCATTTAAACAATTTTATTCTCTGTAATTTATAATTTGGGGGCAACTTCAATTGACCGCAGGGCGGTGCAATTTTCCCCGGTAGAGGAGTGTTGGGTTCGCCCAAATTGGGTGAATCGGGCATAATGCGATCTCGATCGTGAGCCCCAGCCGAAAAGACTGCTGCAAGATGCAGTCAAATTCAGCGGTGAGAGAGATAGTGCGATCGGCTATAATCAAAAGTTAGAAAAAAAGAACACCGAGAACACGAAAATATGGTTGCCATCCAGAGAAATCTCAACATTGCCGCCCTAGAAGCAGAATACAGTCAAAAAACACCGCGAGATATTATCAAATTTGCCCTAGACAATTTTGACAATATCTCAATTTCTTTCAGCGGTGCTGAAGATGTAGTTCTGATCGATATGGCCTCAAAAATTACCAAAGACTTCCGCGTTTTCACCCTAGACACGGGGCGATTGCATTCAGAAACATATCAGTTTTTGGAGCAAGTCAGAGAACATTACGGCATTAAATTAGAAGTAATGTTTCCCGATGCAGCAGAAGTACAAGCCCTAGTAGATGAAAAGGGATTGTTTAGTTTTTATCAAGACGGTCACAAAGAATGCTGCGGCGTGCGAAAAGTCAAGCCGCTGCGCCGCAAACTGAATACTCTCGATGCTTGGATTACTGGTCAGCGCAAAGACCAAAGTCCCAGTACCCGCAACCATATTCCGGTGATTGAAGTTGATAGTGCATTCTCAACTCCTGACCATGAATTAATTAAATTTAACCCTTTAGCCAACTGGTCTTCGGCAGAGGTTTGGGAATATATTCGCGGTTTAGATGTGCCTTACAACAAGTTACACGAACGCGGTTTTGTCAGCATTGGTTGCGAACCTTGTACGCGACCAGTATTACCTAACCAACACGAACGCGAAGGTCGTTGGTGGTGGGAAGAATCGACATTGAAAGAGTGCGGTTTGCACGCTGGTAACGCACAAAAATAGTAATTGCGAATGGGGTATCAACTCAGACCGAAACACTACTTTTGGATGCAGCAAAAGAGTCGCTGAGTCGATAGATTAGACCGCTAAATTACAGTTGTCTCCCAAAAAATATCGATTTGGTGGCTCGGATGCTATAGATGCTTGAACCGGAAATTAAGCAGTTGTAATAGCGCCGAGATTTTTCAGCTAATTATAGCGATCGCATTCAGCACGTTCGGTTGGTGTTGCCGCTGTCTTCTGTTAACACAATACGCTACCAGCTTGGGCTGGATGTCGGAATTTTACCAGAAGACGGTGGCGACTTAATAGAAGTTTGCATCTTTCAGTTTCGCAGCTATTCTGCTATCGAATTTTTCTGAGGAACGGGCAATGACAAAATTACCTTGAAATGCGTCCAGGACTGATTATTTGATCCTTGGCGATAAGTTAAGTTTTGTTGCCAATATATTTGAGAGTAATTTGTTGTGATAGGGTTGATTTCAAACTAAAGTCAGGCATAGTATATCCCTTAAATAATAACTTAGTGAAGCTAGGAGTTACTTAAATGACAAACGTTACGTGCAATCTTTGTGGGATCGATAACTATACTGTTTTGTTTGAGAAGGGTGTCGCTCAAACAAACCAAATTGTCAAGTGTAATAATTGCGGTTTGATGTATGCTAACCCCAGAATAAAGGATGTGGATCACGTATTAATAGAAGATTACGATCCCGAATTTGTACTGTCTCAAATTTACAGCAAAGATAAAGATAGGCTTGAAAAAGAAGCGCTTCAGGTAAGAGATTATGAAACAACAAAACGTTTCTTAAGCGATCATTTTCCTCAAAAAGGTAAGTTAGTTGAGGTGGGAAGTGGCTTGGGTTATTTATTGAATTTCTTCAAGGAAGATGGGTGGGATGCAGTTGGACTGGAACCAAACGCAGGGATGTGCAAATATGCAGAAGTAGAGTTGGGTTTAACAGTCATCCCCAAGATATTAGAAAAAGCGGGATTTGAGGACAATTCGGCAGATACTGTATTGATGATGCACGTAATCGAACACGTTCCCGAACCAGATACTACTTTAAAACAAATTTATCGCATCTTAAAGCCTGGTGGGATACTGGTTTTAGAGACGCCACGATACGATACGCTGGCATTCAAATTACTGGGTAAAAGAGAAAGAAGTTTAAGCTGCGACGGACATATTTACTTTTTTACGAGCGACACTCTTGCACAAATAGCAAAGAAGGTAGGATTTACAATTATGAGATCCGATTGCGTAGGACGATCGCTAACTTTACAAAGGTTGTTTTACAATTTTGGCGTAATCAGTAAAAGTCCGTTCCTTCAAAGGCTATTGAGACAAATTGCAACTCAATTTCAGCTCAATAAAATTTGGTTCAACTTAAATGCACGGGATATGGAACGCATCTACTTGAAAAAACCCGAGTTTTTGTCTGAGTAAAAGTGCTGTTTGCATTTTGCCGTTGGCGGAGCCCGCCCATACGGGGGCTGCGCCAACGCAGAGGATCGCCCTTTCCAGATCCTGTCAGCGGGTGAAAGTCTTGTTAGCATCTCTGCCATCAGTAAAAAGTAACAACAGGTTGGTGGTATATGGCTTTTAGAAAAATACTTTTTTGGGTGATATTCCTACCAAACTTTGATAGGATGATAAACATTCAGAAAAGTTTTTAAGCCAGGTACTTATGCTCGCCTCAACTAGGGAATTGCTGAACACGGCCCGGAGAAATGCTTATGCGATCGGCGCTTTTAACGTGTATAACCTCGAAGGAGTAAAAGCCGTAATTGATGCCGCCGAAGCGCTGCAAAGTCCTGCGATGCTGCAACTTCACCCCAGCGCCCTCAAATATGGAAAATCGCCTTTAGTCGCGCTTTGCATGGAAGCGGCGCGCAAATCTTTAGTGCCGATCGCAGTACACTTAGATCACAGCACCTCAGAAAAAGACATTCACCTCGCCCTAGCCGCCGGTATCAAGTCAATCATGGCAGACGGTTCTCCTTTGTCCTACGAACAAAATTTAATATTTACTCGCGAAATGACTGAATTATCGCACGCTAACGGTGCGGTAGTTGAAGCAGAAATCGGTAGAATTAGCGGTACGGAAGATGGTTTGACAATCGAAGAAAAAGCTGCAAAAATGACCGATCCAGTGGAAGCAGTAGAGTTTATTAAACAAACTAACGTTGATTTTTTAGCGGTAACAATTGGCAACGTTCACGGCAAATATTTCAGCGAACCGAAACTCGATTTTCCGCGTTTGGCAAAAATCAGGGCTTCAGTTTCGGTGCCGTTAGTGTTGCATGGTGCTAGCGGTTTGCCGGAATCAATGATTAATCAATCTATTAAATTAGGTGTATCTAAGTTTAATGTGAATACGGAAGTGCGCGATGCTTATATGGAGGTGTTAAAAACTAGCAGTTCTTTGTCCGATCCGGATTTGTTGGAAGTTATGGAAAAGGCGATCGATGCTATGCGATCGGTCATTTCTGGCAAACTACAACTTTTCGGTTCTGCGGGTAAAGCTTATTTGCATCAATCTCCCTATGCGGATGAATTGACTGCAAATAGTGTCAGCAATAAACAAGAAAACCGGGCGGTTGAAACCGCTGCTAGACAAACAAAACCTGCCTCCGCAGGTTGAAGACGTGTTGGGTTAAACTTACGTTATCTTCTTCAGTCCACGGAGGTGGACTTTGTTTGTGTAGACGCGGTTTCAACCGCCGTCTTTTCTTTGTTTATATAGACGTGGTTTCAACCGCCGTTTGTCTAACTGTTTAAAAATGATCGGGATCGATGCCAGATTCCCGCAGCCGCCGAATTAAAGACTGCAATTGAGCTTCCGCTTGTTGAGCCCTAGATTCCGCTGACTCGGCCCGCTGCCGTTGTTGTTCCGCTTCAGTCAGAATCCAATTGCCATCAACATCATACCAGCGCAACCACAGTCGATCGATTCCCTGGAACTCCCCTTCCCACAAACCCAAGCCCAAACTTAGGTCAGCAATCCACACCCGCGAGTCGGACAATTCTAATTCTTGATAGTGTCCGGCCTTCAATTCAAACACTCGCAACCTGTTAGTATAGCGGCTGAAAACGGCATAAACAGGAACCCGCAAAATTTGCTCGTAAACCTCCCATTTTCTGGGCGGTTTCTGATTCGTATCGACCTCCAAAACTTGCCCGTTACCCGCAGTGTTTCCCGACTGAGTTGGCAACTTTTCCTCATCGGTATTTTCGCCTAAATCTTCTTTTTCCGTTCCCGGCGAAAGCAGTTCTACAATTACAAAAGGATTCACGCCTTCCTGCCAAGTAACGTAACTCATCCGCAGTTCCGATCGATCGTAAAGTCGGGGAACTCCCACAACTCCAAACCAATCCGGCCGCTTGTGCCACAGAGTGTGATGCACGTCATAATAAAGGTTCATGTCGGTGCCGCTAAATATCTCAGAAGCCGGATAATTCTGAGGGCGAAATGTCAGGCTCAACAACTGCGGCTGCAAATCGTGAAATTCGTCAGGCAAACCAGGTTCCTCCGGGTCTTCGCTAGGTAAATCGTACATTGTCGGCAGCGTTTCTCTGGGCGATCGCGGCGGATCGCTTTGCGGCACAGGATATTTAAAAGGCAACATATAATATTGATAAATGACTGCATTTATGCTAACATCAGTTTAATACTTGCAGGACGAGCGCCAACACCCTGTCCAACTTTTCTCTCAAGCTTTTCTTCCTCTATTCTGTGAAGTTAATCTAAAATCTAAAATCTAAAATTGACTGACTCGAACTTCTGCACTATGATCGACATTCCTCAACTGATTGCTAAAGAACTTTCCATCAATCTTTCCCAAGTCAATAATGCTCTGGAACTTTTCGCTGAGGGAGCAACTATTCCGTTTATTGCCCGCTACCGCAAAGAACGCACGGATTTGCTGAATGAAATTCAGTTGCGGGATATCTCCGATCGCTTTACCTATTTGACGGAAATTGAAGACCGCAAAAAGTCGATTTTAGATACGATTAGCTCTCAGGGAAAACTGACTGAAGAACTGCAAGCTAAAATCGAATCTTGTTTGCAAAAAAATGAACTGGAAGACCTTTATCTGCCTTACAAACCCAAGCGCAGGACGCGGGCGACAATTGCTAGGGAAAAAGGTTTGGAACCGCTGGCAAATTTTATCAAAGGTCTGAACTTACCGACTGCTCAATCGGCAGATATCGCAGCGGAAGCAAGCCAGTATGTTTCGGAAGAAAAGGGCGTGAAAACAGCCGAAGAAGCTCTCAAAGGTGCTGGGGATATTTTGGCGGAAGCGGTTTCGGAAAAAGCGGAATTGCGGGCTTATTTGCGAGATTTTTTGATGAAAACTGGTGTTTTTGTCTCGAAAATTAAAGATGATTTCCCGGAAGGAAGCACTAAATTTGAAATGTACCGCAATTACGAAGTTGCAGCGAGAAATGTTCAATCGCACAATATGTTAGCGCTGTTTCGCGGGGAAACGGAAGGGGTTTTGGATTTGGAACTGGCCTTTGATGAATCGGCGGTGATGGCTTATTTGGACGATCGCGAAATTAGAACTAGGATACCCGAAGTTAAGGAGTTTTATCGATCGACCTTGAAGGATGCCTTCAACCGACTGATGAAGACTTCGTTAATTACGGAAGTGCGATCGCACAACAAAGCCGCCGCCGATATCGACTCTATAGCCACCTTTGAAACCAACCTCCGCGAGTTGCTGCTGTCGGCGCCGGCGGGAATGAAACCCACATTGGCGATCGATCCGGGATTTCGCACGGGCTGCAAAGTTTCCGCCCTCGATGAAACCGGGCAGTTTTTGGAATATCAAGCAATTTTCCCCCACCAAGCCGCAGGTCAAAGACAGCAAGCTGGTAAAATTGTCAAGCATTTGATTGAAAAATATAAAATTGAATTAATCGCGATCGGCAACGGTACAGCTTCCCGGGAAACAGACGAATTTGTGTCGGAAGTTTTGGCCGAAATGGACAGAAAACCGATTAAAGTCATGGTGAACGAATCCGGCGCATCGATTTATTCAGCAAGCGACGTGGCGATCGCCGAATTTCCCGACTTAGATATCACAATTCGCGGCGCAGTCAGCATCGGGCGGCGCTTGCAAGACCCTTTAGCCGAACTTGTGAAAATAGATCCAAAATCGATCGGAGTCGGTCAATACCAGCACGACGTTGACCAAAAACTGCTCAAAAAGAAACTTGACGAAACAGTCGAAAGCTGCGTCAACTACGTCGGTGTTGACTTAAACACAGCCTCCAAAGAATTGCTGACATTTGTATCGGGAATGACAGCAACAGTTGCCAAAAATATCGTCAATTACCGCAACGAAAACGGCGCGTTCAAAAATCGCCGCCAACTGCTGAAAGTTCCCAAACTTGGGCCAAAAGCTTTTGAACAAGCAGCCGGATTTCTCCGCATTCGCAACGGCGAAAACCCTCTGGACAATACAGCAGTTCATCCCGAAAGTTATCCTGTCGTCCAGGCGATCGCCAAAGACTTAAGTTTGCCGCTGACTGGAATAACCGAAATATCGGAAAAAATCAAGACTGTAAATATCAATAAATATGTCACCGAGAAAGTCGGCGAACCCACACTCCGAGACATTATTTCCGAACTCGAAAAACCGGGAAGAGACCCGCGTGCCGAGTTTAAATATGCCACTTTCCAAGCCGGAATCAAGGAAATCTCCGATTTGCTAGTCGGGATGGAATTGGAAGGCATCATCACGAATGTAGCTAAGTTTGGAGCCTTTGTTGATGTGGGAGTGCACCAAGATGGTTTGGTTCATGTTTCTCAATTAGCCGATCGCTTCGTGGACGATCCTACACAGATTGTAAAAGTCGGACAAGTTGTGAAAGTGCGGGTTTTGGAGGTGAATGAGCAGTTAAAGCGGGTTAGTTTGACGATGAAGCTGCAAGAAAAACCGCAACCGCCAACTGGCAATCTTCGGCTTCCGACTCCGCGCCGTCGTTGAAATTTGGGCTGGAAAAGTGGAAAAAGGTCGATCGCGTCCCGCTTGCAGCCCGTGCTACGGCTATAATTGTGTAATCCTCACCCACCTCAAAATTATATGGTTGCAAGTAAAAGCGACACCTACATCTCCCCCGAAGATTATTTAGCAGGCGAGAAAGTCAGCCCCATCAAACACGAGTACAGACAAGGTGAAATCTATGCAATGGCAGGGGCAAAAAAAGCTCACGCCATCATTTCGGGAAATGCGTTTGCACTATTGAGAAACCATCTTCGGGGAAGTGGTTGTATGCCTTACGTGGCAGATGTAAAAGTTCGGATTGAGGCAGCAAATTGTTATTACTATCCCGATGTAGCCGTGACTTGCGATGAACGGGACAGTAATACTGATGAAGATTTTATTATCTACCCGCGCTTAATTGTCGAAGTTTTATCGCCGAGTACAGCGGCTTTTGACAGAGGTGAAAAGTTTGCTGATTACCGTACTTCTGAAAGTTTGCAAGAGTATGTGTTAATCAATCAAGAAAGAGTTAGTGTAGAGTGTTTTCGCCGGAATGCTGAGGGTTTGTGGGTGCTTTATCCTTACGTTCAAGGGCAAGAGGTTCAGTTTTCTAGCGTTAATTTTAGCTGTGCGATCGAGGATTTGTATGAAGATGCGATCGAGATTAGTTGATTTTAATTACTCCTGAACCAGTGGCATGATTTATAATTATATCTTGATCTGATTTAACCGCGAAGACGCGAAGAACACGAAGGAAGAGAAAAGAAGAAGAAGCTCATTTTTAATGCGATTCTGGGGTAATTTCTATTTTTTCTTGTTAGCTTTCCAAGTGCCGCCGTAGAAGTACAAAGGATTATTTTTACTTACCGATTCCCAACATTTAAGACACAAAAAAAACCAAAGCCCCGACTCATCATACCGGGCGCGGTAGAGAATCGGGGCAGATTGGGAACAGCGATCGCAACATTTGATTCTGATTGCTCTGGCCATTGTGATTCAGTTTCAAGCAATTACGGATTCTTGAGGGCGGGCAAAAATCATGCGGCCGGCGCTGGTTTGCAGGGCGCTGGTGACTACGACTCGGGCTTCGCCACCGACGTAGCTGCTACCTGCTTCTACTACTACCATTGTGCCGTCATCCAAGTAACCGATTCCTTGGGAGGGTTCTTTGCCTTCTTTGCGGATCTTTAGTTCGATCGTATCTCCCGGCAAATAAGTCGGGCGCACCGCATGAGTCAAATCGTTGATATTTAAAACTTGCAGTTTTTGGACGGTGGCTACTTTCGATAAGTTGTAATCGTTGGTGAGCAAAATCCCGTCGATATCTAAGGCGAATCGGACTAATTTTGCATCGACTGTGGCAATATCTTCGTAGTCAGCCGAGTGAATTTGAATCCGTTCTGGATATGTTTCTTTGATGCGGTTGAGTACATCTAAGCCGCGGCGCCCGCGCACTCGCTTTTGATCGTTGGCGGAGTCAGCTACCAGTTGCAGTTCTTGCAGCACGAATTGGGGGATGATAATTTGACCTTCGAGAAAACCTGTTTCTAGCAGGTTTTCAATCCGACCGTCTATTATGCAGCTTGTATCGACTACTTTGGCAGAAGCTGGTTTGAAAGTACCTTCGGCTACCAACACTGTGTCTAAGCTTTTGGGGTTGATCAGCCGCAAGAAAGCGCGGCCGTGAGTGTCTGTCAAGCTGACACCTGTGAAGCCAAACATGACGCTTCCTAAAACTGCGACTAGAGGTTTGATGAAGCCGAATTCCTGGGGAATTGGCAGCAGAAACAGCGGAGCCAGCATTAAGTTCGCTACTAGCAGTCCGATGATTAAGCCGATCGCCCGCGTCAGCAGCATCTCTACCGGCATATCGCCGACTTGCTTTTCGACGCGCCGGTAGGTTGTTTGAGCCACTAATCCCAACACGAAACCGATTAATGCTCCAAACGAGCCTAGTACGGAGCTTAAACCTTGTATATTTGTAACTTGCTCAAGCAGGTTGCTCGGCAGGAGTTCGACTCCGTAATAACCGATGCCTCCGCCTGCGATGATGAATGAGATAATTATGATTGCGTCTAGCATTTTTCTAGGTTAATGAATTTGTTCACATTATATCTTTCCCGTGCTGATACTTGTGTTCATCTTTTGGTCGGATATCGCTATATTTACTGAGTGATTTTCATGAACTTATATTTCGCGGTTGTACCCTTTGGGGGATGTGCGATCGAGTATTGCTAGCATTTCGCGCTGCACCGATGGTCTCTAGGATCTGCCAATAGATTGCCCTGTGGGCTGTTCGGGAATTACTGCCGCTCGAAACTTTGTTGAGATTAAACTAAAATAGCCGTAGTACGGGCGAGGGCGGGACGCCATCGTTAGTACATTTTTACTAAGAAAATGTCATAATATACATAATTATTTATGATAGTTTAATGAAAACTTTAGATTTGAACTTGCACTTTTGGCTAAAGATGTGATGAGCCCTACCACAGATTATTTAACATTTCAATTTAAAACAAGTGCACAAGTGGCAGAAAATTCTGGCATTCCTAGTTCGGCTTACTTGCACATACCTTTTTGTCGCCGCCGCTGTTACTACTGCGATTTTCCGGTTTTTGTGGTGGGCGATCGCAAAAATGGCGAGAATTCCGGCACAATTGTGCAATACGTTGCTGTACTGTGTCAAGAAATTGCAGAAACTCCCAATTTAGGCGCATCTCTGAAAACAGTTTTTTTTGGTGGCGGTACGCCTTCGCTGCTTTCTGTTAGTCAGTTAAGCCAGATTTTAGAGACGATCGATCGCAAATTTGGAATTGCTGCTGGGGCGGAAATTTCTATCGAAATAGACCCGGGGACGTTTACTTTAGAACAGTTGCGGGGATATGCAGCGGCGGGAGTAAATCGAGTTAGTTTGGGAGTGCAAGCTTTTCAGGATGAATTGCTGCAAGCTTGCGGGCGATCGCACTCTGTAGCAGAAATTTTTGAAGCAGTAGAAATAGTGCGATCGGCTGGTATTGTCAATTTCAGTTTAGACCTGATTTCGGGACTGCCGCACCAAACTTTAGAACAGTGGGAATTTTCCTTAAAATCGGCGGTGGAAATTACGCCGGCTCACCTGTCGAGTTACGACTTAATTGTCGAGCAGGGAACTGCTTTTGGGCGCTACTTTGAAGCAGGCGCGCAGCCGCTACCAGCAGATGAAACGGCTGCTCAAATGTACCGTTTAGCACGAGAAATTTTGACCGCCGAAGGCTACGAACATTACGAAATTTCTAATTACGCTCGCGATGGCTATCAGTGTCGCCACAATCGCGTTTATTGGGAAAATCGCCCTTATTACGGCTTAGGAATGGGGGCGGCGAGTTACGTGGAAGGCCGGAGGTTGACAAGGCCTCGCAAAACTCAAGAATATTATCAGTGGGTGCGATCGATCTCTGCTGTCACTGATGAATCTAATTCAAAACTTGCGGGGGAAACTCAGCCAGATATTCAACCAGCGATCGAGCAAAATTTTCAAGTCTCAGAAAATGACGTTTTGTTAGAAACGCTGATGCTAGGTTTGCGTTTAGCAGAAGGAGTTAGCCTGTCGGCGCTGGCTGCAAAGTTTAGTCAGCAAACGGTCGATCGAATTTGGCGTTGTTTGCAGCCCTACTGGCGGCTTCGATGGGTGGAAATTCTGACGGAGGACGGAGTTATCGCAGCTTTAGATGAGAGTGCGAAACTGCCGCTTTCGGGAAATTTGCGGTTGAGCGATCCAGAAGGTTTTTTATTTTCTAATACGATTTTAGCCGATTTGTTCAGCAAGTTAGGGGAGGATAATTAGCTCTGTATAAGGAAGTACATCGCCAACCAAGCCGATCGGCCCTAAAGCCCAGCCCGCCAATTCGACTGGAAGCAAATTAAATCGCTCCCTAGCTTTATACTGTCAAAAACGATATGCTTTGTAGCGATCCCTTAATAAAACTTAAAGACGAACTAAGCCTTCAGATAGACGCGGCGACAGAAATCTGGCTGTCATACTTGATAGTAACGATTTAAAAAATAGCTTAATGGAAACTCTGACTCTCGAACGCAACAACATCGACAGGAATCCGACTCTAGTAATTAGCGATCGCGCCAGCAATTCTACTTCTAAGTGTACTTTTTGCGGTCACTACAAACTGCAAAGAGGTGCAGTGGGTCACTGTCAATTATTGAACGCACCTGTTCGGGGAGGATGGAAATCTTGCGCTTTAGCAATGCCGCCTTTTGCACCTTCTTGGGAACACGCCGAAGGCGCAAAGGTTTCGGCTGGCGCATTTGTTAATTAATCAAAAAAATGTAGAAAAAATTTGTCTTAACTGGTAATATGCTATCTTAAGTTTAGACCACTCATCGATGGCTCGCACAATTTCACAAACAAGTTAAAAAAATGAATTTGACACTGAATGAGGTAATTGCTGAACGTGATACGCGGATTTTGTGTTGGTATCTCAATACTACCGACAAAATGCAAATTGCTCGGATTACAAACATTCCTAACTGGTATTTTGAACGGACGGTGTTTCCGGGAGAACGTTTGTTGTTTGAAGCACTAGCCTCGGCTCAGTTGGAAGTTTGCAGGTGCACCCAGACGGGTGCTATTGTGTGCGAGCGAATTTTGTGCGATCGGCTGCGAGTTGAAGAGTTAAGCACGGCTGATTGAAAATAATTCCCCAGATTTACCGACGGGGGATAAAAACCCGGTTTTTCACAAACCGGGTTTCTCTGTTTGATTGTAAAAACTCTAATCCTAAAACCCGATGTCCCTCACCGAACAAATCCTCTCCCAATTACCGGGAGACGCCCTCACAGGCCTGCGAAAGGTCGATCGACTTTGGGAAAACCTCAAACAAAACACCGCACCAGCACCCCAAGCAGTCAAACACAGCCAACAACCCCTCGAAACCCTCGACTTCGACATAGTTATCGGCGGCGGAACCCTAGGAATATTAATCGGTACAGCCTTAGCCGTGCGCGGTTGGCGAGTAGCCTTACTAGAACGCGGCATCCTGCGCGGGCGCGAGCAAGAATGGAACATTTCCCGCAAAGAATTAGACGCATTCGTAGAACTAAATTTGCTGTCGGTTGCAGAACTCGAAAATGCGATCGCCACCGAATACAACCCAGCCCGCATCAGCTTTTCCAACACCCCCGACATTTGGGTGCGCGGCGTACTCAACATCGGAATCGATCCAGTTTACCTGCTCGAAACCCTCAAACAGCGATTCCTTCAAGCTGGAGGAAAACTATTTGAAAATACACCATTTAACACAGCAACAATTCACCCCAACGGAGTCGCCGTAGAATCTGCAACTACCGACGCACAAACTGCTCCAAATTCATTTAAAACCCGATTATTCTTAGATGCAATGGGACATTTTTCACCCATTGTCCGCCAAGCAAGACAAGGCAAAAAACCCGACGCCGTATGCTTAGTAGTCGGTAGTTGCGCTCAAGGATTCTCGCAAAACGAAACCGGGGATATATTTGCATCCTTCACTCCAATGCAAAATCAATGCCAATACTTTTGGGAAGCATTTCCAGCTAGAGACGGCCGCACCACTTACCTGTTTACCTACATAGACGCCGACACAGAAAGATTCAGTTTAGAAACATTATTTGAAGACTATTTGCGCTTGCTTCCCCAATATCAAAACGTCGAACTCGAACAGTTAAAATTCCAAAGAGCACTCTACGGATTCTTTCCCTGCTATCGCCAAAGCCCGCTAAAAACGCCTTGGAATCGCATACTTCCAGTCGGAGACAGCAGCGGTAGCCAATCGCCCCTCAGCTTCGGCGGTTTCGGCGCAATGGTACGCCACCTCAAACGATTGACTCTGGGAATTGAGGAAGCTTTGACAAGCGAAAGTCTCGACAAAAATTCCCTCGCACTTTTGCAACCGTACCAGCCGAATCTATCAGTCACCTGGTTGTTTCAGCGTTCGATGAGTGCTGCGATGAATCAGAAAATAGATCCAAATCAAATCAATCAACTTTTGGCTACTGTCTTTCAGGTAATGGAAGAGTTGGGAGAACCTGTACTCAAGCCGTTTCTTCAGGATATCGTGCTGTTCCCGGCTTTGTCAAAAACTCTGTTTAAAACAGCAATTAGCCATCCCGGATTAGTGATGAAAATTATTCCGCAGGTAGGAATAGCTAATTTGCTGGATTGGATGGTTCATTATGTGAATTTAGGAATTTATACGGGATTGCAGCCTTTGGGAAAAGCGGTAGAACCGCAGGTAAAAAATTTAGCACCTGAACAGCAATACTATTTTCACCGATTGGTTGAAGCGTGGCAATACGGCGCTGGAGGCGATTATTAATTAGGTCGGTAGTTGGGTTTGTAGTGCGTAGGTTACTCGTTACCAGGCTCCAGCCTGGTAACGCAGATCCCGAGGCTCTGCCTCCATTTTAGGCATCGAGGCAGAGCCTCTAGATATGGGTTCCCAGGCTCCAGCCTGGGAACCAGTTAACTGATATATTAGTTGTGAGTTATAACGGAGCCATCACTGCTAAAGCTTGGGGAATCACTCGGAATTTAGCAGGCGTGTGAGTTGTGATTTCACCGTCGGTATTAATCGAACGGCGTTTGCTAGTATTAACCTCAAATTCTTGACCGTGCAAGGCGCGAACGTTAGGCCAATCGGTATGATTTCCTTGCCTCATAGCTGGAAGCAAAGCAATAATTTCCCACCAGTTGTTTGTTTCCAAACTGTACAAATCCAGTCGCTTGTCGTCGATTGTGGCATCCTCGGCAACTGTCATGCCGCCGCCGTAATAGCGGCCGTTACCAATGGCAATTTGAAGAGTTTTAACATAAAAAGATTGGTTGTTTACTCTAATTTCTGCTCTGAACGGTCGCGATGACAAAAGTGTCTGCAAAGCAGTAAAAGCATAAGCAAAAATTCCCCAGCGCTGCTTTATGTCTTTAGTCAGCCGCTTGGTAATTTGCACGCTCAATCCCAAACTCGCTACATTAAAAAAATGCTGTCCGTTTACCCAACCCAAGTCTATGAGCCGAAGTTTACCGCTGGCAATTACTTGACAAGCTGCGGATAAATCGGTAGGAATTCCGAGAGTGCGCGCTAGGTCGTTAGCTGTTCCCATCGGCAAAATACCCAAGGGTAACTTGGTGTCTGTCAAACCTTCTATGGCGCTGTTGAGAGTGCCGTCGCCACCGCCGATTATGACTAATTCGACTAGATTTTGGTAGCGCCGAATTGTGTCGGAAAGTTCGCGGGCGCGGTTGGTAGACTCTACAATTAACTCAAAACCCAGTGCTTGCAATTCTAGAGTGGCTTGAGATAATAGCTTTTTCCCTTTTCGGGAGTGCTGGTTGACTAAAAGTAGAGCTTTCTTCATTTGTTAATTTTTAATTGGGAATATTGAGCGTGTTTAATTACCAAAAGTATAACTTGATGGCTTAACTGGATGAAATTAATGCTTTATTTCCATTTTACTGCTGATGATGGATTGACAAAAATGTCAAAAAATGGATAATTGTAGCAAAAGATTGCTAAAAAATACGTCCGGCTCGGGGCTAGCAGCAAATAATCTCGCTTCTCGATCGACAAAAGCTAAATTAAAATTATGTCTAATATTTTAGAACAAGCGCAAGTCGCTGCCGATCGCCAAAACTGGCCTCTTTTAGTCGAATGCTTGCAGCAAGTGACAGCAAACGGCAACCAGCCTTCTGAACAGCACATTTTAGAGCAAGCTGTCAGTTTAGCAATAGCAGCCTTAGAATGGGGCGATTTTCAAGACCGCTGGGAAGTTGCTAAAGTATTGCCAAATCTGGGAAATGGCGCGATCGCACCTTTAATTGCCGTGCTCGAAGATGAAGACGCAGACACCGAACCCCGGTGGTTCGCCGCCCGCATTCTCGGAAAGTTTGAGCGCCCGGAAGTGATGCAAGCATTAGTAACATTGGTCAAAAATTCCGACGAAGAATTGAGCCAAATCGCCGCCGAAACCCTCGGGAATTTCGGCCCGAGGGCCATAGAATCCCTAGCAACTCTCCTACTACAAGAAGAGTCGCGACAGTTTGCGACAGCAGCACTCGCGCAAATTCGGCGCACCGAAACCATAGCACCGCTGTTGACTGTAGTCGGAGATTCTCAAATTGCGGTGCGGGTGGCGGCGATCGAGGCTTTGAGCAGTTTTCACGATTCCCGCATCCCGCCGGTACTGATAGGGGCACTCAAAGATCCGGCGACAGCAGTCAGAAAAGAAGCGGTGCGAGCTCTCGGAGTGCGCGCCTATTTAGACGCAGAATTAGACTTGGTTAACTTGCTAAAACCTTTGCTGTTGGATATCCGTTTGGAAGTTTGTCAGCAAGCGGCGATCGCTCTTGGGCGGCTGAAAACCGATGCTGCGGCGTACAGTTTATTTGAATTGCTGCGATCGCCCACAACTCCGGTTGAATTGCAAATCGAAACTGTGCGCGCCTTAAGCTGGAGCGAAACCGCAGTCGCTTTAGAGTATTTGCAGCAAACCTTAATTGCAGAATTTAATAACACAAACTCTCTTGTTTGTCAAGAGATTGTCACTGTTTTAGGGAGAGTAGAAAAGCCGGAATTAAAAGCTTTAGCTGCTGAAATTGCGATCGATTTGCTCGCAAGCAATCATCCAGCCGTGCTGTCAGCAGGAATCAAACAATCTTTAGCTTTAGGTTTAGGAAAGTTAGGAGATATGAGAGCGCTAGATGTGCTGACTCAACTGTTAGCAGACTCAGACAACAGCGTCAGGCTGCATAGTTTATCAGCCCTCAAACAGCTAGGCGCTGGCGAAGTCCGTCAGCAATTAGAAAGTTTAGTGAAGCAAGAGAGTCTCGAACCGAGATTGAAAGAGGGAATTGCGATCGCCCTGCAAGAATGGCAGGAGAATTAGTCAACAGTTAACAGTTAACAGTTAACAGTTAACTGTTAACTGTTAACTGGCAATCGCACTCCAAAAGTCGAGCCTAGTCCTTCGCCGGGACTTTCGGCCCAGACAGTGCCGCCGTGGAGTTCCACGAGATGGCGGACGATCGCCAATCCCAGCCCCAAGCCGCCGTAATTGCGTGTAGAAGTGCTGTCAGCTTGGCGGAAGCGATCGAACACCAACGGCAAAAACTCCTTGCTGATGCCAATTCCCGTATCGCTGACGGCGATCTTCACAGAGTGAACCGGAGACAGCAGGGCGCTACCGGCTCCTCCCGGTTCCCCCTCCTCCGAGAGCCGGATTTCGACGCGACCTCCGGGCGGCGTAAACTTAATCGCATTCGAGAGCAAATTCCACAGCACCTGCTGCAAACGAGTAGCATCGCCCCTCACAGCGCTGACCCCTTCGCCGTAAAAAGTCGCCAATTCAATTCCCCGAGCTTCAGCATCAGGGCCGAGCGCTTTGACGGCCGTTTCTACAATCGGCACCAAATCCACGGGGCGCAGCTTCAAACACACTTTACCGCTTACAATCCGGGAAACGTCCAGCAAATCCTCAATCATCTGAGTTTGCAACCGCCCGTTTCGCTCGATCGTCTCCAAAGCCACAGCCGTTTTTTCGGCACTCAACTTGCGCTGGCGCAGTATCTGGGCCCAGCCCACAACCGCGTTTAGAGGCGTCCGCAACTCGTGAGAAAGCGTTGCCAAAAACTCGTCTTTAATCCGGTTGGCCTCCGCCGCTTCCCGGTAAAGTCGCGCATTGTCGATCGCCACCGCCGCATCCCGGGCCAAATCCTCCAGCAACACCAAATCGCCTTCTCCGCAGCGGCGGCCGGACTCCCCGCACAGCAGTGAAATCGTTCCCAGCGTCCGCCCGCGAGCGATCAGCGGCACGCAGATGGCCGACAGCGGGGTTTGGGAGCGCAGCACTTTCAGCAGTTCGCTGTCGGACACAACCGCCTCTATCGCCCAGTCGGGAATTTCTGGGTAAAGCTTCGACTCCCCAGTCCGCAGCACCTTTGCCACTCCGTGGCGTCCCTGGGGATCTACCGGGAAGCGCCTGTCGATTTGCCACAGCAGAGCGACTTTGCTCGGATCGGAGTGAGCAACTGCTTGCAAGCGGATCGAGCCGTCCGGCTCCATTAAATGCACGCAGCACCAATCCCCCAGCCCCGGCACCGCTAAATCTGCCAAACCTTGCAGCGCTGCTTGGTAATCCAGGGAAGCCGACGACAGCAAAGCCAAAGCTCGCGCGCGGAAATCGGCTGTTTGGGTCGCTCGCTGGCGATCGTCAATATCCGTACAAGTCCCGAACCACTTGATAATTTTCCCCTCAGCATCCCGCACGGGCATTGCTCGACCCAGATGCCAGCGGTAAGCCCCGTCAGATGCCCGTTTAAAGCGGTATTCCACCTCATAAGTCCCCCCCGTCTCCACGGAGGTCTTCCAGCGTTCTAGGCAGTTTTCCACGTCATCTGGATGCAGAACTGGCTGCCACCCCCAGCCTTGAGTTTCCGCAAGCGTCATGCCGGTATATTCAAACCAGCGCTGGTTGTAGTAGTCGAGCCAGCCGTCAGCTCTGGCTGTCCAAACTATTTGCGGGATGGCTTCAGCGAGGACGCGGTAAAGGTGTTCGCTGGCTTCGGCTTGGCGGCGGGCGGCCTGTTCCCGCGCCAAGGCTAGATTCCGCTGTGCTTCGGCTTCTTTGCGATCGCTGATGTCGCTAATTGCGCCGATCCATTTCCACAGATTGCCTTGAGAGTCAAGCACTGCTTTGCCCCGATCGATCCAGTGGAGCCAGCCGCCGCCCCGGCACTGCACGCGGTATTCCTGAAAAAATGGGGTTGCAGAACTGTCTGGCGCGCTCAAATACCGATCGACCGCAGCCAAAACTCGATCGCGGTCGATCGGGTGCAAGATACTGTTCCAAGCTGCTCTCGTCCTCGGAAATCCGCCTTTTTCGTACTCCAAATGTTCGTCTACGTGACCGAACCACAGCAAGATGTCGGTCTCGATATCCCATTCGTAAATCAAATCGCTGGCACTTTCGGCAGCCATCCGAAACCGTTCCTCAGACTGCCGCAAAACTTCCATAAAGTTAAAGCGTTCCGTCACGTCCAAAACCAGAGACAGCACCGATATCAACTGTCCCGAATCGCTGTAAAAAGCCGAATTGTACCACTCGCAGTGCAGCAGCGAACCGGACTTGTCGTAATTGCTGTTGCGAACAACATTGCACCGAGCCTGCGGGTTTTTCAAACGAGAAATGGCAGATTTTACATTTTCAGCATCGCCATCATAAATAAATTTCCATTCGCTAAAATGCTTGCCTAAAACTTCTGTTGCATTCCACCCAAAAATCTTCTCGGCCGCCGGCGACCACCCGCTGATCCGAAAGTTTTCATCCCACTCTATCACCGCTAGAGGCGTATTTTCAAAATGAGAAGTGAGTTTTTGCAGCGCGTCGCGCAGGGATGCTTCTACTTGCTTGCGCCCAGTAATATCGCTGAAAGAAATAGCAATCCCGTCGCCCAATTTAACCGTCATAATCCGAAACCAGCCGACAATGCCTTCGCTGTTGTAAGAAATCTCGGTATCGAGGGGAATTCCTGTTTCTAAAACTTGCACGTAACGGTCGAACAAACTGTTATCTTTATGGCCAGGCAGCACTTGCAGCAATCGCTTGCCGGTTAATTCGCCCGGGGTGCTTTGCTGAATTTTTGCCGCTGCGGGATTGACGTATTCCCATTCAAAATCCACAATTTTCGAGCCGTCGCGAATGCTGCGGAACACGTTAAATCCGTCTAGGGATAATTCCTGAAAAACGCGGAAGCGTTCTTGGCTTTCTTGCAGTTTGCCTACAGTGTCAAACAGGACTTCCTCGACTCGCTCGCGCTGCGCTATTTCTGCAAGCAATTGCTGGTTAATTTGCTGGAGTTCGGTTATTTGAGAGGTGGCAAAACCCGTAATTGTAGAGTTTGTTTGCGGTCGATCGGTCTTTTCATTTCCCAGCCCTGTATTTGCGGAGGGTGAGGCCGCCCCAGCCAAAGCCAACAGTTGAGAAACCCAGGGTATCAAGGACGCTACAGCCCACACAGAGATGACAGCAGTAACGGCGGCGATCCTCTGCGAGGGCTTCGCCAACGAACTAGACAGCCATTCGCCCGGATGCCCCAGCATCCAAACCTGCATCAGGTGAGTGGTGCCGGCGCAGAAAAACCAGGCTCCCAATAGGAGAAACCCTTTGCTCGCAAGCACGTTTCGCTGCGGATTCCGGGCAAAGTAGTATGTCAGCATCGCTGGAATTGAGTAACAAGCCAAGGCAATTAACAAATCGCTGACTGCGTGCAGTCCTATTAACTGCGGTTGCCACTGACAACATCCACCTGGGGGAATAAAATTGTGGTTAAATGACATAATCTTAAGAAATTGCAGTAATTCGCCTTTTTTGTGTGATCGTACTTGCACTTGTGTTGCTGACTCGCTAATTCCTAGTTTATACACAAATAAACAGCCAAGCATCCCGCATCTGTCTGGCGGGGGAGTGTCAATTGCTAATGCCTTGGCAAGTTTTGTCCCGGAATCAAAACTAATCTGTACCTGTATCAACGTCTACTAAATTCTTATATTGAAATACTCACCGTCAGTCAAGGCGCGGTGATTCTTGACGCTTCACAGGGTTCTGCTAACAGTTGCTAGTCTGACAATCCCTCTGCGCCCGTTTAGAGTCGTGGCGATTCCCCATCCCGACACTTCGGCTACGCTCAGTGCAGCGCTTTTTCTATATTTTTAGCAGCATTTTCATCTCTATCTTGCTCAGTGCCACAATTCAAACAAAGCACTGAGCGAATAGACAAATCGATTTTGCCCCACTTGAAGCCGCATTCTGAACAAACCTGACTGGTTGGTTCCCATCGACTAATAATCTTGAATTCCCTGCAAAACTTTTCCGACTTAGCCTCGCACAAAATTCGGAACTCGTACCATCCTTGTTGACTAATTGCCCTTGAAAGCTTTCGGTTCTTGATCATGCCCGATATATTGAGGTCTTCCAAAACAATCACTTGGTTTTCGTTGACTATTTTGGTTGATAGTTTGTGCAGGAAATCTTTACGGGTATCGGCAATGCGGTTGTGCAATTTGGCAATCTTGATTCGTGTTACGTTTCTTCTTTTAGAGTCTTTCGGTTGGCGAGCTAATTTGCGCTGAAGTTTACGGATTTTCCGGTCTAATTTTTTGTAGTTAGGACTTTCAGCTTTTTCGCCATTACTCATCACTGCAAAAGTTTTAATTCCCAAATCTATTCCGATACTTTGGTTTTTCGCGCAAGATGGAATGGGTTGAACTTCTACGACAAAACTCAGAAAATAACGATTTGCACAATCTTTGATTACTGTAACCGAACTAGGTTCAGATGGTAGTGTTCTTGACCATATTGGGTTAACAACACCAATCTTGGCTAAATAGACACCACCATTTTTTAGAGAAAAACCTCCAATTCTAAAACGTGCTGATTGACTGCTAGTTCTTTTCTTGAACTTAGGATATCCGACTTTACGACCTTTTCTCTTTCCTTTACAAGAGTTGAAAAAGTTCTTGAAAGCAATATCTAAATCGGCCACTGACTGCTGCAAAGGAACGCACGACACTTCCTCTAACCAAGCTCTTTCTTCAGTCTTTTTAGCCTGAGTAATTACTATTTTTTGAAGTTCTGCGGAACTTGGCTTTTTCTCAGCCTGCTTGCAGAGGGCAAGAGCATCATTCCAGACCACGCGAACACAACCGAACAATTGAGCCAAACTCTGTTGCTGTTGCTGTTGGTTGGTCGGATAAATTCTGTACTTATAGTCATTTCAAATAAATGTGAGACAGAAGTAAGATCATGATAAAATCGATAAAAATAGTTAATTAGAAAAAAATGGCTTACAGTCTAGACCTAAGACAAAAAGTAGTCAATTATGTGGAAAATGGAGGGAGTATAAC
>JANMLZ010000003.1:0-11145 GCA_031372825.1 Cyanobacteria bacterium OTE_58_metabat_593 | reverse complement strand
AGTATCAAATTTGCCAGCACCGACAATTACGGAAACGCCCGCAACAGTATCAAATTTGCCAGCACCGACAATTACGGAAACGCCCGCAACAGTATCAAATTCGCCAGCACCGACAATTACTGAAACGCCCGCACCAGTATCAAATTTTCCAGCACCAATAATTACGGAAACGCCCGCAACAGTATCAAATTTGCCAGCACCAATAATTACGGAAACGCCCGCAACAGTATCAAATTTGCCAGCACCGACAATTACGGAAACGCCCGCACCGATATCAAATTCGCCAGCACCGACAATTACGGAAACGCCCGCACCAGTATCAAATTTTCCAGCACCAATAATTACGGAAACGCCCGCACCAGTATCAAATTTTCCAGCACCAACCATTACTCAAAATCCAACGCCCGCACCAGCAACAGTCTCGCCTCCGGCACTTTCACTCAACCAGATACCTGTTGTTCCTGCTGCGGCGCCAATAAATCTCGCAGTCAGCCAGCAGCCGATCGCAAATCCTTTATTTTCCCCCAGTTTGCAACAGCAAAACCAGCTAGCTAATTCCTTGCAACAGCGCAATTCACCTGCGGCGTCGCCGAATCTTGAGGCTGCCAAATTGCCACCCAACCTCAGCAGCGTGATTTTTCCCGTAGAGGACAGATTTACTAGCGAATTTGTCGATTACCTAAATTTGCCATCAACAAATACGATCGCCACCCTAGAAGATGCCCAAAATACCCTTCGCGCCGTCCAACAAGCCACAGGCATCAAACCAGCCCTCGTCTATATGAGCTTTGTCCCCAAGGGTTCTACAGTCGATCGGCCCTACAACAGTTCGCCCCTGTTGCGCGTAGAACAGCAAATTCAAGCCTCTGACGAACTGGAACTGATGGTGATCACCCCCGAAGGCGTGCCCGTTCGAGTACGCATCTCTGGAACCTCTCGCGCCCAGGTAATGGAAGCTGTTCGGAGATTTCGCAACGAACTAACTAATCCGGTAAAGCGCAATACTAAAAGTTATTTACCCTCTTCTCAGCAGCTATACCAGTGGCTGGTAGCGCCACTCGAAGCAGAACTGCAAGCCAAAGGCATTCAGAATTTATCTTTTATCTCAGATATGGGGTTGCGATCGATACCGATGGCCGCCCTACACGACGGCAAAGGCTTTCTGATAGAGCGTTACAGTGTTGGCTCAATGCCGAGTCTGAGTTTGACAGATACCAGCCCCGCCAATTTTAAAAATACCCAAGTTTTGGCAATGGGGGCGTCGCAATTTGCAGATATGAATCCTTTACCAGGGGTGGAAATAGAAGTATCCACCATCACCCCACAGCAATGGCCCGGCAAGTCTTTCTTGAACCAAGCTTTCACGCTGACCAATTTGAAATCGCAGCGCCAGCAGCAGCCTTTTGGGATCATTCACTTGGCTACTCACGCCGAATTTCGATCGGGAGATATCACCCAATCCTTTATTCAATTGTGGGATACTAAATTGCGTTTGGATCAGTTGCGGCAAATGAATTGGCACAGCCCGCAAGTTGAACTTTTGGTTTTGAGCGCTTGCAGGACTGCTGTGGGCGATCGCAATGCCGAATTGGGCTTTGGCGGGTTAGCGGTGAAAGCCGGGGTTAAATCGGCTCTGGCGACTCTCTGGTATGTCAGCGACGAGGGCAGTTTGGGATTGATGGCGGAGTTTTATGGGCAGTTGAGAAGTGCTCCGATTAAAACAGAAGCTTTAAGGCAAGCCCAATTAGCCATGTTGCGCCAAAACGTGCGTATTGAAGGCGGGATGTTGCATACTTCGGTTGGCAATAATGTGCCGCTACCCCCGGAATTGGCAAACGCCAACATTCCAAATTTCTCTCATCCCTATTATTGGTCAGCTTTTAGAATGATTGGCAATCCTTGGTAACTGGCAAATTGTACGATAGTTCGAGGGGGCGATCCAATAGCTGCAAGCTCCGCTAACGGACGATCGAACTACATCGCTACCATTCATCTACCCAGAATTGCCACAAAAATTCCAAATCTCAAACCCAAAACTCCCGAACCCCAGTACGATCAAGTAGTTAGCATAAACTAAAAACATTACCGGAGTAATTTTTATGGATCTGGTCGTACTCCAGAACTGGCTGGACAACATCTCCTTTGCCGTTTTGTTCTCAACAATGCTCATTTACTGGGTTGGCGCAGCATTTCCCAGCATTCCCTACTTGGGCGCTTTGGGAACCGCAGGAATGGCCGTCGCCAATTTGTCGATCGCCGCTTTACTCGGTTCTCGCTGGATAGAAGCCGGCTACTTCCCACTCAGCAACCTCTACGAATCCCTATTTTTCCTAGTTTGGGGAATCACCGCCATCCACCTAGTCGCCGAAAACATGAGTCGATCGCGCTTAGTAGGAGTAGCCACATCCCCCGTAGCAATGGCAATTTCCGCCTTTGCAGCCCTGACTCTGCCCGCAACCATGCAATCGGCTGAGCCCCTAGTGCCCGCCCTCAAGTCCAACTGGCTGATGATGCACGTTAGCGTCATGATGCTCAGTTACTCGACTTTAATGGTAGGAGCATTACTGGCGATCGCATTTTTGATCGTCACCCGCGGCCAAAAAATCGAACTCACAGGTAGTTCCTTCGGCACCAACGGCAACCGCAACGGCAACTACCGCATCCAACGCGCTCAAAACCCCGAAGCTCAAAAAATTGCCGAAACCGCCGCCAACAGCGCATTAGCATTCAGCGAACCATCTTTCAACTCCAACAATAACGGTTTGGGCACCACCGCAGTCCTCGAATTAGCAACCGTTGAAACCGCATCAACCGCCCAAACTGAAACCGCAGAACTTCTCTCGCCCCAGCGCTTGAATCTAGCATCCACTCTTGATAACATTAGCTATCGCATCATCGGTTTAGGATTCCCTTTACTGACTATTGGGATTATTGCCGGCGCGGTTTGGGCCAACGAAGCTTGGGGATCGTACTGGAGTTGGGATCCGAAAGAAACTTGGGCGCTGATTACTTGGTTGGTATTTGCTGCCTACCTGCACGCCCGCATCACTCGCGGCTGGCAAGGAAGAAGCCCAGCAATTTTAGCCGCCACAGGTTTCGTGGTAGTTTGGATTTGCTATCTAGGTGTTAATCTGTTAGGCAAAGGTTTACATTCCTACGGTTGGTTTTTCTAATTTCTGAGGCCACCAAGGGGCCACAGAAAAACAGCACAAATCAAAGCATAGGGATTAATATCATCTCCGGTGGTAGGGTGGGCAATCCCAACCTTACTCAACAACCCGCGAGATTGTAATAATTCATCTCATGTCCGGTAGTACGGGCGGGGCGGGTTTATTATATTGTAAATTACGGGCAATTATTGTTGGTGAACCCGCCCCTACAAAATTTAACATCATACAATACCGATCGTGGGTCAACGATATCACTCCTTCGACCCATCGATCCTCTTCCTTCTTCCTTCTTCCCTCTTCCCTCTTCCTGACATCCGTTACATCCGTTACATCCGTTACAGAATCCGCTGCCGAACCTCCTTCATTAAAATGACAATTGATATGGACGACTCGCAAATATTTCTCAAAGAAGACGATGTTTTGTCTGCTCCTACCAGCGCTTTGATGTATCAATGTACCTTCAAAGTTAGCGAATTTACGACTATCATGCAGTCAAGATTACTCGAAGAAAAATTATTCTCAGATGGCATAGATTGCGATCTCTTAAGTTCCGGGAAAGCCTGGACAAAAGGCAAACTGAGGATGCGTCTGGAGTTCTGCCCGATCGAACCTGAAGTAAAAGAACAAAAAGCCCTTCCTGCCGCCCCGGAAGAATCAGACACTGCCCAAAACTACGGCGAAGATAGCTCACAGCCAACCGATAAAGATGAGCAATTAAATCTCAGTGACTCAACACAAATAAGTAATAATTTTCCTATTTCTAGGTATCCAGACAGCCACCCCCACAGTGTAGGAATGTGGAGCTAATCTGCTACTTAGGAGACATGGGGAAGGGGAATATTTTGGATTTTTAAGTTGAGAGTTCTGAGTTGAGGATCTTAGGACTGCATCCTTCATACTAATGACTAATAATATCAAATCCTCTTTTCATCGGAATAGTAAATTCGAGTTGACTGTTCACTGTTGACTGTTCACCGTTCACTGTTCACTGTCAACCGTCAACCGTCACCATCAACCGTCAACATCACCTGACGGTGTAACCGGAAATGATCTAATTTCCCGTTCTCATATCGTTTCGGGTTGCATTGGTATTTTTCAAATGTTCAAATGTCCAAATGTCCAAACAGTCAACAGTCAACAGTCAACAGTCAACAGTCAACAGTCAACAGTCAACTATCAGGAGTTAAACCGGAATTGAGATCAATCAAAAACTGCTCTCATGGCTGAATCTCCCAATTGGACGCACCTCCACGCTCAACTGCACCGGACGCTGCTGCATCGACAAATATTGCCCTCAAATCAGGGATTGTTAGTAGCAGTATCCGGCGGACAAGATTCTTTGTGTTTAATTAAATTACTGCTCGATTTGCAGCCAAAATGGGGCTGGAATCTAGCAATTGCTCACTGCGATCACCGCTGGCGTTCTGACTCGGAAGCCTCGGCAAATCATGTAGAAAATTTAGCTAAAAATTGGGGAATAAGCTATAATTTGCAAACAGCCTCGGACATCCCTAAAAGTGAAGCAGCCGCGAGACAGTGGCGATATCAAGCTTTAACCGAAATTGCGATCGCCCACAACTACCCCTACATTGTCACAGGCCACACAGCCAGCGATCGCGCCGAAACTCTCCTCTACAACCTGATTCGCGGGAGTGGCGCCGACGGACTTTCTGCACTCACCTGGATGCGCCCCCTACCCGATTTTCGATTGGAAAATCTGGATGAAAATCCCCAATTCAAAATCTCTTTAGTTCGTCCGTTACTGGAAATAACTCGATCGCAAACAGGTCAATTTTGTCAAGAGCAAAAACTACCAATTTGGGAAGATTCCACAAATCAAGACTTCAAATATGCCCGCAACCGCATTCGATCGGAATTATTGCCTTATTTAGAAACTCATTTCAACCCAAAAGCCCAACAAGCCCTAGCTCAAACAGCCGAACTCCTGCGCGCCGACGTAGAATATCTCGAACTTGCAGCCAGCGACTTGCTACAGCGAGCAATATCTCCAATTGCAGACAGCCAGCAGGTAAATTTTCAACTTCCCGTCAAGTTAAATCGCCTGATTTTGCGAGAAGCACCCCTTGCCTTGCAGCGGCGAGCAATGCGGCAGCTACTGCAACAAATATTACCCTCAGCACCCAGCTTTGAAAGCGTAGAAAAACTAACCAGCTTAATCGTAGCGCCCAACCGATCGCAAACCGATCCATTTCCTGGAGGAGCGATCGCCCGAGTTGAAAATTCTGCGATAATTTTGGATATTAAACTTTAAGCCGTCATCAAACCCGAAAGAGCTTCTCGCAAATCAGAAACTACCCGATCTTGCTGCTCTCCAGTCTCCTGAACCCGATCGAGTTCCGCCGCCGCCCCTTCTAGTTTTTGGCGTAGCGCCTTCAAATTATCCTGCACCGGCTGCAACATTTCTTGATAAACATTTACCCGGCCCCACAGTTCCGCCACTGCACCTTTCTGGTTAAACAAATTCTGCTCTAACTGCTTGAGTTCGTAGCGTTTCGCCTCACTTTCGGCATTTTGGCGGTTGACATTGGCCTCAATTTGAGATATTGAATCCCGCACCTGCTGAATTTCGTTTTCCAGCCTTTGAAATTCTTCGCTTTGCTGCTGGCGCACAGCATTGAGCTGTGCGACGAGCGGCCCCAAATCAATATTTCCTGGCTCTTGTTTTGGAGCATTAGTACCCAGCCGTCGCCACAGCACCGCCTGATGCTGCTTCAAAACATCCTCCCGTTCCTGCAACCGGAGGCGCTGTCCCACCAGAGTTTCGTTCAGCATCTGATAGCTTTCGAGTTCATCTGCCATTTCATTTTCCAAAGCCATGCGATCGTACTCCGAAGCCGCTTGAATTTTCGCTTGCAGCTCCTCGATCGTCTCGCGCTGGAGAGTCAACTCCTCCTCTTGATCGTTAACAAACCGGAACACCTTTTCCAAATCCTGTTGGAGGTGTTGAACCAGCCCCTGCAAATCCTCAACCGACATCTTCTCCAGAGCTGACACATCTACTCTCTGCTCCGTAACCGGAGCGCCCGAAGCAGAGGCGAGTCCAGAAAGTTGCTGGTACAGATCCTCAACAGCCCGCACTTGCAAAGACATCGATTCAGCCCGATCTTGCTTAGCGGTGAGGGTACTTTGCTGCCCTTTGAAATCCGCCCGAGCTTGCGCCAAAACATCTTGAGATTGATACCACTCCTGCCAGCGACTTTGGAGACTCTGCAAAAGTCGATCGACCTCTTCTTGCTGCTGCTGAGCATTTGCCCGTTTTTGCTCCAACTGCTGCCAGTGAACGTCCAGAATTGCCTGCTGAGCCCCCACAACACCAAAAGACAGATTCAGTTGTTCCCGCACCCCTTGGGCCGAAGCAATTGCCCCTCCCAGCTTCTTCATCAACTCCTGAATCCTCTGGGTCTGCTGCTCATCAACCACCGCCCCCTGCGCTACCTGAGACTGCTGAGTCGCCACTTGCTGCTGCTCACCCCGCAACTGTTCCCAAGCCGTCTCAATTTCCGCACGAGAGCGATCGACCTCTTCTCGCAGTCGGTTAGCTTCATCACGAGTATTTTCAATTTCCGAGCGCTGAGCCTCCAGCCGCTCCAACTCGTCTTGCATTTGAGCCAACTGTTCTTCCCGGGCTTGCATTTCCATTTCCCGGCGATTGAGTTCCTGGCTCGAAAACGTCAGAGAAGCCTTCCACTGTTCAATTTCCTCTTCCTTATCCTTAGACTTGTCCTGCAAGCGCGAGAAAGTTTGGAGAATGCTCACCAACTTGCTAGCCGCCTCCTGAATCCGCTGCACTTGCTTGCTAGCGCTCAACTCAACCAGCACCAGGGTGCCGTCGTTAAACTTATTGGCTTCCTCAACTGGGATTGCGTCATCACCCGGTACGGCGCTCCAGTTGTATTCGCTCCGCTGACAAGCTAACAGTTTCAGTTCAGCCTTACCGCCACCGAGACCAAAGCCGCTTCTCTGTTTTTGTACTTCCGCTAGATACAGCACACTAATAGTCCTCTATGAAGGTGTCGTTTTCCCAATCCGCCCATAGCGTCCTTTTTCAACTTTTTTTGTTTCACTCACGCACAGCACTACCTCACTCTAGAGCATCCAGAAAGCACTGCCGCCACCAGTTTTCTTTCCCGAATCAGAGAGCAGTATCAATGCCGCTTCATTAAAGACTAGCTCTCACTGCGGGGACTGCCATAGCCCAAACCCGAAAAAGGTGGGTCAGTCAAAAAACTTTTCTCATGATTGTACCAGGCTTTAGTTGCGGGTCGATCGCTCTCTCGGCGCGATCTGGCACTTGTGACCCAAAGCCGACGTGGGTGCCGGCGGACTAGGGATTTGAACCGCGCTGACTTAGTACCAGAATGACCATCGCCTGCGACTCTTGCCACGGGCGAGCAAAAAGGTCGATCGGCAGTGAGGGTTTTCCTGACAATTGCTAACAAAGGTTCATCTTTGACTGCACGTGATTTTACGGTTTAAGACCGAACTCAACCTACAAGACCAACAGCGCACGGTCAACGTCAAAACTCTGGCGATCGAAGACTTGAACCAGTCGGGAATGCCCGCTACTGATCGTCGATCGCCCCTGCAATTATTGTGCGATGTTGATTCTACGAGTTTAGCTCAATAGCTTTCCTCCCCGCACTCTGCATGGGCGATCGATAATCAGTAGCGGGATCAAAGCGCCTCCCTCAAGGGGGTTCTCCCTGCCCCCTATATCAACAATTATCTTTGCTTTCAAGACTAAGTTTCAAGCATGGTATGATTATCGCATGATTACAGCCTATAAATACAAATTACGTCCTAACTCTTCTTGGCTTGCCAATCAATTTGATGAGTGGCTTAACTTGTGGTGGATGCAGTATAACAACTATAGGCTGGTAGAGCGTTTTAACAGCTATGAGTCCACTCGTCGTTGCCCTGTCAATTCATGCCAAGATTGTATCATGCAGTATTGCTCCCCTACTCGAACAGCCCGATGATTACTGGCAAAAGCGAGACCTACTCAATACCAAAAAGCTATTCCCTGAGTACAAAGAAATTTATTCTCAGGTATGGCAGAATTGTGTTGAGAGAGTTAAAAAAGCTTTTGACCGATAATATATAAAGGCTGACCAAACTGGTCATTCAGGCAAGCCAAAAGTTAAAGGTAAAGGTAAATATCATAGTTTCACCTGTAGCCAGATGAAACAGGACTGCATCAAAGGTAATCGCATCACGTTACCCAAAATCAGTGACGTGAAGATGATTTTGCACCGTCCTATTCCGGATGGATTTAAAATCCAAACTGCTCAGATTGTTAAAGCTGGTGATGATTACTATGTCACTTTAACTTTACAAAAAGAGGCGACCGTACCAACAATCAGCCATGATGTCAATCTTGATGCAGTTGGTATTGATATGGGAGTAAAGGATTTCTGGATTACCAGTAATGCTGATACTCTAACCATTCCTCAGTTTGCTAGTCAAGCCCAAAAGGATAAAAAACTGCGAAATAAATCTGTCTCTCGCCAAAAGAAAGGCAGTAATCGCAGACGAAAAGCTGTAAAACGCCTTGCTAAACACGATCAAAAAATAGCAAGGCAATGCAAAGACTTTCATGACAAAACGGCATCGCAATTACTCGATAGGTATGATGTGATAGGCTTTGAAGATTTGAAAGTGAAAGGTTGGGCAAAAACTAGGATAGGCAAGTCAATTTTAGATGCCGATTCGAGTAAATTTCTAGCTATTCTGGTTTGCCAGCCCCAAAGTGCTGGTAAGCTTGCTATAGCTGTGAATCCAAATGGCACAACTCAAAACTGTTCTAATTGCGATACTCACATCCCTAAAACTCTTGCCGACAGATGGCATAGTTGCCATATCTGCGGTCTTGAACTAGATAGGGGTGTGAATGCTGCAATTAATCTCAAAAATATTGCTGTCGGGCGATCGCGTGATTAAAGCGAATGACGCGGACGATGCAGACGCTTTCCTTAGCCCAGATGCCCAACCTATGCTCGTCCGCGAGTTAGGGTTGGGATTCGTCATGGAACAGTTGGAATACAAGATAAAACTCTACACTTAGAGAATGCCGGGAGTGCAAGCGGTTTCAACTTGTGGACTGCTAGCGCGGCCGACTCGCCCGCCGCTTGCAGTTGTGAGCGGGCCGCGTCAATTGCCAATTGTGCCAAAGGCATCAGCGGGTGAATTATTGACGGAAACTCAAGTCAATATGCGCGCCAGCACACAGTCTTTCCGAGATCAGACGCCAACGGTTTTAAAGAGGACACTTTAGCTGCATGCAGGGAAATTTGAGTGAAATTGACATCCGCAGCATCCTGCAATTGATTGAGTTAGGTCAGCGAACCGGAGAACTGTTCGTAGAGGCCTACAGCTCCACCGGCAGCACGGGTACTCAACCTACCCAGCGCTCCCTTGCAGGACAATCCTGGTATGTCTTCTGTTTCAACGGTCAGATTATTTACGCTACCCAGAGTGCGGGGAGTTTGTTTCGCTTGCGCGACTACCTGCGCCGCTACAAAGCAGATACCGCCCTCGACAAAATCAAAGTTCCCTATATGGCATCTACCAATGCCCCAGAATACGGCTACCTGTGGGCCCTGCTAGAAAACCACATCCTCACGCCAGCTCAAGGGCGCAACATCATCCACAGCATGATCCACGAAACCCTGTTTGACTTGCTCAGCCTCCATCAGGGTTCCTTCACTTTTGAAATGGGGACAGCATTGGCTCCTCAACTGACCAGCTTAGAAATTAGCTCGCTGCTGGCGAAGATTGTCAAACAGGTGCAGCAGTGGAAGCAGTTACACCCTCACATTCAGTCGCCTAACCAATGCCCGGTGATTTCAGACCCTACCGAGCTGCGAGTCGCGCTCCCTGCCAATACCTTTAATACTCTCAGACGCTGGGCAGACGGCCACACTTCGATCCGCCAAATGGCGCGCTACCTCAACCGAGACGTGCTGACTGTCGCTAAGGCGATTTACCCCTTCGTGCAGCAGGGATTGGTGCAAGTATTTTACGAGCCCTCTGTTGCGGTGGCCAACAACAAGAAAGAATGGTCGTCTCCAGAAACCAAGGTTAAGAGAGTTGTCTGCATTGACGACGACAATGTTATTCGCAAAACGGTCGAGTCAATTTTAAACGAACAGGGTTACGAAGCTACGGGCATCAGCAGCCCCCTCGAAGCCCTGAGTTTGGTTTTTAAACTCAAACCAGATTTAATTCTCTGCGATATCGCCATGCCGGAACTCGACGGCTACGAAATTTGCGCTATGCTACGCAATTCTAGTGCTTTCCGGCACACGCCGATCGTCATGCTGACGGGCATCGACGGATTTATCGATCGCGTTAAAGCCCGCATGGCGGGATCTACTGACTATTTCACCAAACCTTTTGGCGAAAGCGAGTTATTAATGCTAGTAGAAAAATATGTGGGCCCGGGCTACCCTCGGGTCAATAATCCATCGGAAAGATTATTAGCCCACTCCCTAGAAGATGAATGAGCATAAACATAAATTCCGCACCGGTGGCATTCTTGGAGCTTTTTTGTATCGGCTGATGCGGGCGCCGTATCTGCCGCCCGCCGATGAAAGCTTAGGGCTTTTGGGCGATCGCACCCTAAACTAGAATGTATAAATCCGTGCCAGGAGCCCCAAGTCGCCTCGGTAAAACTCTGTTCAATTTCTCGCCCCCGATCGGGCCCAAGCGACTCAAAGTGCAAATATAATTTTACCATGAAAATGGGTCTAAAGCCCCGTCCTTCGCTTGACGGCTTTTTCTTTGTTTTTAAACCTCTAATCGGTTATCTGCCGTACAATAATAGCATGAAAACACTGAAGTTCAAGCTCTATCAAAGCAAGCGGAATAAACATCTCAAGCGGTCAATCAATGCCGCAGGGGTGATTTATAACCATTGCATCGCCCTCCACAAGCGGTACTACCGAATGTGGGG
>JANMLZ010000228.1:0-38788 GCA_031372825.1 Cyanobacteria bacterium OTE_58_metabat_593 | reverse complement strand
TGATTATGTGCGTGATCGAATTTCTCAACTTGGAGTTATTCCCTCTCTGTCCACTATTATTCATGAAAAGTCTTCTCTTCATCCCTTGGGCTTGTCTTGGCAACTAGAATAACTGCTACCCCTACTTATTGAGCGGATACGGATCGAAGATGTACATATCATCAAGATAAGCATCTTTAGCATCTCTAAAATCAGCATCTGCCAAGTTAGTACCATCAAAATCAACTTCATTTATATTGGTATTTCTGAATATACTTCTCGATAGGTTAGCGTAGAGAAGGCGGACATTAGAAAGGCAAGCACCATTTAAATTTGCATCTGTTATATTGGCACACATCAGATTGACTTCACTTAAGTTAGCCTCGATCATATTCACAGCACTAAAGTTGGCATTTTCCAAAACAATATCCCTTAAATCAATACCCTCTAAATTGGCACCGCTCAAATTGATGTGTATCAGCCCACTTTCTTCAATATAAGAATTTCTCAAATTAATACCGCTCAAATTGGCATTACATAGATCAACCCTTCTCAAGTCAACCCCAGCAAAGTCTCTTTCTCCACTGGCATACCGTTCGAGCAATTCTTCAGCGTTCATAAATTATCTAGTCAATTATTTTAACTTTTGAATTATAGTACAATTATCCTATGTTTTGCTAGTCCTATCCGATCGCACTCCACCTCCTAGTCGCGCTGGTGCGGTTAATTATCAAGGGGATATTAACGCGGATTTGTATTAATTTATCTGACGCCTATCGACACAGAAATATGATGAATATTCAAACGGAGGGTATATCTGTTTTCAGCAATGTTTAGCATTTATCGCTCTGGGCAATTATCGTTTCGGATCGTTCCATCTGGCATGACAGTATTGCACAAGGTAGCGTCTTCCCATTCTCCGCAAAGATTGATTGTTGTATTTGGGCCATATTCAGGCTCTCCTCTAGCTCCCATCAGATTAGCATTGCTAAGATTTGAGCCGTCAAACCAAGTTTCCTCTAAAATCGCACCACTGAGGTTTGCTCCAGTAAGATCTGAATTAGTAAACCCTGTTTGATGCAACTGGGTGTTACTCAGATTTGCGCCAATTAGAGTTGCTTTATAAAAACCAGCTTCAGTGACATCTGCATCGCTGAGGTCGGCTCCACTGAGGTTTGTATTTTGACAGTGGAGCCGAGATAAAAAACCATTTTTCAAATTAGCTCCACTGAGGTTGGCATCAGTCACGTCAGCATAGTGCAAAGTTGCGTTTTCTAAGCAGGCATTACTTAGATTAGCTCCCGTCAAGTCAGCCCCTTGTAACCAAGCTCCTTTCAAGTTAGCACCACTAAAATTAGCATTAATCAACTCAGCGCCATCCAAGTTCGCATCGCTCAAGTTAGCCTCGGTCAAGTTAGCATTAATCAAGTGAATACAATCCAAGTTAGCCTCGCTCAAGTTAGCACCACTCAAGTCAGCACCACTCAAATGAGTACTCGTCAAGTTAGCATTAATCAAAATAGCATTGGCGAGATTGATATCAATGAGCTTTGCCTTGTTCAAATCGACACCGCTCAAGTCAACCCCAGCAAAGTCTCTTTCTCCACTGGCATACCGTCTGAGCAATTCTTCAGCGTTCATAAATTATCTAGTCAATTATTTTAACTTTTGAATTATAGTACAATCATCCTCTGACCTGACTCCTCTCGAAACAGAAATATGATGAATATTCAAACGGAGGGTAGATCTGTTTTCAGCAATGTTTAGCATTCATCAAGCTGTACAATTATCATTTCGGATAGTTCCATCTGGCATGACAGTATTGCACAAAATCCCATCTTCAAACCCTTTTCCCATGAGCCTAACCTTCTTTGCCATCAGACTAGGTTCTGGTTGAACTCCCATCAGATTAGCGTGGCACAGATTTGAACCATCAAACGAGGTTTCGTCCACGATCGCACCAATAAATTAATATTACCCAAAGTCAGGACACGGCAGTGCCGTTTCCCTACAATTAATCGGGCGATCGTTACATCTGGTACGATCGCCCTAGATTATTTTGCGGCGCAAGAAACGGCTTTTGGAGTCTCCTCCGTTGCTTAACAGCCAACCCCCAACCGCCAACTGACTAAAACTGAGATTTTGCCGCTACGCCGTCGCACAAACGCCGATCGCGATCGCTCACATTAGGATTAGTCCTCAGATAATCCCCCACCCAATCGCAGCCCCGAACCAGCAAATCATCAAGATCCAAATTCCACAAAATCACCCGATTGTCCCGGCCAGCAGAAGCCAGAACCTTGCCATCCGGGCTAAAACTGACGCTCATCACGCTGTCTTTATGTCCAGTCAAAGTTTTCAGCAAAGTCCCGCTGCGGCTCCACAACTTCACCTTGTGATCGTAACTACCCGAAGCAATCAACAAACCATCCGGGCTAAAACCCACGCTAGTAACGCTATCGCTAGAACCCTTCAGCAGCGTCGCCACCAAAGTCCCATCCACTTTCCACAGCTTCACCGAATTGTCGTAACCCGCCGAAGCCAGCATTTTGCCATCAGGGCTAAAAGCCACCCCCAACACAAAACTGTTGTGAGCCCCTTCAAAAGTCCTCAGCAAACGACCATCCCGATTCCAGAGTTTGACAGTACCGTCATCGCTCGCAGAAGCCAGAATCGAGCCGTCGGGACTGAAAGTCACCCCAGTCACCCAGCCTTTGTGTCCAGTCAAAGTCTTAATCAACCTGCCGTTTCTCGTCCAGAGTTTCACGGTTTTATCCTTGCTAGCCGTTGCGAGAATCTCGCTGTCGGGGCTAAAACTGACGCTCATCACGCTGTCGGTGTGGCCGTCGAGAGTGAACAGCACAGAAGGCGAACAGGGGAACAGGGGAGCCGAAGGACAAGGGAGAAGATTACTCACCCCATCTTCTTTTAGACTCCAAACTTTCACCGTTTTGTCGTAACTCCCAGAAGCAAGTAGCTGGCCGTCGGGGCTGAAACTGACGCTGGAGACTCTCTGAGCGTGTCCTTCCAAAGTTTCCAGCAACACCCCGGTGCGGCTCCAGAGTTTGATAGTTTTGTCCGTAGAAGCAGAAGCCAGCTTTTGGCCGTCGGGGCTGAAAGTAACGCTTTGGACGCGGTTTTGGTGTCCGTCGAGGGTTTTGAGCGGCACATCATCGAGTCCCCAAAGTCGGACAGTTTTGTCAAAACTTGCCGAAGCCAGGGTTTTGCCATCCGGGCTAAAACTGACCTGAGTAACTCGATCGGCGTGTCCCTCAAAAGTTGTCAGCAAGCGACTCTCTGATTTAATGTTGCTAGCATCGGTTGGGCGTTTATCGCCAACACCAGCCAGACTCCAGAGTTTGACAGTCCCGTCTGCACCTCCAGAAGCCAGTGTTTGACCGTCGGGGGAAAAACTGACGCCAAATACCCATTTGCTGTGCCGCAAAGTTGCTAGCAGTTCGCCTTTATTTCCCTGGGTGGCATTTTCGGTTGCTGGGTATTTTAGTGCGGCGATGCTCCAGATTTTCACCGTTTTGTCTTCACCCGCACTGGCGATCGTTTCACCGTCGGGGGAGAAACTGACGGTGTAAACTTTCGAGGGTTTTTTGTTCTCGCTGTGCCACAAATTAGCGATTAACCGGCCGTCAGAACTCCACAGTTTGACAGTACCGTCATCGCCCGCGACAGCGACGATTTTGCCGTCGCGGCTGAAGCTGAGCCAATTTACGGGAGCTAGTTGTTCGATCGTCCGCAGCAGAGTGCCATCGGTTTTCCAAAGTTTGATCGTTTTGTCTCTGGATGCACTGGCGATCGTTTGCCCATTGGGGCTAAAAGCAACACTGGTAACGCTGTTAGTGTGGCCCGTTAAAGTTGTCAGCAAAGTGCCGTCAGTTTGCCAAATTTTGACAGTTTTATCTAAACTTGCCGAGGCGATGATTTTGTTGTCGGGACTAAACGCGACGCAGGCGACGCTGTTAGTGTGGCCTTTAAAAGTTGTCAACAAACTGCCGTCGCGCCGCCAAAGTTTGACGGTTTTATCGACGCTCGAAGAAGCTATTGTTTGGCCGTCAGGACTGAAAGCCAGACCCCAAACTACATCGCCGTGTCCCTCCAAGCGGTTACGTTCTTTGACACCATAAACTGCCTGCTGGAGGGCGGCAGAAATCAGAATTTCGGTGTCCTTGAGGGTGTGTATTTCTTGGGATTGTTCGATCTGTCTCCACTTTTTCCCCGCTCTCAAACTTTCCATCATGGCGTCAAATTTGTTGTTTGAGAAATAAAGTGCTTCTGAAGCTGCTGTGAGGGTACTGATTTCGGCTCGCTGAGTTTGAGCTACAGCTAGCTGTTTTTGGCCGACAGCGCGCCACCAAAAGTTGACGGCGGCGATCGTGGAACTGGTGAGCAGCAGTACGCCGATCGCTGCTACTCCCAGCAGTTGTTTGAGAAAAGTATTGGCTCGATAGAGCTGTGCTTGACTCATGTTTTTGTCTGCTTCTGCTTTGTGCAGTCGCGCTTCTAAACCAAATCTTTGGCGGATCGGCCTCACTAAATAGTCGTGTACCAATTGATAGCGGTCTTCGGGGGATTCACGCAGCAGAAACAGCAAACCGTGACCGACTAAAATGTCTAAAATTAAGTCGAGGTTGTCGGTTTTCTTTTGTCTGCTTTCTGGTTTTTTTGCGAACTGTCGCTGTAGAGGAATTTTGCCGAAACTGCCGATCGCCAATAATTCTGTTTCGTCCACATCGGCTGGTTGCTGGCCTGTAACTAACGAGAGTTCGTGCTTGGTTTTTATCAACCGCACGCCTCTTTCATCTGTCAGGGAAAACAAAATTTTCCAAGCTGCATCTTCGTTAACCGGGCCGCAGTCAGAGATCACTCCTTCGAGCGATCGCTTCACTAATTCTGCTTTGGGATTGTCGCCCAATTGCTGGTATTGTGCTAGACTGGTAATACCTTCTTCTTGAAGTTGCGCTCCGACTACCTGCAATTCGAGCGGTCGCACTTCTTGCAGTTCGTCTGCTAAATCTTCCACGAAGGCATCGATCAGTGCTGGTTCTAAATAATATTCCGCCCGTTCTGTTAAGTGTCCGATGACAGCCCGCGCATCTTTGATCAAAAAACTACGGAGTTGGTAGCGGATGCCTTTGTCGAGAATATTATTGTTAATGGCGTCGAGGTCGGGGAAGCGATCGCAGTCCAGCAAATGGTGCAAATAATCTTCGCGCAAGCACAAAATTATCTTGACATAAGGCAAGTTCAAAAACAAGCGCAAAAAATTATAAAAAAGTTGTCTTTGTGCCACTGAAGTCGAAACAAAGAAAAACTCTTCAAATTGATCGAATATCAGTACAGTCAACAAATTATTTGCGGCATTATCGCGCAACTGATCTATGATAAAAGAGGAGACTTCCGTGCTGCGAGCTGGGATAACCGAGCAACATTTTTTGTGGATTTCCTGTACTCCTTTTGCGATTGATTTCCTTTCCTCTTCGGCTTGTCTGTCGTACAGCGCGCCGTTCAAAGCATTTTCTAATTCCACCAGCCAGTCGGTGTAAACTTTGACTACTACGGGCAAGGTATCGCGCGCGCCGGGAGTAATATTTTTCAAAGCCGGTACTAAGCCGGCGTTGACTAGAGAACTTTTGCCGACTCCGCTGGGCCCGTGAATAATAGTTAATTTATGGTCGTCCCTGCTAATTCTTTCTAGCAACTTATTGATATCTGTTTGGCGGGAGTAAGCTGTCATCGACGCTGCGATGGCGGCTTGATTTTGAGCGGAAGGACTCGAAGGATTGACGGCTTGTCGCTGCTGCTGTAATTGGCTGGCTCCGATAAAAGCTCTAAATCCGTATTGATATTCGATCGACCTTTGGGTTTTTTTAATCCGAAAAGCTTTGAGATACTCTCCTTGCTCGAAATAAACCGCTTGCAGTTCCGTCAAAATATCGATGTAAAGTCGGGGATCGTACTTCGGCTCGCTTTGAGTTTGAGCCAATTCCAAAGAATGAACCGCCGCTTCCCACTGGTTTAACTGCCGCAAACTTCGGGCTAATAGTAAAAGATACGAACTTCTGTCGGATTTGGGATGTTGGATTTTAGATTTGGGATCGTTACTTGACTCGTTAGTGCCCACAAATTCTGGATAATTTCCCTCAAACCCCAATCTCAAATCTTCAATCAGCAATCTCAAATCGTTAGGCGTTTGATCCAAAATCGCCAAAGCCAACTCTGCTAGCTGGCGGGCTTGACTCCATCTCGATTGTTGCAAGGCAACTTCCGCCAAAAAGCCGTAATCTTGAGCGAGTTGGCTGGGAGTACCGTAAGTGAAGTGCAACTGCAAAGAATTTTCAGCTAATGCTTGCAACTCTCCCCAAGCTTTCAAGCGTTGCAGCACTTGTCCGAGGTGTGCTGTCACCTCAGCTACCAATTCGGGGCGTGAGGCAAGGGAAAAAGCGTTTCTAGATTGTTCCAGGCTAATCCAAGCTTGTTCCCAGTGGTGGCGGTTGGCTACCGGATTTCTGGCTGCTTGCAAGCGGTGACACAAAGCTATGTGAAACAGCACTATGCCTTCTCTCTCTAAAAATAGGATGTTGGGGACAGGATTCAACAAGGAGGAGAAAGTTTGTGGGTTTTCGGAATGTTCCCAGTTTTCGAGTTCCCAGTTGCCGGTTTGCTGCTGCCAAAATGCTAGGCTTTCTTGGTAGTGAATTAAGGCTGTTTCGGTTTGGTCGCTGACATAGTAATCTTGACCGAGAACGAATTGCAGGCTGGCTTTGAGGGCGGGTTCTAATTCTTGACCGCGATTTTGTAAATCTTTTAAAGCTAATTCTAGTTCTCGGCGCGACAAAGAGCCGATCGTCAAATCGAGGGTATTGCCGGGACTCAAAGGCGAATAGGAGTGGGTATCTGATTGTTGTCCGTTTTGAGGCCCTGAGTTAAAGGTGAGAAACCTTTCTCCGGGGCTGATTTCGTGCTCCAGGCCGCGTTTTTCCCAGTCGGTTTCCCGGGTGGTATCAGAACCTGCTCTGGTGCCGGCGGTGCTGCTGCCGAGTTCTTGATTGAGTTCGCCTACTTTAAATATAGTATCGGCGCGCCCAGCCAGGAAATCAATTAATTCGTCAACGGCCATTTCAAATTTAATTGTGGCGGCGGCCCAACTTTTGAAATCCGGGGCCAGACGAATCATTTTGGTCACGATGTCATCTGTTACCCACAAAATCACCGGACAGGAAAAATTTTTGCGAAATTCGTCTCGCACTTGATTGGTAGAGGCCATCAGTTCGTCTATAGCTACTACTGTTTCTAAACCGAATACCATCAAAGCCGAGGCGGAACCGACAGCCGAAGACTCGCTCGGTTTCGTATTTGCCTGCAAGGTAGTGTAGAGAGTTTTGACGGATGCTGGCAGAACGATATCTTGAATTGGAACTGGGGAAATTTCTCGCAGCCGCTGTG
Organism: Cyanobacteria bacterium OTE_58_metabat_593; assembly: GCA_031372825.1. Lineage (GTDB taxonomy): Bacteria > Cyanobacteriota > Cyanobacteriia > Cyanobacteriales > Microcoleaceae > Microcoleus. Next base: position 31,351 of record JANMLZ010000228.1, on the reverse strand, counting down.
CCCAGCGCTGTCGCAACTGCTGGTAATTGCAGCGCACCAAAATTAGCGAGAATTGCTGTTGAGACATCGTGATAGACCTTACCAGAGTTTTGAGCGATCGCTCGTTGTAGCTGGCAGTTTCTTGTAGTTTAAGCAGATCCGTCATCATGCACCCCTTTTGCAGAAATCAATTACTTTGAGCGATCGCCGATCGTGACTAAAACTGTATCTACTTATAGATACCCGTATCTGTCCAGCGCTTTATACCTGTAGGAATACGTAGTGTTTTGTACTTTCCCTATGAATACTTACATAGTCATGTTTGTTAATCTAAAAACATCATACCTCTCAATCTCAGAGAATGCGAGACTTGACAGTAAAAATTCAACCCCGCCTAATATATTTTTTACTCAGCTACAGATAAATGGTTGCAGACATAAATACCCTACCCTAAATTTATCGATAATAGCAGTCGCTAGCTATTAGTAAAAAAATAAATTTATCTGTAGCAGGAATTTGGCAACAAAACCAAAAAAACTTGTAGTTCGGGATGGGAATAGTTGAGGTTAAGAGCAACAGGTAAAAACAGACATAGGGGGTCTAACATTGCAGATATGAGAGTTTAGATTGGGAAAACCCTTGGTGAAAATGTTTTTTACAAGTAAATAATATTATTAGCCAGCAGCCAGCATCCTACATAAATCAGCCAGTGGCAAAAACCACTGACTGGGTGCTGTATGGGATTGGAGAAGTTCGGAGTTTTGAGCAGTGAATCAGAAGTTAAAGAGTTATTAAGTCACTGGCGGTGAAAAGCTTGGGGAGTTGTGAAGCAATCTCAAGAATTCCAACTATTTTTGCTGACGGAGCTGCTGCCACTCCTGATATTTTCTGGTTTCTGCGAGGGCTGGATTGATGCCAAACCAGCGACCTTCTTGATCGCGGTATTCAAAGACAAACATACTTCGCAACAAGATTTGAGATTCTTCTTCGCCAGTTACACTTTGTCGGTTTACGACTTGAAACAGCAATTCCCATTCGGTGTCATTGATGGCTCCCAAAAGGTCATCGCGATATTCTTGAATGACGCTTTCGAGACATTCGCGAGAGAAGGGGGGGTCTTCGTGCTGCAAACAGCTATACAAAAGCATCAGTAGATTGCGAACGTGACCGCCGCTAATCCGGCAGAGCCTGTCTAAAGTTTCGGGAGAGTCAAAGACTTTGGTAATCAAATCGATGCGTTGAAGGGGAGCAACTGTGGGGAAAGCTCTAGCCAATACGAGCTGTCTCAGCAGTGCCATTCCTTCGAGGTGGTCGTCGCCCGATCGCGTTTGCACCGGTACCATCGGCATCACCTTGGGTTTGACTCCAAATCGACTGGCGAGGCGGCCGAAGTCGTTGGAAAAAATCAAAGTCAGGGGAATCGTGTAGACGACGTGGCAATTGAGTTTTTTCAACTGTTCGCCGCGGTCTAAAAACAAGTATTCTGGCTGGGTGCGTCCGCTGGGTTTGAGGGAGGCGTCGAGGCGATCGAGGTTGTCAACGATGACTGCGAGTCCTTTTTTGCCTTGGTGCTTGAGTTCGGCGTTAGCTCTGTCAAGGAGTTCTTCGTTGATGGACTGCAATATGCTATTGGTGCGGGGTTCGAGATATTGCCTGAGTTGCGATCGGAGTTTAGGAGAGTCTTTGGTTTTAGCAGTAACTCTGGCAATACCTATAGATAATTCCGCTTCTGCTGACAAATCTATGGGAGTCTGCAAAAATTCTGCCACCTCTGCAAACAGATTTGTAAAATAGCTTGGTCTGAGTTTGATTTTGGCAGCTTCCATAGTTTCGCTGACTTGGCGGGCAATGCTCAGCAAAATATCGCTGATGTCTACATCCCCCATGTCTAAGTCTTGGGAAGACTCGAAGTATACGACACAAAAACCCTCTTGTTCAAGCTCAGCTTTCAGTCGAAACAATTCCGTAGATTTGCCACAGCCGATATGTCCTGTAAATAGCTGACAGGTTGGCTCGTCGGGGGAAATTCGGGTAATTGTTCGCTGTAAAGATTCAATGATTTTGCCGCCGCGCACGGAACCAAAATCAATGTAGTATTGATAATCTCCAGGGTCTCCCGCGACAAGGGTCTTGCTGGGGTTGCAGGCTTTATAGAATCTGTCTAATTCGAGTGCGATCACAATTGAAGCCGAATAAAAGTTAAAAAGGTTAATCGAAAGTCTAAACTTTCTTTGGTTGAGTTTAGTTTGATTTGTCACCTTTTGCCCTGTGGGGTAATGCCCTAAATACCCAAACAACCTTGATCTGTTAACGGGCCTTCGGGAGTGATGGAATTGGGAATTTTTAATTAAGAATTTTTAATTACCTAGGTCGATCAGTGATTTTACTGATATTGGTACTCTTTCTGGGTAATTTTGCGGGGATCTGCTTAAATGGTAGGGGGAAGGGGGCTGGTGGAGAGAAGTTAAACAGTTTTGAATTTTTGCTAATCCTTAATTATTAAATTGTCAAGAGGTAGATGGCTAGTTTTGGAGCGGTTTCTCAAGCAGAGTTAGGGCGCAGACGCCAAGAGTTGCGGCGGCTTCGTCGCGCTCGATCGGCGGCTGTTGTGTGGCAAATGCTGGCAGCGAGCGCAATGGCCTCATTTTTGCTGTGGTGGATTGCCCAGCCGGCTTGGTTGATTGCCCGATCGGAACAAGTGAAGGTGGAGGGCAATCAGTGGCTGTCAGACAAGGCGGTGCGGTCTTTGATGCCACTGTCTTACCCGCAGTCGCTGTGGGGGATTCAACCGCAGGTGCTGGCCCAAAAACTGGAGTCAACAGGGCCGATCGCCAAAGCGAAGGTGACTCGCAACTTGTTTCCGCCGAGTCTGACTGTAGAAGTGGCAGAACGGCTGCCGGTGGCGGTGGCGCAGCCGACTGCGGTGTTGAGATCCAAAAGCGACAGGGAAAAAGTTGGGTGGCTGGACTCTCGCGGTGGTTGGATGCCGTCGGAGAGCTATAGTGCTGTGCGATCGGCAAATAGTTCGATCGGGCAAGGCAGTGATTCGGGAATACAGTCTCAGCATTCTTTGCCAACTTTAAAAGTGATCGGGCCTTTGGAACTGTATCGCGCCTCTTGGCCTCCGTTTTACCAAGGACTCAGCGCGTTGACGGTGAAGGTGTTTGAGATAGATTGGCAAAACCCGAACAACTTGATCCTGAAAACAGAGATTGGTACCGTACACTTGGGCCCGTATAGTTCCAGGACTGCGAAGCAACTTCAGGTTTTAGACCGAATGCGACAATTGCCAAAACAGTTGTCTTCAAGCAAAATAGCCTACATTGACTTGAAAAATCCAGCGAGTCCGATCGTCCACTTGCCAGAACTCGCCCCCAGTTTGGAAAGTTCAACTCCGGCACCAACTGGCGCACAGAATTGAGCCTGTGTCAACAGAAGTTCATCAGTTGACAGTTGACAGTTGACAGTTGACAGTTGACAGTTGACAGTTGACAGTTGACAGCTACCTCTTCCATCGATAGAAGAGGATTGGAGCAATGAATCATTTTGTTTGATTTCCCCCTAAACCGGGAGGCTTCAGACCAAATTTTCAGGCGTGAAGGTATATCGGGCGACAGAACTTTCAACATCAGGATAAATACTCAGGCGTTGAGATCGGCACAGTTTTTTGATACCGATCCGCATCTGGAAAAAAAATCTGATTTTTATTTCGGGGCCCTGGGCGATCGGGGCTAGTACCCGTTTTTTTGGCTTCTGCCTTGCGTACAACTGGTTTGAGCTCCGTCAGCACTAGCGTCGCCGCCAAAATCCGAGATTGCTAACATTGAGCCTCGATCTATGTTAGTTTTTCGCGCAACTTAGCCTATAGTTGATTGTGAATTGGCGTTTAGTTAACAAGCTGTAATCTACTATCCCCGACTCTCATGCTTAATAATAAACAGGGGTCTGACCAAGATAGTCCCCCTTCGGAAGAAGTAAAAAATTTTCCGGTGGCAGCAGATTCCACCAATCCATTTAGACGCAAGTCTGATTATGTAAATGTAGATAGTATAGATATCGATCCTATGGTGAATCCCAAAGACATCATGCCCAGCAGTGCAGCCAGAATCAAAGTAATTGGCGTCGGCGGGGGTGGCGGCAACGCCGTTAACCGGATGATCGCTAGCGAGATTTCTGGCGTAGAGTTTTGGTGCGTGAATACCGATTCCCAAGCTCTGGTGCTCTCAAATGCTCCGAAACGCTTGCAAGTCGGACAGAAATTGACGCGCGGTTTGGGTGCCGGAGGTAATCCGGCGATCGGTCAAAAGGCAGCAGAAGAATCTCGCGACGAAGTTGCTAATGCTTTAAATCATGCAGATTTGGTGTTTATCACCGCCGGCATGGGCGGCGGTACGGGCACGGGCGCGGCTCCGATTGTCGCTGAAGTGGCTAAGGAAATGGGCGCTTTGACTGTGGGCATCGTGACGAGGCCTTTCACGTTTGAGGGACGGCGGCGCACCAGCCAAGCTGAGGAAGGAATCGCGGCTTTGCAAAGTCGGGTGGATACGCTGATCGTGATTCCTAACGACAAGCTGCTGTCGGTCATCTCGGAACAAATGCCAGTACAAGAGGCTTTTCGAGTTGCTGACGATATCCTGCGCCAAGGGGTTCAGGGTATTTCTGACATTATTACGATTCCCGGTTTGGTGAATGTTGACTTTGCTGACGTGCGGGCGGTAATGGCGGATGCGGGTTCGGCTTTGATGGGCATCGGCGTGGGTTCTGGGAAGTCGCGGGCTAGGGAGGCTGCGATGCAGGCTATTTCTTCGCCACTTTTGGAAGCTTCTTCGATCGAAGGCGCTAGAGGTGTGGTGTTTAACATTACTGGCGGTACTGACATGACGCTGCATGAGGTGAATGCGGCGGCTGAGATAATTTACGAGGTTGTCGATCCGAATGCCAATATTATTTTTGGAGCGGTGATTGACGAGCGACTTCAGGGCGAAATTAAGATTACTGTGATCGCTACGGGTTTTTCGGGGGAAGTTTCGTCGTCTCCGGCTTCGCGCACCCAAAATGTGAATGCTCCTTGGCGGGCTGCAACAGTGCCGGTGACTCCAGCTCAACAGACGCAGGATGCGAAAACGAAACCGCCACAGGATTTGGGATTGGATATTCCTGAGTTTCTGCGGAACCGTCGCCCGCCAAGATAATGCAAGGATTTGGGATTTGGGATTTTGGATTGAATCTGAAATCTCAAATTTCTAGGGTTTGGCCTGGTTCGGGTTCGAGAAGTTGGGTAGCAAGTCCCGATTTTGCTAGTAAATCGCGAAATTCGGGGATGCTGCCGACCGATCGCACTAACATCGGTAAAATACCCGTAGCTCGGATGTCTCCCATAGTTGTAGGTAAGAAAAACCGAGGTTTTAGTGTTTGGGCGAGGCTGAGGGCTTGAGATGGGCCCATGATGATTTGTCCGAGCAAGGGGAAGATTTGACCGATGACTGGGGCGATCGCTACGTCTACTGTGTCTATTTTCTGTTTGACTTTTTCCAATGGTGGCAGGTGCGGTTCGTAATAAAGTGTCTCGCCGCTGCTTAAATCTTTGAGCAAATAGCCGTTTTCTTCCTGTCCGGGCTGGATTTCGGCTCCGGGTACGGCAGTTATTTGTAACTTTTCTTGATAATTAAATTCTTGCCAATTTGCTAAAGATGTGATATTGGTGTAGCCTAAACTGCTGAGGACTTTGGCGGCGGTGGGTGAGGCGATCGCCGGAGTTGTGCGATCGAGCAATTCGAGTGTCGGTCTGTGACAGTGGTCGTCTAATCCTTGGGAAATGAGTATAAGGTCGATCGGCGGTAACGTGCTGGGAGTGAAGGCGACAGGGGTGTTGTGGTAGGCGGTGAACAGCCAAGGTTGGCCGTAAAATACGAGAGGATCGACCAGCCAGGGATCGACGAGGATTGTTTGGCCGGCAATTTGGAAGATCCAAGAGTTGAGATCGATTCGGGTGAGTTTCACAGTTGTTTGCAATAATTCTTTATATTTGGTTTAATGATAGCTAATTTTGCAACCGCAGATGGGGCGGATGAACGCGGATGAACGCGGATAAGATGGGATCTGTGTTTGTGTCGATCTCTGGTAGTGAAGATGATGAAATCGAGGATTCGTGTGGCTTTGACTGTGGCCGGATCTGACAGTGGCGGCGGGGCCGGGATTCAGGCGGATTTGCGGACTTTTGCGTTTCACTGCGTCCACGGTACGAGTGCTTTGACTTGCGTGACGGCTCAAAATACTTTGGGGGTGACGCGGGTTGATGCTTTGTCTGCTGAGGCTGTGGCGGCTCAAATTGAGGCGGTGGTTGAGGATATTGGGGTGGATGCTGTGAAGACTGGGATGCTGCTGAATCGGGAAATTATGGCGGTGGTGGCTTCCCAGGTTGAAGCTTTGAATATACGGAATTTGGTTGTCGATCCGGTGATGGTATCACGATCGGGCGATCGACTGATTGACGATGGGGCGATCGTCTTTTTGCAAGATGTTTTGATTCCAATGGCGACTGTTGTCACTCCCAATCGGTTTGAGGCTGAGATTTTAAGCGGTTTAGATATTGCTTCTGTCGATGATATGCGAAAAGCTGCCCAGAAAATCCACAGTTTGGGCGCGAAAGCTGTTTTAGTCAAAGGCGGCGGGATGAAGGGAGATTTGCGGGGAATTGATGTTTGGTTTGACGGTACGCAGTTGGACGTGTTGACAACAGAAAATATTGATACTACGAACACTCACGGGACTGGTTGTACTTTAAGCGCTGCGATCTGCGCTAATCTAGCATTAGGTAAAGATTTGTTGACAGCGGTAACATTGGCCAAAAATTATGTTACGACTGCTCTCAAATATGCTTTAGATATTGGAGAAGGTCAAGGGCCAGTGGGTCATTTTTTCCCGCTGTTACTGTCAACTGTCAACTAAGAGGGCGGGCACGGGGGCACCGCCCCTACCACAGGTCAACTGTTAGCTAATTTCTTAATTTCTCAGGCGAAAGGGCGATCGCCGCCAAATCCTCGATTTTCTTAATATTCGGATCTCCAGCCAAATAACCGATTCCACGGTGCAAATGCAGGCGAAATTGTTGCGCTAAAGTTTCTTTTTCTGTTCCCAAATTATCGTTGTGACAGCGCTGTTTGAGAGCAATTATCAAAACGTCCGCCATATCTCCACCAAAAACATCCCAGCTTAACTCTACGTTGCTGTCGCTGGGAATTGGTACTGGGGATGGTATGCTGGGTTCGGCGAGCGATCGGCAAAATCCCCACCTGCATAAAACGTTCCACCGATCGATTTTGGTCGATCGTTTCAGTTTTGATAGTTGGTCTTTGCCGGTTTGGGAGAGGTGGATGCGATCGACTGGTGGTTCCATGAGTTTATGATGTTTGTAACCGCAGATGTAGGCAGATTAACGCGGATGAACGCAGATAGTAAGAGTGATTATATCTGTGGCTTAGAAGTTGTGGACTATTCGTTTGATTTCTACTTTGGGGTTGCCAAAATTGATTAGCAAGCAGATGCTTAATTTTGTGGCTTTTATGGCGTTTAGACACTGTGCTGTTTCTCTTTCGCCGAGTGATTTGATAGCTTTGAGTTCTACAAGCACGGATCTTTATACTAAAACATCTGGTATGAATTTCCCAACAACTATATCATCATAGTAAACATAAACTGTAAACTGAGGTTCAATCAACATTCCTGTTTTGCGAAGTTCATGAACCAAGGAATTCTGATAAATTTGTTCTAAAAATCCGCAACCTAACGTGTTTCCAACCTTAAAAGCACACCCAATAATTTTTTCCGTAATCTGATTAAGTTCTAATCTGCGTTCATCCGTGTTCATCTGCCCTCATCTGCGGTTCAAAAAATCCAACCTCCAAAACTCTACCAAAAATCACCTCCGTCCACAATACCCCGATACTCAGTAAAATCCGATCTGCGTTCATCTGCGCTCATCTGCCATCATCTGCGGTTCATTAACAAATTTTTACACGGCGCGGGCTTGATAAATGCAGTTGTTTCTGGTATTGTTATTTTAGTAGGATTTATCTTTAATAATGGGATGGTGGCAGAAATAAAATTTCCGCAACCATCCCATTATGATATTTATCATACCGCAACTCCCCACCAAAGTCAAGGGGGTTGCGGGTATTTTTTGGTGCCAATTTTTATTCCCAAAAATAACCAGTTTCGACGGTGGTTTGGCGTTTGGCGGAGTCGTATTTCAGGAGGTAGCTGTGGGCGATCGCCTCTAATTCTTGCAGCTTATCGTATTCTAGTTTGCTAATTTCGGTGTCGGTAGAAAGCAGGATGACTTGGTGGCTGGCTGAGGGGAAATAGCGTTCGACGAGGTTATTTCTGTGGGAGGAGTCGAGGCGGCCCAGCGGAGTGTCGATCGCCACTGGTAACAGTCTACCGGATACCCTGGCCAATCCCCACAAAAAGGCGATCGCCAGCAGTTGTTTTTCCCCGGCGGAAAGCCTGTGTTTGGGTACCGGTTTGCCTTCTGGATCGTAAATTGAGAGGCTAAATGTTTGAGTGTCGATCGCAACTCTGTGCACCAAGTCAGTTTTGTGCAGAAGATAACGGAAACAGTCGGTAATTTCCACTTCTAGTTTGTTCAGTTTTTTGAGGGTAAGTTTTTCTTTAAATAGTTTGAGGGTAGCTTGGGATTTGGCGATAGATGCGATGACGTGTTGGCTGTTTCTGATGGTAATGTATTCGCTGCTGTAGCTTTCTAGTTCTTTCTGGTTTTTGTCTAAATCTTTTTTTAATTCCTCTAGGTGGCGGTTAACTGATTCTAAGTCGGCGGCTGCGTTGGCGACTGCTTTCTGAGCATTTTTAACGGCTGATTCTAGTTTCTCGTAGGCTTCGGGAGAAGCTGCGGTGGCGAGTTGTCTGTCTGTGAAGTCGATTTCTGATTCGATGTTTGTAACTTCTTCTATCTGTTCGGCGGCTAGAGTTTGCTGGGATTGGATTTGGTAGCCCAGGAGGTTTTCTAGTTGTTGAATGCTGTTGCTGTCGGCGTTCATCCAGGGCGGAATGTCTGTTGCGGCTTGCTGTTCGAGTTCTTGGTTTTCTTGGCGGATGAAGTCTTGAATTTTATCTAGCTGTTGGGCATCTAGCGAGATTTCTGCGATATAGTTGAGGAGGCGATCGCTTCTTTGTTTGATCGCATTTTGGGCAATCTTTGCTTGCTGCTGAGTAGCTTCTGTTTCTGCTTGGATTTTAGCTTGGGTTAGTAGGGGAGAAATTAGGGCTAGCGGTAGCGTATTTGAGGCTAATTCCATCAGGGATTGACGGGTTTTTTCTGCCTGATTTCTGTAGTCGTTTAGCTGTCTGTCTAGCTGACTGCGATCGGCTGCAATTTTGCCACCTTCAGAAATAAATTTGTCAGATACTTGTTGCTGATTTTTTTGAGCTTTATCTAATTTGGTTTGAAAGCTGGCTTGTTTATCTATTTCCAACTCTTTTTTAGCAGTAACTTCCTTGAAGATTCCCTCAATTTTTTCTAAAGCTGCTAAGTCTTTTTTGCCTGCAATTTCTTTCCGCTTGCGACCTGCTAAAATTTCTAAATCGACTGCGAGGCGTTCTGCTAATTCCAAACCTAACAGAGATTTAATCGCCCCGACGACAAACTCCGGCGGAGTTTCGAGTTCAGCGAGTTCTTTTACTTGTTCGCCGTCAAACAGAAATAGGTTGGATATTCCGACGGGCAAAAGGGTTTCGATGTATTCGTCCCAGGTGTTGGTAATCGCTTTGTCCGACCACCAATCGCTGACAATTTCGCTGTATATAAGAATGCTTAAGTTGTCTTTGATGTCGGTTTTTTTCCAGTATCTAACAATTTTGAATTGAGTTAATTTGTCGTCTTGGACTTGTTCAAAGGTTAATTCGACGCGGGTATCTTCTAGTGAGGGAGTATGACGATTGACTGATTGATTGAGAAAGTCGCTGTAGCTTAAATTGCCTCTGGTGGAACATTGGGCGCGACTACCGTAGAGGGCGAGGCGAATGGCATCGATGAGAGTGGTTTTGCCGCCGCCGTTCATGCCGCCAAATAGGATAACTGGGCAGGGATTTCCGTCTTTTTCGGGGCGGAGATTGATGGTTTGAATACCTGCGTAGGGGCCGAAGTTTTTGAGGACGAGTTCGAGGAATTGCATTGTAGATGTAGATGTTGTTGGTTGGTGGGGGGGGCGGTTAGCAGCGGATTTTGTAGCGGATTTAACGGATGGGTGGTTGGTGGGGGGGGCGGTTAGCAGCGGATTTTGTCGCGGATTTAACGGAGGGGTGGTTGGTTGGTGATTAGTAACGGATTTGGCGATCGCCCACTAATCATCCGCTACATCCGTTAAATCCGCTGCTAACCGTTCCCTCCCTTGCTACCAATCAATTACATCGGTTGAATCTTCCTCTTGGTTTTCGGGCTGAATGCTGGGAGGTAAAGGGAGTTCGGCATCTGTTTCTTCATAGGTTCCTGCACTTCCTCTTGTCCAACCTCTGCCACTTGTTTTGGGCTTCCACAAGTATGGTTGAATGTGTTTCTGCCAACCTTGTACAGTTTTTGGTGGGAGAATGCGGTGATATTCTAATTTGCTGCGTCCAAAGTTTATAAATAAACCTACTTGCGCCCCTGTAGCGGCTAAGTAAGCTATTATTTGAGCTTTGTCTTTATCAGTCATTGGATAATTCACAGCTTTATCCTCTACTACAATACCTTCATTCACCCAATGGTCTAGATAGAGTATTCCCATCCAAACTTGACCGTCATAAATTTGTCTGGGATACTCCATTTCTGTTGTTAAACCTGATTCAAGCATTTCTGCATCAAATGCTCTTTGGTAATGTTTTTCTCTTAAACCTTTTTGTGTCCTCCGGTGTACTCTCATTGCACAGCCGATGATACTGTATGTAAGATCCTGATAGGGAATATTAGGGTCAAGCATGGTCGTAAAAATTGTGTAATTTAAACGATGGTGGTTTGTTAATGCTGCGGTTAGTTAACAAACTATTATATGCGATCGCTCGCGGTGGATGTCAACAAGTTTGGGGTTTAACCGCAGGCTGGCCCGCGCTAATCGCTATGTTTTCCCCTCTCCAACATCTGGAGTTGAAAATTTGATATCCGCCCAAGACAACTGTTTGCTTTCGTTGCTGCTGCTTTCAAGTTCTTCTTTGAGTTTGGCAATATCAACGGTAGCATCGGTTGCGGAAATGTTGGTTTGGGCGATCGCATCTTTGACTTGCTGAATATTCTCAGCCGGATTTGCTTTAACAGCTTCCACCGCTGTTTTTAAGTTGCGTTGATAGTGGGCGTTACCGATTGCTTCATCTCTCGATCGCGAACTGGTTTCAAAGCATTTGTCCAAATCCGCGTAAATCCCATTACGGCGGGGTTTGGTGTAATATTGGCGTTCCGTATCGAGGAGTTTTGCCATTAATTCCAGGTGCATTTTGTCCTCGCTGCAAATCTCTTCGATCGCAGTCCATTCGTCGCTACCGAGGAGTTTTCTTTCGGCGGCGGGACGGGAATCTTCAAAAGGTTCGCCCGTGACTTCTTCGTAAATCCGGGGCAAAGAGTCGTCAAATTCGTGTCTTTCTTCTAGCCAAATGCGGCGGATTTCGCTAAGTTCTTCCGGGGCTATTAAGGTAATATCTCGCATTTCTTCTGGTGCTTTCAAACGAATTTCATTTTGAACAGAAAGAAGTCGCTTCAATAAATAATCACGGGCTTCTTTACTATAGGGGCCTGGAATAGGCTCAATAGTTCTTTCACCGTCTAAATTATTGCGTTCATAGAGTTGAACATTGCCATTTCGTCGCCGAAAGTCACGTCGATCGCGACTATCTTCAACATCCAATTCTACACGGAAATCTAGTAGAGGTTGCAACCACTCTTTTTCCTCATCATTTTGAATCATCGCTGTTAGCGATTTATCCTGACTAACCATTGTACACACCCAGCACCCAAAACGAGAACTACCGCAACTAGGCGTAGAAGTATCGACAACTAGGGGACATTCATTATCAGCACTAGCACCCCGGTACATAGTGAACAAATCTTTGTTGCTGTATTCCCAAGGATTGTCCCACTGCATTAGATAAAGCCAAACTTCATCATCGCGCCAGTCTTCAATAGGGCTATAAACCAGAGAGTTCGGTAAGTTCATGTTGGGACTTAGACGATCGCGTACCCGTCTAGCTTCCATTTTTTTCATCCTATGGGCGCGCTTTGTGCTTTCAGCTTTACGAGTCCCTAAGACAAGTATAGTTTCACCGCTACTTCGGATAATATTACGAATAAACCGATTAGACGGAGATATTTTTAGGCGATCGGTGCACCAGCGAAACTTACCTCTGGGTGCTGGGTATCCTTTGCCAATCAAACCTACCCAAAAAGTTTCTGTCCACTCTGGTTGTAGCAGATGAGTACCTATGGGCATTTCTTGTTCTATAGCAGCAATATTCATTTGCTTAATAGACTTCCGAACCCATGCAGATACGATCGGATTTTCTACCAGAGTGTCAGTGGTAATAATATCAATTTTTTTAGTGCGTTTGGACTGTGGAAGTTTAGCAATTGCATTCCAAATTAGCTGTACTACTGCGGTCGAATCTTTTCCCCCACTATATCCAATTACCCAGGGGATATCGTCAAGACAATATAACTCTTGAACTTCCTGAGTTAGCAACTCTATGTCTTCTATTAATTCGGTAACGCTACGACCTGGCAATAATGACATTTGCTGAGTTTGAATCATATCTGAAAGCTCCTATCCTGAATATTAATATTTTACGATATAATGTGATGCTTTATCAAACTTATTTTTTGGGTTTTATTGTTTGCCAGTGGGGAGAAATAGTATCCCTGACAGTTTACATTTATAGGGTTTGTAATGTAAAATTATGTCACTACACAAATTTTGTTAACATATATGTCTGATAATAACCCTCCTCAGTCCGATCGAGTTCCAGGAATTGATGAGTTACTTGCTCCCTACTTCGCCAAGTACCACCGTGAGAAGTGCTATCCAGGGCTAATTTTCCAGCAGGGGAAGCGGAAAATGGTGCAAATAAATATTCCGGCTAATGACTTACCGACCCTCCTCCAAGCAAAACCTTCAACTGGAAACGATCCTGATTCTGGTAAAAATCGTCCAGAGGTAAAGGGTCATGCTGAAGAAGTAAAACAATATATTCTTAAACGCGCCAAAAGGGATCTACCCTGGATTTTAGGGACACTGACCGCAAATGTAGCTCCAGACAAGATTGACATTATCGAATTAGGTAGAGGGATTTGTCTAGTAATTATACCTCGTGGGGTTAAGTTAGATATTACTGATGGACAGCATCGCAAGCGCGCTATTCACGAGTTAATTGAAAGCGATCGAGGCGACTTAATCGGTGATAATGATTTTCCGATCACGCTGGTTTTAGAGGAAGACTTTAACCAGTGTCAGGCTGATTTTAGAGATATGGCGCGGACAAAACAACTTGATCGATCCTTACTTTTATCATTTGGTGAGTTTGAAGGTAGAGTTGGTATTACCAAAAGCTTACTTGAAAAAGTTGCAATGTTTTATAAAAAGACAGATAAAATAAAATCTACTCCTGACAGTAAAAAAAAGTTAATATATACAACAAATTTCATAGCAAGAGCAGTAAGTTGTGCATTTACAGACAATCCCGTTGATGAACTCAAAGATTATGATGTGGCAGAATCATCAGATATTTTGGCTAGAACTCTTAATAAATTCTTCTCAGAATGTAGTCAAACCAGAGATATCTGTGAAACAAGCGTGGAAGAATTGACCATTGAAGATGTTAATAAGTTTACAGACTACTGTATTTTGGGTAGAAGCGTGGGAATAGAAATTTTAGGTCGGTTGCTCTACTGTACTTACGACACAGATAACCAAGATTTTGAAACAGAAAAAGTTTTGCAACTAGCTCAATTAGATTGGTCTAGAAAAAGCCATCTTTGGGAGGGAAATGTAGTTTTGTATAACTCCACCCCGACCACTAATAAATCATACAAAATGTCATCAAATGCCAGTAGTGTAAAAGTAGCAGTCAGCAAGGTCAAAGCACATCTAGAGTGGATGTAACTAATATTATCCTCGATCGCCCGCGTGCATCTGCATTTCTCAAATCCATCCCTCCCCCAAAACCAAATATGTCATACAGCGACTTCAAAACGATCGACCAAGCCGTCTCAACCCTAGATCTAACCCTTGAAGACATTCCCCACTTATTCGGTCAAATTACCCCGATCGCACCTTCAGAGCGCCTCAAGCAAACCCTAGACGAAGCCTTAGACCTAGCATCCAGTATCAGTACCGAAAAAGCCCGATCGGAATTAATCATCACCCCCATTTTACTCGAAATTAGGCGCACCTTTAACAACAAAATTGGCTACTTTTCCGGGAATACATTTAACGTAGAAGAGAGTAAAGGATTAACCGGGGCTTGCGACTTTCTCCTCAGCGCATCGAGCAATCAATCATTGGTAACAGCCCCAGTCTTGACGTTAGTTGAAGCAAAAGACAACGATATTAGAATAGGATTGGGACAGTGCGCGGCTCAAATGGCAGCAGCTCAAATATTTAATGCTCGCAAAGGGCAAGAACAATCCGCAATTTATGGAGCAGTTTCAACCGGGACAAACTGGAAATTTCTCATCCTAGAAAATCAGTTGTTGAAAATTGATTTGACTGAATATTTTATTACTCAGCTCGATCAAATTTTGGGCATTCTTGCAGAACCATTCAGACTCTATTTTAATTAGCTTAGTGTTTGGTGGTATTTGGGCGCTGCAATTACAAACCCAACCGCTTTTTCAAATAATCAGTCATCCAACTAACACTCGCCCTCGATCGCGAAATCCCGCCTTTCAACAAAATCCCATCCTCCCAATCAGGATTAGCAACCGACCAATCAACCTCCAGCAAAGGAGTTAAACGTTCCTCCCAACTCTCAGGAAAAGCAGACATCAAACTCGCCCCAACTTCCCCCAAACTCTCCAGCACAACACTGTGACAGTGCACGCAATCCCGGCGCATTTCCCCCGCCGCAACTTGCTTGTGCAGCACTAATTGCCAATCGGGGATGAAACTGCTAACCGCATTCCAATAACTAACCGCCAGTTGTATTTTTTGAGCGAGTTCTTCCTCTTTTTCCTGTTTTGCGGCGCGGTAACGAGAAGGTTTTGCTTGTTTGCTGGGATCGCTATCAGACAGCAAAGCCATGATAGCACGGTCGATCGCACTTAGCGCAAACAATTTGGGCGATCGCCCGCTCAAACTTCCCTTCTCCATCTCAGTCAAACACCGGAAAACCTCAACCTGCTTGACAACCGCCTTCACCGCAAAAGCGCGATCGTCCCGGTGATTGTAAAGTACACTCAGCGACGACTCCAAAGGAACTTGAAAACTGTTCAAATCGGCAAACCTTTGCTGCGACTTTTCCAACCCAATATCCAGAAACAAAATCAGCGCCACCGTCTCGTATCCTAACTGCGGATTTTCCCTCAAAGCCATCTCAAACGCCGCCCGGCGATGCTGTCCGTCATTAATCGTAAACTTAGCATCCATCGGCACTCGCAAGCGGCCGATTTTCCGTTCTTCGCCCTCATTTCCCACTGCTTCAAAAATAATGTCCGCATCAATAGAAGCGGCGATCGCCCCACAAGTATAATTCCCCGAATTTTTGACAAAATAATCAGCAATTTCAGGAATCCTAGCTTTGTTAAGCGTGCGTTTCGCCCGCATAGAAGGCGGAAAATCTTCGGATTCAAAGGGGAATAATTTCGGCAAAAAACGCACCGGACACATCGATACGTAATATTCGCGGCCCGCTTGAATTCCCCGAATTACCGGTAAGATGTATTCAAAAGAAGGAGTAGACATAATTTAGAATTGGACATTGGGAATTGGGCATTGGGAATTGGGCATTGGGAATTGGGCATTGGGAATTGGGCATCGGGCATGGGAATTAGAAATTAAAACCTATTGACTTTTTACGTGCCTTATGATATACATTCGGGCTGCAACTATATAAATCAAGTATTTCACAAAACTTTTTAAAAAACAAGAGTTGACATAAGATTTGACTCATGATATTTGTATAAAAATAGCCTAATAATCTAAAAACTGCCGATGAATACCCAGTCAACGGATGACCTCGCTACTAAAATTTTAGAAAAAGAAAATTGCGATCGCCAAGAAATCGCACTGTTATTAGATAATTACTTAGGAAAGGACGATCGCATTTTCGTCCAAAAAACCCAGATGGGAAACAGCGAAGCCTACATCGGTTCAGTCAGCCTAGAATGGTTAGACTCCCGCGTGCGTTTCGCCTCGCAAATGCCCCTTTTCCGGCAAAAATTCGACCTCCAAACTAACAACATCGTCCGCGACGACGAAACCATCGATGAAATCATCCAGCGCCCCTTAGATTGGTCGCGCCAAGCAGCCCTCACTCAATATTTAGCAGCCCGCAAATCACACAAATTCCCCGCAGTTTTAGTAGTCGTCAGTCCTCCGTGGGTAGACAATCCTTTAGCAGAAGAATGGGATAAAAACGGCGTAGCAACCAAATCAGCCGCTGAATTCATATCTTTTGATAAAAACGAAAATTTAGGGCTTTTGAATGTATCTCAAAAACTTTCAATCTTTGCCTTAGACGGCCAGCATCGGCTGATGGGAGTTCAAGGTTTAATGACTTTAATTAAAACTGGAATCCTCCAAAGATACAACAAAAATAAAAAACCTGTCGGTGCTGCGATTACCCTGGAAGATTTAGCAGAAGAGTATCAAATCGACTCGGAAATAGTGTATAAATTAGCTCGCGAAAAAATAGGAATTGAGTTTATCCCGGCTGTGGTAGCTGGGGAAACGCGACAGCAGGCGCAGCGGCGAGTGCGATCGATCTTCGTGCACGTTAACCTAATGGCGGTAACTCTGAGTCAGGGCCAATTAGCATTGTTAAATGAAGACAACGGATTTGCGATTTGCGCCCGCAAAATTGCCGTCACCCATCCCTTATTAAAAGAGCAAGATGATAGAAATCCCCGCGTCAATTGGGATAGTGCCACAGTCGCAGCCAAATCAACCGTGTTAACCACATTGCAAGCGCTGCAAGATATGTCCGAACGGTATTTAGAATACAAATTTCCCCATTGGAAGCCCGAGAAAAAAGGTTTGATTCCCATGCGCCCGGAAGATGAGGAACTGAAAGAAGGAATAGAAGAGTTTAATAAATTGTTCGATAATTTAGCAACTTTGCCTAGCTATCAAAGAATTGAAAGCGGGGAAGAAACAGCAGAATTGCGCCGATTTAGCTTTGAGAAACCTGGTGGCGAGGGCAATATTTTGTTCCGTCCAGTCGGTCAAGTTGCTTTAGCTAATGCTTTGGGAATTCTCACGTTTAGAAAGAAACTTTCCCTAAAATCAATTTTCGACAAACTTCGGAGATATGATGCGGATGAAGGATTCAGCCACATGGAGAATCCTGAGTCTGCGTGGTACGGGATTTTGTACGATCCGAACAAGAAGCGAATGCTAGTTTCTGGAAAGGAGTTAGCTGCGAAGTTAATTGTATATTTGGTGGCGGGAATTGAGGACGATATGGATCGAGCTCATTTGCGGCAAGCGGTAGCCCAAGCGAGGACATTTGAGGATAAAGCTGTTAGTTTTAATAGCAGGTTTGTGCGTCCGCAAGAGGTGGGATTGCCGCCGGTGCTTAGCTAAATTACGATTGTTGCTGATTGCGAAAGCTATCGATAATGTCATTAATTTCTTCAGTTCAGACATCAATACCATCCCAAAGTTCTGCGATCGGGTGAACTTTGCCGTCTTCTACTTCCTGAAGCGCAATCCGAAGGCTGTTAAGGATATCTTCTTTAGATATATCTTCTTCGTCTTCTTGAAACAGTTGGCGTAGGGATTGCAAAATCAGGGTTTCGATGGGCAGGTTGAGTTAGCTAGCTTTCTCCAGAAGTTGCTGTTCTAAGCGATCGGGAATAGTGAGGTTAATTTGCACGGGATGTTCCTCTCAATTTTATTAAATAACTAACTGCTGCTATTTCTTGCCGCTTCTAACTTGCGGCGAATTGCGGCTTGAACTTTCTCATCAAAATCAGGATCGCCGGGACTTGCAATAATCCTCAGCCGATGCTGATTGATCCTATCTAAGTACGCCTCAAAAGCGGCTGGATCTCCACGATGTTTAATAAAATACTGTTTCAATTCAGTATTCGACATTGCATTATAGTTAACTTGGCTCATCAGCAAACTCCCCATTTTGTCAATCGAACACTACTACCGATCGCGATTGCACCAAAATTATTCTCTGAATTTAGATACATTGTACCACTTCATTTGAACAAAATCAATTCCGCTGCTACGGGCAAATGATCGGATTCTGTTGACTCTAAAACCGAACTCGATTTAGCACTCCAATGCTTTGAATACCAAATATAATCAATGCGACAAACTGGATAATTTAATTTCAAGTTAATCTTTTTCGCAAGGAAACCGTGAGGCCAGGTAAAACCAAACCCAAATCCAGATTTTAGGAAAGCATCTTGCAGAACTTTCTGCACGCTGTAGTAATCTTGAGACTCGTCTGTCATGTTAAAATCGCCCGCGACAATTACTGGCAAAGTTTCTTGCTGAATTCGATCTACTAAATCTTGAATTTCGGGAAAACGTTGTTTGTATTTGTAAACAGGAATTTTGAGAAAAGGCAATATTTTATAAATTTTAACCCACGGCCCGGTTGCTTGCATATTGTAAATGACTATCTCTTGCTGGTTGAAATTAACAATTGCCCGCTGCTGCGTTTCTGGATGATTGGCTAAGTGCAATATTTCGCTGGATACAATTGGATATTTGCTGAGAATTCCTACAGGGGGAGTGTCTATTTGATAGGGATAGTCTGTTTTTAACACATTAAAAACTCTTTTCCTATGCGGGCGAACAGTTTCTTGCAAAAATACAATGTCCGGTTGTTCTCCCTCTATCAGTTTAACTAAAGTTTGCGATTTGGTTGTATACCAACCGACGTTATGCGATAATATTTTGAGGCTGGGATGGGAATCTGTGAGGCTGGTTGATTCAGGAGAAAAGTATTTGACGTGCAGCCAGCTTGCGAGTAGAATGCAGGCGATCGATGAAATAATCGAGAACCAGCGGTTTTTGATGATTGAAAATGCTAGTAGGGGCAAAAATAAAATTGGTAAGAAAATTAAGGGAGTGAAAGTGCCTATGAAAGCAACAATCCACAGCCGATCCCAAAAGATTAGTCGCAGAATGAAATAGCAGAAAATGAATGCACAGTAGCTGTAAGCGAAAAAAGTTACTGCTTGTTTGAAATATTTATGAATCATGATTTCAGTTAATTCAGAATAAGAACTTGCTTAAATCGAATTCTTCAGTCGATCGCTCTTGCTTGTCCCTTTCCGTAATTAAGAACAACAACAGCCGATCGGTATAATCGGCCGCACCCCGAAACTCTTCTCGCAAAATTTCCAGGCCGCCATTAGCATATTCTTCAAAAATTTGCAAGCGTTTTGCTTCTAATTCTCCGTCGAGATGGGAGAGAATTTGAGGATTTTTGGTTTCGGCGATCGCAATTAACTTGATCGCCATATCGTAACCCCTCAATACAAAAATATCAAGGTCGATCGCACCCGGTTCTCGTTTAGAAATTTCCCCCAAGGGCGATCGTTTTTTCCGCTTATTTCCCAAGGCGGCGGCGAAGGCGATGACATCGGCGTAAGTCTGAAAAGGCCCTGATTTGTTATCCAATAAAGTTAAGGATTTGACTAAATCAGCTTTATCTTTAGCAATTCTAATCCGGTTAGCAGCCATTTGATAATTGGTAATTGGTAATTGTCAACTGTTTAAGATGTCCGCAACAGCATGATTTTTTGTGCAAAACCGCCTCTGGTTTCCCGGCGCTTGGCTTGTGCGTTTAAAATGCGATCGCCCGAAATTCCATAACTCAGCATCAGCGCATCTATCACCTCATACAAATCAGCCAATTCAGCCACCAACTCGTCCCCGTTAGCCTCCGCCACTTCCGCAGCTTCTTCAATCAATTTCTGCCGCAAAGCTTGACAGTATTCTGCTTCCGACAAAACAGCAACCTCGCATTCGATACCGCTTTCTCGAATAATTTCAGGAATGCGATCGCGCACCAACTTATTATACTCTTTCTTCATTTTAAACAATCCTTTAACATTGACTAAAAGAACTAGAAGCCATAATCCACCTCTACAATTTCCGTATATTCAAATTCATTCGGACTGTGCTTAACTAAAGGATAGCGCATCCCACCAAGCTCGATCGCATCTTCTTCACAATCAGCCTTCGGAGAATTGTACACCAGCACGTATTCCCGGCCAGTACAGCTTTCCATTTCTCGCTCAACTTCTCCGCGCCACTGAGTTTTAGTTACCAAAACTACCAATTGATTCGCCAACTTCGGCAGCTTATTCGCAATTTGCTTGCGGTAAATTTCGTCCAAACTGCCAAAGGGAGAATCCATCACAATCGGAAACGTACTGCTATCCGGGCCCATCAAAGTATTTTTTTGACTCCACTCGCGCACGCCCTCAATAATGCCCCCGATAAACGACAAACTGAGAATTTGATTTTCTCCCGTAGAAGCAGCAACTAAAGATTCTTTTCCCGACGTATTTTCTACTAGCGTCAGTTCGTATTTATCGCTCAACTTGGGAATGTAGGGAGTAAAAGAAATTTGACTAAAAATATCTTGCACCCGCTTTTCTAGCTGAGAACAAAACTGTTTTTCCAAGCGCGATCGCACTTCTGTTAGGCGATCGATCGCATCCTGAGTAGCAGCAATCCGGCGCTGGGCTAATACTTGCCTTTGCTCATTCAGTAGCTGCTTGTCGATTTGCTTGTCCAAAGCCACAAGCGACGCATTCAAATTCTCAATCTGCTGCTGGTTAGAGCCAGTTTCACGGTGCAAATCGCCAATTTTTCCCTCAATTTCATCCAAGCGCTTTTGCAAGCCACTAACATCGCCGTCAGGAAAATTTCGCAGCTTGTTGTGAATATCGTCTAACTGCGTTTCCACCCGAGAAAGTTCGGCTCTATCACGGCTGACATTGCCTTGCTGACGGTCAATCTCTTCCCAAAAATCAGCCACTTGCTTATCAATTTCATTTACCCGATCGCTAATCCGAATAGTAGTTTCTTCCACATCACCAGCACCCGCTTTATCCATCCAACCTATGACATTTTGGCAACCTTCAGAACCCTCCACTAATTCCGCACCGCAGATACACCGCTGCTGCGCTAATAACTCTTCCAAAAACGGCCGCTGAATCCCCGAAAGTAACTTACCTTTCTCCCGCAAACCACCGAAAATCACTGTAAATTCAGCCGCCGCATCTGACATGAATACGGCGTAACCGCGTATCGAAATTGCTCGTTTTATCGCATCGGTCGCCAAAACAATTTGTTCTTTAAATAAGCTCTGCTGTTTTTCCAATTCCTCTCGTAATTTTTGCCACTCAGTAGCGCCATTCAGTTCCATCAAATTACCGTTAACTGCTTTTTTGACTTCACCTTGATTAGTCAACTCTTGCTCTATTTCTACCTGTTTTTGTGAAATTTGTTCTAGTTCTTCCTGAAATTTCCGCTTATCTTTTAAAAGCTTCTTGATTTCAGAACCGCCCATCATTCTTAAATCTGTTTCTAGAGACTTTCTAGTATCTCCCAAATGTCGGATTGAGCGATTCAGAACCTCTACTCCTAGCAATTCCTTAGTCGCTTCAGCAATTTCTGCTTTCTTATCATGCCGCACAATTTGCTCGATTCGCTCCCCATCAAAAAAGAAATATTGATGCAAACTTTCGGGCAAAATTCGTCCGATAATATCATCAGGATGCTGGGGCGGCAGCATCCAGCGACCGTCATCTTTTGCTACTTGCATAAACAATTCGCTTTTTCTGTGTTCGACACTATTTTGAGTTTTGTAAGCATCGCAACTACGCCTCACTTGATAGCGCTTGCTGTCGTGTTCAAACACGATTTCCACCCAACAAGGTACTCGTTTTCCCGGTTTTCCTTCCGCAATAGCGCGTTTATTTACTAATTGTTCTTCCAAAAAACCCGCGCTCAGATTTCCGTAAAGTCCCCAAGTAAAGGCATTCATCAAAGCTGTTTTTCCAGCACCGTTATTACCATGAATCACTGTAATATTTTGCGGGCCACAGGCTAGCTTAATTTCTGGAGTTGATCCGTAAAACTGGCGAAAATTGCACAGAGTAATTGAAATTAACTTCATACAATTGCTTCCTTAATGATTTTCAAAATATCATCACTAATATAGCGGGGAGACTTCATATATAGCTTATCTTTTTCAAGTTCCAATACGCGCTCGATAATTTGTCGCACTTCCGGCGGCGCGCTAGTAATTGGTTCCTGTACATCGCTCAATTCCTGATGAGTTTGATAAGCAGAACGCTTTTCTGCTAAAATGTTTGTTTGTACGGCTGCGATCGGACTATCTTCATATCTAAAAGCCATAATCAGATTTTCATTCAGATTTTGTGTCATATTTTTGGGAAATGTTAAAAACTATAGAGCTTGCGCGTGGGAGGCGAGAAACCCGGTTTCTAGGAGTTTTGCGACGCGTCACGAGAAATATACGAAGAAACCGGGTTTCTGAGTTTTGCGTCCGCAAGCAAACTAAACTAGCAACTCAAACCGCGATCAAATAATTCTATATTCTCAAACATAAACCGAACCTTAATAAATGTCAAATGTCTAATAGCCCGTAACGTCTTTGAATTTGCAGCAATTTCACTCTAGCCTCCCCAGCATTGTCGGCTAAATCGGCAAATTCCAAGAACCGCCTCAACTCCTTTCGCAGCAAATTGCGCTCTACTTCTAAAGTTTCACGACCCAAATCAGGCGGCAAAACTATCATGTCAAATAAAGTGGCTCTTTCTTTCCCTGGATGCGGCCGCAAAATGCGTCCCCGGCGCTGAATAAACTGGCGCGGATTGCTGCTGCTTGCTAAAATTACAGCATTGCGAATTGCTGGAATATCAACGCCTTCATCTAAACACCGAATCGCTACCAAGCCTTGCAATTCTCCGCTTTCAAACTGTTGGCGCAATTTTTCTCTTTCTGCTGAAGGAGTTGACGCGGTATAAGTGTTGACTCGATAGCCTAATTCTGAACCCAATAACTTAGCAGTTTCTGTTAGTTGGCGGTTGTTATTTTTTCGCGTCGCCCCTTCCACTGAACCATCACCGCAGTAAAATAAAGTGTATGCAGTATCGAGACGGTTAATCATTAATTCTCGTAAAGCTATTAACTTATTCGCAGCCGCACCAATTAACCTAGCTCTCTGCATTAATAAAGTTGTTAAAGCATCGTTTTCTTCTACTTTTTCATCGCCCGAAAGTGCCCAGCCAATTTTTTTAGTTAAGTAGGAGTATTTGCGGGTTTCGGCTTCGGTTAATTCTACTAAAATGGGATAGTATAAATAATGTACTAATGCTTTTTGGCGGATGGCATCGGCTAAGGTGAGTTCCGGCTGCAAAACTGGGCCGAAATAATCTAAAATAGCTTCTGTTCCTGGTTCGTCGAAATGTCTTTCTGGGGTGGCGGAAAGGGCGAGACGCAACCCTATATTGCGGGGTAAACTTTGTCCTAAACGGGGGGCGCCTAGGTTGTGAACTTCGTCTCCAATAATCAGGGTTTTTTCGGGAAAATAGCGCAGTTGCGATCGCAAACCATCTCGCATTAAGGTAGCATTAGTGGTGATGATTGTCAGAAATGCCCGTGAAGCGCAGCTATCCCGTAGGGAATCGCCCGCTCGCACTTCATACAAACCAGCAACCAGTTTATTTTGCCAACTACGGCTATCTTCAAAAGCCAAAATAGGTTTTAAGCCAAATTTCTCCGATTCGCGCGCCCACTGATTGACGAGGTGGCAGTAAGGGCAAATTACGATCAGGACTTGCAGGTTAATTTTGTGATATAATTCAGTGGCGATCGCCAGTGCAGTAATCGTCTTACCGCTACCAGTCGCCATCTTCAGCGTACCGCGCCCCTGATTCGCAAACCAATTAGCAACCGCTTCTCGCTGATACTGCCGCAATTGCAGCGTTGGCGGCATTCTCGGAAACCCAAATTGCGAATTATTGGCTGTTGAGTGATTCACCTTTAAATGCCATTAGATGCAATATTACCCTGATTTAACTGTAACTCATTTCTAATTAAAACTTTAACAGCTCAAACAAATCATCCGCCGACAGTTGCAAACCCGACAACACATCAAGTACAGGTAAAACATCCTGACCCTCCTTCGCCTCTGGTTGCTGCTGCGGTTTAAAAACCAGAACTAATTTTTCTTCCGGGTCAATCAGCCAACCCAATTTAGCACCGTGATTTAAGCAAAACAAGATATTATTAATTACCCGAGTTGGATTTTGATCCGGCGATAAAATCTCAATTGTCCAATCCGGCACAATTTTAAACCTATTTTCTATTTCTCCATTAGCATTGAGAGGAATGCGCGACCACTCAAACACTGCTATATCTGGAACAATAGAACGTCCCCCAAAAGTACAGCGCAATTCAGGAAAAGCATAAGCTAACTTCGGCGGCTTGCCAACTTGATTAATAATCGATGGAAACTCGAATTGCAACGTGCTGTGTTTTCCTTGCGGCATAGATTTTTGATAAATTTTACCATCAACATACTCGCTAGCAGGCTTCGTTTCTGCAAGCAGCAAAAACTCTTCCAGAGAAATCTTTGATGGAGATTCAATTAACATTACCATAAGCTCTTAATCCCTCTAAAAATTCAGATCGTTGTTGGCTTCCCAATCAGCACAACTCTCAGATTCCACACCAGTAGGGTGCATCGCACAAACCAACAAATTTCCCCCATAAACTTGACCATGATAGTTGCTACAACCGCGACAAGCCGGCTGCTGCGTCGGCGAAGGGTCTACATAAGTCACCATCGACAAATCTATCTCATCAAACTGCGGGTCAAAATCCCGACAAATTTCAATTATCGGTTCGAGAAATTCATTAAAATAACCGTCAAGTTCATCTAAATAACCATCAACTTCAGTAATCAAGTTGTTTTGTACTTGTTCTGTAAACTCTTCCGAAATATGAGCCAAAACGTCCAGCATTTCGACAAACTCTTCGCTGATGTCGTTGAAAAAATGCTCTACTTCAGAAGCAGCATTTTCCATTACTTCAAAAAAATCTTTAGACCAATCTTCCATGAATTTGACAGTTGGCTATTACAAAATATTTAACCGACAGGTGCAGCCAGGCTCATGCGGGGCGATCGCACCTACTTTCAATTCTATTACCTATTGCCTTATATCCGTCCACATCTGACAGGGGAGATATTCAAAAAGGGAACTCAAGATTATGATCCTGAGTTCCCTTCATGCTTTGCTGCGAGGGCTTTTTGGTGCTTAATCCTGCTTCAGCCGTCGCAATTCGTCTTGTAAATTCTGCACCTGTTCGCGAAGCTTATCTACGCCGCCGGTCTCTTTAGCATCTTTTGGCGAAACATCTTCTTCCTCAGAAACAATTTCGATCCGCCGAGGTTCAGCGGGTTTTTGTTCTCGGGCTGGTTCTACGGGAGGCTGCTGTTGCTGAGCCTGTTGCACCATATCATCAACAAAGCGGCGGGCTTCTTCCGTGGACATTTCGCCCCGCTTCACCAATTCATCTGCCAGCTTTTGGGCTTCAGTGCGTAATTCAGTTAACTTGCTGCCAGCTTTTTCACCAGCGTAGGAAGCTAGCCCGACACCAAGGTAAACTGCTTTCTGTAAAATATCTCCGAAACCAGGCATAGGAGCTACACCTCAAAATACTGGGTGAACCGGAGACCACGCCTATTACAAGCATCCCGTGTTGCTGCTACCTTCCGGTCCTGACAAGATTTGGGCGTTGGAATCGCGTGGATCCAGTTCACTTAGGAGTATAACACAGTTATTTATTCTTCAACCACACACCAGTGATAAATTTCATAAATAACGCAACCGTTCTTCACCAGGGGGTCTTCAGCGACGATCGCCTGCGCCTCATCCATCGAACCCGCCTCAAACATCAACATACCGCCGCCCCGCCGCCCCCAGTAGCCAGTTTTCGCTCGGTGTCCTTTAGAAATCAACTCTCGGACATAAGCTCTGTGAGCTGGCACGTACTGGTCAAAGACAGGCTTTGCGACAATTCCTTGTTCAATTTTGACAAACCAAGGCATTTTTATTTTGGATTTTAGATTTTATATTTTAGATTGGGAATGGGCGATGAGCAATCAAGGCTAGGGCATAAGCTCCAGCCTGGGATTTTCCACCATCCTTTCTTAACTGCGATGTTATCCCATGAGCCAGTCAAAACAGCGATTTTTCATTGCTTTAGTGCCGCCTTCCGATATTCAAGAGCGCATTACTGAGATTAAACAGTATTTTGCCGATCGCTACAACAGCCGCCGCGCTTTGCACTCGCCGCCGCACATCACGCTGCAAATTCCTTTTGAATGGGCTGCGACGGATGTTCCGAAATTAGAGGAAAGTTTAAAGACGTTTGCTGCAAAGCGGCAGTCAATTCCAGTTACTCTCTCCGGTTTTGCTGCTTTCGCGCCCCGCGTCATTTACGTTGATGTTGTCAAATCGCCCGAATTGCTGGAACTGCAAAAAGATTTGATGAGTTATTTGGAGGCAAATTGGGGAATTGTCGATCGACTTTCTCAGACTCGCCCATTTGTACCGCACATGACTGTAGCGTTTAGCGATTTAACCCAGGAGAATTTTCAAACGGCGTGGTTGGAATTTCAAGAGCGATCGCTCCACTTTGAGTTTACCGCTGAGGCGTTAACCTTGCTACTTCACGACGGCAGCCGATGGAACATCAGCAACCAGTTTCCGCTTTCGGCCTAAACTCTCTCTCTTCTTTCTCTTCCTTCGCTTCCCTAGCGCTAACGCGCCGCTTCCCTAACGCGTCTTCGCGGTTCGTTTACTCCAAAAAATCTTGTTTACGCATCGGGGGCGAGAAACCGGGTTTCTACGAGTTTTTGCATTTAGTGACGAGAAATATTCAGAGAAACCCGGTTTCTGAGGTTGCAAGTGCATCCAGTACGAACCTATTTAAAATTGAAAGTAAAATAGCCTACCGATTAATCTTATTTGGAGTTGCAAGTGCCACAGTTCCATAAACCGAAATTCCCGACTCTTGCAATATTTTAATTGCCGACTTAACCGTAGTACCGCTAGTATAAATATCATCAACTAACAGCACTCGATCGCGCGGGCGACGGCGACGAAAATCTTTCCCCAAACTTAAAGCATTTTCCATTTCCGCGCTCCGCTGCTGCGGTGTCAGAGCGAATAAAGCCTGAGTATTTTTCACGCGCTCCAAACCGTGCCGCTGCAAAGGCAAACCAGTCAACTCGCAAAAACTTTCAGCCAAAAGTTCCGCTTGGTTAAAACCACGCTGCTTGAGCTTTTCTTTGTGCATGGGAATCGGTACAACTGTTAAATTGTCAATAGCCAATTCGGGAAAACTCAGCCAAGCTTGGGCCAGCCAGCCGCCGAGAGGTTTGGCTAATTGGGTATTCCCGTCATATTTCAAAGCTGCGATCGCCCTTTTGAGAGTCCCGCCGTACTCGCCCCACACAAAAACACGTTGCTCTGAATCCCAAAATCTACCGGGATCTGCTAACTGACATCGCTGAAGTTGCTTGTGGCAGTACGGACAAAACTCTCGGGCGGTCGATCGCTGACAAAGAGGACAGTTAGACTTAAGAAATAGATTCAGAAAAGATTTGACGAATCCCGTCCAATGTCGCTTGTTCATCCTAAAATTGTGGTAAGTGATTAATCGGAAAAATTATCAAAATTAAATCAGTTTCCAAGCACAGGATCGCAGCGTGAAAAACCTCTACTGGCTAGACAAAATTCAACCTTCAGACCGAGATGCAGTAGGAGAAAAAGCATTTTACTTGAGCTATTTGCTCCAAAAAAATCATCCCGTTGTACCGGGTTTTGTCGTGCCTGCTAAAACATTTTGGCAGTTTTTAGAGTCGATCGACTGGCTAGAACCGCTGCTTGCTGACTGGCCGCACTCTTCCCTGCACTTGAATGTCGATGAACCCAGACAACTGCAATCGATCGCCCGTAGCATCCGCCACCAAATCCTCGCCACCAAACTGCCAGATTCACTGCTTTCCACCCTGAACTCTGCTGTTTTTCAACTCAACTCAACCTCAAACATCAATTCCCAAGCCTTAATTTTTCGCCCTTCCCTGACTTCCTGGAACCCGAAAACAGCCGGAATCCTGGAATCTCACGCAGTACGGGCAGAACCAGAAGCCATTGAAGCCGGACTCAAACGAGCTTGGGCAGAACTATTTAGAGCTCGAAGTCTATTTTACTGGCAGCGGTGCGGGCTGAAGGTGCAGCAAATCAATCCCGCAGTTTTGGTGCAGCCCATCGCCAGTGCGATCGCCTCCGGCGAGGTGAAAACTCACGCGGGTGCAGCGTGGGAAATTCAAGCCACCTGCGGTTTGGGAATCTCCCTCGCTAGGGGAGAAAACATCCCCGATTACTATCAAGTGCAGCCGGAAACAGGCACTGTAAAACTCCAACAGCTCGGTTACAAAACATTAGCATACAATCTCAAAATCGGCGATGAATCACCCCTGAAAAAAATCCAACTTGGCAATTGGGATGCTTTGCCAATTCCCGATTCTCCATTTCTCATTCCTGATTTTACTGACAGTTATGTGGAAATTTTAGGGCTGGGAGAAACAGCACAAAATGAATATGTTTTAGAGAAATCGCAACTGCAAAAAATTATTGAATTGACTAAAAAGGCGATCGCAGAATTTGACTCGGATTTAATTTTGAAGTGGACGATCGACCAAACAGCAAATAGCAACGAACCACAGTTTTATTTCACTCAAGTTCGTCTCGTGAAAGGAGGAAAAGTCCCGCTGATACGGGAAAAGTCGATCGCCAAGCCCCGAACTTCTGCGATCCTCAGAGGTTTGGCTGCCGCATCAGGAAAAGCCGAAGCAATAGCCCAAGTTATGACTAATTTCCACCCAGAAAACGCGGAATTTTTAGCCGGAGGTATTTTGGTAGCCCGCACGATCGACCCGAATTGGCTACCTTGGCTGAAAGTTGCTGCTGGGGTAGTTGCCGAACAAGGAGGCATGACAGCCCACGGCGCCATTTTAGCGAGAGAATTGGGGATTCCCGCCGTTGTGGGAGTTGTTGGGGCGACTCGGGCGATCGAGACAGGCGATTGGGTGTTGGTAGATGGTGATAGCGGAGAAGTTTTTGCCACTGCTGAACCAGAGGCGATCGACAAACCAGATAGCAACCAGCTTCGAGACACAGCAACAAATGCAGATATATACAGTACAGCCGCAAAAATGTCAATAGCCAATTATCAACTTTCCAGCTCAGATCGATCGTCCAATCAGCCGTCTAAATCTCAACGGGCCCAGGCTGCCGAATCTGTTTGGGGCGCACCAACGGCTACTCAACTGTTAGTGAATATCAGCCAAACAAGTTCGATCGATCGCCTCAAAAATCTGCCAATAGACGGCATCGGATTACTGCGATCGGAATTAATGGCATTGGAAGCCTTGGACTGCCAAAACCCCAAAGTTTGGCTGCAAGAGGGCCGCCGATCGGAATTTGTCGATCGCATGGCGGATTGCCTCAGTTTATTTGCTGCTGCCGTTTCGCCACAGCCGATATTTTATCGTTCTCTCGATTTACGGGAATCAGGAACCCACGGCAGTTTCAGTTATACCTTTGAACCGGAGTTATTTGATTGGGAACTATGTGTACTTAAAAAAGTCTGTGAATCAGGCTATAAAAATGTTAATTTAATCTTGCCTTTTGTGCGTTCTGTTGACGAGTTTGTCTACTGCCGCCAGCGATTAGAAACAATTTGGGAAAATCGGCCTTCTCAGTTTCAACTGTGGATCATGGCGGAAGTTCCTTCAGTGTTATTTTTATTGCCAGATTATGTAAAAGCCGGGGTTCAAGGAATTTCGATCGGCACCAACGATTTAACTCAATTTCTGTTAGGCATTCACCGCAACTCCGAACACGTAGCAAGTGGTTTCAACGGGCGCGATCGAGCAGTGATGAGGGCGATCGAACAATTAATCCGACAGGCGCAAGCCGCCGGCATTCCTT
Source organism: Cyanobacteria bacterium OTE_58_metabat_593 (assembly GCA_031372825.1). Taxonomy (GTDB): domain Bacteria; phylum Cyanobacteriota; class Cyanobacteriia; order Cyanobacteriales; family Microcoleaceae; genus Microcoleus. Next base: position 1,107 of record JANMLZ010000228.1, on the reverse strand, counting down.
GCTCGATCTGCGGCGACGCGACCGCACTGTATCCCGAGACAATTGAATCCTTAGTGCGCTGGGGGATTTCGTCTATTTCAGTCAATGTTGATGCTGTAGAACAGACTTGCAGGGCGATCGCCCGCGCCGAACAGCGCCTGCTCCTAGAAGCAGCTCGATCGATAATTAACAATTAACAAATCCCGCACGCACTTTACCTCAAAAACCCGATTTTTACTCTCAATCACACCTTTAGCAAGCAGCTACCCGCTCAAAAACCAGGTTTTTAGACACCTCTGCATCTAAAACTATTACCTACAAAAACCCAGTTTCGGAGCCGCCAAACGCCATACCTGTGTATCAACACGGCGCGATATCTCGCGCCGGACACGGCACTGCCGTGTCCCTACACCTATCCGTTACATCCGTCGAGCGAATCCGCTGCCGAACTTCTTTCCACTAGCATCCGATTTTAAAGCTAGGATAGAAATATCACCAACACTTCACCTGGAGGTACAAAGAATGAAATCAAAAATTCTTGCAACCACAGCAATACTTGCCGTCCTCGGCTGTCTGCATCCCAATCCAGCATTATCTCAACCTGCAACTGACGGCGGGATGAAACCCGGATTTTGGCAACCTCAAGCGCAGATTGACAATACTCGCAACATCACCCTCAGACTGTTAAATGAAACGGGATTGAATCTAGAATACGGTCAATCAGGTGTTGGCTTGTCATCCTTGGCAGTCGGAGCCAACAAAAACATCATAGTTCGCATCAGCAACCGTACGGGAGACATTGCCAATATTCCGATTAATGTCGCAGGAGGAACTACAACTTTGAAATACGACTATAACGTTGACTCTCAGACAAACATTGTGACGGTTCGCATCACCACGTCAGACGGCCGCACTCAGCAAGACAGGTCAGTTTATATTGATGAAAAAGGGCGAGTTTACTCTTTTTAATGGCGTTGCTGAACTTCGGCATTAATATTACCGGAAATCAGGACACGGCAGTGCCGTTTACCAACGATGGATCTTTTGGTATGGAAAAGGCACAGCCGTATCCACTATAAGATTAAGGCGTAGACGGAATTGTTATCATACCGTACCAACAGCAACGTC
>JANMLZ010000184.1:0-2815 GCA_031372825.1 Cyanobacteria bacterium OTE_58_metabat_593 | reverse complement strand
AAACTTTTTGTGGATGGTGGCGGCATTAAATAAGTTATACCGCACACGGCTGTGCCTTTTCCCTACCGCGATCATTTTTTGGTAAACGGCACTGCCGTCTCCTCCGTTTAGATCATTCCGATGAAGAGCGGATTTGATATTACAAATGATAACAGGTTACAATTAAATATCTAAACCGATGACTGTTAAATCGGGAGAATGTTCGACCACAAACTGGTAATATAACTCTTGCTTTGCTTGCGGCGGCAGAGATATTATCCATTCCAATATTCCCATTTCACCTGGTACTATCTTCGGATTAGTTAAAGTCGATCGCACTTTGATTTGCTCATTGCGGCTGACTGGCAATTGCTCCCTTAGCGTTAAGTGTACCTGCACCTGTTTCAAGTTGGTCACATTTAAGCGATAAGCGTAACTCGTGCGCCGCTGCTGGCTAATCAGTTTCTTGTCTACTTGTCTTTCGACTAATTCGCGATCGATTTTCAACCCTTCATCAATTCCTAAATTCAGCTTAAATTCTGAACCAGGTGAAATATTATCCAAGTTTATAGTACCGACAAAAGTGTTGTCACGAAAGATATTTGCCTTACCGGGTAACAGAGTTGCACCTGTCAGTGGATTCACAACAACTGCTTGCAAATAGGCGAAACTGACTAAACGGGGAATTGCAATATATTCAGGTTTGAAGGGATAGTTTTCGCTAAAAATAGTTACTTTGTGTGGTGTGCCATCACTGGGAATATTGGTATTTCCGCCTACTTGAAATGAGACAGTGCCACCTTCTCTGGATACTTTGGCTGTGGCTGTTTCAGCTTCTATGACTGGGAGATATGAACCAGCATATTCTTGAGAAGAGTCCGCAAATTGTGCCTCGTCTTCTATGCCAAATGTCGCATAGTCTGTTGCCATTTCTGCTACCGCATTCTGTCGGTTGCGCTGCATCAAAGCTTCTCGGGTTTGAGCAGATTTCGGGCGAAAAATATCGACATACCAAGGTTCTAACTTTGGTGGGAGACTTCCCAATCCGGGTTTGGCTGTGGATAAAGTTAGTGCTACTCCCGCCCAATCTTCGCCTGTATTTTGGTTGATTTCTGCTAGATAATTGAGATTAATTTGGTTGGTGGTAGTATTGACCCGCAAGTCGTAAAGGGGAGTCCAATAGGCCAGCATTACTACATAGGAGACTTCGAGTTCAAAGTTGCCACTACCGCTTACTGCGATGGCAACAATGATGTTAAAACTTTGCTGGGAATCGGGACTTTCTACTTGCCACAACTGCTGCTGTAAAGCTTCTATTTGCTTGTCTAATTCGTGCTGTTGTCTTTCGTGTTCGCCGATCGCACTTACGTATTTTAGGTAATTGGTTCCTAAGAAATTCAGCAATTCGCCAGTTTCATTTAAACCTATCTGCTGTTTGGCGATGCCGCTGGAAAAGGAACCGACACTTTTTTCGCTTAAACCTTGGACAAAGTTGAGTTGAATTTTTCGGGCGGTTATTTTGTCTTCTATTGCACGTCTTTGGGTTTCTAATTCTTGGATTTGTTGGGTGACTTCGGCGGTGCGATCCGCTACAGGTTCGCTGCTGAAAACGGTGTACGATCGCACTCCCAGCAATCGCACTGCTATTGTACCCGAACCGGTGGCTCTGATTGACTCTGTGTCGATGGTGGCGGGGAGAGAGGCGATCGTCAATTCTGTCTCGTTTCCCGTCAGCGCCACCGTACCTCGGCGCGTCACCAAAGCGCGATCGGTATAAACTGTAACTTCGGATATGCGAGTATCCAGTGTTTTGATTGTGTCGGAATTTAGGATTTCTGAGTCAGTCATTGTCAGGTGCTCCTATTTCATAACCGTTTAGTCGATCGAGCAATTTCAAAAGTTGTTTATTGGTCAATTTTCCCGATCGTTTACAGTAAAGTAACCGCACTCCCGGCACATCTTCAAAGCTAGCTGGAATTGCTTTGAATTAATGCCGTGTCAAACCGCGCCAAGCAGCGGGGAGGGCGGGTTTACGAAATAGTGGGTTTTAGGCAATTGTTATCGGTGAATCCGCCCCTACGGTTTAATGTTAGCTCAGCGGCTCGATGCCTGCCAAGTCCAAAATTTGAGGAATCAAATCTTCTCGCTTGACTGCCATCATGTGCACTCCTTGACACAACTCCCGCGCTAGCTTGACTTGTTCTGCCGCAATTCTTATGCCTTCCTGCAAGGGTTCGGTCGATTTTGCCAAACGGTCGATCGTCTCTTGGGGTATGTGAACTCCAGGCACGTTTTTTTTGATAAATTCAGCATTTTTAGCTGATTTAAACAGAAAGATTCCTGCTAAAATTGGTTTGTTGCAACCAGTAGCAATGTGGTGCATAAACTTATCTAAAACTTCAAAATCTGTAATTAATTGACTTTGAAAAAATTGCGCTCCTGCTTCTAATTTTTTCTCGAATCGACTTTGCAAACCCGACCAACTGGGGCATTGCGGGTCAATCGCTGCACCCGCAAATAAATCGGTAACTCCGTCTGTTAAAGGTTTGTCATTCCAATCGCTGCCGCCGTTCATTTTTTTAATAGCTTGCAGCAGCCGCACTGATTCAAGATCGAATACACTTTTGGCTTTAGGATGGTCGCCGGCTTTGACTGGATCGCCCGTGAGTGCCAAGATATTATGAATGCCTAAAGCGTGTGCTCCCATGAGATCTGCTTGGAGGCCGATTTGATTGCGATCGCGACAAGCAACTTGACAAATCGGCTCTATTCCGTGCTGCAATAAAATCACCGAAACTGCTAGCGGACACATTCGCAGCACTGCGCGACTGCCATC
>JANMLZ010000152.1:0-11455 GCA_031372825.1 Cyanobacteria bacterium OTE_58_metabat_593 | reverse complement strand
TGCCGTGTCCCTACCGCGATCAATTGTAGGGACACGGCACTGCCGTCTCCTCCGTCTCCTCTAAATGTGCGCCCATAAACACCATACAAATCAAATTCATAACACATCCAAACAAGAAAAATCCGGTTTTTTAAAGAAACCGGATTTTTGCTATTCTGTATTTTATTGAAGCTACTTAGCTTCAGCAGATCGCCGAGTGTTACGCGATTCGTAGTAAACTCCAGAGCCTGTATCGGAAACAAAGTGACAATCCCAGTAAGAGCGAATAAAACTCTTCCAAATAGGATCGGTTGACTTGCGATAATAATCGCCCAATACTGGCTTGATGGCTTCTGTTGCTTCTTTCAAGTGATAGTGCGGGATGCTCAAGAAAATGTGGTGGGCGACGTGAGTACCGATGTCGTGATGGATGGAGTTGATGATGCCATAATCGCGATCGATCGTCGATAATGCACCTTTGAGGAAATTCCAGTCATTTCCGCGATACCACGGAATATCGGATTCTGTGTGATGCAGGAATGTGACCAAATCCAGCCACATCACGAATACTACATAGGGAACTAAGTAGAATTTCAGCAAAAACAGCCAGCCGAATTGATAGGTTAGGACACCTAAAAAGGCTAGCATGGCGACTAAGGATGCGGAACTCGTCAACACGTCCGTTTTTTCGGATGGACGGAAAATCGGGCTACCGGGCATGAAGTGAGAACCTTCGCGATCGGGCGATCGACGAAACAGGTAAATTGGATAAGCAAATAACATCAAATAGAAACGCCCTAGCTTCTCGTACCAGGCCATTTCGTTATATTTGGTTTCCGAAACCGGATACCAGCTTTCGTCATTATCCAAGCTACCTGTATTAGCGTGGTGGGTTCTGTGACTGATCCGCCAACCGTGGAAGGGGACGAAAATTGGAGCGTGGGAAAGGTGTCCGATCAGGTTGTTAAGCCATTTGCTTTTGGAAAAGGAACCGTGTCCACAGTCGTGTCCGACTACGAATAATGCCCAAAACATGGTTCCCTGCATCAACCAGAAAATTGGGTAAAACAACCAGGAATCAAGGGTGTAGGCGATCGCATATAAACCTGCGATTATCCCTAGATCCAAGAAGAAGTAAGCAAGGGATTTCCAAGCTGAGGGCTCAAAACAATGAGCTGGAATAGCTGCTTTGACATCTTGAAGAGTAAAAGGTAACTCTTTGGTACGAGAGGATGAGCTTTGATTACTCGGCTGATTGAGAACAGTATTTGATTGCACGAAGTTTCCGATTTAAGCTGACTTGAGAAACCGCATTCCGCCTTGTAACAGTCACTTTGGGCTCGCAAGGAGCCATATTTTTTACTCTGCAAGGGTTCCTAAAGTTCTTTAGTTCGCATGAATAGCCCGCCCGAAATTCTCAAGCAAGTTGGCTTGTAGAATACTTGTGTGGGAAAAATTAGTGCGATCGACCCTGTTATCTGAAAAAATCTCATGTGTCCGTTGGAAGTGCGAAATGCGACTTCGATCTGAGAACGCACTTCTGGAGGCACTACCTCCAGTCTGCAAATGGCAGAGCTAAGTTAATGTAACATTTCTACATAGATTCTGACAATGAGTTGGGGAATTGGGCATTGGGAATGGGGAATTGGGCATTAGGCATTGGGCATTGGGAATTGGGCATTGGGCATTAAGTAGCAATTAACAACCGTCAACCGTCAACCGTCAACAGTTAACAGTCAACAGTTAACAGTTAAGTTACAGCTTTCTCCAAAATCAACTTCGCTCGTTTTACCAATTCTGGAATCTCGATCGGATAATCGCCGGTAAAACACGCAGAACAAAAACTGTTTGTATCTTCGTTAGTTGCCTTCAGCATTCCATCCCAACTCAAGAAAGCCAAAGAATCAACCTCAATTTGAGCTGCAATTTCGGCGACAGACTTAGTAGCAGCAATCAACTGATCTTGATTGTCGGTATCGATGCCGTAGAAACATGGATGAGTCACCGGCGGCGAAGAAATTCTCATATGAACTGCGGTAGCACCCGCATCCCGCAAGGCTTTGACAATTTTGCGGCTGGTGGTGCCACGAACGATCGAATCATCGATAATAATTACCCGTTTCCCTTCCAACACATCTCGCAGAGGGTTGAGTTTCATGCGGATTCCTGACTCCCGCATTGCCTGAGTCGGCTGAATAAAAGTGCGTCCGACGTAGCGATTTTTAATCAATCCTTCGGCGTAGGGAATGCCGGAAGCTTGAGAAAAGCCGATCGCCGCTGGGATGCCAGAATCGGGAACACCAATAACTATATCAGCATCAATCGGAGATTCGGCGGCCAAGTAACGCCCGATTCGTAGTCGATAGCTGTACAAATTTTCACCTTCCATGATGCTATCTGGTCGAGCAAAATAGATCATTTCAAAGATGCAAAGTTTGCGTTTTTGTTGCTGACTCCAGTGGAAGGAAGCCATGCCTTCCTCTGTAATCCAAACTAATTCTCCTGGTTCTACATCGCGCAAAAATTCAGCACCGATGATATCCAAGGCGCAAGTTTCTGATGCCAAAACGTATCGTACCGGATTTGTGCCGATCGTCCCGATGACCAGCGGGCGGACTCCGTGAGGGTCGCGGACGCCCATTACGCCTGCGGGGGTGGCGATCGTCAAACTAAAGGCTCCTTGGCACATAGCAAAGGCACTGATGGCTGCTTCGAGCCAGTCTTTACCCTTGTCTACCTGGTAGCCGATCGCCACTGCGATCGCCTCTGAATCTGTAGTGCTGACAAACTCGCACTTCCGAGCCAACAATTCTTCCCGCAATTCTTTGGTATTGACAAGATTCCCGTTATGTGCTAAAGCCAGACTTCCCAAACGAGTTTCGACAACCACAGGTTGAGCATTGACGACGCGCGACGAGCCCGTAGTAGAGTAGCGAGTGTGACCTACGGCTAAGTTACCGGGCAAGTGGCCTAAGTTGGATTCATTAAAAACTTGGGAAACCAGTCCCATCTCTTTGTGCAGGTGTACTTTGTCACCATCAAAGGTGGCAATCCCTGCGGATTCCTGACCTCGGTGCTGCAAGGCATACAGACCAAAATAGGTCAACTTGGCGACATCTTCACCCGGTGCGTAGATACCGAAAACGCCGCAAGCTTCTTCGGGCTTATCGGGTTTGCTAGAATGCTCGTCAGCCGCGAAGGAATGGTTGGGAATCATAGATGGGTGGGCTCCAAATGGGAACGGTGGGTTAGCGGGAAAGTTTTAGCGGGAAGTTTTGTTTGCGAAAGTGTCGCATAACTTAACAATTCCTTAAATATTGCCACGGATCGGAGATTAATTTCAAGTTGTTTGGCATTCTGGCTGGGGCTGTGGGGCGTTCGATCGCATTGTAGTATCGATCAGCCCATATTTCTGATGGTAGCGTTTATTCAGGGCGATCGGGCGATCGGCGATTGATTCGGCGATTGAAATCGCTTCTATACAAACAAACTCCGCTAATTATTTACGATGCCACTAATGAGGTGATTGTGCAATGGAAAACAAATTAGAAAATTACAGAGTATACATTCAACAATTATTGGAGGAGTATGCTAATTTGGGTACTCCAGACCCGGATGTGGACAGAGAGACAATCTTTGATACTAAGCGAGATCATTATCAATTAGTATATGCAGGTTGGAAAAATCGCGATCGCAGGTATGGTTGTCTCTTCCATTTAGACATCAAAGACGGCAAGATTTGGATACAGCACGATGGGACTGAGATTGGGATAGCTGATGAGTTAGTTAAGTTGGGAGTTCCGAAAGAAGATATAGTTTTAGCATTTCACGAACCTTTGGTTAGGCAATATACAGGATTTGCGATCGGTTAAAGAAAATAACACTAAATTTTGATATTTTTATGCAAACACCACAAGTCGAAAAAACACCGAAAAACTCAATGCAAAGTCTTTATGAAACTGATTTTTATGCTTGGACAGAGGAACAAGTAAAACTCCTCAAACATCGAGAATGGAGTCAAATTGACCTACCTAATTTAATCGAGGAAATTGAGTCATTGGGAAAACAACAACGAGCCGAATTAAGAAATCGCTTGAGTATTTTGATTGGACATTTGCTTAAATGGGAATATCAAGTGTCAAAACGAAGTCGCAGTTGGGTGAATACAATTCGCATCCAACGTATCGATTTATTAGAGTTGCTCAAAGAGAATCCAAGTCTCAAACCTTACCTACAAGAAGCTCTCCAGGCAGCTTACATCAAAGGATTGGCATTAGCTTCGGGAGAAACAAACCTGCCGCGCACAACTTTTCCAGAGAATTGTCCGTATGGGTTGGAAGACATTTTTAGCGATCGCTTTTATCCTGGTGAACCCCAAACAGATGATGTGATGGATTGAGACTGATCGCAGATATTTACGATGCGACTAATGAGGTGATTGTGCAATGGAAAATAAATTAGAAAATTTGCGATCGAACTTGCAGATTTTTGATGCGACACACCCTATAGCTATTCAATCTAAAATCTAAACTGTCGTAATTATTTTGCAGCTCATCCTAATCTTTCTAAGATTATAAACCAGGTTTGGGAGATTTCCGTTTTTGTAGGGTGCGTCGCTGCGAGATTCTCGATTTACTTGCAGATGTGAGATGGCGACGCACCTGACTGACTCTCGCGGTGCGTCGCTGTGAAATTTTCGCTTTTATTTACAGATGGTAGATGCGACGCACCCTACGGCTAATTAGACAGATCCAATTCGACGCTCGATCGCATTATAGAACCGATCGCCCATATCAACCATTCCCACCTCAATCAACCCTAGATTATCCGCACTCACCACCCGCAAAGGCGAATCAGCACCCCCAACAACACCGATTTTCTGCCACATTTTAGCCAAATGTTCTTGCAGATAAGCTTCCCAAATTCCTTGATTTTCCGGCGCGACAGAAACAATAATACAATTGCCCATTTCACCAAACAAAATTTCATCCCAGCGGCTCACATTTGCCGAATCGAAATTGAGATGAATATCTGCACCCAGTTTACCAGAAATACAACATTCCGCGAGAGCAACTGTAATTCCACCTTCCGCACAATCGTGGGCGGAACAAACCCAACCGCTACGAATTCCATCGCGACAAACTGATTGCACTTTCCTTTCCAACTCAAAATTGATAGTTGGTGGTTTACCCGCGACAATTCCGTGAATTGCTGCTAAATATTCCGAACCTCCGAGAGTAGCAAAAGGAAGAATCTTGGGAGTTTCAGTCTTCAATTCAGAATTGGCAGATTGAAAGAATGTCAATTCATCTTGACTATTTTCTCCAATTCCCAACACATAAATTAAATCCCCTTTCTTTTGCCAACCTTGCCCGCAAATCTTAGTCAAATCTGGAATCAATCCCACCATTCCAATTACCGGAGTGGGATAAATCGGTTGCGGATTGCCATCAGAATCGATGGTTTCATTGTACAGAGAAACATTGCCGCCAGTCACAGGTGTTTTCAACTCGCGACAAGCATCCGCAATGCCGCGACAAGCTGATGCTAACTGCCAATATCCGATCGCCTTTTCGGGACTGCCAAAATTCAGATTATCGGTAACTGCAATGGGTTCCGCACCCACACAACTTAAGTTTCTGGCTGCTTCTGCTACAACTGCTTTTGCACCTTCATAAGGATCGAGATAAACGTAGCGGGAATTGCAATCAACCGTCGCCGCAACTCCGGGAATTACAACTTTCTGTCCTTCCTGATTCAGCGGTAGAGAATCTTCGGGAGTTTCCCTACCTTGTGCTTTTTTGAATAGAGGAATTGCCTCTTCTTCCTGTTTGATTTCAGAAGTTTTAGAAACGGCTTCTTCTGATTCGGGCGCTGTTTTAACAACAGAAGCTTGACACGGTTCCAGCGGCCGCAATCTGACAACCGCAGCATCCGCACCACCGGGCAAAACAACAGTATTATTCTGCACTTGATGGTCATATTGACGATAAACCCAGCGTTTAGAAGCGATGCTGGGAGTATCTAAAAGTTTGAGCAAAATCTGATTCCAACTTTGCACACTACCGCCGATTTCGATACCTGCAACTGTACATTCTGGCAACGAATCTGCCATCCATTCCCAAGCTTTTCTAGCATATTCTGGCGGTTCTGTCAACAATTCGCGGTGATAAATTGGCGTATTATCTGCCAAGGCAGTCGCGGTAATTTCGGCGGCGATTTCGCCTTTAAACAGAATGCGGACGATCGGCTCTTCAATCACTGTGCCCGCGACTACCGCCTGCAATCCCCAGCGATGAAAAATATCAATCAATTCCTGTTCTCGTCCTTTCTCTGCCACAAATAACATCCGTTCCTGGGATTCCGAAAGCAGGTATTCGTAGGGAATCATCCCACTTTCTCGCACGGGAACTTTGTCTAGATCGAACTCAATTCCGACTCCACCTTTGGCGGCCATTTCTGATGTGGAACAGGTGATTCCGGCTGCACCCATATCTTGGGCGGCGACGACTGCACCCGTTTTGAATGCTTCTAAGCAAGCTTCAATTAAGGACTTTTCTAAGAACGGATCTCCTACTTGCACCGCAGGGCGATCGTCCATTGATTTGTCGGTCAATTCTGCACTGGCAAAACTTGCGCCACCCATGCCATCTCTGCCAGTAGTTGAACCGACATAAAGCACGGGATTTCCGATGCCGGAAGCGCCGGATTTAACTATTTCTTGAGTTTCCATTAAACCCAAGGCCATGACGTTAACTAATGGGTTCTCGGAATAAGCAGCATCGAAGTAAACTTCGCCGCCAACTGTGGGCACGCCGATGCAGTTTCCATAATGGGAAATTCCCGATACTACTCCTTTGAATAATCTCTGAGTTTTGGCATCGTCTAGGTTTCCGAAACGCAGGGAATTCAAAAGTGCGATCGGGCGTGCACCCATTGTGAAGATATCGCGCAGAATTCCACCGACTCCTGTTGCTGCACCTTGAAAAGGTTCGACTGCTGACGGATGATTGTGGGATTCAATTTTGAAGGCTAATTGCAATCCGTTTCCCAAGTCGATAACGCCAGCATTTTCTCCAGGGCCGACGAGGATGCGATCGCCCTCTGTGGGAAACTGTTTTAATAGCGGCCGCGAATTTTTGTAACAGCAGTGTTCGCTCCACATGACACCGAACATTCCCAATTCTGCTTTGTTGGGATGGCGGTTGAGACGGCGCACAATATCTTCGTATTCTTCGGGTTTGATGCCTTCGGAGGCAATTTCTTGGGGGGAAAATGGGGATTCGGAGATGACTGACATGGAAATTCGGGATAAACCACAGGCTTTATTTTAAATGGCTTTGGTTTGTTAATCTAAAATCTACAATCTAAAATCGAATGAATCAATCTGGAAATCTCAATTTTTCTCACCAAAATTTACGAAATCGTTCTTTTAAAGGCTTGGATTTGTCGGGTGCTAATTTCAGTGGTTGCGATATTCGAGGCTGCAATTTCACTGGGGCGATTTTAAGGGGGGCAAATTTTCAGGGTGCTCGAATGGGACAAAGCCGCAGACGAGTGAGAACATTGATTGCTAGGGCTGGGGTGACTGCGATGACAGTGACTCTGGCTGGTGCTCTGACGGGGTTGATTGGCGGTGCGGATGCGGGGGCGGCGGCGCTGGTGGCGGTGGCGGCGACGGCGATTGCGGCGACTAGGGCTGAGGCGGGGATTGTGGCTGGGGCGGTGGCTGGGGCTGCTGCCGCGATCGGCGCTAGTGGTATTGTGACATTTTTTGGGGGGGATGCGATTAGGGGAATTGTGTTAGTTTTGGTTTCTGGGGTGATATTGGGGTTGACTGCGATCGGCTTTTTTATAGCTGTTGAAGAGATTGAAAAGTTGTCGGTGACTTCGTTTAGAAAGGCGGATGTGACTGATGCTATATTTGATGAGTCTGCAATGCTAAATGCTGATTTTTCGGATGCGCGAGGCTGCGATTGGTAAAGCAGAAGAAAGTTCGGTAACGGATTATGTAACGGATTTAACGGATGTTAGCAATAAAATCAATCGTTTTGGGCGTTGAGAACTTTTCAAGCATCTTGGTGATTGCTATACTCTTAAAATTCAAAATCTAAAATCCAAAATCGAATGACTAAGTTTCCTCACGATCAGTTTGCTAAAGAATATCTGCAAGAGTTATTATCGCCTCTGGGAGAGGTAGAAACCAGCAAAGATGTCACTGCTGAAGTCAGAGAAATTGATGTTTGGTTTCAACTGAGATCTTGCACCTTTCTGAATTAGCTGTAGGGGCGGGTTCACCGACAGCCTCTCTGGTTGTAGATAGGTTAAATAAACCCGCCCTCCCCACCGAAAATCCCCTTATTGATATTGGTGCAAGATCTCAGTTTCAACCGACTTCTTTTGAGGGCGAATATGTCCAAAGTTTGGGTTTGCTGGGTAAAATGGCGGCGACACCTGCGATCATTGAACCGTTTCGCAATCCTGTGACTGCTGATGGAATTTTTAGCTGTGTGGTAAAGTTATTAAATAGTAGGGCTGAATTTTGGCGACAGGCTAATCGAGAAAATAGACGTTTGGAGGAAAGACAATTACCAAGGTTGTGGATGCTCACTCCTACTGCTTCAGAACTTTTATTAAACAATTTGGGTTTTCGGATTCCTGAAGAGTCTGAGGGCTGGGGGAGGGAGTTTATTTTTTATCGGAGGCTTGGAGAGTTGGCTTAATTGCTATTCACCAGCTACCGAAAACTCCAGAGACTATGTGGTTGCGGATGTTGGGTAGGGGCAGGGTGCAACAAGGGGCGATCGCAGAATTAACTGAATTTCCCATTGATGCTTCAATCCGAGCTAATGCGCTACAATTACTTTATAACTTGCAGGCAAATTTGCAAGCAAATACACCAACTAATCCCGTAGGGGATGATGAAGATCAGGAGTTAGTTATGGCCATTGCACCCCTCTTTCAACAACATTTACAAGAAGCAGAACAAAAAGGTCTTGAACAGGGCATAGAACAGGGCAGAGAACAAGGCAGAGAACAAGGAAGAGAACAAGGAAGAGAGCAAGGACAGCGGTTGATTCTGGAGAGTTTCTTGCAGGTCAGATTTGGGGAATTAGATCCTCTAACTCTCACTTTTGTAAACCCGATATCGGCTCTACCTACTGCGGAGTTTACGATGTTATTGGTGCAATTGTCTATGCTGCCGATCGCACAAACTAATCCGCAACCAGTCCTAAATTTGCTAGCGGCAAGTGTTTTGAACAACCGCTTCACTAAATCAGGACAATCGGAACCAAAACTCCCAGTTACTCTTATCCCCAATTTGCTCAGCTTATCCCCAGAAAACTTGTCATTACTACTGTCAGAATTGCCTCAATTATCCCTGGAAAATCTGATCGCTAGATTCCCAGAAAAATTGACTTAAAAATTAATCATACACCCAGAATCCCTACTTCTGAAACAAGTCCGGGTTCTGGGTGTATAATTAGAGGCTGTGGTAATTTGTCATTTGCCGATGAAGTTGCGATCGTTCTTTTCTTTCCTAGTTGCAGGTGTCTTAGCACTTTTGGCGCTGAGTGCAGGTGGTTTTTACTGGCTGACAACTCAAACTCCCCTCAATTTGCTCAAGGGCGGGCCCACAACCAATCCGGCTGCGGCTGTGTTTGTCTCGAAACAAGCACCTTTGTTGGTGTCAATGCTGGTAAATCCCGATCGCATCGAAGCCCTACGACAAGTTTTTGCCACTCCCGCAGAGAGAAGTCGATCGCACGCTGAATTTGAACAAATCAAAAAAAGCCTCCTCGCCAATACCAATCTCGATTACAGTAGAGATATCCAACCTTGGATCGGTGACGAAATCACCTTTGCGATCGCAACACCAGATATCGATCGCGATCGCAACAACGGACAACAAACCGGATTTCTGCTAGCGCTTTCTTCGCAAAATAGCGATCGCAGCCAGCAATTTCTCGACTCCTACTGGAAAAAACAATCTGCTACTACTAAAGCAGTACAGTTTGAACAATATAAAGGTGTCAAACTAACTTACAAAAAATTACCCACACTCAATCAAAAGTCTCAAACTGTCTCACCATTGAATCGGCTGAATCTGCCAAATTCAAGTTTACCATCCAGCTTCGCCACTGCATTGATCGGTGACAGTTCAGATTTAAAAAATAACCACAATTTCGTCTTATTTGCCAACGATCCGAAAGTGCTGCGAGATGCAATTGATAATCTCGAAGTCGCAAATTTCAATCTAAATGATAGTCCCGAATATCAAAAAGCTTTGCAGCAGCTAACTCAAGGCAGAATTGCTTTAGGATTTGTCAATATCCCCCAGCCAGAAACAGAGAAAACTCCGCAACTTTCCCTGAATTCTCTCGCAGTTGCTGTCGGAGTCAATAGGCGGGGATTAGTCGCACAAACTGCCTTAGTTACATCGCGAGAAAACACAACAATTCCCAAACTCTCCGAACCCGTCCCAGCCTTGCAATATATTCCATCAGCTAGCCCTTTCGCCGTCGCCAGTAGTGATTTAAGCAATTTTTGGACTGAACTTTCATCTGCGATCGCTACTAATCCAGAAGTGTCAAAATTAGCCGATCGCACCTTGGCAGATATTCAGACAGCTTGGGGCCTCAACTTACCACAGGATATATTCAATTGGGTGAAAGGAGAATACGCTTTAGCAGTGATTCCCGGTGCGTCAAATAGTAGCGATTGGATTTTTGCTACCGAAACATCTCCTGATGCCCAAAAGGCGATCGCCCGCTTGGACGAAATTGCCCGCACCAAAGAATACAGCATCGGCAGTTTCACCCTCAGAAACCAAAAAATTACTGCTTGGACGCAGTTGACAACTAACCCAAATTATGGTAATGAGAAAAACAGGAAAAGTGCGATCGAAACTGAAGCAAAAGGAGTTCGAGCTACTGTTGGTAAATACGAAATTTTCACCACATCTGTAGAAGCAATGGACGAAGCACTAAAAGCTGCTGAAACAGGTTCTTTGGTGGGGAATCAAGACTTTCAAACCAGTATCGAACCGTTACCGCTATCTAACGATGGCTACTTTTATTTAGATTGGCCCTCAAGCAGAGCAATTTGGGAAAAACAAATCCCGTTGTTGAGGTTAATTGAACTTTCCGCAAGACCATTTTTCGACCACTTGCGATCGCTCACAATTACTAGCACCGGAGAAACAGCAGGAATTTGGAAAGCTACAATATTTATGCGATTGAATTAGTCAGTTGTTAGTTGTTATTGGTTATTGGTTATTGGTTATGCTGAATTAGTCAGTTGTTAGTTGTTAGTTGTTATTGGTTATTGGTTATATCGTTTTCGGTAGCATCGGAATTATTAGTAGTAAACAAAAATCAGGACACGGCAGTGCCGTTTACCAAAAAATAATAGGGGTAGGGGAAACGCACAGCCCTGTCCAAAAAAATATTACAGCGCAGCCCGAATTGAAATT
>JANMLZ010000097.1:0-9182 GCA_031372825.1 Cyanobacteria bacterium OTE_58_metabat_593 | reverse complement strand
TGTTCCTTCAGTTGTTCTTCTATGGCTTGCAATTCCAGATGCGGATTACTTCGCAGGAATTCTTCTAATTTTGTTTCTAATAATCTACTGAAATCTTCAAATAAGCCCATTTTTTTATAATTCCTATATTAGTTATTAGTCATTAGTCATTAGTCACGGGCAGTCAGTCTATTATAACTGTTCTCAACCTTTGTGAGGTACAGGCTCATAATTACCAATTACCAATTAGCCATTACCAATTACAAAACTCATAACTAATGACTAATGACTACTGACTAATGACTTCTTAAAACTTCTGCCCGACAAAAACCGATCGCACATCTCCTCCTTTACGAATCACAGCTTCTTGATTTTTGATTTCTCCCAAAGTCCAACCGCTAGAGCCGATACTTTCGCCGACATAAATTCTGCGGGCTACACCATCTACTTCAAACAAAGCAGCCGATCGATCGCCCAATTCCAAAATCCCTACCAGCGTGTGAGCGGAAGTCGGCGCGCTGCTGACGGCTGGGGCGGGTGGTTGTGACTGCTGGGCTGCTGCTGGGGCCGCCGCCGGTTCCGTTTCACGAGCCAAAATCTTTGGTTCGCCAGATGTTGAGGGGGAAGCGGCGACGGGACTTGAGTTGGGACTTGCGCTTCCGGCTACAGCGACTGCTCGACCAGAAGCCGGGGCAGTGGCCGAAGGAGAAACTGCGACAGTCTGAGAAGGATCGGCAGGATTCGTTGCCGGAGGAATGATGACTACTTGGGCTGGGAGTGCTGGTGCTCCCGGTTGGGTGGCGGCTTGTTCGAGGGCGTCAGCAATCCGGTTGACTGCGGTCGAAAGACCTGCGGTGACCGGTGGCGCACCGGAAATGGAAATGTTCGGGAGTGTCCCAGCGGGGACGACTCCTGGAACTCCTGAGAGTTGGGCGTTTGGCTTGGGTAATTTCTTTTGTTCGATCGCCTCTAGCGATCTTTGGATATATTCCGAAAATTCTGTGTCTGGCGCTGTCTTTGGTGTCACTGTCGGAGTTGAACCTGTGGTTATGGCGGACGGTAAGCGCACCCAGCCCGATCGACTTGCCAGCCACAATCCCAAAACTAACAGAAGAGAACCAAAGGCTGCTCCCAGTAACATTCGGTCAAAGGATTGTTTGGACTGATGTTTTGTGGTTGTTTCTAATGCGACTTGGCGGGCGATCGCAGCTACATCTTTTTCTGAACGTTGACCTCCCATTGGGGGGGGCGATGACAGAACTATTTGAGGTACTGAGATCGACTTGAGCGTGATAATTTCTGGTTTGACCGGCTCCGTGGGCAGTCCGCCACTTTCCTCGAATGCTCGATCGACCCCTTCAAACAATTCATCCATCAGTCGATCGGCATAGGACTCCACTGCGACTGTTTCGGCTGGAATTTTTTCGACTGTCGCCATTACGGCGATCGGGTCTTGGGCTGATTCCACACCCATTTGTTTTGCGGTGACATTTTGAGGCATAGTTTTTTCTAATTCGCGCTTCTCTTCAACCCTAAGACTCTTAGCTTCTGACTTCTAAAGGTTGATTTTTAAATTTAGCAATTCTTTTCCTGAACAGGTGAATTGTAACTCACTCCTAACAAATTTTTTAGTCTTTGGCAAACTTTATGGGCGATCGACTTTATCTCGATTTTACCCCCTTAGCTTTTGCTGCCCATTTTTTTTTCTGACTCCATACCATATTCATTGCCATTTTTCAATCCCTGCCACAGATGGCTCCTCGGCTTTTGATACAAAACAAAATTTTACTTTACGTTACTTTACTTTCTGCTCAAACTAAGATTTTTGGTTCTACCCTAAATCAGGGCTGGTATTCCACTATTCAAAAGAGTTTCAGGATTTTATATTTGAAGAGTCTGTTTATTTGATAGTTATAACTTACGCCAAATTATAGAATTTAAATAATACCATAGCTTAATCACTTTTTAGCAATTAATTCTGAGAACTCGCAAAATCGTCCATTAAATGAGAATATTTCCTATTTAAATTTTTACCTTTTTTTACAATACAACTCGTAACATGAAACATTGAAAATGCGTTAGGCGTATATATAAATTTTGATTATCTAAAAGTGCGATGGCTACGCCCGGCTTGCGCCTACGGACTTTCCCAAAAAATCAAATTTTTAATTTATCTGCAAAAACTCAAGAAACCGCTTTTTTTACCGAGACTGATGACTGTTACCATGTTTTTAGTAAAAAAACCCGGTTTCTGCATCCAGGATGATGTGACTGAGCCAAAAAACTCTTATTTTCTTGAACTCTTATGACTTTTGAATGCCTTGAAATACTATAGCAAACATTCCAACGCTTTCTCCACTACTTACCTCAACGATTTGCGAGGAGCAATTCTCGCATCTCCTTATTTTGCCATAAATAACCTCAACCGCGACTTCATCGGTACAAAAGGGTTTTCACTCGTGTTTCAACGTTCAGAGATTGCACAAGTTGAACAGCGGTTTCCCTTCTTCAAACCCTATCTAGACCAAGCCTTACAGCCAACTTGCAATGCTTTTTACCTCAACCCTCTGCTGCTGAAAGAAGGTTCCCGCGTCGATCCGCATATCGATCGATCTTTGCGATCGTACTGCAAAACAGTGGAACCGCCCGCGACAGTCAGCGTCTTGTATGTCCAAGTACCGACAAATCTCCAAGGCGGAGAGTTGGTATTGCGTTGTCACAAGAAACAAGTCGGACAAATTAAGCCGGAAGCAAATACACTGGTGTATTTCCAAGGAGACTTAACCCATTCTGTGAATGCGGTAACAAGTGCTGGAACTCGTCTGAGTTTAGTTTGCGAACAATACAGTTTGAGCGAAACAGAATTGGCAGACATTCCCGGATTTACCGTGGAGTCTAGGGCGGCGAAAGCCAAAGGAAAATAGTTGAAAATACGCAAGCTTTTAGTCAGCTTGTTATGTAGCGCGATCGACATTAAAAATTATGTACTCAGACCCAGTTCAAACAGAATATTCTCGCCTCGCCAAGCGATATGATAGTCGTTGGTCATTTTATGTCAATGCTACAGTTGAGAAAACACTCAACCGTCTAGAAATTAACCAAGGGGAACGTATTTTAGACCTTGGTTGTGGAACCGGGGTTTTAATCCAGCGCCTGTTGCAGGTAGCCCCAGAATCAGAGGTTATCGGAATTGACTTCAGCGCCGAAATGCTCGAAATTGCCAAACAGAAGTTACCTGTATTTGTGGAGTTAAAACTAGGTAGTGCTGACAACTTGCCATTTTCCACCAACTATTTTGATATAGTAGTGTCAACCAGTGCATTTCATTTCTTTCGAGATCCATCCCAAGCACTCCAAGAAGCAAAACGGGTTCTCAAACCCAACGGTCGTCTAGTGATTACAGATTGGTGTTATGATTATTTAACTTGCAAAATTTGTGACTTTTTCCTGCGATATTTCAACCGCGCTCATTCCCGAACCTATGGAGTGGCTGAACTTCAAGCGATGATGCAAAGTGAGGGATTGCAAGGAATTGCGATCCAACGATACAAAATCGATTGGTTTTGGGGGATGATGACAGCAACAGCAGTCAATCATCTCTAGATGCAGTCTGGAACAATACTGAAGATGATGTCTATGCCTAACTACTCCAGTAGCGATTCTGAAATAATTTTTATTGTACAGCATAGAAAAATTTTGTATAATAATTGTGCAGGCTATATATCTCCTGATATGCCTATCTAGTTTTTGGTGTCTAGATTTGAATTGCTATGGAATTTTTGACAATCGGTTTCCTTGGAATACATCGCTTTGAGGATGGTGCTGCTATCCGTGGAGCGATTTTGATAACTGATACAGAAACGAAACCTCTAGAGTTTCGAGTAACCGGGCCTGTTCGTCCACAGAAATTCCAGGAGATAGTCTACGGTGGGCTTTTAAATGAGCATATTTCTGTAGAACTGATTGGCTTGCCTCTTCTGAATGCTCTCCAGCAAAAGCCTAACCTGATCATTGTCCGAGATATCTTGTTTCTAGAAATTAATACTAAGCAACAAATTCCGACGGTTCTCATGCTGAAAGAAGATGAGCCTCTTCTCAAGAGAGGTACTTCTAGTAAACCACTCAATCCACAAGATTCTGGTCGTCCTCCAGTTAAAATTTGTACTTTGAGTAAATTTGAGCCAAAGTTGGAAGAGATTTCACATCAGTTGCAGCCAATTTTTTTAAATAGGGACTTAATGGAGCCATTCGAGCGTCTAGAAAAAGCCTGTGCAGATGTTGATAGTAGTAATGTGGGCAATAACTAACACCTATGTTCCCGATCAAAGCAATTGCAAAGCAGCTTACTCGTGCTACATCAGGTGTTAGATATCCAGAGATATACTCGATCTCTGTTTGGAGGATAGAACCCGCTGTTGTTTATCCGCAGAGTTTTCAGTTTCCAGCCGTATTAACTTCTGATAATCTCTGCTTAGTCATGGCAAGGAGTAGACCATCGGGTAATCTCCTGCTCAAGATACCAGAAATTCATCAAATTCAGGCATCCCTGCCTATTCCTGAAAATTTGAGTATTCCTGAGATCGACATTCCGCAGCCAGGAGTATTCGATTCCACTGACTGGTTCATTGAAGGAGTTATGTGTTCGGAGAACTATGTCGAGCCATTTACTCCCACTAGAACCTTCAAGTACGAAAAAGTTAATTTATTTGCCTCTCAGGTATCCGAAAACTTGTTTTTTCCATTGAATGTTCCTGAGATTTTTGGGCATTATTTTGGTTACGATAAAAAGCAACAAAATAAAGACAAAATCCCAACCCATTCGCCAAGCGAATGGGATCTTTTGCTTCCTATTTTATTACCTCCGCTATCGCTAGAGTTTCCAAAAAAGTTAGATTTTTATCATGAACTGCGCGGATATCAGCAACAGGGAATTAGTTGGCTTATAGATCGACCATCAGCTTTGTTGGCAGACGAAATGGGCACTGGTAAAACGGTTCAGGCAATGAATGCCCTGCGTTTGCTGTTTCGTCAAGGAAAGATTAGCTCGGCATTAATCCTGTGTCCACCTGCGGTTATCGGTAGCATTGACTTAAGTATTAAAACAGGTAGTTCCGAGGGATGGAACGGACACTTTTATCATTGGGCTTCTGAACTGGAAGTTGCAGTTATTCGTGGTGGCAACCCAGAGCAACGAAAACTCGCATGGGAACGGCAATTTCATGTTTACATTACAACTTATGACACATTGCGTACAGATATACGAAATCATGTTTTGACTGATTGTAACAAGTTTGATTGCATTATCTTGGATGAGGCACAGAAAATCAAAAATAGAGACACTAAGATTTCGCAAGCTGTTCGTTATTTACAGTCTGAATATCGTTGGGCCCTGACAGGTACACCGATCGAAAATAGCCTGGATGATGTGAAGTCATTATTTGCTTTTATCCGTCCAGGCACATTCAGAGGTGGGGTTAAGGATTCTCCTGAAGCTGTGAAAGAAGCTATCGATCCCTATATGCTGCGTAGATTGAAGCATGAGATTTTGCCAGAGCTTCCAGATAAGATACCGCAGAACTGTTGGCTGGATCTGGATAAACATCAGAAAGCCGACTATGACCGAGCATTACAGGCAGGTCGGCGAAAAATTGAGACATCTCTAGGTGTAGAAGAAACCATTCAGTATCGACAACATATTCTTCCATTGCTGACTGAATTGAAACTGATTTGCAATTTTGCAAAAGAGAAATCGGAGAGTCCAAAAACAAAATTATTGCTGGAATATGTGGAAACGATTGCTGCCAACAAAAAGAAAGTTTTAATTTTCTCACAGTACAGGAAAGAAGGGACGGATAAAATTGCCAAGTTACTGAATAGAATAAAAATCCAATATGTTGTGTACACAGGTGAAGTTTCTAATCAACAGAGAGATCAAGCAGTAGATGATTTTCGTAGTAATCCAGATATTACAGTATTTTTAGCAACAATACAGACTGCTGGTTCTGGCATAAATCTGACTGAGGCAACTTATGTGATTCATTTCGATCACTGGTGGAATCCAGCGACAATGCAGCAGGCGGAGGATCGAACTCATCGAATTGGTCAGAAATATAGTGTAACCGTCTACAGCTTTTGGATGAACAGTACAGTTGAACAGCGGATTAATACAAAACTTGATGAAAAACGTTTACTGGTTGAAACTACCGTTGATGAGCTAGCAGTAGAAGCAATTGAAAACGCACTTTCTACTGAGGATTGGTTAGATATCTTTGGAATTAAGCCCGCAGTCAAAAAAATTCAGGTTGAACCAAAACCACCAGATGCACCTCAGTCTGAAGTGCGCCCTGAGAAAAAAGCACGACCTATAATCAGTTCAGTCCCACCAACTGAATCAGCATCTAGTCAGTATATTAAGGTAAAGATGGAGTCTAACCAAATGTCAAACGATCGTTTTCGTGCAGTTGAAGAGAATCTGGAACTCCTCCGCAAGGACATAGCAGGTAGAGAAAAGGCTAAAATTTTAGCCTCTTTCGAGGAAAAAACTCGCATTGAGCTGGGGATTCAAGAGCTACGTAAGCAGATGCGTCCCTTTGAGGAAGAATACTGGCAGCTTCTAGCGACACGAGCAACCCAGGTAGAAATTACTGAACCAGAGGCGGAAATCGTGGTTGCAGAACTTGTAGAGCAAGTGGGGCAACTACAAACTAGCAGCCAGTATCCCGATCAATTACTTCAGCTTTTGCACAATATCTACATTGAAGTAAGCAAACCGGGTACACCCGATGCTGCCAAGTTAAAGGGCGCACTGTTAATGTTTCCACCGTTTGTGAGCTTGAGTTACGAGGGGGAAATTGACATAGAAAACTTTTGCCATACCCATCTGCCGACTTTTACCAAGTGGTCTAAGGATCTAGCCAAAAAATGGTCGGTTTAGGAGTACCGGCAGCAATCTTGAAAGTGTGTGTCTGGTGAGTGGGAAGATTCGCATCACACTCACCGCAACTTAACCCACCCGTTCCGCCAATTCCATCCATTTTTCAGTCGCGCGCTCAATCTCTTGATTCAATTTGCCCAAACGTTCAGATAACTTTTTCACCTCACCAAACCCACTCGGAGAATTGAGAGACAAAATCTGCTCAATCTCTGCTTTCTCAGCTTCCAACTGCGGAATTTTAGCTTCTAACTGATCGTATTCCCGTTTTTCATTAAATGATAGCTTATTCGGTTTTGGGGCTTGAGCTTCGGCTTTTGGAGCGGTAGATTCACCCGCTTGTGGTAATTTACCTTTATTTTTTTGTGCTTTAAGTTCCTTTGCTTCTTCGGCTTTCTTGTGATCCAAATACACCGAATAATTACCGGGATACAAACGCAGATTTCCGCCCGGTTCTAAGGAGAATACCATGTCGATCGTGCGATCGAGAAAATAGCGATCGTGCGAAACCACAATTACGCACCCGTTGAAGTCTTCCAGATAATCCTCCAACACCGCCAAAGTCTGCACATCCAAGTCGTTTGTCGGTTCATCCAAAATCAGCAAGTTCGGTGCACTCATCAACACTTGCAACAGAAACAATCGGCGCTTTTCCCCGCCGGAAAGTTTGTTAATCGGTGCATACTGTTGAATCGGCGGAAACAGAAACTTCTCCAACATTTGAGAAGCCGTAATGATTTCTCCATCCGATGTTTTCACCAATTCCCCGACACTTTTGAGGTATTCAATAACTCGTTGGTCTTCGTTTGGTATCAAATCCTCCGAATGCTGGTCGAAATAACCGATGTGAATCGTTGTCCCAATTTCTACAGTACCCGAATCCGGCTTAATTCGTCCGGTGATAATATCCATCAGCGTCGATTTTCCCGCACCGTTGCAGCCAATAATTCCAATCCGGTCTTCGGGAGTGAAATTGTAGGTAAAATCTTTGATTAAAGTACGATCGCCATAAGCTTTACGGATATTCAGTAACTCAACAACTTTCTTACCAATCCGGCGGCCCGCTGTAGCAATCTCGACTTTGCCATTGGCTGTTTTGAACTCTTCGGCGCGCATATCTTTAATGCGATCGATCCGAGCTTTTTGCTTCGTACTGCGCGCTTTCGGCCCCTTCTTGAGCCATTCCAACTCGCGTCGCAATACTCCCGAAAATTTGCGCTGAGT
Source organism: Cyanobacteria bacterium OTE_58_metabat_593 (assembly GCA_031372825.1). Lineage (GTDB taxonomy): Bacteria > Cyanobacteriota > Cyanobacteriia > Cyanobacteriales > Microcoleaceae > Microcoleus. The sequence continues at coordinate 1,048 of JANMLZ010000097.1, read as the reverse complement.
GCTGGCGGCGGATTCTTCGGCTAAGGCTTTTTTCTCCAAGTAGTAGGCGTAATTGCCACTATAATTGTAAAGGTCGCCGCGATCGATCTCCAGAATGCGATTGGTAACGCGATCGAGAAAATAGCGATCGTGCGTAATCAGCAACAAAGCACCGCGATAGCCGTTCAAATAATTCTGCAACCATTCAACAGACAGTGCATCCAAATGGTTAGTCGGTTCATCCATCAACAACACATCAGGTTCCGAAAGTAAAGCAGTTGCTAAGGCAATTCGCTTGCGATAGCCGCCGGACAAATCGCCAATTTTGGCATCAAAATCCTCAATTCCCAACTTAGTCAAAATCAATTTGGCCTTAGTTTCCAAATCCCACGCATCCACCTCATCGATGCGTTCAGATACCGCAGACAGACGCGCCAACAACTTGTCTGTATCGCCTTTACCGTGGGACAAGTGGTCGGAAATTTCCTCGTATTCGCGCACCAAAGCCATTTGTTCGCCGCTGTCGGCAAATACTTGCTCTAAAACCGTGTGACTTTCGTCCAAATCGGGCTGTTGCGGGAGATAGACAATTGTAGCGCCTGGATTCACCCAGCGATCGCCCGCGTCGATCGACTCCAAGCCCGCAATCATCTTCAGCAGCGTTGATTTCCCGGAACCGTTTGTGCCGATGAGTCCGACTTTATCGCCTTCATCGAGGCTGAAGCTGGCATCTGTCAAGAGTTCCTTGATGCCGAAGTCTTTTTTGATCGATCGCAGAGTAAAAATAGTCATCAGTATATCAAGTCATTTACCTAGCTTAGTTTAGCTTAGTTCGATCCAGTCCGGTTGCATGGGTATGGTCTGTCGTTCGGATGAAACTTCTTTAAGACAAGGGCGAGCTAAATTTTTATGAGGATATAAATTTTGATGGTAGTGTTTTTTTGTAAAGGACAGAGGAAAACAATCTCTCTGATTATCCAATCCCCATTTTTTTTCTGATTTGTTGGTTGTATTCGTGGATGAAGTTCCAAATTGCCCCAATATGATTCTCTAGTTTCTTTGAGAATGA
>JANMLZ010000077.1:0-22009 GCA_031372825.1 Cyanobacteria bacterium OTE_58_metabat_593 | reverse complement strand
CGCCGCCAAATAGAGGAGACGGCTGTGCCGTGTCCCTACCTAAAATAATATTGTCGGCACCCGGCACTGCCGTCTCCTAATTCCGGCTACTACCGAAAATAATATGGTAGGGACACGGCACTGCCGTCTCCTAATTTCGGTTACTAATAATTCCGATGCTACCAGATTGTATATCAGTTCCAAGGCTAGCAAAGATCGCACAAAATGACCTAACAAACCCTATAAATGCGATCGGTTGCTGTGTACAAATAAAAATATTTCAAACTAAAGTCATCCAAAATGACCAAAACATAGTAAAATAACAGATTGTGATTTATCCAAGGATATCAACAGAACATGGCTAAGAAGAGCATGATCCAGCGCGAAAAAAAGCGCCAAGCACTCGTAGACAAGTACGCTGACAAGCGCGCTGACCTGAAAGACCAGTTCGACCAAGCTGCGAATCAGATGGACAAAATGGCGATTCACCGGGAACTGCAAAAGCTACCCCGCAGCAGTTCGCGGACTCGCTTGCGTAACCGCTGCTGGGCCACTGGTCGTCCCAGAGGTTACTATCGCGACTTCGGACTGTCTCGCAACGTAATGCGAGAAATGGCTCACGAAGGTCTTTTACCAGGCGTAGTTAAGTCTAGCTGGTAGAAGTCAGTTGACAGTTAACAGTTGACAGTTGTTAGTTGTCATTAGTCTGAAGGAAGAAGGAAGAAGGAAGAAGGAAAAAAAACTTATAAATAATCCGCAAGATTATGTTTGGAGTTTATTTTTTTTTCAGATTTCATATCGAACTTCCTTCTTGCTTTTTCCCTCTTGCTTCTTCCTGCTTCTTTCAGACTGACATCCGTTACATCCGTTACAAAATCCGTTGCCAATCTTTCTTGCTTCATTCGCCGCAGCATTTATCGATACCGAGACTTTCTAATAATAAGTCACTGACGGCATTGGCGATCGCAAATTCGCCGTAGAAGCTTTTAGAAAAATCATAGGCTTGCATTTCAGTGACGATCGCAATTACGAGGCTACCCACATCATTTTCGCCTTCCATTCGCTGGCGCACGTAGATTTGGGTAGCTCTTTTCGATATTTGCTCGTTGGCGGCTTCTGGGATAAACTCGGAGTCTAACCATGCGAGCAATGTTTGTTGCAGCCATTCGCCCTCCTGTTCAGGGTTTTTGGCTGGTGGTAAGGTGATAGCTTCGATTTGTTCTGACATAATTATTCCTAATTCCTAATTGCTAATGTGGGCTGTTAACGGTCAACAGAGAAACAACTGATAAATTTATGCAATATGATATACCGACAATTATACAAGGATACGCGCAAGGCTTTTTCTTGATGGCAAATGACGGCGAGGAAAGTTTGGGGTGGTATTCCAGTCGTCAGCGGGCGCTGATTCCCCTGGATGAGCGATTTACCTATCCCAAGTCCCTGCGACGCCAAATCAATCAAAATCGGTTTGACGTGGCTGTAAACCGCGATTTTGGGGCGGTGGTTGAGGGTTGTGCCGATCGCGAAACAACTTGGATTTCTCGCGAGCTCAAACAGATTTATTGGGGTTTGTATGAGGCTGGTTGGGCTTACAGCTTCGAGACTTGGTGCGGAGACGAACTTGCGGGCGGTATTTTGGGATTGTCGATCGGCGGCGCATTTATCGGCGAGTCGATGTTTTTCCGAATCCCAGAGGGTTCTAAGGTGGCGATGGTGAAGTTGGTGGAGAGATTGCGCGATCGATCTTATCTACTATTCGATGCTCAAATGAACAATCCTCACCTGGAAAGATTCGGAGCTTATACTGTTAAGGAGAAACAATATAATACTATTTTGCAAGCAGCTTTGAAGCGCAAATGTTCGTTGTTTTAATCTGACATTAGAGTTAAGCATAGAGTTCAGAAACCGAAATCAGGAGACGATAGTGCTATGTCCATACAATCTTGGGAGTATCTGCGGCAATTTGAAAAACAAAAAAACCTTGATTTAGATAGCTTAATTCAAGTTTATCGGGAACACTGGCGGGATGAGTCTTGGCATGAAGTGTTATGTTTAATGGCGAGAATGCTGGATGCTAAATTTACAGGTAAGATCCTGGAATACCTGATTGATGAAGATGGGGAAGCAGAAGGATTTAGCAATCTATTTTTAGCCGCGCGGTGTTTGGATGAAGTTAAGAATAGAAATGATATTGTTGATGTTGCTGGTCGATTGCTAGTTTATCTGAAAAGATTAACTCAAGATGACTGTACATTTAGTATTAGAGGTGAGAGATATATAGAATACGATAAGATAGAATACGATGAGTTCGTCCAAGAAATTCGCATACAAGCAGTAGCAGCAGTTGCAGCAACTTGGAAAGATGACCCCGAAACCTTACATTGGCTCAAAGAACGCCCTCAATATGGCGATAATTGGATTGTGCGAGAAGGAGCAGTAAAAGAAATAGCACGGGGGTGGAAAAATGACCCCGAAACTTTACCTTTGCTCAAAGAATGGGCTCGAAGCGACGATTGGGCTGTGGGAAGTGCAGCATTACAAGAAATAGTACGGGGGTGGAAAGATGACCCGGAAACTTTACCTATTCTTAAAGAATGTGTTCGAGCTGAGGATAATTTTAGTGTGCAAATTGTAGCACTTCAAGAAATAGCACTGGGGTGGAAAGATGACCCAGAAACCTTACCTCTACTCAAAGAATGTGTTCGGACAGACGATGATTGTTTTGTGCGAGAAGCAGCATTTCAAGAAATAGCACGGGGGTGGAAAGACGACCCAGAAACCTTACCTCTCCTCAAGGAACGCGCTCGATCGAACGATCATTGGATTGTGCGAAAAGGAGCAGTAAAAGAATTAGCTAAGGGGTGGAAGGATGACCCAGAAACCTTACCTATTCTCGAAGAACGTGCTCGCTCGGACGATGATTACCAGGTACGAGAAGCAGCAGTTCGAGAATTAGCACGGGGATGGAAAGATGAGCCACAAACTTTATCTATTCTCAAAAAACTCGCTCGCTCGGACGATAATTCGTATGTGCGACTTGCGGCAGTAGAAGAATTAGCAAGGGGGTGGAAAGATGACCCCGAAACCTTACCTATCCTCAAAGAACGCGCTCGAACCGACGATGATTCGGATGTGCGAAGTGCAGCAGTACAAGAAATAGCACGGGGGTGGAAAGATGACCCGAAATTATTTGAGTTATTGTGCGATGTTGCTATCAATCAACCCTTAGAGCATCAGTATGATTTCCAAGATAACCCTCGACAAACAGCTCTTGAGGCTATTATTGAGCTATATGCCGATCGCACTGAGACACTAGAACTTGTACGCGATCGGGCTCAGAACGATCGCGATGAACAACTCCGCGAATTTGCACAGAAGAAATTAGCAGAATTAGAGGGCTAATGAGCGATCGCTCTTATTTGCGATCGCCCTTTCTCCCTCAAGCTCAACCTCATCAACCTGTAAACTTTCATTCCGCCGCCAAAACTCATCCAGCAACTGAAAAAAATACTCAAATCCCTCTTTTTCGTCCACTGAATAAAGCATGATAATTTTCGCCCAAGAATTCACAGACAGTACCTGAAACCGTTTCTGCAACCAAGGCTGAAACTCCCCATAAAACTCAGTTTCCTGTTCAGTTGGCTCAATTCCAAATTCTCGCCTAGCTGTTTTATAGCCAGCCAAAAATACAAACAAATCACTAACTGAGGATTTACCAATGTACATCCCCGGTCTAGCTTTAATTTTTTCTATAATGTCAAATATTCCACTCATGCTTACCTCTAATTTTCGCTAAAATTCCATTTTACAAGCTTTCTATTTCTTCCACAACAAATTGGTCGCTCGGAGAGTGAAAATCCTTAATCCACTCTTCTCTTAACATTCCATTTATTGAGAGATTATCAAACACTAGACCTCGGATTTCAACCCCGTAATGTTTGCCGTTGACTGTAATCGACTCTGTAACTCCCTGACGTTCTAGACGTTCGCTAATGATATAATCCTCATCCTGATACTTTGTTTTCAGTCTCAGAATCTTTCCCTGAATACCTTGTTTTCCTAACCATTCCATAACAGCAGCAGCACAGCGATCGCACTCAAGAATTTTAAATTGACTGACTATATTTCCAATCTCTCGATAAATCTCTAAATTTGACAAATAGCTCATCTTTTTACTAAGAGCTTAGATAAATATACAAGACCATAGCATAAAACTACCATCACAAACTAGATAGCATTTAAGCTAAGAAACCGGGTTTTTGCCCAAATCACCGACTGTAATCAACTATTCTCGGAAAAAACCCGGTTTCTCGCCCCACCCAAAATCTCAGAAACCCGGTTTTTTGCAGTTTTTAGGCTGTGTATCGATATTCTTGGAAAAAAACCGGTTTCTCGCCACACCCATATACTACAATATATAATACAAATATCTCAGCCAAAATCCTCAGAGCTCAAAAAAAACCGAATCGAAGCCCCTTGAATGTGCAAAAATATTCAAGCAAACATTACTAAATCCTACACGGAGAAATTGTTATGGAGTCCAAATACAACCCCCAATCCATAGAAGAAAAATGGCAGCAGACATGGGCTGAGCAAAATTTAGACCAAATGCCAGAAAATAGCGAAAAACCTAAATTTTATGCCTTATCCATGTTCCCCTATCCATCGGGAAGTTTGCACATGGGCCATGTCCGCAACTACACAATTATTGATGTAATTGCCAGACTCAAGCGGATGCAAGGCTATCGCGTATTGAATCCGATGGGATGGGATGCTTTTGGTTTACCCGCAGAAAATGCCGCCATCGAAAGAGGGATTCCCCCCGCACAATGGACGTATCAAAATATTGCTCAAATGAAAGGCTTATTTCAACGCCTTGGCATTTCCTTTGATTGGACAAAGGAAGTTACAACTTGTTCTCCCGATTATTATCGTTGGACTCAATGGATTTTCTTACAATTTTTAGATGCAGGATTAGCCTATCAAAAAGAAGCCGCAGTTAATTGGGATCCCATCGACCAAACAGTCTTAGCCAACGAACAAGTTGATAACGAAGGCCGTTCCTGGCGTTCTGGTGCGCTAGTCGAACGCAAATTATTGCGGCAATGGTTTCTCAAAATTACCGATTATGCCGAACAGTTATTAAATGATTTAGATAAATTGCCAAATTGGCCCGAAAGAGTCAAGTTAATGCAAGCCAATTGGATTGGCAAATCTGTCGGTGCTTACTTGGAATTTCCGATTGTCGGGATGGATGAAAAAATCGCTGTTTTCACGACTCGTCCCGATACAATTTATGGCGTTAGTTATGTTGTTTTGTCCCCGGAACATCCCTTAACTAATCGTGTTACTACACCAGACAGAAAAGCGGCTGTTGAAACCTTCGCCAAAGAAGTGTCGCTGCAAAGCGAAATGGATCGCACAGCAGAGGACAAACCCAAGCGTGGCGTTCCCACAGGCGGCAAAGTAATCAATCCTTTCAACGACGAAGAAATTCCGATTTGGATTGCCGATTATGTGCTGTATGAATATGGTACTGGCGCAGTCATGGGAGTACCAGCCCACGACAAGCGAGATTTCCAGTTTGCAACTGAATATGAACTACCAATTAAAGTAGTAATTGTGGATGATGATGAAGTTCCGTTGACCGAAGCTTACACAGAAGCCGGAATTATGATTAATTCTGAAAGCTTCAATGGTATGGATTCAGTCAAAGGCAAAGCCGCAATTATTCAAGCTGCCGTAAATTCAGGTTGTGGCAAAGCACGAGTTCAATATCGCTTGAGAGATTGGTTGATTTCTAGACAGCGTTATTGGGGCGCTCCGATTCCGGTAATTCACTGTCCCAACTGCGGTATAGTCCCTGTTCCTCAATCGGATTTACCCGTATTATTGCCGGAAAATGTAGAATTTACGGGCAAGGGTTCGCCGTTAGCTAAAATGGATGATTGGGTAAATGTTCCTTGTCCTAGTTGTGGGACTCCGGCGAAGCGAGAAACGGATACGATGGATACTTTTATGGATTCTTCGTGGTATTTCTTGCGCTATCCCGATGCTAGTAATCACGATCGAGTATTCGACAGTGCGAAGACGAATGATTGGATGCCGGTAGACCAATATGTGGGCGGAATCGAGCACGCAATCCTACATCTGCTGTATTCTCGGTTCTTTACGAAGGTTTTGCGCGATCGGGGTTTGATCGATTGTGACGAACCATTTAAGCGCCTATTAACTCAAGGCATGGTGCAGGGATTAACCTACAAAAATGCCGTTACTGGCAAATACATTCCTTCCGCAGAAGTAGATGCGACAAATCCCAAAGATCCTGAAACTGGGGAAGCTTTGGAAGTCTTCTATGAGAAGATGTCTAAGTCAAAATACAATGGTGTTGACCCCTTGCAAGTTATGGAAAAATACGGGGTAGATACGGCGCGGATGTTTATTTTATTCAAAGCGCCACCTGAGAAAGATTTGGAGTGGGATGATGCTGATGTAGAAGGGCAGTTTCGCTTTTTAAATCGCGTTTGGCGACTGGTGACAGAGTTTGCTGAACTCCCAGCCAGGGCGGGTACGGGGGCCAGGGCGGGCACGGGGGCACCGCCCCTACAGGGGGAAGAGAAAGAGAATTTGAGTAAGCCTGAGCAGGATTTGCGGCGGGCGATTCACGTTGCAATTAAGGAAGTGAGTGAAGATTTGGAGGGCGATTATCAGTTCAATACTGCTGTTTCTGAAATGATGAAGTTGAACAATGCTTTGACTGATGCTAAATGTAAAGATTCGCCGATTTATGCAGAAGGTATTAGCACTTTGATTTTGCTATTAGCGCCTTTTTCGCCACATATTGCTGATGAGTTGTGGCATTTAATTGGTAACAGTGAATCTGTACATACTCAAGCTTGGCCTAGTGTGGATATTTCAGCATTAGTTACGGATGAAATTACGCTGGTAATTCAGGTTATGGGCAAGACTCGCGGTACAATTCAAGTGCCTTCTGGGGCTGATAAAGCTGCTTTGGAAAAGTTTGCTCGTGAGTCGGATTTGGCGAAGCGTCACATTGAGGGTAAGGAGATTAAAAAGGTGATTGTGGTGCCTGGAAAGTTGGTGAATTTCGTGGTGGCTGGATAAGTAGTAGGGTGCGTCAGAATCTTATACTCTAAATAATCATCCTAGAACTTTGTCTGACGCACCCTACAATTAATTCTCAAAATCAAAATTGTTGGCGGAGGGCTATTGTTGACTATCTGAGTAGACAAGTTGCCCTCGTCTAACTAACTTTAAGGGAATTTTAGGATTATTAAGTGCGTCATTTCTAACTTTCAGCTTTTCTTCCCATTCTTTAAATTTCGGTTCTAAAAGTTCAGGTGTGAGTTTATAAATTTGTTTGAGAGTTATCCCTTCATATAATCCAATATACCAAGCTCCAACTTTGCGATATTTTTCAAGTATAATCTCATTCAAATGATGGTGAGTCGTGACACCACCGCTGCGATTAAGTGAAATATTGATTGTTTTAAGTTCGTATTCTTTTCCTTCGGCATCAATAGCATCATTTCCTTCTCTACCGGGAGATATACGAAGTCCTAAAAGGATTAATAACTGTAAAGTCTTTCCTCCATTATCTTGAAAAATATCGGTAATGCCATATTCATTAGCCAGATTTTGCAATTCTTGGATGCTTTTCATCGCATTTTCTAGTCGTTTAGCATCTGAAATGCGCTCTTCTTCTGTGGTAACAGCCTCTTCAACAGGCTCCACAACCGAGGGGGAAACTGGTTCAGCTATGAGGGTGTTAACGAGAGCTTTATTGTCGCCGCTTTGACTAAAACTGATTAAATAAGTAGCAGGTACATCGAGGGCTTCAGCTAAAGCAAAAATAAGTTCAAATGATGGTGATCTTTCGCCACGTTCCAATAAGCTGATATAGTCAGTAGTCTTATCTATGAGTTCTGCTAGCTCGTCCTGCGTAATCCTTTTTTCTCTGCGTAACTGACTTACCTTGGCCGCAAATTGTTGTCTGGCTTCTTTGTAATTCATACCCGTCACAATTGGTAAAAACGAACTTTCAGTTCGCTTTGTGAATGATACGAAGAATTTATACACAAAACAACGTACTGAAAGTACGGAATTTGATATAATGACACTAGGCTATGTCTGTTGTACCTTAAACTAATCTAAATTACACATGAGTAACATTTTGCCTACCCCAATTTACACTACCAAGTATGGTCAATCTTATTTGGGAGATTCTCTTCATCTCCTGAATAGTCTTGCTAGCAATTCTGTGGATTTGGTGATGACATCCCCTCCTTTTGCATTGCAACGGAAAAAGAGTTATGGAAATGAAGATCAAGATTTATATGTTGATTGGCTGCTGGGCTTTGCTTCTGAAATTAAAAGAGTTCTCAAGGATACTGGAAGTTTTGTTGTAGACCTTGGGGGTGCTTATCAAAAAGGAATACCTGTACGTTCGTTGTACAATTACCGCGTACTTATTAGGTTATGTGACGAATATGAATTTAAACTGGCTCAAGAGTTTTTCTGGTTTAATCCTTCAAAACTTCCATCTCCTATAGAGTGGGTGAATAAACAAAAAATTCGGGCTAAAGATTCTGTGAATACTGTTTGGTGGCTTTCCAAAACGAATCAGCCTCAAGCGAATATTACTAAAGTAAAAGTAGAGTATTCTGAGAGGATGAAAAAACTTTTGAAAAATGCTGAGGAATTTTATACGCCCAAAGAACGCCCTTCCGGTCACAATATTAGCGATCGATTTGCTAAAGATAATGGAGGTGCTATTCCATCTAATTTGCTGGAAATTGCTAATTCGGAAAGTAATTCTCAATACTTGCGTTGGTGCAAAGAGTTTAATGTCAAGGTGCATCCGGCACGTTTTCCTCAAAGATTACCGTCATTTTTTATAAATTTTCTGACTGAACCGGGAGATTTGGTAGTAGATATTTTTTCTGGTTCTAATACTACTGGTTATGCAGCAGAAGAATTATCACGAAGATGGATAAGTTTTGAACAAGAAAAACAATATGTTGCTGCATCAATTTTTAGATTTTTACCTCAAGAGTCTTTTTGGCAAGCTAATGAAATATACAACCAACTGTTAACTGAGGAAGCGTCTGGATTTAGTTTGCCTCAAACTAGGCTACTTTTTGAGGTAAATAATTATTGTTTTTAATATTGCTAAGTAGTCTAATTTTTATTCAGATATGAAACGGCGATTGAAATCGCTTCTACAAAAACGAAGTCCGCGCAGGCGGACTGAAAGAGATGATTTTAATTGTTAGTTTCAAAAAGCAATTGCACGATCGCACCAAACTCCAATTTTAGTACAGATTGAGCGCTGCCGCCGTTTACCGCAATCTCCACCCAGCCGTCGGAACCAATGATGGCAACTAAATCTCCCGGTTTACTGTCACTGTAAGTTTTGCCACTGGGTATGATAATTGTATCGGAAATACGATCGACTTTTACTGACCAATTGTTGCTTTTTATGCAGTGTTCTGGGATATTAGTAATTAGGTTGCCAAACCGATCGCAATATTGGACACAACCTGCGACACCAGTAGCTGTAACGGCGCAATTTGGTATCTGTAACTGGACTAAACTTGCAGGGTCGATCGCATCTCCCAACTCTTCCAACCGCACCCCAGTCGCCAAGTGAGCGCCCACAGCAGCGAAAATATCTCGACCGTGGAAGGTGCTGCTGGGTTGAGGTGTACGCCAATATTTGGGGTTGGTGAGTGAGACAGAGGCGATCGCACTTTCCCGACTTAACACCCCGCTAAATAACCCGTTATCGGGCCCCACAAGCCAGCAATTAGCACATTGAATCGCTACTCCGCGTCTGCTACTTCCCACACCAGGATCGACGACAGCAACGTGCACCGTTTCTGTGGGAAAATAAGCATAAGCATTCATCAGACAAAACCTCCCCGCTGCTATATTTTGAGCAGGAATGTCGTGGGTAATATCAATGACTTTGAGTTGTGGGTTGATTTGGGCGATCGTACCTTTCATCACTCCCACATAAACATCGCTTAATCCAAAATCCGTCAACAGAGTTATAATTCTATTGTTAGACATATAGCATTTCTCAGGTATGTAAGAAGTAGGGACACGGCATTGCCGTGTCCCTACGGGGATATTGAATTTACTATATATTCATAGGTGAAAATATGGGATCGCAATGGGATAATTTTTTACAAAACTTGGGAGAATGGCACGGTTCCTTTACTCAGTTATCGCCACGGGGAGAAATAGTTAAAGATACTCCTAGTATTATTGCTCTCCAAGGTCTGAATGACAACAAAACTGTGCGTTTAAAACTCCAGCGCTTTTACCCAAATCCCAGCGGTGTCGGCGCACCAGAAGTCCGTGAAATAGTTCGAGAATATCAGAATGTGGGACGAGATATCCTATTTTTTGAGAACGGCTCTTTTTGTCAGGGTACTATTCAAATAGCACCGTTTGCTGAGTCTGGGGCCGAGTTTTGTTTCATCTACAATTATCGCCGATTGCGGTTCGTTCAGTTGTACAATACCAATGGCGATTTATCAAATATTACCCTAATTCGGGAAAAGCAGCCCGATCGCAATATCCCCGAACGTCCACCTTTAACTATTGACGATTTACTCGGAGAATGGCATGGCGAAGCAGTGACAATGTATCCAGATTGGCGAAATCCTGACTGCTATTCTACTAAATTACAATTACATTTGGATGGAGGCGATCGCCTAATTCAACAAATTACCTTTGGTACTAAGATTATCACTTCTGGAGGTGTCATCGACGGTTCGGTAATTAATTTTAACCAAGGTACTACACCGATGCAAGTTTTGTTGCTTCCCGATGGCAGTTCTTGCACGATCCCTATCAAAGTTGAACTCAGAAAAGCCGTATTTTTCGAGGCTGGTTGGTTGGTTGAACCAGATTTAAGATTTCGGATGATTCGCAGTTATAATGACAAAGGTGAATGGGTAAGTTTGACTTTAGTTAAAGAACGGAAAATTAGTTATTAGTTATTGGTTATTGGTTATTAGTTATTGGTTATTCACGGCTGTTTCATTCTTTGAAATCCCCAGCCCGACAGGGACTTCAGTCCCTGGCGGGTTTCGGGAGAATGAAACAGCCCTGATTAGTTATTAGTTATTGGTTATGAGAACCAATAACTAATAACTGTCAACTATCAACTGTTAACTGGGTTTGTGAATGAATTACGGCACTCCAGTCATCATTATCAACCGCAGCTTCCAAATCCTTACTGCGTTCGCTATCACTTTTTGCTGCTGTTTCTAACTCTCTACTCAGAGTCGAATCTGCCATTGCTTTACGCAGTTTCAGCTTCTTTTCTTCATAGGCTTTTTGTTCTTGGGCAGACATAGCAGCGCGTGCGGCTTCACCTACGGTACTCGCCCACATTTCGCTTTCTGTGCCGTTTCCTGGGGGAATAGTGCCGAGTTCTGCTATCCAAAAATCGCGCAAACTTTCCATTTCTTCCCGCTTGGGGAATTTGAAAGTTTGCACGCGCAGGAATGCACAATTTTCGCTGCCATTTTGCGCGATGTGACCATTGAGAGAAAGCAGGATATTTCGCGAATAACCTATATACTGAGTTTGATGGCACTTGTCGATTACGGCATAAACGCCCGCGACTTTGGCGTTAGTTGCTAAATCGCGCCATACTGCGATCGCCATTATTTGAGTTCCGTCATTTTCTAATGCCGGAATTGCCGCGACTGCGCCGTGTTCTTCCTCGGAACTATATAAAAAGTTGTGCAGTCCTTCGTGGGCGACTGGTACGTTTTGATGTTCGATCGCCAAATCTCGATCGGCATTCACTTTATTAGCTTCCATCAAATCCAATTCCTCTAAAATTTGCAAATTTACTAATTAAATCCCTGGTAGTAACGATCGATCTAACTTACTGAGATTTGTGCCAATTCTGCCTCAGTCAATTTAACGTCGATCGCCCGCACGCAGTCTTCAATACTCGATACCTTTGTCGCAGCGGGAATTGGCACGATGCAGGGCGATTTTGCCATCAACCAGGCCAATACTATACAGTAAACTGAGACGTTTTTTTCGGTTGCTAATTTCACGATCGCAGGCATATCTTGCAAGCTTTTGGCGCGACGGCTTCCTCCGAGGGGACTCCAAGGAAAAAATGTCAGTTTTTCGGCTTCGCAATATTCCAGCACACCATCTGATTCTGGCTGTCTGTGCCACGGATTGTACTGATTTTGAACTGAGGCAATTTCTACTGTATCGCGGGCACGTTTGATTTGTTCTACAGAAAAGTTGGAAACTCCTACAAATCGAATTATTCCTGCTTCTACGGCTTCTTTTGCGGGTGCTAGGGCTGCCTCGATGGTATAACTAGGATCTGGCGCGTGATATTGCCAAAGGTCGATCGGCCCATTGCCGCCCAAAGCTTCAAAACTTTCCTGAATTGTCTTGCGTAAATGGTGCGGATTCCCGTTGCGCGTCCAAGTACCTTGAGGCCGCATTAAGCCGCCTTTTGTAGCAACGGTGACAGCCCGAATATCTCCCGTATACTGTTCTAAAGCTTTGGCAATCAGTTCTTCGTTGTGGTGTTTGTCAGATTCATCTTCGCAGTAGGAATCTGCGCTGTCAATTAGTGTCACACCCAAATCGAGGGCGCGGTGAATTACTGCAATTGCTTGCGATTCAAGAGGCCGCCCGCTTAAGGACAGTGGCATTCCTCCCAGACCAATTGCGCTGATATTAAAATTAGTGTTTCCGAGTTGTTTCTTTTTCATTGATTTGCCCTTTTCTCCTTCGTAATTTGTAGTTTAGATTGCTAGGATTATTTTAAAATATCTGAGATCAGAATACAACAGTTAACCGTCAACAGTCAACAGTCAACAAATTAAATTAAATTATGTAACTAACTAGAAGCGCTGGTGTAAAATCGGAGTGCAAATTGCCAGAAGTAGCGGGAAGCGAACAAAAGCCCGATCGCCAATATTCCAGCCCCTCCTATCCAAACTATATCACCTCTGCCTAGCATTGCTTCTGCCGGTACTGTGGTGAAGAAAGCAACGGGGACTACAAACGTGAAGAAAAATCGGTAAGCTGCGGGATAAGCAGCCATTGGAAATCTACCAGCTTCTAATAATCCTCTGAGAACTTCAGTAACGTTATAAATCTTGACAAACCAAATACTCATAGCACCTAACATAAACCAGATGCTATAAAGACTCACCATGCCAAATAACAGCGGTATTGCTGTTAGGAAATAATTGCCGACTCCTACTCCAAGTTTGGTAGACGAGTACACCAACAATATCACACCAAAGATGAGATCGGGTATTCCCCAAGGAGAAACTGTGTTTGCAGACAGCCAGAATTGCGAACTGATCGGTTTCAGGAGGACAAAATCGAGGGTTCCTTGCTGGACTCGATCGACAATCCGGCTGAGATTAGGTGCTAAAAACGTAGACGAAAAGCCCTGCAAAATCGTGAAAATACCCAGTACAACCAAGGCTTCTTCCCATTTCCACCCAGAAAACGTGTAACCCGTACGGTAAAACAAAAACAGTCCGAACAAGCTACCAATCAGGTTTCCGAGGCTGCTGAGGGCCGCGAGGACAAAGTTGATCCGGTATTCCAGTTCTGCTTCAATCGCCGCACCCCAGAACAATTTCAGTACGTGCAAATATCGTCCCATGTTTATAGCCATTTTTAACCGTTGAAATAATTAAATTCCTTCATATTGTAAAGCTTGTGTGAAGTAAACTGCTGTACAGTCCGCTCACTTAACTATAATTTTAAGTTATTGAGATAGCTTACGTAAGTATTTTTATTAAGCTTAAGTATTAAGTTATTTAAATAAAATTCAATGAAAAGTACAATTTCTTGATTTAACGTCAATCTCACGCTGATGTATATCTGCCATTTATTAAGCAAAATTCATGTTTTAATCCAAAAAACAGCTTGAATGATGATGAATACTAATATGTTACAAGACTTAATATGATAAATATTTGAAAAACATCTAGCCATACCCAAAAAGAATGCTTAGGATGGGTGCATACTTACTCGTAAGGAATACGTAAACAGCAATACGTATTATTACGTACAAAATTCCGTTCGATAAATTAACTTAAGTAACAACACGTAAGGCAAAGAAGACATGGATGCTTTAACATTATCCAGACTGGGAGTCAAGCACACCAAGAGTGCAGTAGCTGAGTCGCTCCGCATCAATACAGGATTTGACATGACAACCCCAGTCACTTTTTACGGGATTGTCAACGAGCGCTGTAACGTTAAATGTCGTCAGTGCGAATATTGGCGACTCAAAGAATATAAAGACGAAATGACGATCGAAGATTGGCAAAATGCCTTGTTAAGCGTCAAAGCATTTGTCGGCGAATTTTCAATCAACTTCAGCGGCGGCGAACCTTATATTAAAAAAGGTTTTCTAGACTTATTGACTTTTGCCAACAAGAATGGCATCCACGCAGGCGTCACCACAAACGGCTATTGCATGACCCGGGAAAACGCAGCCAAAACCGTTGCTGCTCGTCCTTTTAATGTTAATATGTCTGTTGACGGGCATAATGCAGAACTGCACGATTACTTGCGCGGTCAAATCGGTTTGTTCGATCGGCTTTCTAAAGGAATCGTGTATCTGCGCGAAGAACAAGAAAAACAGAACGTCCTGTTTCCGATCAACGTCAAACCGACGATAAACCGACTCAATTTCCGCCATCTAGAAGAGATAGTAAACTGGGCAAAAGAAATTGGGGCGACAACAGTGAACTTCCAACCAGTCAATCGCTGGACACCAGAAACCTATGAAGAATTATGGGTAGAAGAAGAGGATTACGAGGAATTTGCACAGGTAATTGAGCGCCTAATTGAAATGAAGAACAACGGTGCGCCAATTATGAACAGCGACGAAGTATTGCGGCTAATGTTACCTCACTTCCGCGACGAAAAAGCACCCGACGGAGTTCGCCCTTGTCGGGTAGGACTTCGCAACTACTGGATTGATACCCGGGGCGATGTAAAATTGTGCGATGAGTTTCCGGTAATTGGGAATGTGAAAGAGCAAAATGCCCGCGAGATTTGGTACGGTGAAAAAGCTCAGGAAGTCCGCCGCGATACTTTGAATTGCGGTAAGCTTTGTCTGATTACTTGCGTGTCGCAAAAGACGATTTTGGACAAGGTAAAAATGGGTATGAAGCTGTTGAAAAATTGAGATTTGAGCAGTGTTAGTATTGCTTGTGTTCATGTTTACCGGATTTTTTTTAAGAAATCCGGTTTTTTTATTTATTGAAAGTAGGGTGCTTAGGTTGCACCTGATCGGCACAAATAGGAAATTGTCTGCTGGAACAAATCTTGATTCGCCATCGGGTAATTTAAGTCTTTTTGAATTTGACTGGGCTCTTTGCGATCGCACAATTTGCGAAACTTCTGCAAAAACACTCGATTGTCGCCTGCAATGGAAAAACCTTTAATTTTAGCATAATTTTCGGCATTAATATCAACAGTCCGTACCTTTAACAGTTAAGATTTGACAAGTGACTGAAGATTGATAACTAATGAATAATCACAAATTGCTAGTTGTGGCTAGCAGCAATCCCGGCAAAGTTAAGGAAATGCAGCTTTATCTTCAGGATTTGGGGTGGGAATTGCAACTCAAACCGGAAGAGTTGGAAATCGAGGAAACTGGCGAGACTTTTATGGCTAATGCTTGCTTGAAAGCTTCGGAAATCGCCCAAGCAATCGGTGAATGGTCGATCGCCGATGATTCCGGTTTAATGGTAGATGCACTTGATGGCAAACCTGGGATTTACTCGGCACGCTACGGTTCAAGCGATGCTGACAGAATCTCTCGACTCCTTACAGAATTGGGAAACGCACAAAACCGACAAGCACAATTTGTATGTGCGATCGCGATCGCCCGTCCCGACGGTACAATTGCCCTGCAAGTAGAAGGAATTTGCCGAGGCGAAATCCTGCACACTCCTCGCGGTACCGGAGGTTTCGGGTATGACCCGATTTTCTACGTGCCCACACAGCAACAGACTTTTGCAGAAATGACACCCGAAATCAAGCGATCGCACTCCCACCGCGGCCGAGCATTCCAGGCTCTAATACCACAAATGGAGTCATTAGTCATTAGTCATTAGCCATTAGTTATTAATTATTGGTTATTGGTTATTAGTACCAATTACCCATGCCCTGTTTGGCCAATGCCCAATGCCCAATGCCCCATGCCCCAGTATCCTAGATTGCTTCCTGGTTCTTTTCCCCAGTCCGAATTCGGATAATTTGTTCGACAGGCGAGATGAAAATCTTGCCGTCGCCAATCTCGCCCGTGCGGGAAGCAGCGATAATTTTATCAACTACCATATCAACTTGATCGTTTTCCACAACAATCTCGACCTTGAGCTTTTGCAAAAACTCAACTGTGTACTCAGAACCGCGATAGCGTTCAGTCATGCCCTTCTGACGGCCAAAACCTCTAACTTCAGAAACAGTCATCCCCACAATGCCAGCATTGACGAGGGCGATTTTCACTTCGTCAAGTTTAAAGGGGCGAATAATCGCTTCAACCTTTTTCAAGTTTCTCACTCCTAACATTACTACTTTCGTTATATTACTTAATCGGCGCGACATCTTTTAGTATCGCGGCCAACACCAAGTATTTTGTCAAGCATATTACCCTATGTTGTACTCGCGATGTAATGTACGCCAACTTTTAACAATATTCTCGGATTTACCGGGGGCGGGGGCGATCGATCGCTTCGAGAGTAGAGTGAAGAAAACAGCAGCCGAGATACCGCCTTTCTGCTAAAACAGAAAAAGAAAACAGGAGACAGGAGTTTTCCTCCTTTCCACGCTCGCTATGTGAGATTTGCACACGTATTGCTGAAAACTACAATTGCCAGAGGCGGTCAGTTAAACTATTCCTATGCACCCAGCCAGCCCTCCCCCTGACCGCAGCGGGCTTGATGCCCTACTGAGAAATCGCCCCTTCCTCGCCTTGTGGACGGGCCAGTTGTTGGCCCAAGTGGCGGATAAAATTTTTTATGTATTGCTGATTATTCTGCTGAAAACAGGCGACTACCGACCCTGGCCTGTTTCTTGGCAGCATTCGGAAAATTCTATGCTGTCAGCGGTGATGATCGCCTACACGGTGCCTGCGATCGTCTTTGGTTCGGCGGCCGGTATCGTTGTAGACCGCTTTGCCAAAAAGCAAATGCTGATCGGCTGCAACGTGGTTCGAGCCGTATTGATTGTCGCTTTGGCGTTTTTGCCCAAAACTTTTGTCGTCTTGCTGGCAATTACGTTTTTGGTTTCTACCATAACCCAATTTTTTGCTCCCGCAGAAGCGGCCGCCATCCCGCTGGCGGTGGGACGAGAGGGACTGATGTCGGCAAATGCGCTGTTTGCATCGTCTACAATGGGCGGAATTATTGTCGGGATGACGATCGGCGAACCGGTGTTTAGTTGGATCAAACACAGCTACGGAGCAGCTTCTCAACAGTTTTTCCTGGGCGGGTTGTACCTGATATCTGCCGGTTTGCTCTATGCCATGCGGATCAAAGAAAATCATCCCGGTAGCAGTGGAAAAAACATCCATCCTTGGCAAGACCTCAAAGAAGGTTTGCGGTATTTGAAGCACAACCGCCTCGTCAGCAATGCGATGGTGCAGTTGACAATTTTGTATTCAGTTTTTGCGGCGCTACAAGTGCTGGCGATCGCACTTTCGGGCAAAATCGGTCTCAAAGAAACTCAATTTGGCTTTTTGCTGGCTGCTGCGGGAGTCGGAATGGTCTTCGGCGCGGCTTTTTTAGGCCACTGGGGCGATCGAATGCACCACAAGCCTTTGCCGTTAATTGGTTTCTTGATGATGGGTTTTGTGTTGGCAATGTTTGCCTTTGCCAGAGTGTTGTGGGTAGGATTCGCATTGAGCGCTTTGTTCGGTTTTGGCGCTTCTTTAATTAACGGCCCGATGCAAGCCCTGATTCAAGAGAAGACTCCAGAATCTATGCGGGGAAAAGTTTTTGGATTGGAGAACAATGCGATTAACATTGCCCTCAGCTTACCTTTAGCACTGACTGGCCCGCTAACGGATGCTGTCAGCAAAACCGTCAAATCGGATGACCTCGGCTTGCGGATCGTGTTGCTGAGTTTGGGCTTTTTGGTCTCGGTGATGGGGATGGCCGCTTGGAAACATACTCGCAAAGTCTTGCAAGATGTTGTTTGAACTGATATCTTGCAGCATTATTAAGAACAGGCTTTCCGGCCTGTTCCACATTTAGAGGAAAAACAAGTAAAATTGAATTTTTAACTTTAAATTGTAGTTAACTTAAGGAGGGAAATTCTGTGCAACTAAAAACTAAAGTAGCCGTTAGGCGTGCAACTGGTGGATTTGCTCTGATTGACAGCTTAATCCGCCACGGCGTCAAGCATATTTTCGGTTATCCCGGCGGCGCAATTCTGCCGCTTTACGATGAACTCTACCGCGCTGAAGAAACGGGGGCCGTCAAACATATTTTGGTGCGACACGAGCAAGGTGCCGCCCACGCAGCCGACGGGTACGCCCGCGCTACCGGACAAGTTGGGGTTTGTTTCGCAACTTCCGGCCCCGGTGCAACTAACTTGGTGACGGGGATTGCGACGGCGCACATGGACTCGATCCCGATGGTGGTAATTACGGGTCAAGTGCCTCGTCCGGCGATCGGCACTGATGCGTTTCAAGAAACTGATATTTACGGAATTACACTGCCAATTGTCAAGCATTCCTATGTAGTGCGCGACCCGAGAGATATGGCCCGAATTGTGGCTGAAGCTTTCCACATCGCGAGTACAGGGCGGCCGGGGCCGGTGTTGGTTGATGTCCCCAAGGATGTGGGTTTAGAAGAATTTGACTATCTCCCCGTGGAACCGGGATCGGTGAGAATTCCGGGCTACCGGCCGACGGTGAAGGGAAATCCTCGGCAGATTAATCAAGCGATTGAGTTGCTGAAGGAAGCGAAGCGTCCTTTACTTTATGTGGGTGGCGGGGCGATCGCAGCAGCGGCCCACGAGGAAATTAAGGAACTCGCGGAACTTTTCCAATTGCCGGTGACGACAACCCTGATGGGCAAAGGTGCCTTTGACGAAAACCATCCTCTGTCTGTGAAAATGCTGGGGATGCACGGCACTGCTTATGCTAATTTTGCCGTTACCGAGTGCGATTTGTTGATTGCTGTCGGAGCTCGTTTTGACGATCGCGTCACCGGAAAACTAGACGAGTTTGCAGCGCGGGCGAAGGTGATTCACATCGATATCGACCCGGCGGAAGTCGGCAAAAATCGCGGCCC
The DNA here is from genome assembly GCA_031372825.1 of Cyanobacteria bacterium OTE_58_metabat_593. GTDB lineage: Bacteria > Cyanobacteriota > Cyanobacteriia > Cyanobacteriales > Microcoleaceae > Microcoleus. The sequence continues at coordinate 2,669 of JANMLZ010000077.1, read as the reverse complement.
TGACGTGCCGATTGTCGGAGATGTCCGGCAAGTTTTGATCGATTTGCTGCGCCGTTGTCGGGAAACTGGTGTTTCGCCAACTCCCGGACAGACTGGCGAATGGCTGCACAGGATCGATCGCTGGAAACAGGACTATCCGTTAGTTGTGCCTCACTACCCAGAGATTTTGTCTCCGCAAGAGGTGATTTCTCAGTTGGGTATTCAAGCGCCAGATGCTTACTACACAACGGATGTCGGTCAACATCAAATGTGGTCGGCTCAATTCTTGAACAACGGGCCGCGCCGCTGGATTTCGAGCGCTGGTTTGGGAACGATGGGTTTCGGGCTGCCGGCGGCGATGGGCGCGAAAATGGCGCTACCCAACGAGCAAGTGATTTGTATTGCTGGCGATGCTAGCATCCAAATGAATATTCAAGAGTTGGGAACTCTAGCACAATACGGCATTAATGTCAAAATTGTGATTGTAAATAACGGTTGGCAGGGAATGGTGCGGCAGTGGCAGCAAGCATTCTATGGGGAGCGTTATTCGTCGTCGAACATGACTGTAGGGATGCCGGATTTTGTGATGCTGGCAGAAGCTTATGGCGTGAAGGGGATGCTGGTTTCGCGGCCGGATGAGTTGCAAAGTGCGATCGGGCAAATGCTCGCTCACGACGGCCCAGTGCTGTTGAACGCGAAGGTAACAAGGGACGAAAACTGCTATCCGATGGTAGTTCCGGGTAAGAGCAATGCTCAAATGGTTGGTTTGCCCGAACGCAGCAAGTTGGAATCGGCGGAGTTAGTTTATTGTCCCAGTTGCGGCGCGAAGAATGTTTCAACCAATAAGTTTTGTCCTGAGTGTGGGACAAAAGTTTAAGTGAGTTGATGAAATAGGGACACGGCAATGCCGTCTCCCTACTGTGTGGATATATGGATTTGGGTGTGCTTCATAAACGTGGAATCTCCTGTCAGATCAATTCCCGCTGCATCGGAATGAATATTACCCGAAATCAGGACACGGCAGTGCCGTTTCCCTACAATTAATCTGCTGTCATATCAATTCCTGCATCGGAATGAATATTACCCGAAATCAGGACACGGCACTGCCGTGTCCCTACAATTGATCGCGGTAGGGATACGGCACTGCCGTGTCCTCTATCTTATTCCGGCGCAGCCGGAATTCATATAAATCAGAAGATTTTAGTCCTCACTACAAACATTCTTTATTAATCGTAATTAACCGAAAATGATATTAGAAATAAGTATTTGATTCAAATAAACTTTTTAACGGAAAATAGGAAAACTCGCGGGAGTGGTAAATGAATCTTTATTTGGGAATAGATTTCGGCACCACGGGCGCTCGATCGACAATCATCGACTCCCAGGGTACAATCCATTGTGAGACAGAATACACTTTTGCCGACGCACAACAGCCGGAATTGCCCTCGGTGTGGCAAAATGCACTCTCGGCTGTAATTGAGCAAATCCCCCCAACCGTCCGCAATCAGGTAAGGACGATCGCCCTTGACGGTACATCATCCACAGTCATGCTGTGCGATACCGATGGTATACCTGTATGTGAGCCGATTTTATACAATGATGCGCGCGGTGCAGCCGTGACAGAGAGGTTAAGGGCGATCGCCCCCGACAACCACACAGTATTAAGCGCTACATCCAGTCTGGCAAAACTCCTGTGGTGGCAGGAGGGCGGGCACGGGGGCACCGCCCCTACGGTTTTCCTGCACCAAGCTGATTGGCTGGCATTTTTGCTGCACGGGAAATTAGGAATTAGCGACTATCACAATGCTTTGAAACTCGGTTTTGACGTTGATACTTTGTGCTATCCACAGTGGCTGATCGAGGGAATTGGCGGCGCTAAAATACCTAAATTGCCACAAGTTGTCGCACCGGGCACGCCTGTAGGGGAAGTTACTGCTCAAGTGGGCGATCGATTCGGATTTCCCCGCGATTGTACAGTTTGTGCTGGTACAACCGATAGCATTGCAGCATTTTTAGCAAGCGGTGTCAATTTACCAGGGGAAGCAGTAACTTCTCTCGGTTCTACACTAGCCGTCAAACTGTTAAGTCACACCCGCGTAGATGATTCTAGATACGGGATTTACAGCCACAAATTAGGCGATTTGTGGTTGGTTGGAGGTGCTTCTAATACCGGAGGTGCGGTGCTGCGACACTTTTTTACTGATATTGAATTGGAGGAATATAGCACACAGATTGATGCTGAAAAAGAGAGTTTGCTGGATTATTACCCATTATTGCAAAAGGGCGATCGCTTTCCGATTAATGACCCGAATTTGCCGCCCAGACTCGAACCGCGTCCAACTGATTCAGTGGAGTTTCTGCACGGTTTGTTAGAAAGTATCGCGCGGATTGAAGCGCAGGGATATCAATTATTGCAAGAATTCGGTGCAACTCCTTTGACAAAGGTTTATACTGCTGGCGGCGGTGCAAAAAATGCGGTTTGGAGTGCGATTCGTCAGCGTTATTTAAAAGTGCCTGTTGAAACGCCGATTCATACTGCGGCTGCCTATGGAAGTGCGTTATTGGCGAAGCAGGGAAGTCAGATCAATTCCGGCTGCGCCGGAATGATATAGAGGAGAGGGGGCTTGCGGGGTGTCACAAAAATAAAGGGTGGGGTCGGACACCACCGGGCAGAAGACATTATATTAAAA
>JANMLZ010000025.1:0-40554 GCA_031372825.1 Cyanobacteria bacterium OTE_58_metabat_593 | reverse complement strand
AGTGAAGTCGGCATCAATCACGTCATCACCGCCACCAGTCGGGCCGCCGTCTCCAGGGCCACCAGGGCCGTCAGTCGGGCCGCCAGCTTGTTGGTACAGGCTGCTGCTGACAGCGTAGAATGCTTGCTGCAACTCTGTTGTCATGGTTTTAATGCGATCGTCATCTTCACTTTCGATCGCATCGCGCAAGTCTTTGATCAAGCCTTCAACCTTAGTCTTGTCATCAGCAGGAACCTTATCGCCCAATTCTGCCAACTGCTTCTCGATTTGATAAGCTAGGGAATCGCCTTGGTTTTTGCGATCGATCTTTTCACGACGTTCCTTATCAGCAGAAGCGTTCGATTCGGCTTCCCGAACCATGCGATCAACTTCATTGCTAGGCAAAGTAGAAGCACCAGTGATGCTAATAGATTGCTCCTTACCAGTACCTTTATCCTTAGCAGCTACATTCAAAATACCGTTAGCATCGATATCGAAAGTAACTTCGATTTGAGGTACGCCACGAGGGGCTGGAGGAACTCCATCTAAACGGAAAGTTCCCAAATCCTTGTTGTCGTTTGCCATTTCTCGTTCGCCTTGCAAAACGTGAATTTCCACGTTTGTTTGGCCGTCTACAGCAGTCGAGAAAGTTTCCGACTTCTTCGTAGGAATAGTCGTGTTGCGGGGAATGATTTTGGTCATCACGCCGCCCAAGGTTTCGACGCCGAGAGATAGTGGAGTAACGTCCAGCAACAGGATGTCTTTGACTTCGCCTGAGAGCACGCCAGCTTGGATTGCTGCACCGACTGCTACCACTTCATCCGGGTTTACCGTTTGGTTCGGGTCTTTGCCGAGGATTTTTTTGACCAGTTCTTGCACGGCTGGAATGCGTGTAGAACCACCAACTAAGACAACTTCATTTATTGCAGATTTGTCTAATTTGGCATCGCGAATCGCGTTTTCTACGGGAATGCGAGAGCGATCGATCAAATCTGAACAAAGTTCTTCAAACTTGGCCCGCGTCAAAGTGGTGTCCAAGTGTTTTGGGCCGTCTTGAGTCGCAGTAATAAATGGCAAGTTGATTTCGGCTTGGGTAACGCTCGAAAGTTCAATCTTGGCTTTTTCTGCTGCTTCTGTTAGGCGTTGCAATGCTTGTTTGTCTTTGCGGAGGTCAATTCCTTCGGCTCTTTGGAAGTCTCCGGCGATGAAATCAACAATCTTTTTATCGAAGTCGTCACCACCAAGGTGAGTGTCTCCAGAAGTTGCCAACACTTCAAATACGCCGTCGCCAACTTCGAGAATCGAGACATCGAAAGTACCGCCACCTAAGTCAAATACCAGGATGGTTTCGTTGCTCTTTTTATCTAACCCGTAAGCTAAAGCTGCTGCTGTAGGTTCGTTGATAATCCGCAGGACTTCAATACCGGCAATTTTTCCAGCGTCTTTTGTAGCTTGGCGTTGGGAATCGTTGAAGTACGCGGGAACTGTGATCACCGCTTGGGTGACAGTTTCGCCGAGATATTTGCTGGCGTCTTCTACGAGTTTGCGGAGGACTTGGGCGGAAATTTCTTCAGGGGCAAATTGCTTGCCACGGGCGGGACAGTCGAGTTTGAGGCTGTTTCCGACTTTCAGGACTTTGTATGAAACTTCAGTGGTTTCGTGCGTTACTTCGTCAACCCGGCGCCCGATAAACCGTTTTACTGAGTAAAAGGTATTTTCGGCGTTCATCACAGCTTGGCGCTTGGCGATTTGTCCGACGAGTTGATCGCCATTCTTGGCAAATGCTACTACGGAAGGTGTGGTGCGACCCCCTTCGGCGTTGGCTATGACGGTGGGTTTGCCGCCTTCCATTACTGCGACGCAGGAGTTTGTCGTACCTAAGTCAATTCCAACTACTTTTCCCATAGGGGTGTTCCGGCTCCAATAACTACAAAATTTTGGTTTTCTATCTGTACGATCGTCTGGTTATTCAGGACTGCGATTTTACCTCGCGGTTTACGGGTAGTGAGTCCTGCTTTAATACAGTCTTCGATAGGGTGCTTATCTGCTATACAAATACTAGACAAGTCTAGACATTTGCTTCTTACTTCATCGGGAGCATGGGAGCGGCTATCCCTCGGTAAGCTTTCACGATTTAGCCAACCGTGATAAATTTATCGCTGCACTTAAATCCCTGTCTACCGAATGACCACAACTTTTACAGTTGTAAGTCTATACTGCGGGCGGTTAGACCTTGGGATGAAGGGGTGTTTACCGAACCTCTTAGGGGACGGTTGCATCCGTCTGGCTGACAACGCTACAGTTGTTGACTGCTTTTCTTTACTCTTCCTAATGTACGAGGTTCGATCGATTGCGGTATTGTGGCAAACCGTATACGTTGTGTTGTATTTGCCGTCTTTGTTGTATATTTTTTTTGGTTGGTTGGGGCGATCGACCTTTATTGATGCAAAATATAACTAGAAATTATAAATTATAGTCATCAGTTAGACTGCTACCAATTTGCGGCTTGTTCAATTGTACTCATCAGAATAAACAGTGAAATTTGACGAGCGATCGCATTTTGCTATTCCTCCCGCTACTAAGATTGCTTTCCTGCTACTATTTTAACTCAAAAAACCCCGCACATGATAGGGTGCGTCAGAGCCAAAAAACCTTGTGAAATCCCAATAATTAATGCCTGACGCACCCTACAGCTTTAATTGCTATTTTTTACTAATCAGCAGAGCCGCAGGAAAGTAATTGAGAGCTTCACCAATTGCCAGCGCACCGTTACTTTCTACCACCTGATTTGTAATCGCATCTTTCCAAACCGACGGCATTTGCTCGGACAATTCCAGATTAGTATCTTTCCAGACTTGTTTGCCGATCGGCATTTCTTCCGGTTTGACAATTCCCGTCAAAAACCGGGGAGCGATCGCAATAATTGTCGTATCTTCAAAATTTCTGGCAAAGGCAATAACATTATCTTTAAACGTGCCCACTACTTCCAGGGGCTGATAGTCGCCTAATTCAAAAACTTGCAAGTATTTTTTTCTCGCTTCTAGGACTCTTGCCGTCAAAAACAGCTTAATTCTAGCATCTTCCCGCGTCACTATCAAATCCTCAACCAGTTGCAAAATATCCGTCTGAGCTTGCTGTTTAATTGACCGCAAAACCTTGATTCTGCGGTCAAAATCAACGGGACGGCGGTTGTCTGGATCGACGTGGCTTAAATCCCATAATTCCGTGCCTTGATAAATGTCGGGAACGCCCGGAGCAGTTATTTTCAGCAGTGTTTGAGATAAAGAATTGAAAATTCCGTAATCAGCTACTTTTTTCCAGAAAGGCGTAAATATCTTGAGGAATTGATTGTGTTCCGAAGGTTCTAGAACGTTATCGATAAAGGTCATAAAAGCAGTTTCGTAGTCGTTGTCTGGTCTCAGCCAAGCCGTATAAACTTTGGCTTCGCGGACAGCTTTGATCGCATAATCTTTCAAGCGAGCGACATAATCAGTGTTTTCAATCCCTTCAAAGGGAAAACTGCCGATCAGAGTTTGGTACAAGAAGTATTCGTCATTAGTATCGGGAACCATTCGATTCACAAAGTTGACTTTCTTAGAAGAGTTTAGTTCTCTCCAAGACCTGACTTGTTGTTCCCATTCATCAGGAATTTCTGACAAAACGTTAATTCGGGCTCGCACATCTTCGCCACGCTTGGTATCGTGGGTAGCTGTAGCATTCATTTTGTGTGGCCAAGCGGCTTGCTGCTGTTGATTGAATTCGTGAAAATCTGCCAGCGAAACACCGAACTGACTCGGGTTTCCTCCCACTTCGTTGAGAGATAACAGCCGATAGTAGACGTATAAAAGCGTATCTTCAACGCCTTTAGCCATCAATGGGCCTGTCAACTGCTGGAGTTTCATTACAAAGTGCCGGCGTTGCTCTTTTTGTTCGGCTGTTAGGGTTTCTTCTTCTTCCAGCAACAGCACCGTTTCGATAAATTTAAGTTCTTTGAGCAGTCGCGGCACTTGTTCTTTCGCATGGGCGATCGCATATTTGACGTAAGTGCGATCGGACTCTCTCAAACCCTCTTGATTGATGTAAGTTCGGTACACTGGAAAAATCGTCAAAACAGCGGCCAGTGCTTTTTCCAAACCGGGACGAGTAAAGTCGTTTCCCTGTCTCGATTGACCGGAGATATTCTTCAAAAGTTGAGCCAGATTGTCTACATCTCCCGCCAAATTCTTCTCAACAATCAGCCCTTTTTTATCTAAAAACAACTGTTCGTAGGGAACGTTTAAGCGCGTAAATCTCTGATATATTTCGGTAAATTGCTGTTCGCGATCGCACCGACAAAAAACGCCGTTTACGTAATTCAAAAAATCGTAGCCACTCGTTCCCTCAATCGGCCAATATGACGGCAAATCTTCTTCGTGTTCCAGAATCTTTTCCACAGTAATGTAAGTGTCTCCAGTTCTCTCCCGCAGCCGCTTCAAATATTCTGTGGGGTCGTAAAGTCCGTCAATGTGGTCGATTCTCAATCCGGTAAACTTTCCCTCTTCAACCATGTCGAATATCAGAGCATGATTTTTGTGAAAAACTTTAATTTCTTCTACTTTTACCGAAATCAGTTCATTGACCGTAAAAAACCTTCGGTAGTTGATTTCTTCGGCACCCACTTTCCAGAAAGCCAGACGGTAAAACTGCTCCGAAAGCAAACCATCTAGCAAATTGAAGCTTTCAGGATTGCCCTTCTCTCCGTTGAAAAAATTGATATTTTCATCGATAAATTCCTGCACGATGGGATTTTGATTGTAGAGTTCCCACAGCAGTCCTTTGACAAAAGCGATCTGATCGTATCGGGCTTTACCTGTAGTTTCAGAAGGGGTATTTTTAATCAAATAAAGAATTCCTAGAAACTTAATAAAATCAGGATGGCGACGACCTAATTCCCTGCCTAAATGCCCCAAATTATGACTGATAAAATTAGCATACGATTCTATTTTTACAGGCAATTTTAAGTCGTAGTAATTGATCGTAAGCCCAATTTCGCTGTACTTGAGTTGAATTTCGCCATTTTCCAGACACTCTCCATAAAAATTGCCCAGCAGCGGCGCCAATACTCGACCTCTGAGATGTTCGTAAGCGTGATTCCATTCAATATCGAAGTAATCGAAATAATCGGAATCCGGGCCATGTTCCAATACATCTAACAGCAACAAGTTTTGAGTATCGTAAGCCATGTGATTCGGAACAATATCTTGCAGCCATCCCATGTTCCGCTTCTTGATTTCGTCCGTGAGCGCTTCAAAATCTTCTGAGGTTCCCAATTCGGGATTTAGCTGATTTGAGTCAACGACATCGTATCCGTGACTACTGCCTTTTCTGGCTTTAAATATCGGTGAGGCGTAAACGTCGGTAATTCCTAATTCTTCCAGATAGCTAAGGATTTGTTTGGCGGCTTCAAAGTTAAAACCTGCATGAAATTGAATCCGATAAGTTGTTGTGGGAATTCGCATCATGTTAATCTTACTCCTGTTATTGGGTTTGATCTTTTAAAGAGGAGGCAGAGCCTCCAGGACGGCATTCCCAAGCAGAGCCTGGGAACGAGAAAATTGCTTCTTGCTTGTTCCTAGGCTCTGCTTGGGAACGCATATCTAGAGGCTCTGCCTCGTGTTTGAATTATTATAATTCATAAACTGCAAAACTCTGCGGTTTCACGGTCAATTCTTGCTCGGAAGTTATTTTTTCTGGCAATGTTGAACCTGGACCCATCCATTTTGGATCGGCAGAATCTAAAATCTTTTGCCAATTTCCTTGAGGAAGTTCAGCCTTAACAGTAACTTGTTGTTTGTTGAAGTTTAGAATGCAGAATATCTGACTGTCATCTGTCCATCGACGTAGAAATAAGATTTTTTCCGCTTCGATGCTGGACACTTCTAGGCTGGTTTTATCCAATTTTTTTAGGGCGGGTATTGTGCGTCGCAGTTGAATTAAATGTTGGTGCCATTCCCAGAGGATTTTATGTTTGCCTTCTGTTTGTTTTTCCCAATTTAATTTGCACTTTTGAAAGCTCTCAGGACTCTGAGGGTCTTGAAATTCGCCTCGACCTTCAAAGCTTTTAAATTCTTGTTGTTTGTCTTTGCGGATAGCTTCTATTAAGTTTTCGTCTGAATGGGAAACGAAGTACAAAAACGGTGCTTCTTCTCCGTATTCTTCCCCCATAAATAAGAAGGGAATGTAGGGAGAAATTAAGACCGTTCCGGCGGCAAGTTTTAATCCTTCAAAGTCTACTATTTTTGAGAGTCTGTCTCCTAAAATCCGGTTGCCAATTTGGTCGTGGGTTTGGGAAAATACTAGAAATTTATGGCCTGGTTCATCTTTGACAGAATTGCCGTGTTTTCGCTTTCTGTGGGGGGCGTATTGGCCGGAGTAAACAAAGCTTTCTTTGAAGGATTTTTCGAGGTGTTCGCACTTGCCGAAGTCTTGGTAGTATCGGTCATTTTCTCCGGTGAGCAAGGTGTGTAGCGCGTGGTGAAAATCGTCGCACCACTGAGCGTCTAGTCCGAAGCCTCCTTGTTCTTTCGATCGCAAAACGCGGACATCATTTAAGTCGGTTTCTGCTATTAAATAAAGTTGCCGTCCTAGCTGTTGAGAAAAATCTGCGGTTGCATCGGATATTTCTTGCAAAAACGGTCGGGCACTTACTTCAAATATTGCTTGAATTGCGTCGAGTCTCAGGGCGTCAATGTGATAGTCTCGAAACCAGTATAGGGCGTTTTCTATAAAGTAGTTGCGGACTCCATCGCTGTAGGCGTCGTCGAAGTTTAGCGGGTCTCCCCAAACCGAGCCGTATTTTGATGTAAAGTAGGGGCCGAAGTCACTGAGATAGTTTCCTTCGGGGCCGAGGTGGTTGAAAACTACATCGAGAATTACTGAGATGCCTTGTTCGTGGCAGGCGTTGATGAGTTTTTTGAAGCCTTCGGGGCCGCCGTAGGAGTTCTGGATGGCGTAGGGATATACGCCGTCGTATCCCCAGTTTCGTTCGCCGGGAAATTGGGCGACTGGCATGATTTCTATGGCGTTGATTCCCAGTTCTTTGAGTTGGTTGAGTTGGGGAATTATTGCTTCAAATGTTCCTGGTTGGGTGAATGTACCGACGTGCAGTTCGTAGATAATCATTTCGGCTAGCGGCACGCCTTGCCAATTTGTGTCAGTCCAGGTAAAGGCGTTTTCATCTATTACTTGCGACGGGGCGTGCACGCCTTGGGGTTGATATTTTGATGCTGGGTCTGGTCTGTGGGTTTTTCCTTCTAGTTGGTAGGTGTAAAGGGTTCCGGGTGGGATGTCTGTAGCTGTGGTTTGCCAATAACCTTCTGCGGATTGTTGCATGGGGATTAGGCGTTTTTTTGGGGAAACAAGTTGGACTGCTATTTGTTTGATGGTGGGCGCCCAAACTGTAAATTCACATTGGTTGTTGCCGAGGTAGTTTGCTCCTATCTTCACTTTGAGTTGTTCTCCTGATAAAATAGGTTGGTGGTTCGATCGCCCGACGCGCTATCAAATGCTTTGCTTTTAATGTTCAGCGCCTGTTTAGAGGGTAATATTACTGAAAATAACAAACAACTAACTTTAGACAGAGCCATCAAAGGCTAGAATTGTGGCTGGAACCAAAGTAGCGGTTGGTTATGCCTAAATTAGAGCATGAATCTGCACTGTTGCCTACTTCGCAGCCCGCCCCTACGGGGGCTGCGCCAACGGAGAGGATCGCCAAGTTAGTCGCCTGCAAGGGTAACAATTCTTTATTTGTAAACTGTGTAAAATCTACCTAAAGATAGATAATAAGTCACCGCGAGTGTGTATTTTATGGTTATGGCTTTTGGACGGGAAATTTGCTGCAATCTCGACTCGGCGGAGTCTCGCGAGTGGTTGGTCACAAACGGGCTCGGGGGTTATGCTAGCGGGACGATCGCGGGTCTCCTCACCAGACGCTATCACGGGCTGCTGGTAGCCGCGCTCAAACCCTCGCTGGGACGGACTTTGATGCTGGCAAAGCTGGACGAAACGGCTGTGTATTACGATCGCCCCTACGCTCTTTATACAAACCGCTGGGCCGATGGGACGATCGAACCCCAAGGCTACAAATACATCGAAAGCTTTCACCTCGAAGGCACGACGCCTGTTTGGAAGTTTGCCCTCGCTGACGCCATCCTAGAAAAGCGGATTTGGATGCAGCAAAGTGCTAACACAACATATATTCAATATCGCTTGCACCGCGCCTCAAAACCGATCGCCCTCGCTGTCAAAGCCCTGATCAACTATCGCGACCACCACCACACAACTAACGCCGATGATTGGCAAATCAGTCTAGAAACTTTGGAAAAAGGGGTTTGTGTGACGGCATTTAGCAAAGCTGCACCCCTGTACCTGCTAACAGATGCCGAACCAGATGCTAAATTTCGAGTCTCTACGCCCTTATACAATTGGCACTACGGATTTGACTTAGCAGCCGAAAGAGAGCGCGGATTGGAGTGTTGTGAGGATCACCTGCACGCAGCGACTTTCCATTTTGCGATCGAACCAGGACAGTCTCTCACTTTGATCGCCAGCACGGACAAAAATCCGCAGTTAAACGGCGATGCAGCTTTAGAAGCCCGTCGCACTTATGACCAAGATTTGCTGCAAAAATGGTCGAAAGCCGGCGAATCTCCCGACTGGATAAATCACTTAGTGCTAGCCGCCGACCAATTTATCGTCAGCCGCCCGATACCAGAGGAACCGGAGGGCAAAACGATCGTCGCCGGATATCCCTGGTTCAGCGACTGGGGGCGGGATACGATGATTAGCTTGCCCGGTCTCACAATCAGTACCGGGCGATCGGACATTGCGCGATCGATTTTGCGAACCTACGCCCGATATGTCGATCGCGGGATGCTGCCGAACCGCTTCCCCGATGCCGGCGGCTGCCCGGAATACAACACCGCAGACGCTACACTGTGGTACTTTGAGGCAATTCGCGCTTACTACGATGCCACGGGCGATGACGAACTTTTGAGCGAACTCTGGCCGATATTATGTGAGATTCTCGATTGGCACATAAACGGAACTCGGTATAACATCCGCGTCGATCCCGAGGACGGTTTGATCTACGCGGGGGAAGCGGGGGTGCAACTAACTTGGATGGACGCAAAAATTGGCGATTGGGTAGTAACTCCCCGGATTGGCAAGCCGATCGAACTCAGCGCGCTTTGGTACAATGCTATACAAGCTATGGTCAGTTTTGCTCAAAAATTGGGCAAACCTCACTATGAATACCAGCAATTGGCCGATCGGACGGCTGCCGGATTCACTCGTTTCTGGAACGATGCCACAGGTTACTGTTACGACGTTCTGGACGGCCCAGACGGACACGACGGTTCCCTGCGGCCAAACCAGATATTCGCGGTGTCGCTGCCCTTAGACTTGTCCCCCAACTCCTTGTCAGCAGGGGAATTGCGGGTCAATGACAGTCATCGGTATACACCATTACTCACGCCCGATCGGCGTCGGGGCGTGGTAGACGCCTGCGCTCAGCAACTTCTCACTTCTGTCGGCCTTCGCAGCCTCTCGCCGCAACACCCGCAGTTTCAGGGCGAATATGGAGGCGACCAATTGCAGCGCGATCGGGCTTATCACCAGGGTACAGTTTGGGGCTGGCTAATCGGACCCTTTGTTTTAGCTCACTTAGATGTATACAAAGACCCAGCACAAGCGCGCGAATTCCTCGAACCGATGGCACATCATATATTGGCTGGCGGAGTTGGCAGTTTGGGCGAAATTTTTGAGGGCGACGCGCCCCACTCGCCACGGGGCTGCACAGCACAAGCTTGGACAGTAGCTGAGGTGTTGCGGGCTTGGTTGACAGTTGACAGTTGACAGTTGACAGTTGACAGTTGACAGTTATAGCAGGAGTCAGGAGTCAGGGGTAGGATGTTTAAAGAAGTCGCGGATGTAACAGCGATCTTTGAATGGCGGTGCGACAATAATTGTTAATAGCGATTAGTAGGTTGGGTACAACGAAGTGAACGCAACGCTTGGCCCAACCTAAAAAATATTGGTTTAACAGTGGACAATACTGTCAACTGTCAACTGTCAACTGTCAACTGTCAACTGTTTAATCGGAGGTTTATGGGATTATTATTAGCGGGTGACATTGGCGGAACTAAGACAATTTTGCGCTTAGTGGAAAGAACTGTTAACGGTGAAATGAATGCACTTTACGAGTTCCGCTATCCCAGCGGGGAGTTTCCCGATTTAGTGCCGATAGTTCAGCAGTTTTTGACGGAAGCTGCTATTAAGTTAAATTTTTCACCCGCTCCTGAAAAAGCTTGTTTTGCGATCGCAGGCCCAGTGGTTAACAATACTGCAAAACTGACTAATTTGCCTTGGATGTTGGATGCAAAGCGTCTTGAACAAGAATTAGGAATATCCCGTGTCAGTTTAATTAATGATTTTGTGGCGGTTGGCTATGGCGTGTGGGGTTTGGAACCTACAGATTTGCACACTTTGCAATGCGGAAAACCTCGCCAACACGATCCAATTGCTGTGATTGGTGCGGGAACTGGTTTGGGAAATTGTTTTGCAATTCCCGAGACAAATGGTATCAGGGTTTTTTCTTCGGAAGGGGGACACGGTGACTTTGCACCGCGATCGGAGTTGGAGTTTCAATTGCTGAAATATTTGTTAGCAAAACATGATATTGCCAGAATATCGATCGAGCGTGTAGTTTCGGGACAAGGGATTGTTTCAATTTACCAGTTTTTGCGGGACAGAAAGTTTGCCCCTGAATCAGCGGAGGTAGGGGAAGTTATCAAAAAATGGGAGTCAGAAATCGGTAAAAGCGAGAAGACTGTCGATCCGGGAGCGACAATTGCACAGGCGGCACTCAAAAAGTGCGATCGGCTTTCCGAACAAACAATGCAAATGTTTGTAGAAGCTTACGGCGCTGTGGCGGGAAATATGGCTGTATCACTTTTACCTTACGGCGGTTTGTACATAGCTGGAGGCATTGCTGCTAAAATTTTGCCACTGATTCAAGAAGGCAGTTTTATGCGCGCTTTCACCCACAAAGGGCGGATGGATTCGCTGTTGGAAATGATTCCGGTTCGATTGGTTTTGAATGATAATGTAGGGTTAATTGGAGCCGCAGTTTGTGCGGCCGGTCTTTAGGAGATTTTAAACAGTTTGGGTTCTCCGGCTACCCACAATCAGGACACGGCAGTGCCGTGTCCCTACAGTTAATAGGGGTAGGGAAACGGCACTGCCGTGTCCTCCTCGCTCTCTTTTCTGACTCTGTACTCTCTGCGTTCTCTGCGGTTTAATCATTAGATTATCTCATCTTCAAAATCTTCTCGACCGCACTTTCAGACACCGGCATCACCGATAACCGATTACCTTTTCTGACAACCAAAATCTCATCAGCACTCAACTTTTCTTTCAATATATCCAAAGATATTAACTGAGCAAATTCCTCAACAAACTCAACTTTAACAGTTTGCCAGCGAGGAGCATCAAGCTGCGATTTAGCATCATAATATTCGCTATTGATATCGAACTGAGTCGGGTCAGCAATCCCTGTTTCAACAACGCGCGCCAACCCGACAATTCCCGGTATTTTAGTATTAGAATGGTAAAAAAATACTAAATCTCCCCGACTCATTTGTCGCATGAAATTGCGAGCTTGATAGTTGCGAACGCCATCCCAAATAGAAATTTTATCGCACTTCAATTTCGCAATACTATAAACATCAGGTTCCGACTTCATTAGCCAATAATTCATCTAATTAGGAATTGGGCATGGGGCATTGTTAGCGGTTGACAGTTAACTGTTAACAGTTAACTGTTGACTGTTAACTGTTAACTAATGACTACTGACTAATGACTATAAAATATCCTTCCGTTTCTGCAACCACAGCGTCAACATCAAATAAACCAAAATATGCACGCACAAAATCGCCCAATTTAAACTCAAATTCTCCCAGGTTGGATCGTACACAGGAGTAGGCTCAAACGGCTGAGGAAGCGTACTCCCATCCGGCAATTGAGTAGGTGTGGGAACCATCGCATTCACATTAACTAAAGAGCCGTAAGCACCCACAGACCAGCGGCTTAACATCAGCCAAGAAAACTTGCTCGCCGCGCCTTCCATCTTAAACAAAACTCCAGAAAAGATAATCTGAGGTAGCAATAAAAGAGGTAAAGCGCTATTAGCTTGCGAGCCATTTTTGACGATCGCCGAAACGACCAATCCGAGACTGACACAACTCAGCAAAGTGAGAAAAGTCGTAATGCTGACTCCCACAGGCCAAGAAATCAAACTCGGTTCAGGGTGTTTAAAAGCAATCAAAATTACTCCTACCATCAAGATAGTTTGCAAGACAGCCAACCCGGAAAGGATCAAAAACTTTGAACCCAAATAAGCAAACAATCCTAAATTTACCAAACGTTCCCGCAGATAAATAGCCGATTCTTTGACAATTTCTTGCAGAGAAGTTGCGAGTCCCACCCAAATCGCCGCACAGGTAAATACAAACAAAACTCGCAACGCCAAAGGTGCTAAAGTTGCTTCCGGTGCGCCAATTAACGGGTCTTTGTCTCTGACTGCAACCCGCAGCAAACTAATGCCGATCGGCGCTGTTAAAAGTGCTAAGCTTAAGTTAACTAAATCGCGGGAAATTAGCTGAAAATAACGCTGGGCTAGCAAAACAAGTTGCTTGAAAAAAGAGACAGATTTTGGCTTGGGAGGCGCAGCGGATTTTTGCCCGTTGGCGTTACCGGTGCTGAAGTGATTGACAATATACTGCTGATAATATGGAGAACTGCGAAACTTATCCGCCCAGCTTTGAACGTTAGTTTCTCCTGTTTCTAATTCGTTGTAAATGTCGGCAAAATCGCCTGTTTTGACATCGAAAAAATCGAGCGCTTCCGCAGGCGGGCCGAAGTAACAAAGGCGTCCGCCGCGACCCATAAACACGATGCGATCGCACATCGTGATATTCGCAGTCGCGTGAGTCACCAAAATCACCGTCCGCCCTTGACTTGCCAACTTTCGCAGCAATTGCATCATCTTCTTATCCAAACCCGGATCGAGTCCTGAAGTCGGTTCATCTAAAAAGAAAAGTTTCGGATCTGCTAACAGTTCGACTCCGATGCTAACCCGTTTTCGCTGTCCGCCGCTAAGCTGTTTTACAAAAGCAGTGCGGCGGTGAGTCATCTCAATATCTTCTAAAGTTTTGGCGACTACTTGCTGAACATCTGTATCGGGAGGTAAGCGCAATTTAGCTGCATAACTCAAAACTTCTTCTACTGTCAAATCTGCGTGTACAATATCATCTTGAGGTACGTAACCGATTTGATTGCGGTAAATATTGAAGTTTTGGCGCAGGTTGTCGCCGTTGAGAAATACAGCGCCGTTAGTAGTTTTTTCAATCCCTAAAAGCGTCCGCATTAAAGTAGATTTTCCGGCACCGCTACCGCCGACTAAAGCTACAAATTGCCCGGGTTCGATCGCCAAAGTGATCCGATCCAAACGCTTCGGAATCACCAACGAGTCAGCATCCAAGCGAATTTGAGCGCCTCGGTCTTGCATCTCCAACTCACCGCTGCGGTAAGTGAGAGTAAACGGCCCGATCCGAATTGCATCTCCTTCGGACAATTGTACCGAATTTGTGACTCGCTGACCGTTCACAAACACCCCGTTAACACTGTGATCTCGCAAGATATAATTGCCGCGACTATCTTGGTCAATTGTGGCGTGGCGGCGAGACACAAGTGGGGAATCTAATTGCAGGGAAGCATTTGGATCGCGGCCCAACAAAACCGATCGATTTTTAAGAGGAATTGACTGCTTGTTTGGTAAAACAACTTGATGTCCAGTCGGATTAAAATAAGTCACCAAAACTTGATTTTTTGGGTCGAGACCGATTTTAATTTCTGTACCATTTTGCAGACAATAACCGTCGTTGGGAGTGATGCGAGTGCGATCGACAAATAAGCCATTAGTGCTCGGTTTCTGCCCGTCACCGTCGTAAATCCAGTAATTATCACCTTTTTGGCGCAAAACAGCGTGAACGCCGGAAACCGCGCGCCAAGCTTCGGGAAGAACTAAATCTGCACGAGTGCGATCGCGCCCCAAGACGTGCTGCGGCTGTTTTAACTCTAACTGTAAAACTTGGCCTTGACTGCTTAATACTAAATAAGGTCGATCGGTTAAAGCTGTCGGTTGTCCTATATTATTTATCATAGTTCGATCGCGGTTTTTGCACTCACTTTTTCAGGATATCAAAAAGTGGACAACAATTTGACTCTTCAGTCCCTCTCTGCTGGGACGAAAGTTTGTGTAGACGCAATTTCAACCGCCAGGTTTTTGATTTTCCAATAATTTAGCAGTAGCATTAACCACAACTTGAGCAGAACCGGTGAAAAAAGGTCGATCGATAGTTGCGAGAGTATCGCTAGATTGGTGATAGTGGGGCGATCGCAAATTCGCCGTATCAGTCACCAACACAGCACCAATTCCTTTATACCAGAAAGGCGCGTGGTCACTGCGTAAAACATCAGGAGTCAGCAACCCTTTCAGAGGAACCGGCAATGCCACAACCGCAGGTAAATCAGCTTTTGGCGACTCCGCAAAAGTTCCCAACAGCAGCGGATGTTCCGCATCGCCAACCACTGCGATAAACTCGCCTTTATCGGGAGAAGTCACCCCCGCAGCTTCTAGAAAAGGTGCTGCTGTCAGCCCTTCGGGATACCGCTGACATCCCGGAGTATGGCAAGCATAACCTACCATATCTAGGACGATCGCTCCTTGCAAATCTTTTAGCCGCGCCGCACTGCCGGTGAATGCTAAACTGCCTAAAAGTCCGATTTCTTCTCGGTCGAAAAATGCCACTTGTAAGGTGCGAGGTGTGGGACGAGAAGCCAGCAGTCGCGCTACTTCTAAAACTACTGCAACTCCCGTCGCATTATCATCAGCCCCGGGCGATTTGACTACGGTATCGTAGTGGGCGGCGATCAGAATTGCACCTGCTTTTGAGTCCGTACCTTTTCTCTCGGCGAAGACGTTGATTCCTCCATCAAATGGCTGCAATTGCGGTGAAAGTCCCGAGATTTGCAGTTGTTTGGAAATATAGTCTCTGGCGAAATTCCGGTCGCGTTCTCCCTCGCGTTCTCCTGCTAAAGTCTCAACGTGTTTCCACAAACTGGACTGATTGATTTTGGGCAAATCAACGAGCTGTTTTTCAACAGGAAAAGTTGAGGGAGACGAATTTTGGGAAATGTCGATTTTGCGATCGATCGAAACGGACGGTACAGCCGACAACCGCTGCCACGAGTCAGAACCCCAACCCACAGCCGCCACCGCAACCAGAATAAATAGCACTATCCAAATCAATTGTTTCATCAGTAAGTCTATTTGAGATTTTAGACTGTTATCTTTTAAATTTTACATTGACACCAGAGTCAAAAATAAACCTGTTTCAAAAAATGAAACTCACAACTCTTAACATTAGCTGCTGCATCGTCAGCTTGTTATTCTTTTTCTATAACAGCAGTTAAAAAGCTTTTAATTTCGCCGTCGATTGTGTCTTTTAGCGGTAAGGTGTGCGCGGCGCACCCCACGGATAGAGTGTGTGCGATCGCGAACTGTCTTTCTTATTTAGTTATTCGACGGCAACCTTCAACCATACTAATTTACAATTCACAATTCAAAACTACTTTTTATCCCACTCAATCTCCTTGTTTCCCAATATCAACCCGCTGCTGCAGGGGAAAGCGTAAGGAATAGTTTTTGCAGCAAAATCGACGATTTCAGTTGGTTGTTGAAACCACTCGGAATAACTGGGATTGAGTTGGTCGTACAGTGCTTTTAAAGCTTGGATCTCTGCCTCTAGCTGCGCTGCTGCTTGATTGACTCTGCGAGCTTGTGCTTGCAAGCGCTTTTCCCCGGTTTGAACGTGGTTTTCTACTTCTTGCCAGTGTTGTCCGGCCAGCAATTTGTCTAGTTCACCTTGTTTGTAATTGAGTACAAGCTGTTTTTCTTGCAGTTGCTTTTCAATAATTTTAGTCTCTCGGTCAATCTCCTGGATTTGCTGCAACCACTGCTCCCCAAAAGCAGCATTTTGCTGGTGGAAGTCGGCAATGGCTTCAGGAGTATTATTCTTGGGAAAACTGACTGCGACTCGGCACTCTGAGCGCTGTACGCAAAGTTTTTCTCGCGACTCTTGCAGGATGGCAACTTCTGCTTCGAGCGCGCGGACTTCTGTTTGGAGTTCTGGAATCGTCTGACTCATTGGTTCAATTAGTGGACTTCTGCATCGATTTTAAGCTAATTGTTTATTTTTCTAACAAATCCCCGCCGCCTTTTTGGGAAATTATCTAATTTTAGGGCGATCCCAGCCGCTGTCTAGGCATAATGGCGGATAATTTGTGGCACAATGGCCGATGACAGATTTTAAATTAAGATTAGAATTGTAATTAGTTACGGAAATATTTTATTTACTCTAAAAATTTAATTTATCAAATCAACATAAATCAAGGTTCGATTGTTTTTTTAGCCATACTTCAACTTGCGATCGATACTTTCCGATTTTTTACTGCGGGTAAGCATCTATTTAAAATCAGGAACTGGAGCAAATGAAAATTAGTTATCGATTAATGTTGGGATATTTAACTGCTGCTATTTTGGGTGTGGAATGTTGCATTCATCCAAAAATATTGCCCGCAAGTGCTGGGGGTGGAGACGGTAATCGCTCTGTAGAAAAGATTTTGGTGCAGTCTCGGAAACTTAGCTATTTGCGATCGGCATCTGGCGCTACTTCTGCCAGCGCCGACTTATTTGTGGATAAATTATCTCAAATAGAAAAGATAAATTTACGATTAGAAAATTTTATACAATCTCAGGAAACTCCTGAAAAAGACCGTAGTTTTAGTTTACCAATAATCGGTTCTTATCTGGTTTTTATTTCTGTAGTAATCTCCTTATTAATCAGGACGAATACAGTCGGTATCTTATCCAAGGCGATCGGGTTAATCAAACCGAAGTCTGAAACAGGGAAAGACAAGCTACTAGAAGGAGAAAAAGTGTTTCCTCCAAAAAAAGAACAGGATATCCGGGATACTATTGCGAAAATGACCCAAGATTTGCAACAAACTGCCGAATATGCCCTCGATATTTGTGAGGAAATCAACGTCTCGATAATTGCGACAACCCCGGGCGGTCATATCCTATCGTTAAACGAAGCTACTTGTCAACTTTTAGGATACTCTAAAAAAGAGTTGTTAGGCAAACAAATCACTGGACTTTTTAAGAAATCTGAATCACCTCCACCAGACTTAGAATTGGCAAAGTTAAGCGCAGAAATTTCTGTCAGAAACGTGGAACAAGTCTATCTTTCCAAACAAGGTAAAAAAATAATTGTACTGCTTTCTATTTCAACTATTCGCGACGGCAAAGGCGAGGTGAGTGGCAAGTTGTATGTAGCACAAGATATTACTGATAGCAAGCGGGCTGAAAGAGATTTGCGTCGCAGTGAAAAAAAGTTTCGGCAACTGGTAGAAACTGTTAATGCATCTGCATTTATCTATCAGCGCAGACAGTTGCGCTATGTCAATTCTCAAACAGAAGATTTGACTGGATATACGCGGGAAGAATTGCTAGGGTTGGATTTATACGATTTAATTCATCCAGATTTTCGAGCAACAGTTAAGAAATGGGGTAAATCCAGCCAGCCGCGAGCGAGTGTCGGCTCAAAATATGAAGTGGTAATTGTTACCAAAACTGGCGGAATACGCTGGATAGAAGCAACTGTAGATATTATCAAATTTGAGAGGAAAGCTTCTATATTAGTCACAGCGTTTGACATCAGCGATCGCAAATTAGCAGAATTAGAACTAGAAACATCTCTTTCCTTGCTTCAAGCAACCATTGAATCTACTGCTGATGGCATTCTGGCGGTTGACGGCGGTGGTAAAGTTGTCAGCTTTAACCGCAAGTTTGCCCAAATGTGGCAGTTGCCGGATTTTCTGCTCGATTCGAGAGATAGCAACCAAATTTTGGGCTTCGGAATCAACCAGTTAAAACACCCGGAAATCTTCCTCAGCCGCGCTAAAGAATTATCCGATCGCCCGGCGGCAGAAAGTTACGATATCATCGAGTTTCAAGATGGTAGAATCTTCGAGCGTTACTCGCTACCGCAGCACACGGGAGGCAAAATTACTGGTCGAGTATTCAGCTTTCGGGATGTAACGCAACGCCTACAATCTGAAGAAAAACTCCGCAAAAGTGAAGAACGATTTCACCTGCTGACGCGGGCGACAAATGATGCAGTTTGGGATTTTAACTTATTAAAAAATGAGTATTGGTGGAGCGAAGAGTTTGAAAAAGTTTTTGGACACAAACTCAACGCAACTCAAACGATAGAATTGGAATCGTGGTGGCTAAATATTCATCCCGAAGAACGAGAAAGAGTGAAGTCAAGCTTCAACAAAACAATGAGTTCAGATGCTCAATGTTGGTCGGAGGAATACAGCTTTCGCCGTGCAGATGGGGGATATGTTTTTGTGCTCGATCGCGGGTACATCATCCGCAATGCCAGCGGTGAAGCAGTGCGGGCGATCGGCACGATGATGGACATCACTCAGCGCAAGCAAGCTGAAGAAATTATTCGTTATCAAGCTGTTTACGATCAACTCACTGGTTTACCGAACCGGATACTTTTTAACGATCGGCTGCTGGCTTCATTAAAAGAAGCTAAAAAAAACAAAAGAATGCTAGCTGTGATGTTTTTGGACTTGGATAGGTTTAAAAAGATTAATGATACACTAGGTCACGCTGCGGGCGATCGCCTGTTAGAAGGTTTTGCCGGACGGATCAGCGACACTTTGCGATCGACTGATACGGTAGCCCGCTGGGGAGGCGACGAATTTACTGTACTGCTTCCCGAGATCAATTGCTTAGAAGATGCTGTGACGACAGGTCAAAGAATACTCGACAATTTAAAGCCAGCATTTAAGCTAGAACAACAGCCATTTCACATCAGCACCAGTATCGGCATTGCCCTTTATCCAAACGACGGCGAAGATGCCGAAACTTTAGTCAAAAATGCCGATGCTGCCTTGTACCGCGCTAAGGAAATGGGCAGAAATAATTATCAGTTATATACTTCAAAAATGAATCCCGAAGGTAGCCAGTTGCTGACTCTAGAAAACAGGCTGCACGAGGCTTTAGAACAGGGAGAATTTGAGGTTTTTTACCAACCAAAAGTCAACATCACTACTTGGAAGATCCAGGGGATGGAAGCTTTGTTGCGGTGGAAACATCCAGAATTAGGTTTAGTTTCTCCTGGTACATTTATTCCGATCGCCGAAGAGAACGGGCTGATTGTACCGATTGGCGAATGGGTGCTGGAAACTGCCTGTACTCAAAATAAAGCTTGGCAAGATGCTTTGCAGCCAGATTTGCGGATCGCCGTCAACTTTTCGGCTCGGCAGTTTCAGCAATTTAATTTAGTACAAATGGTGGCTAACTGCTTGGAAAAAACAGGTTTAGCAGCCAAGTATTTAGAGTTAGAAATTACGGAGACTACAGCAATGCAAGATGCTGATTATACCACAAAAGTTCTGAGGGAGTTGCAGAATATGGGAGTGCAGATTGCGCTGGACGATTTCGGCACGGGTTATTGTTCCCTAAATTATCTCAAAAAGTTTCCGTTGAATGTCTTGAAAATCGACAAATCTTTTGTCAGCGAACTGACGACAGATCCGTGCGAACGGGCGATCGCCAATGCTGTAGCGACGCTGGGGCGAGATTTGAATTTGAGCGTGGTAGCCGAAGGAGTAGAAACTAAAGAGCAGTTGGAGTGTTTGCGCGAGCTCCACTGTCAAGAAATTCAGGGTCACTATTTCAGCGCTGCACTTTCGGCTGGCGATGCTAGCAAACTGTTGGTAAATTCTCTGTTGAGGAAAGTGAAAATTGCCTGATTATTCATTGGTCATTGGTCATTGGTCATTGGTCATTAGTCATATCAAATTCGGTAGCATCGGAATTATTAATATTACCGAAATCAGGACACGGCAGTGCCGTTTCCCTACGGGATATTGAATATACTTCATAAACCTGGAATCTGCTGTATCAAATTCGGTAGCATCGGAATTATTAATATTACCGAAATCAGGACACGGCAGTGCCGTTTCCCTACCGCGATTAATTGTAGGGACACGGCACTGCCGTGTCCTCTATGTTATGGGAACTTGCGCGAAATTCAGTGCAAGCTAGTTAAAACCTCCGTTTTAAAAGTTTTGCTGGGACACGCGGGCGGCGGACGCTAGATTTTTCGGTCTAACGGCGTTGAGAAATCTCATCTGGAAGTGCGAAAAGCTGTTTTGCGGGCGATCGACATTTGCTCGGTCCACCGCAGTTCAGGTAACAGCCGATCGCCCTCCGGCAGCTTAAAACTTAAAATAGTGTGCAGAATAACGGACTTGTACCCAAAGACAGAGGAAAATATCCCTACTCCACAATATAGAAGTTGTCTATGCAGCCGATTCGCACATTTAACGTTTCCCCGTCCCTACCCCCAATCCTCGAACCCCTACGCAAACTGGCCTATAACTTGCACTGGGATTGGAACGTTGATACCAAAGACCTTTTCCGCAGGCTCTCCCGAGACCTCTGGGATTCCAGCAACCAAAACCCGGTGCTGATGCTGGGAACCATTTCTCAAGAGCGACTGCAAGAAATGGCAGAAGACGAAGGCTTCATCGCTCAAATGAACCGATCGGCTCAGCAATTAGATGATTACCTCAAAAATCGCGCCTGGTACCGCAAACAACGCGGTACAGACAAACAAGAATGTTACGCTTACTTTTCGATGGAATTTGGCTTAGTCAAAGCCCTACCCATCTATTCCGGCGGTTTGGGCGTGCTTGCAGGCGACCACCTCAAATCAGCTAGCGATTTGGGATTGCCCTTAGCTGGTGTCGGCTTGCTCTACCAAGAAGGCTATTTTTCGCAGTATCTCAACGCCGACGGCTGGCAGCAAGAACGCTATCCGCTCAACGATTTCTACAATATGCCACTCCATCTGGAACGCAATCCCGATGGTTCGGAATTGCGGATTGAGGTGGACTATCCGGGGCGCAAAGTTTACGCCCGGATTTGGCGGGTACAAGTGGGGACGGTTCCTCTGTACTTGATGGATACAAATATTGAACCTAACAGCCGCTACGACCAAGATATTACCGACCAACTCTATGGCGGTGATAAAACTCTGCGGATGCACCAAGAAATCATGCTGGGTATCGGTGGCGTGAAAATGCTCAAGGCTTTGGGCTTGACAGTCACTGCTTATCACATGAATGAAGGGCACGCGGCTTTCATGGCTTTGGAACGCATACGGATGCTGATGGAGGAATATCACCTGAGTTTCAAGGAAGCGGAACAGGTAGTGGTGTCGAGCAGTATGTTTACGACTCACACGCCTGTCCCTGCTGGGTTTGACTTGTTCGAGCCGGATATGGTGATGCACTATCTGGGTCAGTATCCCAAGATGTTTGGCTTGTCGCAAGATGAGTTTTTGGGACTGGGCCGGGAGAATACTGGCGATTTGTCGGGGCCTCTGAATATGGCAATTTTGGCAATTAAAATGTCGAGTTTTGTCAACGGGGTGGCGGCTTTGCACGGTGTCGTGTCGCGCCCGATGTTTCAAGGGTTGTGGCCGGGTTTACCGCAGGAAGAAGTGCCGATTACTTCGATTACCAACGGGGTGCACGCTCGCAGTTGTGTGGCGAAGTCTACTCAGGAGTTGTACGATCGATACCTTGGCCCGGATTGGGAAATGACTCCCACGGACGATCGCCTGTGGGATAAGATAACTTCGATTCCTGATGAGGAATTGTGGCGCAATCACGAACGCTGTCGATCGGAGTTGGTGGTGTTCGCGCGGGAGTGGCTGCAAAAGACTCTGCGCGAGCGCGGTGCGGCTCAAACGGAAATCGAACCCGCGCGCGAGGCTCTCGATCCGAAGGTGCTGACGATCGGATTTGCGCGCCGTTTTGCTACTTACAAACGGGCGACACTGTTTTTGCGTGATGTCGATCGAATTATGCGGATCATGCGGGACAAAAACTGCCCCGTGCAGTTTGTGATTGCTGGGAAGGCTCACCCGATGGATATTCCGGGTAAGGAATTGATTCGGGATATCGTTCACTTCATCCGCGAACACGACACGCTGAATTCGATGGTGTTTTTGCCGAACTACGACATTAACGTCGCTCGGATGATGGTTTCGGGCTGCGATGTGTGGCTGAATACGCCACGCCGCCCCCGCGAGGCTTCGGGTACTTCGGGGATGAAAGCTTCGATGAATGGTTTGCCAAATCTGAGCATTCTTGACGGTTGGTGGGATGAGGCGGATTATGTTCGCACCGGTTGGCCGATCGGACATGGCGAGTTTTACGAAGATACTAAGTATCAGGATGATGTCGAGGCGAATGCTTTGTACGACTTGATGGAAAAGGAAGTTGTACCGCTGTTTTACAACCGGGATGCTGATGGAATTCCGCGCGGTTGGACGGCGAAAATGAAGGATTCTATTGCTTTGAACTGTCCTTTCTTCAATACTGCTCGGATGGTGAAGGATTACGCGCAGCGGGCTTATTTCCCCGTGAGCGATCGTTTCTTCACTATGACTTCGGATAATTGCGCTCCGGCTAAAGATTTGTCTCAGTGGAAGAAGCACGTTCTGGCGAAGTGGTACGACATTAAGATTGAGGCTGTTGATATTTCCGAGGATAAGGAAGTTAAGGTCAATCAGTCGATCGCAGTTAAATCTCGGATCAATCTAATGGGATTAACACCGGCTGACGTGCAAGTCGAACTTTATCAAGGTTCGGTTGATGCTAACGGAGAAATCATCGGCGGTGTGCCGATGGTGATGGAGTATTTGGGTGAAGATTCCCACAATGCCAGTCTTTATACGGCTGATGTTACTTATACTTCTAGCGGTTTGCAAGGTTTGTCGCTGCGCGTTTTGCCGAAGCACGAAAATCTCAGCAGTCCCTATGAAGTTGGTGTGATCCTCTGGGCACATTAGTCAGTTGACTGTTGACTGTTGACTGTTGACTGTTGACTGTTGACTGTTGACTGTTGACTGTTGACTGTTGACTGTTGACTGTTGACTGTTGATATCATTTCCGGTAACAGTCATACATAATATAGAGGACACGGCACTGCCGTGTCCCTACCCCGATTCTTTGTAGGGAAACGGCACTGCCGTGTCCTGATTTCGGGTAATATCAATTCCGATGCTAGCGGATTTGATATGACTGTTGAGAGGAGAATAAAGGAAGATTTTCCGGCGTTGCTGATTTGGAGTATGATTTGCCTCCGAAATTTAGAGTAGGGGTAATTCATGAATTGCCCCTACCCTAAATTTCAGGGATTGCCGTCGCTGAGTGAATCATACCTAAATTCAGCAACGCCGATTTTCCTAATTCTCCCCCTCTCCTGATCTTGCTTGCGGAATGACTATGTAGCCGGTGGCGCGATCGCCCAAAACCAAATTCCGCTCGATTCCCCAGTACCACCAGTGAGCGCCGATATAAGCGCACAGCAAGGCATCTAACTGGTCTTCCAAGGCTTTGAGAGTTGCAACACTGGTGGGGACTTCGGGGAGTTTTGAACCGCCGCTCACAGGCAAAATTCCTGTGCTGCAAGACAGATTTAGACTTGGTTCAAGGCTCGGTAAAATATCTACAATATACTGGCAGAGTTTCATCAATTCTAGTTGACGTTCTGCCAGTTTTCCTTTTTTGTATTTGATGATTCTGTCTAATTTAAATAAGTTGATTGTGGCTGGATGCGGAAATACTTCTATTTGATATCTGCCTAATTTCTGAGCTTCTATTATCGGTGCGTGGACAAATCCTCGGCTTTCTAAACTCAGACCAAATTCGACTGTTTTTTGGGCGAAGGGGCGGGAAAGGTTGGCGGGATAGCAGCCTGCGTGGTAGCGCCCAAAGTGTTTGTGGGTGAGTTTGTCGGCGTCGCGCATTCCTGTTAGGTTGGCGATGATTGTGGGGGCGTCTACGGCGATGATTGCTGGTTCGGTAGGGGAGATTTGGGTGTCGATCCAGGTGAGGATGTCGTTAAGGGATTGTTGGCGATCGCACTGAATAAATTGCAATTGGTTATTTTCCCAATTTAAGCAGCACAAACCGCTTGCTCCTGAACTCCAACCTAAGTCGATACCGATAAATTTCATTTAGTATTATTGAACCGCGAAGACGCTAAGGACGCGTTCCCCGCAGGGGTTCCCGAAGGGTAGGAAGAAGAAGGAAGAAGAAGCAAGGAGTAGATAATCTTCTACCGGGAAGGGAGTAAAAGATCGATCGCCCCAACAGCACTCAACTCTTCTCCTGCTTCTCATCCGATGGCTGGGGCTGTTGTTTCATTTCCTTTTGGCGTTCTCTGGCTGCTTGTTCCAAAATGAATGCTGACAAGCTGCTGACTGAACGGCGTTCATCTTTTGCCCACTCTTCAAGGATGTCATAGATTCCATCGGCTAAATAGGTCGCTAAGCGTTTGGTCATAAGAGATTCATTATTTTTTAGTTTAAGCCGATCGTAATTGTGCTGTATCTAGACCATCCTGTCGAATATGGCTCATTTAAAGCATATATCTATGCTATATGTATGCTATAGTCAAAAAGTCAAAAGCCAGCGAGATCCCTAGGAAAGTTCGTCGCTGGCTGATGGCTCCCCACATACACAAGGAGACAATTCCTATGATAAAGCCTGTGAACGACGGGAAGGAATATAACCGCGGCTATCAACAAGCTTTGGATGATTTTGGCATCACGCAACTGCTATCGGGTATCCGCAGCTACTCGGATGACGATTTTGATGCTACGGCTACGGGTGCGTGTATGACTCAGCCAGAGCTCGAAAGCTTGGCGGTGTTTCTGATTCTGCGCGTCGGGGCGAATCTGAACGGAAGTGCGATCGCCCGTTATCTCAACACTCTCAGAAAAGCCAATTCTCCGACGATTGTCGATCGTCCCGCGATCGAACTCAACTCAAATGCGCGATCGAAAACACCGGAAAAGTCAAAGGAGGGCGATCGTGCTTCTTGGGCGATCGTCCGAATTTTACCGAATGCTCAGCATTACACTATTGCGCGTTTTGTGAATCGCCAAGATGCGGACGATCGGCGGAGGGCTTTGTGTCGGTTTATTCCGGGGGGTGTGTTTGAAGTTGTGTGGGTGTCGGCTGTTTAAAGATAGCAGGATAGTCCTAAACGCACCGGTAGTCAGAAACCGGGTTTTTTACGAAAATCTTTGGTTGTAGCCGACAGATGAGGTAAAAACCCGGTTTCTTTGGTTTTGGGCGATCGATCAACGCCGACTTTATTTAGGCGGTTGAGAAGGTGCGGGACTGAGTATCAGCAATTGATCGCCGGATTGACTTTGTTGAACGGCAATTACTAAAGGGCGAGATTTCGGATCTTTTTGCTGTTCTTGAGTTAAAGCGGGAAATAAATAAATCCAGCTCCCCATATTTAAAAGCAGCCGCCAAACTCTCGGTTGTTTGGGGTTATTAGTATCAGTATAATCTCTTTTGCTCAAATCTTCAAATAGACCCGCATCGCCGATAGCTCTAAATCCTTTGGTATTGAGTCTCAGGGTAACATCATCGAGTTTTCTGCCCAAAGCAATGTTGTCTTGCTTGGCAACTAAAGTGACTGCGGGTAAAGCAGAGTTTTCGCCGGCATCGCGTCGGGCATCGGCAATTCCTTGGTGGTATCCAGATGAGAATAATACTAGCAATACCCAACTGACGATAATAATTTCGTCAACGAGCGATCGCAGCAATCTTATCGAGTTAAATCGATTGATATTAAATCGCTGCCAAGATTTGAGAAAGCGATGCACCCACCACAATCTTCTGCTGCGAGCATAAAAACTCCACCGTCTAGTTCTCCGATTGATGGCAGTACCAAATTTATTGCTCGTGCAGTTAAATAACCATAAAGTGAGGGAAATTGCTAGGGCTGTATGCAAAAGGGCGATCGCGCTTTTGAATATTGTTAGGTTATCAGCGAAAAAAACCTGAAGTGGCGCCATGAAAAATGATTCGACTGGTAAATCGAGAGTCGTTACCTGTAACTGAAAGAAGGAAAAATAAGACCAGCGATAAATCCAGCCCGTGAAAAATAGGGCGGCACCAAGCAAGCCAAAAACACTGGCAAAGTTGCCTAAAATATTCGATTCTGGGGTAGATTCTGGAGTTGGGAGCACGGATTTTCCCTCAAGGGACTGAAGTATGGGTTTATAATGGTAGCGGGTTAACGCTTACCCTTGAAAGGAGTTTAAGGAAGTATGAAACGCAGAACACTTTCTTTTCTAGTTGTAGCACTTTTTACAGTAACGGCGAGTATGGCTGCACGAGTTAATGCCACCAGTCAGGAAGTCCAGAAACCCAATTTGCCATCCGTACAAGCACAGGCTAACGCCAGCGGGCCCATACCCGTAGCGTTACCGACGCAAGCGGAAATTGTGATGAAAGGGGGCGAAAAAAGAGATGGTAGAGTTGTAGAGATTGATGAGAAAGGGCAAAAATTATGGATACAGGGAGCAACGGAAAAGCGATCGCTACCTTTGAGTCAAATTGATAAAATAGTATTTCCCAATAATGCGGTGGTTTATCGAACTAATGGGGTGCAGTTTATTCGGGGCGAAACCCCAGCAGGTACAAATACTCAAGCGAAATGGAACGGTATTCCGCTCGGCGATTTTCGTCTGATAGATGCTGTCAAAGGTCAAGCTGAGGTGAAATTGAGGTCGCCTGTTGTGAATCGGGGGCAATTGCGGGCAATTTTGGCAGTCGCAAAAGATCGGCAATTTGTAGTTGATGAAATGAAATTCGAGCCGCAGAAAAAGACGGTGACTATTTTAGTAACTCCTTATTGATTGTGTTGGGGGTTTAAAACAGCGCCGTCCACCGTTGTTTGGGAGCGACCGCGAGGTGATTACCATATCTGATGACTTTGATGAACCATTAGAAGATTTTCAGGATTATATGTAATGAGACTTCTGATACCTATCCTATTAATCGAATTTGGTGAATTCTAAAAAAAATGAAACTAATTATTAGCAATGTTTTGGTTTTGGGTGTGTGTTTAACTCCTCTGACTGTACTACCGATGGTGCAACCTAGTAGGGCGCAAAGTCCAAATGCACAGAGTCAAGAAGTAGAGAAACTGATACGGCAAGCAATGGAACAGCAACAGCAAGGAAAATCGCAACCGGCAATAGAAACATGGCAGCAGATTTTAAGCATTGTACGACAATTGAACGATCTAACAACCGAAGTATCAGTCCTCAATAAAATTGGTATGGTCTACAACAACATTGGACAACCAAAAGAAGCATTAAAATACTTTAACCAAGCTTTGCCAATTTCGCGAGAAGTGCGGGATCGCTATGGGGAAGTTTTGACTTTGACTAATATTGGTTTAGCCTACGACAAACTTGGAAAATCAACAGAGGCATTGGAATATCTTAAGCAAGCTTTGCCAATTTGGCAGGAAGTGCGCGATCGCTCTGGGGAAGCTAGAACTTTGACTAATATTGGTTCCTATTACCAGAACACAGGACAACCACAAGAAGCATTGAAATACTATAACCAAGCTTTGCCAATTTGGCAGGAAGTGCGCGATCGCTCTGGGGAAGCTTTTACTTTGACTCAGATTGGTTGGGTCTATGACAGCATTGGAAAACCAGAAGAGGCATTGAAATACTATAACCAAGCTTTGCCAATTTCACAGGAAGTACACGATCGATTTGTAGAAGCTGTTGCTTTGAATGGTATTGGTTGGGTCCACTACAGAATGGGAAAACCAGAAAAGGCATTGGACAACTTTAAGCAAGCTTTAGCAATTTGGCAGGAAGGGGGCCATCGCTCTGGGGAAGCTACTACTTTGAATAATATGGGTTTAGCCTACGACAAACTTGAAAAATCAAAAGAGGCATTGGAATATCTTAAGCAAGCTTTAAAAATTAGGCAGGAAGTGAGCGATCGCCCAGGGCAAGCTGCTACTTTAACTAATATGGGTTTAGCCTATAACAACATTGGAAAACCAGAAGAGGCATTGGAATACCTTAACGAAGCTTTGCCAATTATGCGGGAAGGGCGCGATCGCTCTGGGGAAGCTACTACTTTGAATAATATGGGTTTAGCCTACCAAAACATGAAACAACCAAACAAGGCATTGAAATCCTATAATCAAGCTTTGGAAATTAGGCGGAAAGTGGGCGATCGCCCTGGGGAAGCTGTTACTTTAACTAATATGGGTTTAGCCTACCGAGATATAAATAAACCTACTGATGCCATCAAAAACTTGGAGGACTCCATCAAGATTACTTTAGAAATGCGGAGTGGTTTACAGCGAGAAAATCGCCAAAAATTTTTACAAGCTAATAACTTAACTCCGATCGCCCTCACATCCCTCCTCATCGACCAAAACCAACCAGCTCGCGCTTTCCAATGGGTCAACATCGCCACCACAGCCGATCTCGCCGACTACACCCGCCTCATCAACGCCAAAGTCAAAAACCCAGAAGCACAGCAATTAATTGACCAGTGGAATCAAAGAAGTCAGCAAATTCAATTCTTATATCGCCAATTACAAGAGAAACCTTCCGACCAACTTTCCCAACAAATCAATCAACTTCATGAAGAAAATAACAAACTAGCAGAAAAAATCTCCCGCCAATTCCCAGAAATCGCCGAACTCTTTGAAACCACACCCAAAGACATTGCCCAACTCAAAGCAAGTATCGCACCAGATACCGTTGTTATTCAACCCGTCTTGCTCACAAATGTCAAAAATGTCCCCAATACCATCGCCCTATTTGTCTTGACAAAAGACAGTTTAAGTGTTAAAAAAATTCCTATAAACCCCGAAGAATTCGACAAACTCCTGACTCAATACCGCGAACAACTGCAAAATACTGGCGACACTAACTTCGCCGTAACTGGCAGCAAACTCTACGACATCCTGATTCGTCCCATCGAAGACCAAATTAAAGCTACTTCCGCCAAACAATTGAGCATCATCGCCACGGGAAAACTGCGCTACATCCCCTTTGAAACGCTCTATGACGAAAAAACAGATGAATTCCTGATCCAGAAATATCCCGTCAACTATCTCACCCGCATTTCCACAAGGTCAATTCCCAATTCGAGTTTACAAGGCGGAGTCTTAGCATTAGGAAATCCCATCCCTCGTCTGCCCCAAAATCTACCCGGTTCGGAAGAAGAAGTGAGAAATATCGCTCAATTATTGCCGGGAAGTTCCGCCTATATCGGCATTGCTGCCACCCTCGACCAATTCAAACTTCAAGCACCCCGTTTCCCTTTTTTGCACCTAGCAACTCACGGCTGTTTCCAACGGGGAGGCTGTCAAAAATTGGGCATGGAGGAAAATACACTGCTATTTGCTGACAGCCAATTCAATATTCGCGATGCCGCCTTATTAGGATTGCAAAACACCAGACTCCTCACTTTAAGCGCGTGTCAAACTGCTTTGCAAGCAAATTCTAACGGTGAAGAAATATCGGGAGTTGCCTATGTATTTGAGCGTGCGGGCGCACGAGCTGTGATGGCTAGTTTGTGGAGTGTTTCGGATTCAGCTACTAAAGATTTGATGGTTGAATTTTATCAAAACATTAATAAAGGGATGAGTAAAAATGAGGCTTTACGGCAAGCTAAGTTGAGTCAAATTGGTCGCCATCCGTTTTATTGGTCGCCGTTTATTTTAATTGGGGATGGGCGGTAGTTATGGCTTTTGTCACCCGTGGTAGAAATAGCGTTTACACAAACATAGAGATAGATAACCATGTCATACAGTGATTTTACTTTAAATCGAGTTGCCAAAGAATTTAATTTAACGATTTCCGAGCGTTCTGATATTTTCATAGAAGTTCCCGAATTGACGCCAAGCGATTTTCTCAAAGAAACCCTGCGCGACAATCTAGCTTTAGCCCTTGGTAGCAATACGGAAAAAGCTCGCTCTGAACTGATTATTGCTCCCATTTTGGTCGAACTCAGAAAACAATTAAATTATCAAATTAGCTGGTTTTCTGGCATAGACTTTAGTGTAGATAGCACCAAAGGATTAAACGGCAGTTGTGATTTTATCATTAGTCAATCCCCCGAACTTTTATTTGTCAGTGCGCCCGTAATTACCATTGTCGAAGCCAAAAAGGAAAATATACTAGCTGGTTTAGGACAATGCGTAGCAGAAATGTTGGCTGCACAAATTTTTAACCAAAATGAAGGTAATGAAATTCCGGTGATTTATGGCACTGTTACTACGGGGACTAACTGGAAGTTTATGCGATTAACAGGACAGGCGATCGAAATTGATTTAGTGGAATATTTTATCAACGATATTGGTAAAATTTTAGGTATCTTGGCCAGTGGTATTCACTCAAGTTGAAACCGGGTGGTTGGAAACAGCGTCTACACAAACAAAAAGACCCGGCGGTTGAAACCGCGTCTACACAAACCAAGTCCGCCTGCGCGGACTGAAGAAGAAACCGTGGATTTGACGTATTTATTCCTCCGCAATCTTTGTTAATTTCTCAGTCCGCGAAGGCGGACTTCGTTAGTGTAGTAGCGGTTTACAACCGCCGAATCATCACGCACGATACCAAACTCTAAACTCTCCCCCACAAAGCCAAGCCGCCGCCTCTTCCCCTCGCCGCAATTACCCCCTCTTCTACCAGAAAATAAGCAAAAAATGCCTGTTTCCCCACACTTAAACTCAAAAATTCCGCCTCCCGCGCTTCTCCACCGCGAATAAATCCTTGATATACAGTTTTCCCCAACAACTTCACCGTAATTCTGGTAAAATCAAAAGCTAAAATATTATTAGGTAAAAACTTAGTCGGCCCGGAAAGAGTCAGTTCGATCGTACCAACTTTTACAGAATTTTCCACTCTGCCAATTTCGTTATTTGCTTCTCCTTCAGCCACAGATTCTGCTGAATAAGCAATGGAAATTTTCGCTATCCACTGCGGGATATATCTTCCCGCACCCAACACAATTCCCGCTTTTTTTCGAGTCTTTTTTGTGCCGGTGATCAAGCAGAGTTGCCAGTTGCCGATTAATTGAGTGAAGGAATAGCGAGTTTTGGTTTTTTTGGCGTTTTTCTCGGCTTCGAGGAGGGCTTCAACTACGGCATTGGAAGATGGTTTAATATTAGATTTGGCGGCTTGTTCTAGAATAGATGTGTTTTCCATTTAACAAACAATATGAATTTTCAACGCCAACTATATTTTCGCCGCTGGATCGGACTTTTGCTGATCAGCGCGATCGCCCTAATCTTATTTTACCCGAAAGCTCCACCGGGCGATCGACCTTCCAACTATTCTCTCAGCAGTCAAGCAAATTTTAACCAACCGAGTTACTATCCCTTAAACCAAAATATCGCATCCAACCTTTATTTACCAATCGGTAATTGGACGGGACGACTAATTTTGCCCACTCCCGCACAAATGCAGGAATTTCCAGCGGAAGATTGGGTCTGGCTTGAAGTATACCACGCTCCGGTGACTGCGAAAAACTTAATCAGAAAACAGGTGCGTTTGGCCTGGAATAAAAAACCAATTTTAACCACAGATGTCAAATTTACAGACAGCACAAACAAGAGCAAACGTCAAGGAAATGTTCATCCCGATCGCCTAAATAACCGTTTGCGAGTTGGCCCGCTGGAATCTCTCGCCGGTGCCAGACCAAATGATGATGTTATTGTTAGTTTAGAATCAGTTTCAGTTGAGTCTGAAAGCGACAAGTTTCCCTTGATCCGTACAAATAGCGAACCAGTGCAGATTACTGGACGCTTTTACGGTTTAGTAGATTTACTCGGCCGGGAAGATGACAATAATCAAGCCTCAACAAGAGTTTGTCCGGGAACAGCTTCCTGTGAAAGCGAATACATCCGTGTTCGACATTACAACCCAGTTTCCAAACAGTTTGACGGAGTAGCAGAAACTGTCAGATTTCCCCAACAGCCAGCCAAACGTACAGGTATTTTTCCGTCGATTTCTCGACAATTAGAAACCTTATCAGTCGGGAAAGCTGGCTGGTACATTTATGGGGCGAAAGATGCAGCGGGAATTTTCACAGTTCAAGCGATTAAACCCCGATCGCTCTTTCAACTTCAGCCACAACAGGTTATAGTTGGGAATAACAACGGACTCAGTTATATCAAAGTTGAAAACTGGCAAAATACGGACAGTCGCAAAGGTACAGCCG
This sequence comes from Cyanobacteria bacterium OTE_58_metabat_593, assembly GCA_031372825.1. Classification (GTDB taxonomy): domain Bacteria; phylum Cyanobacteriota; class Cyanobacteriia; order Cyanobacteriales; family Microcoleaceae; genus Microcoleus. The sequence goes on along the minus strand of JANMLZ010000025.1, from coordinate 8,238 downwards.
AAACCGTACTTGTGAGCGGGAAAAAAGAGCGATCGCGCGATTTAGTGTCAGAATGGAAAGAGGGCGATCGAGCTTTAGTAATTCACCTCTTCGGCGGTATCGGTGGCCAACAAGGCGATACTGTCACACTCGGTACTGTCACGGGACATTTCTCCTACGGAATTGCTAAAATTGTCCGCGATCCTTTTACCAGAGAATTACAGTTTGACATCGAATATGACCAAATTTATGCCAACAATCCCGAAGCAATTGTTGCTGGTAAAATAGCTTGGGCTAGTTATATGGGAAACTTGCAGAGAGGTTGGCTTGGTACTCGCCCAGTCTCAGATGTTATCGTTAAATTAGATGCAATTTCTCGCGATTACAAATTTGGCTCAATTGTACTTTCTCCCCTCGACGAATTGCAGCAGAAATTGCAAATTATGGCAGCCCGCTACCGCACGGGTGACGGCACGGGAAGTGCAGCAGTAACTCCAGCTACTTCCTGCGTCCAAGATTCCAATCAAGCCCTATATTTAACGATAGAATCATTTACCAAAAAAGTCAATTCAAATCCCGCAATCCAAAACTGGATCGCAGCGCATCCCTCGGATTCAGAAACTTTGCGATTTGGACAACTTGTCGCTTTGGGAGATGCACTGAAACAGCAATTGATTCCCTTGGGAATTGTGCGATCGGACTGGCAGCAAAATGCTAAAGTATTATCGGGAACTGGTACGTCATCCGAATTTGCGATCGGTAATAATGTATTTGCAGCTTTGATGAGTTGGCGAACCATGCTACCGCGCGGAGCCCACGATGAATTAAGCCGGATTTTTCTGAAAGCCGGCGCTCAACTTTGGTTCCTTCGCACCAATCAAGTCGGAGGATTCAACCCGGATATTATACCAGTCGCGCCTACTGTTTTGTTCGGGCAGTTTCCGATTTTAGCTGGTTTAATGTTTCGCTCTTTTGCTGGGTTTACGACTTTCCCGAATCCGGGGCAATGGTCGATCGTACTTTGGGTATTATTGATCTACGGGGCGATCGCAATTCCGTTAGGCGTGTCCAAAGGTTTTTTACAGGTAAGCGCCCCTGCTGGCAATGTCTGGAGTCTGTTTTGGGTGGCAATCAAAGCCTTAATTATCCCGGTATTCATCGAGGAATGGCTGTTTCGAGTTGTGCTGCTTCCCCATCCCACCGAGGGAGTGACTTTAACAGCTTGGGTGTTGTGGATTGGATTGAGTTTGTTCCTCTACGTAATTTACCATCCTTTGAGGGCAAACACTTTATTTCCAGAGGGATACCCGACATTTTGTCAACCAATCTTTTTAATTCTGACCGGATTTTTGGGTATAGCTTGTACTGCTGTTTATGCCTTGACTGGTTCTGTTTGGGCGGCAATTTTTGTACATTGGATAGTAGCAGCGACTTGGCTGTTTGGACTTGGCGGACAACGGCAGTTGTTTGATAAAATAAGTCGCAATAGCGATCAGTAGATGAGCCGTAAAATATACAAGTAGTCACCAGCCAGTGAGAGATATTGCACCATTTTCAACTACCCTTTGATCGGCGGGCAGGATGTACACTGCACAAAAAATATACTCTTTGTGGAACAGGCATCTTGCCTGTTATTGAAAATAGTGCTATTCGGTGAGTTAAATCTGAGATATTGTACTATTTTCAATTAGACTTTTATGGGCGGGCTCTCCTGCCCACCCCACAAGAAATATAGTCTTTGTGGAACAGACATCTTGTCTGTTCGGGTTATTTGCCCCAACCCATACTCCCCACAAGAAATATAGTCTTTGTGGAACAGACATCTTGTCTGTTAAGCGAGAATAATGCAAGATGTGAGTAAAATGTGACCTATATCTGTCACCATAGAAATACATAGTTCGATCGATCGCAAAGAGGCCACCGTGCAACCCGTAGACTTTACAACTTTAACCGCCACTTGCAGCGAACTGCGAGCCAAATGGCTGCCAGCGCGCTTAGAACAAGTCTACCAGCGCGATCGATTTACCGTGTCCCTGGCCCTCCGCACCATGAATCAACGCGGCTGGATAGACATTTGCTCCCATCCCGCGGCCGCCCGCATCTGCGTCGGCGACTCCCCGCCCCGCATTCCCGACACCTTCACCTTCAGCGAACAACTGCGACATCAACTCAGCGGTTTAGCCTTAGTTTCCATCGCCCCCGTTTCACCCTGGGAAAGAGTCATCGATTTGCAATTCGCCAAACGCCCGGGCGAACCAGCCCTCTGGCATCTCTACGCTGAAATCATGGGCAAATACAGCAACGTCATCCTCACCACCCAAGACAATCTCGTCGTCACCTGCGCCCACCAAGTCAGCGCCAAACAGTCCATCCGTCCCATCCAAACCGGGCAACCCTACGAAAAGCCCCCGTCTTTGACCGATGCAGTGCCGAGTCTTAGCGAATCTCTCGATCGCTGGAAAGAACGAATTAGCCTAGTTCCCGGGCCATTAAAAGGCAATCTGCTGAAGAATTACCGAGGGTTGAGTAAAGCCTTAGTTGTGTCCATGATTCTTTCTGCAAATTTAGACCCCGAACAATCCACCGACAGCCTGAATCCCGACGACTGGCAACAACTATTCCACCGCTGGCTATACTGGCTGCAATCCCTAGAAAACTCCAAATTCCAAGCCAGTTTTACCCCCGAAGGCTACACCGTCATCGACTGGACAACACCAGAAAATCATCATGTAGGGGCGGTGCCCCCGTGCCCGCCCTCTGATTCTGCCGTCCCTTCCGTCCAAGAATTACTCAACAGCTACTACACAGGCGAAATCAACCAACAAGTATTCGCCCAACTGCGACATCAGCTTACCCAAAAACTCAACAACGTCCTCGCAAAACTGCGCCTCAAAGCCAACACATTTAAAGAACGCTTACAGCAATCAGCAGGCGCAGACACCCACAAATCCCAAGCCGACTTGCTGATGGCAAATTTGCAGCATTGGGAACCGGGAATGAAATCAATTTCCCTCCCCGACTTTGAAACCGAAAAACCCGTTCTTATTCCCCTAAATGTGGAAAAAAACGCCGTTCAAAACGCTCAAGCAATCTACAAAAAACACCAAAAACTTAAAAGAGCTCGCATTGCAGTAGAACCATTATTAGCCGCCGTACAAGAAGAAATCGACTATTTAGAACAAGTCGAAGCCGCACTTTCGGTATTAGAAACCTACCGCAACACCCAAGATTTGCAAACCCTCGCCGAAATCCGCGAAGAACTAATTCAGCAAAAATATCTCGTCGTACCAGATTATCGCAGTACCGACAAAAATGCTGCGATCGAATTTCACCGCTACCAAACCCCCAGTGGCTTTGAATTATTAATCGGGCGCAACAACCGCCAAAACGACCAACTCACCTTTCGCACCGCCAACGACTACGACTTGTGGTTTCACACCCTAGAGATTCCCGGAAGTCACGCTTTGCTGCGTCTCACCCCCGGTAATGTCGCCCAAGAAACCGATTTGCAATTTGCGGCGGACATGACTGCATACTACAGTCGCGCACGCCACAGCGAACAAGTCCCGGTGGTTTATACAGAACCTAAGTATGTATACAAGCCGAAAGGTGCTAAGCCTGGTATGGTTGTATACAAACAAGAGCGGATTGTCTGGGGCCGACCGCAGCAAGCCCCGGCATAATATCACATCCAGTTGCATCGGAATGATGTAGAGGAGACGGCAGTGCCGTCTCCCTACCGAAAATAATATTGTAGGGACACGGCACTGCCGTCTCCTAATTTTGGCTAATAATTCCGATGCTACGGAAAACAATCTAATTTATACAAAGTGAGACAAAAGGTCGATCGACCTCTAGACACTCTCTTAACCGCCAAATGTAAAGTATTATTACAAAAAAATAAATTTTGTTGTTAAAATACCCCTTAAGAGAGATGATATCTTTCTTAGAACCCGCTGCAGCGAAACGTGCAACTTGGGTTTCCTCACTGTGAGAATAACACTGTGAGAACAACAAACAACGGATTTAACTATTTATGCAGACCAGCTTTTGTTAAAGCTGGTCGTTTCTGTTGAAACATTCCATCTAAGCTGAGACCGATTTTAGATTGGCAATTTCAGTTTTCGACCCATAATATCAATTCCGGCTGCGCCGGAATGATATAGAGGACACGGCAGTGCCGTTTCCCTACCACGATTAATTGTAGGGACACGGCACTGCCGTATCCTGATTTCGGGTAATATTACAGCGTATTCCATGTTTGTGAAGTACATTCAATATCCTGTAGGGACACGGCACTGCCCATAGGTGTCAACTTAAGCCTAAAATCCTTGGTATATCTCGCTTTTAGCCAAGTCTAGATCCCCCTAAATCCCCCTTAAGAAGGGGGACTTTGAGAAGACTCCTGTCCCCCCCTACAACCAGGGGGGCTAGGGGGGATCGGGGCATAATCGTCAGACAGTAGACTGGTACTACATTTGACCTTAAGTTGACACTAATGGGCACTGCCGTGTCCCTACGGGGAGCTAAGCCAATCTCAAATCCAAAATCCCCAATCGCTCTTCCTAGAAAGTAAACGTCGTTCTAACCACCCCAATCACCAAATCAGAATTATCCTTATTGTGGTCAGGAGCAGTCAGCCAAATCACACCAGGAGTAATAGAGATATTATCGCTCAACTTAAACTGATAAAAACCTTCAATGTGCAGTGAAGTATCCTTATCTTCCGGCAAAGTCCGATTAGTAGAACTCGTCACCCGCGGCTCCATACCTACTATAAACCCAGCCACATTTCCTTCCTTCAACAAATCGGGAAAAGCCAAAGTAACAGCCCAGTTCCAGATTTTTTGGTCTCCCCGCTGCACAGAACCCGTAGGAGTAGCCAAGTTGGATAAAAAGCGCTGGTTAGTGTAACCAGCCCAACCGCCGACAGCAATGCCCCGGTTGACTCTCCACGAAGCCTGCGCGCCGTAGGAATTGCTAGAAACTGGCAGATTACTGTCGCTGTCGATGCCGAAAGAACCCAGACGCACCGGGAAATTAGAAGCATTGCTGCCCGTACCGGTGACGAAGTTGTAGGAATTAACGTAAGTTAAACCTAAAGCCATGCTGCTTGTCGGTTTGAAAGTCAACTGAGCCAATGCACCGTAAGCACCGTTAAACAAACCGTTACCTCGGGTCGGGTTCGCGGCGTTGCCGGCCAAATATCCCAAACTTAGTTCCAGTTTTTCTCCAAACTGCTGCCGCAGAGCGATACCAGAACCGGCAGTCAAATAGTAAATCGGGTTGCGAGTACCGAAGTTAGAAAGAGCTCCGCTGCCGCCGTCTCCGTCAAAGTAAGGATTGATAGTGTTTGTAAAATCGTCCGCAGCACCGGCGTTGGCTTCTAGAATTACAGTAGTGCTTTTGCCTAGAGGGAATTGGTACAACAGCGCATCTAGAGCTACAGTATTGCTAGGTTCACCAAAAGGCCCGGCATTAAACCGCAATTCCCCTTCAGCAGTTTTCGTATTATTAGTAGAAAACGAACCTAAATTTAAAACTTGTAGTCGAGTTCTCAGCAAGTCTCTGCCAGTGAAACTCGTATCAAAATTAAGACGAACCCTGCTACCCAAAGCGGTGGTTGTATCGGCATCATTACCTTCAGCATCTTCTCCCCTAGCGATACCGGTCAAAGCAAATATGACTTCGCCGTTGAGTTTAGTGGTAGTCGAAAACTGATTTGCTTCTAATTCTGAGGTGCGTGCTTCCAAAGCATCCACGCGGCCGCGCAAAGTTGCCAATTCCGCCGCAAATTCTTCTTGCAACTTTTGCACAGAAGCCAAATCTTCTTTAGTTGCTAGACTTCCCGTACCGCTTTTAATTAGTTCTGTAACTTTATCCAAACACGCATTTAAACCCGCTGCAAATTCGTAGCGAGTCATCGCCCGGTTGCCGCGGAAAGTGCCGTCGGGATAGCCTGCGATACAACCGTAGCGCTCTACTAGGGACTGCAAAGCTTGGAACGCCCAATCGGTAGGCCGCACGTCGGAAAGTTGCGAAACTGAGGTTACTTGGCCCGCAGCACTTTTGTCGCTACCTTCGGCGCTGTATTCGTTAATTTGTTCTAAAACATTTGACGGCGCTTGAGGTTGCGCCATGGGAGCAGCGGATTGGGAAATCTGCTCGGGTTGCGGGGCGGATTTTTCGGCGCTTAAATTGGTCGGTGCAGTGGCGGGTTGGGTTTCGCTTAAATCTGCTGCTGCGACTGTGGGGATTTGCTCCGCGACAGGTGCTTCGGCACTTGAATTAGCGGGCGCGACTGCCGGTTTGGTTTCGCTTAAGTCTGCTGCTGCAACTGCGTTGTTTTCTGGTGATTTTGCCTGTTCGACTACTGGGGCAATCGCACTTTTATTCTCAACAGTTTCAATAGTCTCAACAGTCGATTTGCTAGCTAATGATACTGGCTCGACCGTCAACGCTACTGCTTCAGGCAATGCAGGCTCGATCGCACTACCTGCTAATTGCGATTGATTCTCGACCGTTGCTGCGGCAATTTCGATCGGCTGTTCTGCTGCTAACGCCGTTGAAGATACGACTAAACTTGCTGCTAATACAGCGGGACTAACTAAAAGTCCTTTCCACAAAAATTTCGACATTTTTTTCCTCACACCACGTTAATTCGATCGCCCATTCCGAAGATGCCAGTCGATCGCAAATCCCCTACAGTATTCCGCCTAATAGCATTTTTTGTCAACAATTGAAAGAATCGTTGCGACATTTTTCGGTTTTGCCGTCGGTGATTTCACAAAAACCCTGTTATTCCCAAAATCCTTGGTTTGAGCTAGATACTTACGTAGAAACCTGGTTAATGGCCCGATCTTGCGTAAGTAATCCCTCAGTAATACTAATATTGACAGAACTGGCGCTCATAAATCGTTCGATCGGCTACATACAAGTGAAAAAACTCAAATACGCGCTCGTGCACGAATGGCTGACACCTTTAGCTACGGGCGGTTCAGAACTCGTAGTGCAGGAAATTCTCAAATACGTAGACGCGGATGTCTATGCCCTCATCGACTTTGAATCGGCAAATCCCGAAAGCTATCTTTTCGGGCGACAAATTGGCACAACATTTTTACAGCACTTTCCCAAGGCCCGCAGCGGCGTGCAAAAATATTTGCCATTCCTGCCGATCGCGATCGAGCAACTAGACCTGCGACAATACGACATCATCCTCTCATCCTCCCACGCCGTCGCCAAAGGCATCCTCAGCAGTCCAGGGCAACTCCACGTCTGCTACTGCCATACACCCATGCGCTACGCTTGGGACTTAACTTTTGACTATTTACGCAGCAGCAAAGCCGGAAGGGGCATCCCAGGCTTGCTGACGCGATATTTGTTGCATCGACTCCGGCAGTGGGACGTGATTTCCGCCAACCGCGTCGATTATTTCATCGCCAACTCCCAACACACGGCGCGCCGAATTTGGCGGTGTTACCGACGGCGCGCCGAGGTGATTTATCCGCCAGTAAATATAGAGCGATTTTCCTTGATGCAGCAAAAACAAGACTTTTATGTCACAGTTTGCCGATTGGTAAGTTACAAAAACGTTAGTGCGATCGTCCAAGCATTCAATCAACTCGGGCATAATCTGATTGTCATCGGCACCGGGCCAGAATTAGACATGATTCGGCAAATCGCCAAACCCAACATCCAAATACTCGGCTCGCAGCCAGCCGAAGTCGTCGAAAAGTACATGGCCCAAGCCAAAGCCTTTGTCTATGCAGCTTGCGAAGATTTTGGCATCGCTTTAGTAGAAGCTCAAGCTTCTGGAACACCCGTAATTGCCTATGCAGCAGGCGGCGCTTTAGAGACAGTCCTCGACATTCGCCAACACCCAGAAACTGGGACTGGTTTATTTTTTTCTTCCCAAACCGCAGCAGCGTTAGTCGAAGCAGTCGAGGAATTTGAGCAGTTGCAAGGCAAATTTCAGCCGTCCATGGCACGGTTGCGCGCCGCCCAATTTGCCCCCGAAGTCTTTGAACAGCGCTATCTAGGTTTTGTCGAACGCTGCTATCAGGAATTCAACTCCGATGATTTTACGCAGACTTGATATCAATTCCGGTTGCACCAGAATTAACATTGCCCGAAATTAGGAGACGGCAGTGCCGTGAGCCTACATTAAACAACGTAGGGAAAAGGCACAGCCGTCTACGCCATGTTGTGTGTGTGCAAACGCATTGCTGCCAACCGTGAACAGCCCAAATACAACCCTGC
>JANMLZ010000222.1:0-8583 GCA_031372825.1 Cyanobacteria bacterium OTE_58_metabat_593 | reverse complement strand
TACCATGTTCAAACCCTGCGCGATTTGCATTCACAGCTTGGATTGTCAGTTAACAAACCCGTACAAGACGTGGCAGAATCAAACAAAGAGATCCCGTGTTGAGGTCGAACAATGCTTCTATCCATTAAAACAAAGTTAAAGCTAAACAAGAGCCAGGCAACAGTTATGAGTAAACACGCTGGTATAGCGAGGTTTACTTATAATTGGGGATTGGCTACTTGGAACAACCTTTATAAAGATGGATTGAAGCCCAACAAATACCTACTCAAGAAATTCTTCAACAATCATGTAAAGCCTGAATTCACATGGATCAAAGAGACGGGAATATGCCAAAAGATAACTCAATATGCCTTTGACAATCTTGGAGATTCGTTCTCTAGATTTTTCTCAAAGAAAGGTGGATATCCCAGGTTTAAAAAGAAGGGGCATCACGACTCTTTCACTATTGATGCTGGTGGTAAACCTATCCCTGTGGGCGGTACGTCTATAAAACTGCCGACAATCGGCTGGGTAAAAACCCACGAAGGACTACCTCACATAACTTGCAAGTCAATCACAATTTCGCGCACTGCCGATAGTTGGTTTATCGCTTTTGCCTACGAACAAAGCTACGAACCAACGGTCAAAAGCCATGACGTTGTAGGAGTTGATTTGGGTGTCAAAGAGTTGGCTACGCTTTCAACTGGTGTAGTATTTCCGAACCCAAAACACTATAAAGCACATCTCGCAAAGCTCAAGAGGTTATCAATAGTTTTAGCGAGAAAGGTGAAAGGCTCCAACAATAGATATAAAGCTAAAATCCAACTGGCAAAGCATCATGCAAAAATAGCAAACCTCAGAAAAAACACTTTGCATCAAATCACTACTTACTTATGCAAAAACCACGCAACAATAGTAGTAGAAAATTTGAATGTCAGTGGGATGCTAGCCAATCACAAACTAGCTCAGGTAATAGCTGATTGTGGTTTTCATGAATTCAAGCACCAGTTAGAATACAAGGCTAAAAAGTTTGGCTGCGAGATCATCGTTGCCGACCGCTGGTTCCCATCAAGCAAAACCTGTTCAAATTGCGGACATATCCAAGATATGCAGCTAAAAGAAAGGACTTACAATTGTGAAGGTTGTGGTCATTCGATGGACAGGGATTTGAACGCAGCAGTCAATTTATCGCGGTTGGCTAAACCGTGTAAGCTTACCGAGGGATAACCGCTCCCATGCTCCCGATGAAGTAAGAAGCAAATGTCTAGACTTGTCTAGTATTTGTATAGCAGTAGCTGCACGCAAAGCGAATGTTATGACTTGACTATCAAAATGGGAAATTTACGTTTTAAATCTTCAGGAAATCGATACAGATGGATTGCCCTAGGCAGTTTCGCTGTAATTATGGGTATTTCAGGGGCCCTTGCCTACCGCCTAGCTCCGCCACCCGGATTCTTGGCTCAAGGCACTCTCAGTTCTAATAGTCCGCCAGTTAAATTTTCGAGCACGGGGACGACAATTCTCAAGCAGGGAGAGCAACTGACTCCCGATGTTTTGCTGGCAGATAATGTTGTCAAAGCAGTGGCAGATGCAGTTAAGCTGACGCCTCAACAAGTTCGGCAGAATGCTAGCGTCAAGGTTTCTAAGCCGGAACAACCACTAGAGATCGCTGTTGGGTATCGATCGCTCGATCAGCAGCAAGCAATCCAAACGGCGGATATGTTGATGAAGGGCATGGTTGAGAAAAGCCGCCTGATTAACAGATATCGGTGGCAATCAGTCAATCAGTCGCTCAACCAACGCTTGGCACAAGTCACTCAAGACCTGAAACAAGCTCAGCAAAAACTCGACCAATACGAAAGAGAGCGCGCTCGCCTGTTGCAGCAAATGAAGCTTCAGCAAGACTTTTACAACAAAACTCAGCTAGCAATGGCGGACACGCAAGCGTCGGAAAAAGAAATGGTGAGCAGTTTTGCCCCCGCACAGGTGCCGCAAATTGTGGCGACGCCGACGAGCGATCCGACAGTGCCTCTGATTTTGGGAGTTGGGCTGCTGTTGGCGATTTTGGTCAGCCGCGGTTTGATTCCTTCGGTTGCGGATTGGCAGCACAAAACAGCTTTTCAGCGAGAAGAGAGCGATCGACTCCAAAGTGCTTTGTACCGGCTGATCAAAGAAGGTAGTGGCGAAATCACTCTGGTGCGGTTTGCGATGGAGACGCGGCTGTCGCCGGAAGTCGCCCAGCGTTTTTTGAACGAACAAGCTGAAGTCTTTAATGCCAATTGCGAAATTAAGGATGACGGCAGTATCCTGTATCACTTCCATATTTAAAAGGCTGCGGGCGATCGCGATCCACAGAAAAATTTAGCCGATCGGACAAAGAGTGCTCGATCGGCTTGCCTTTTGGGAAATTTGGCTAATTTTTTTTTTGTGTGTTCTGCTCGCTATAATTATAAAATATCAGTAAATGTACGGTTGCTTTTACCTAAGCTCCCAGATAAACACCTATTTTCTCGTTAAATATTTCTTAGGGGGGTGAGTCACCTCAGTACAACTGCTAGATTCTAGAACAATAACTTGTTTAGGGATTTTATGTAGTTTCACCTAAGAGACTCGATCGGGCCAAAGCCTGAAATGCAACACTCAGCCTGAAGGCGTGCGTTTTCATATTCAAATTTTGCAATCACCTGTTGAGGTTAAACCATGATATTTAGCATAATTGGTTCTTCTTTCATAGTTTACTTTTTGCTAATGTCGATCGCCAATTACGGCGACACTGGAATGTAGACTGTTTGAGGGACTCGCACACTCTCTACACAAGGGTCGCAGGCAAAGAAAGCTGTGACGCAGGCGGTGGAGTTGGTGGGCCGGACTTGTCTGTCGTGTACGCGATCGAAAAAGAAAATGAATGGATGAAGGAGTCGTTAAGTACCGCTCTGATTGGCAAGAGGCAGACCCTGTAGCTGCCGAGAACATAGCGGATTTGATGGACTGGCGCGATCGGCTTCACTCTTGGGGACTGATTAGCGTCTACGAAAATGGCATCGGATTTGGGAACGTCAGCGTCAGGATCGGCAGTTCTTGCCAATTCGTGATTTCCGGCACCCAGACGGCACACTTGCCGACTCTGGGGCCTGAATCATATTGTACTGTTACCGAATTTAACTTAGAACAAAATTTCCTCGGCTGCCGGGGCCCCGTACCAGCTTCGTCGGAGTCCTTGACTCATGCAGCCCTGTACCTTCACAGAGACGATGTAGGTGCAATAATTCACGTCCATAATCCGAAACTATGGCAGCAACTACTGTTTAAGATTCCTACTACTAGAAAAGAAATACCTTACGGCACTCCTCAAATGGCCTTAGAGATGTTTAGACTTTTTGAGGAGGAGAATTTGGCCGATCGCCAAATTCTGGCGATGGCCGGCCACGAAGACGGAATTATTTGTTTTGGCAGCACCTTGGACGAAGCAGGGACTGTGCTCTCGGCTGTGATGAATTAGATTGGGTTTGAGCGTTGAGTTCGATCGATCGAACTCAACGCCTGAGTTGCTTGGTGCAACGGATCGAGCATCAAACTCTGGCAACAGCTCAAAAATTGCCAAGTGCCTCTTGCCTGTATGGTAATGAAAAGATATTCTGAATAGCAGATATATTGAAAGCGCCCGTGTTATTTACCTCTCTAGGCTCAAGCCTCTAAGTTTCTCACTTACCGATCGTTTTTATGAATCAAACTAAACTTGTAAGCTCAAAAGAACTGCAATCAGAGGTATCCCGTCTCACCGAAGAGCTGCAAATGCGCGACCAATTGGTGCAGCAGTTGTCTCAAGAACTTTTCAGACTGGTGAAGGGAAATTCGAGTTTTGTGCCGGCGCCGGAAGTTTCCGATCGCCACCAAGCTCAAATGCAGGCGATGCGGGAACAACTGCAAGCTGTAGAAGAACAGGTGGGTTTTTATCAGGAACAAATCGCTGAACGGGATACGGAGGTTTATCAACTGCGGCAGTCGGTGCAAGAATTGACCGATCGCTCTCGGATGCTGGAACAAGTGGTTCAAGAATTGCCTGGAGTTTACCGGCAGAAGTTTGCCGAGCGGATCGAGCCGATTAAGGACAAGTTGGATCAACTGCAAAAGGAAAATCGCCAGTTGCACACAGAATTGCAAAGCGTGACTTACCGTCTGGCGGTGCGAAATCGCAAGGCTAAGGGGCTGGATCTGCCGAGCGTCGATCCTGATGACGATCGGGGTATTCAAATGCCGAGTTTTGGTAATGTCTAAAGTGTTGATTTTGGCGGGGGACGAGCCGGATTTGGCAACAAGTCTCTCTGCGGCGATCGCTCAATCTCATCCTTTAACTGAAGTTGATATCTGTCAGGTTTCTGAATTCAATTCTGGGGCGCTTGCGGATGATGGGGCGATCGTTTGTCCTTTGACGCTGGATGTACCGTCGGATCTGGTTTTTCCGGGTCGGAATGTGTATGAATTTTGCCGGAATGTGTCGGCGGCGCGCGATCGAGTTGCTCAGGATTTGCAAGTACCCGTCGGGGACGGCAATTTTTGGCTACCTGTGGTGTTGACGGCAAAGGGGCCACTGTATGCTGAGGCGATCGGTGGCAAACCCGATCGGTTGTCTGGCGAGTTGATTTACTCTCAACCGGTGCATTTGTCGGATGTTTGGAGACAGCAGTTGTACGAGTTGGCTTTCGGCTTGCTGGATCTTTTAAATGCGCCGCCGGCGACTTATTTGATGCAGTTCGGGTTCGTAGGGGAAAGGATTTGTTTCGATCGACTTTGGCCTTTTCCAGCCGCACCTGCGATCGCTTCTATCTGCGTTCAAGTGCCGGATTTATTCCTCTGTCATTGGTGTTGCTTGACAAATAAGCCGATTTATGATATGCAAATTACTTCTTGATCTTTCTAGTGAAGTCCCTCGATCAAGCAACCAAAGCAGGAGTTTCAGCGAAGGTAATTTGCTCGAAATTGTCAAAGATTTCAAAGAGTTGGTCGAGTTGAGTAATTTCAAAAATTAGCCTGACTGTGGCTGAAAGGTTGCAGATGACGAGGCGACATCCACGGTGGCGGGCGGCGTTGAGCCCGCCGACTAAGGCGCAGATCCCGGAACTGTCGATGAAATCTACGTCTCCCATGTCTATTACCCAGAGTTTGTGGCGATCGGGCAAAATTTCTGCTAACTGTTGTTGGAGGAGACTTCCTGCTTGGGAGTCGAGGCAGTTGTGAGGTTGGAGGACGATGTGTTGGTGGAAGTTGGGATCTGCCATAACTGTTTTACCTGCTTGATTGTTAAGTATGAATAAATAAATTTAGTTGCTGGGGGCGATCGGGAGAGTGTGATAGATTTAGTAAGATGACTGGCTGGCGATCGAGCAAGATACAACCGCTACAATTTTTGATTAACTGATTATTTCACTAAAGCTAATTTTTGCAGGCGCGCGCGATCGCGACTCTGCTGTGTTCTTCATCACTGCGAAAGATTGCACTATTGCCTGAATCAAGCCAATATATAAAAGTATTCAGCTTTGCAAAAGTTTACGAAGGCAGCATCCAATGTCTTTTGAGTTTTTATCGTTAGAGACTATTCAGCAATTTGCCCATGATTACGGTTATTGGGCAATATTTCTGGGAATTTTACTGGAAAATCTGGGAATTCCTCTCCCAGGTGAGACGATTACGATTGCTGGCGGTTTTTTAGCCGGTAGCGGGGAACTGAATTACTGGTTTGTGCTCGCAAGTGCGATCGGCGGTGCGACAGTGGGCGGAAATTTCGGTTATGCGATCGGCAGATACGGCGGCTGGCCCCTCCTGCTGAAGCTCGGAAACATCTTCCGCTTTCGAGAAGAACAACTGTTTGACTTGAAAGAAAAGTTTAGCCAAAATGCAGCTAAAGCCGTATTTTTAGGCCGTTTCATCGCACTGCTGCGAATTTTTGCCAGCCCCCTAGCAGGAATTGCCGAAATGCCATTTTTGCAATTTTCGCTATTCAACATTCTAGGTGCAGCAAGCTGGGCCTCTGTCATGGTAAGTTTATCCTACTTCTTAGGACAAGTTGTGTCTTTAGAAAAGTTAGTAGCTTGGGCCGCTCAATTTGCAGTAGTTGCCTTACTATTAGCAGTTGCTTGGATTGCAATTCCTATTTGGTTGGAGTCCCGGAATTTGGACAAAACTAAGTAAGATTGGTAATTAGACTTTTTGCAAAAAGTCTGTAGTGAGGACTTCAGTCCTCAAAACCATCAAGTTTGTAGTGAGGACTTCAGTCCTTAGAGTAAAACTATACGCCAATAAGGACTAAAGTCCTTACTACAAACCAGTTTTATTGGCAATTAACATAACATCATATAAATCAGGAATTTCAGATGGGATACACTACAATATTTGACGGAACATTTCATTTAAACAAGCGGTTATTAGACAGCGAAGCTATTTACTTATTGGAGTTTTCTCGAACCCGACGAATGAAGCGAAATTCGAAGATTTTGCAAAGTATTCCCGATCCGGCGAGAGCAGCAGTTCATTTGCCCGTGGGCGAAGAAGGCTGCTATTTTGTCAATGAAAAATGGGATGAAGATTCGGAAGTGTCTGTTGTCGATAGCAACCGGCCGCCGAAGACTCAGCCCGGATTGTGGTGTAAGTGGATTCCGACTGCTGACGGCGGCGGGATTCAATGGAACGGCGTAGAGAAGTTTTATGATTATGTGGAATGGTTGCAGTATCTAATCGACAATTTTGTTAAACCTTGGGGTTATGTTTTAAATGGCGAAGTGAATTGGCAAGGGGAAAGAGAGGAAGATATAGGCATGATTGTAGTTGCCAACAATCTGATTATTTTTCCAGAAGATGCTAAGGAATTGTTGAGATATTCGGTGTCACCAGTATCCGTGCCAAAGTTTGTTTGGGATTGTTTCAAGACGATGGAAGCGACGGGATTTTCGCTGACAGATTGGAAGGAGGTAATTGATAAAGCTGTGGAGTTGGGACACGGGGAAGCAGCACTGTGGATTAAGCCTAATTTTGACAAGTATTTTGATGGTATGGAGCGGGGTTTTGAGTTTGAGGGAGAGGTAATTGAAACCACAGATGACGATTTGTGAGTTGTAGTTTCGATTAAACTTACGCATGGTGCCCAGAAACCGGGTTTTTTCCCGAAAGACGCGTTGTCGCCCGCAGATTCGGCTAAAAATCCGGTTTCTTTGCTCGTAGCGCGTCCAAGACTATATAATTGTGAGTACGATCGTCCGAGGATGTACTATGACAACATCAACAGAAATTCGCGAAGAAGTAGTTAAGGACAAAGTTGAGGACAAAGTACAGATTTATTACTCTCCCGAAGAGTATTTAATGCTGGAAGAGGACGCAAAATTTAGAAGTGAATATCAGGATGGCAGGATAATCCCTATGACAGGCGGAACACCAAATCACAATCAAATAGCTGGCAATTTTTATGGCACACTGAATTTTTCTACGAAAGGGCAACCGTACCAAGTATTTATAAACGATTTGCGTTTGTGGATACCGTCGAAGCGGGTTTATACTTATCCTGATGTGATGTTGGTGGCGGGGAAGTTAGAGTTTGCTGAGGGTAGGAAAGATACGATTACTAATGCGGTGATGGTGGCTGAGGTTTTATCGGAATCGACGGCGGATTATGACAGAGGTGGCAAGTTTAAACTTTTTCGTTCTATTCCTAGTTTGACGGAGTATATTTTGATCGATCAATATGAGATGCACGTTGAACAGTTTGTTAAGACGGATGATAATAAGTGGGTTTTGTCTGAGTATGATGGTGCTGATGCGGTGTTGAAATTGAGTTGTGTGGAGTTTGAGATGCGGTTAGGTGATATGTATGATCGCGTGGATTTTGAGTCTGAGTCTGAAGAGTGAGGGTGATATTAAAACCACTAATCTCCCGGCGATTGGAAATCGCGTCTACACAAACAAAGTCCGCCGTATGCCTTCGGCATGGCTTCGCCAACGCGGACTGGGAGCATGTCGATCGCTTAAGGAATGCGGGACACGATCGACACCACGCCAAAGACGATCAAAATCACGCCGCTCGTTGGCGTAATCCAGCCGGACCATTTGCGAACTTCTAGGATCTTTTTTAGGGAGCTGGTGAAGGTTCCGGCTAGGACCAGTGGGGCGACGTAGCCGATCGCATAACTCAATAGCAATCCTGCACCGAGCAATGGGTTTTGGGTGCTGCCAATCCAGGCGAGTAGGGTTGCGAGTACGGGTGTGCTACATGGGGAGGCGACGAGACCGAAGGTGAGTCCAATGAGGTACGATCGTACCCCGCGCGGTAAGTCTTTAGAAATCCAATCCAATCCCAGTCCTGCTGGCATTCTCAAGGGCAACAGTTCCAATTGATTAAGTCCCATTAGAATGGCGAGTGCACCAACCATTAGGGGCAATCCGATTCCAATTTGGCCGTAGACTTTGCCCAGTAAAGTGGCCGCAATGCCTAAGCCCGCTAAGGTCGTGGCCATTCCCAATGCGAACCAAAGGGACTGAATAAATCCCGAGCTTGAACTGCTGGTTTCATCGTCGTAGCTGCTGATGTAGCCGATCGTGATAGGCAACATGGAGAGGGTG
>JANMLZ010000215.1:0-21444 GCA_031372825.1 Cyanobacteria bacterium OTE_58_metabat_593 | reverse complement strand
AAGAAGTTTGCAAGCTAACTTACTATGAGGTTATGAAGCAATGAATGTTAACAGCGCCGCTCAACTTCTGCAAACAGGTTTTCGTACAGCACTAGGAGCAAGCAGCGCGATCGCCCAACTGCTCAATAACCCGCAAAAATTAGCAGACATCCTCGCACAACCGCCTCGCTCACCAGAGCAACTCCTGCAAGACCTTGCAGCCAGAGGCGAAAACATAGAACAAGAAGCACATAAATTTGGCGAGACATTTTTATCGGGCGGCAGTAACCATTCAAAACCTCCACAATACATTGAACGAGCTGGCGAGCAGTGTTTTCTTCAACCCTACGACATCAAAGGTACAAACCTCTATGGATTTATCTTAGAAGGTTCTCTGCATAAGCTACAAGCAGTATGCGACACATATCTCAACCAGCCAGCCAAAGGAGAAGTTGAGTACCGCCCTGCCATGCACTATGTTGTCCTTACTTTCGGAACGATGGATTCACTCAGTTCCACAAACAAACCAGACAGCGAAAAGGGATATGTTCTTGAAGAAGAGGTAGTTTTTTGGATATTGACGATGGTCGGAAAACAAGTAGGACCTGCATTTGTAGTGGAGCGGCTAGCTTGGTTCATGCCTTACGTTTTTGTCAATAACTCACCCGTTTTAATTTCAGGGCGCGAGGTTTACGGTATTTCAAAACAACTTGGTTCTTTTCAAATTCCCAAACCCCCGCAGCCACCTGATTTATTCACTTTAGAGACGCTTTTATGGAAACATTTGAGACCGGAAATTCAAGCCCAAGAGGAAAGGTTGATAGAAGTTTGCAGAGTTGGTAACGAGGCATCTTTTAAACCAAACAAGACTTGGGATACCCCACAAAAATTAGTCAATGAAATTTTAGAGCTACTTTTTGACAACAATGGTAGGATCGAGATTCCTGGTTTTAGTTTGCCACTCAATATTTTTGACTACCTAACTCATACAGCAGTTCCAGTCGTATTTCTCAAACAATTCCGCGATGCAGAAGATGGTAGCCGAGCTTGCTATCAAGCGATCGTCGAAAACTTGATGAAAATGTACAAATATCACAGCGGACGCATCCTGGGCTTCGGTTCTTTAGGCGATCGGTTTGAGGTCACACTGTACGATTATGCCAGCCACCCCATAGTTAACGATTTGGGGTTACGCCCACGTGGTATCAAACCAGGAGAATCAGTTCGATTGCCCGTCAAGCTGTCTTTCTGGATCAACTTCAACTTCACGGTCGAAAATGGTACTACAGTTTGGAAAGCGCCTTCTTAAATTAGCTTTCATATCAGTCAAATTATAGCGCGAAGCCATGAAAAAGCCGGCTAAAAAGCCCGGGATGAAGCGCAGTTAAAAATATACTTTTGAAAGTAGATTCTCTACTCAATCGATAAATGCCTGAAACATCGAAACTCAAAAAAATTGCCATTTTGGGAGGAGGAATCGCCTCCATAACTGCTGCATTTGAACTCACCAGCCAGCCGGGATGGAACGCTCTCTACGATATTACTGTATACCAACAGGGCTGGCGTCTGGGAGGTAAGGGCGCATCAGGACGCAGCGTGGAGTCTAACCCGCCTTACCACGAACCAACCTACCGAATAGAAGAACATGGATTGCACATTTTTTTTGGATTCTACGAGAATGCTTTTCGATTGATGAAACAGTGCTACGACGAATTAGGAGAAGACGGCCCGTTTTTGAGTATAGAAGATGCCTTCAAGCCGCACAGCCTGATAGTTCTCGAAGAATATATCAATAGTCGCTGGGTTCAGTGGCCTTTCAACTTTCCCCCAAATAAATTGCTTCCTTGGGAAGGAGGGGGCTATTTCTCGATGTGGGAGCATATCTGCACCCTGATCAAATTGATGTACGATGGATTTGAAGGTTCAAAATCTTTAAAATCTCAGTGTTCAGTTAACAGATTATCCAGCAATCAGCAAATCCCGAACTGGTTAGAACTTCTTGCCAAACAGATAGATATTGGCTGGGAAACTCTTAAACTCACCTCAGAAATTGCACCGCTTCAGCTTCCCGACCAACTGGTGCAGTTACTTCTCAAGGAACCTGCCCGTTGGTGCCTGTGGTTAGAAAATGCTATGAAACAGATAGGAACTACCTTAGAAACTATTGATTTAGGATCGGAAGGAACATTTCTTTATCTGGCCTACAAGTTAGCAAAATCCATGCCCGACGATACCCGTACTCACCGCTCCGAACATCACTCCATTATCCTTAAGCTTTTAGAGCTATTTATGGAAAGGTTGAGCAGTTTCATCGAGTCGGAAATTGAGCAAAATGAGGACACATTTCGTCTGCTAATTTTGTTAGATTTAGCATTTGCAAATATTCGAGGCTTACTGGTCGATGAAGTCATTTATGATGGTTGTTTAGCATCTTTAGACGAGCAGGACTATAGAGACTGGCTCCAAAAACACGGAGCTCAAAAAACTAGCATCAATTCAGCATTTATCCGCGTTTTATATGACCTTGTTTATGCCTTTCCGGGAGGTAACGTTCACCATCCCAAACTAGCAGCAGGAACAGCAATTCGTATCCTAACAACCGTAATTTTCCAGTACAACGGGGCGATTATGTGGAAAATGCAAGCGGGCATGGGAGATACGATTTTCGCCCCGCTTTATCAAGTGCTAAAGCGTCGAGGCGTCAAGTTTGAGTTTTTTCACCGCGTGAAACAGTTGCACCTAAACGATTCGCAGCAGTCGATCGCTAGCATTTCTTTGGGACGCCAGGTTAATCTCAAAGAACCGACTCGGGAATACGAGCCGCTGATTAAAGTTAAGAGGCTCCTCTGCTGGCCGAGCAAACCCCTCTACGAGCAAATTGTAGAAGGTGAAGAACTCCAGCAACAGCAGGTTAATTTGGAGTCTTTTTGGACTCCGTGGCAAGATAATGAAACTCCAGTCACTCTGAATGTTGGAGAAGATTTTGACTTGGTAATTCTCGGCATTTCTTTAGGAGCTTTACCCTTTATCTGCGGTGACTTGATTAATGCTGAAAAAAATCCCGCTCATCAAAAATGGGCAAATATGGTAAATCAGATCGAGACAGTTCCCACTCAAGGCGGTCAGTTGTGGCTTAAATCTAATTTACAACAGTTGGGGTGGATTGGGGGCAGCCCTGTGGTCGGTTCTTATGTAGAACCCCTCGATACTTATGCCGATATGAGCGATTTGATCCAGCGAGAAAATTGGCCCTCTGAGCATTATCCCTACAATCTTGCTTATTTTACAGGCGTAATAGCAGACTCAGGAATTCCTCCTAGCAGCGATCGCGATTTCCCCAAAAGGGAACAGGAGAAAGTAGAACAACAGGCGATCGACTTCCTTCAAAACCAAATCGGTAACTTATGGCCTAAAGCTACCACTCCAGAAAATCCTCAAGGGTTAAATTGGGATTTACTTGTCGATCTAAAAAACCAGCAGGGACAGAAACGCTTCTACTCTCAATACTGGCGAGTCAATATCGATCCTTCTGAGCGTTACGTGCTTTCTGTCCCCGGAAGTACAAAATATCGGCTCAAAACCGATGAATCAGGCTTTGATAACCTCTACTTGACGGGCGACTGGATCGACAACGGTTACAATTCCGGCTGTGTCGAAGCAACCGTAATGTCAGCCATGCAGGCTGCTCGTGCTATTTTGACACAAGTTTTTGGGATTGAGTATCCAAAAAAAATTATCGGTGAGCGGGATTCCTGGTTCTGAAAACTGTGTGAGGGGTGTAAGTTCGCTCAACATTTAAATTGCATCTAAAGAAATAATCATATTCTTGTGGGCCTCGGCTTTTTGATGTCCGATCTCATAAATACTTAAGTTCGCTAAAAACTTCAAAAATTATGCTAAATCTTCCGGGCTACACAAATTTTAAAAAAATAAATGAAGGAATCAAAACAGTTGTTTATCGAGGGCTGAATGTTCGGAACCAACAGCCTGTTATTATTAAGGTGCTTAACTCAGAGCATCCCCATCCTATTGATGTTGTTAATTTAAAGTATCAATATGAAATTACCCAAAAATTGAACATTTCAGGAATTGTGAATTGCTTGGAGTTGGAAAGATACCGGAATAGCTTTGCCTTAATCATGGAAGATTTTGGCGGTCAATCTTTGAATTACATTCTTGGCGATCTCGAAAACGATATAATCAGCTTGATCAAAATAGCAATTAAGTTAGCAGCAACTTTAGGGCAACTGCACGAAAAACAGATTATTCATAAAGATATTAAACCGAGAAATATTATTATCAATTCCGCAACTGAGGTGGTTAAAATTACCGACTTTAGCATTTCTTCTCGCTTGGACAGAGAAAACCAAAGAATTAACAATCCTAATTGTCTGGAAGGCACATTAGCCTATATATCCCCAGAGCAAACTGGCCGGATGAATCGGTCGATAGACTATCGCACCGACTTTTACTCCTTGGGTGTAACCTTTTATGAAATGCTGACAGGTTCCCTACCTTTTAGAGCCACTGACCCAATGGAATTGGTTCACTGCCATTTAGCAAAACAACCAGTTGCGCCGATTCACTTAAATCCAGAAATTCCCAAAGCTATTTCTGACATTACACTCAAATTATTAGCTAAAACCGCAGAAGAGCGATATCAAACTGCTGAGGGACTAAAAACAGACCTAGAAACCTGTCTAACTCAGCTACAGGAAATCGGCACAATTTCCCCTTTTATTATAGGCTATAAAGATTTAGCGAGTCAACTCCTCATCCCGCAGAAACTCTACGGTAGAGAAGAAGAAGTAGGTGTTTTAATGGAAGCCTTAGATCGAACTAGCCTTGGTACAGCAGAAATGATGCTGGTCAGCGGTTATTCAGGGATTGGCAAATCTTGCCTCGTGAATGAAGTTCACAAACCTATCGTAACTAAGCGCGGTTATTTTATCTGCGGTAAATTTGACCAGTTTAAGCGCAATATTCCTTACACTTCATTAATTGAAGCTTTCCAGTCACTGCTGCGGCAGTTATTAACCGAAAACTCTGAAAAAATAGCTGTTTGGAGAGAGAAACTTTTAACTGCATTGGGTCAAAATGGTTCTCTAATTATTGATGTTATTCCCGAAGTTGAACTGATTGTAGGCCCTCAACCAGAAGTGCCACAACTGAGTTCGTCTGAATCTCAAAACCGCTTTAATCGCATTTTTCAACAGTTCTTCAGAGTCTTTTGTCAACCTTCTCATCCCCTCGTTCTCTTCCTTGACGACTTGCAGTGGGCTGATTCTGCATCCCTCAAACTAATCCAACTGTTGATGAGCGATCGCGACAGCCAATACCTGTTAACGATCGGAGCTTATCGAGATAACGAAGTCAATCCAACTCATCCCTTGATTCAGACATTAGAAAAAATTCGAGAAAGTGGGGCTGCCATCAATAATATTATTGTTAAACCTTTACAGCTCAACCATGTTAGGCAGCTAATTGCAGACACGCTCAATGAATCTCCAGACACAAACCGTATAAAATCCTTCTCCGAACTGCTTTTCAATAAAACCCAAGGCAATCCCTTCTTCTTGATTCAACTTTTGAAAGTGTTATCTTCTGAACAACTGCTACATTACGACACTTTTTTCGATATGTGGCAGTGGGACATCGAGCAAATTCAAACCATTGGTATCGCGGACTACAACATCGTTGAACTGATCGCGAAAAACATTCAAAAACTGCCAGAATCAACGCAAAAAGTCTTAAAATTGGCGGCTTGCATCAGCAGCACTTTTAATTTAAGTGTTTTAGCAATTGTGAATGAGGAGTCAGAATTAGTTACTGCTTCTGGTCTGTGGCCTGCACTTCATTCAGGTCTAATTTTGCCTCTGAGTGAAAACTATAAAATTCCTCTAGTTTTGGGGCAGGAGGAACTGGACGAACTTATGCTGCGTGATGCTAGAGTTGACTATAAGTTTTTGCACGATCGCGTCCAGCAAGCCGCTTATTCTTTAATCCCCGAATCCGAAAAAAAAGTCACTCATCTGAGCATTGGCAAACTACTGTTGCAAAATACCACTCCTGAAGACAGAAAAGAAAATATTTTTGCTTTAGTCAATCAACTTAATTTTGGTGCTGATTTAGTTGTTGAGCAAGTAGAAAAAGATGAACTAGCTTTTTTAAATCTAATTGCCGGTCAGAAAGCAAAGGCAGCGACTGCTTATGAATCGGCTGTTAAGTATCTGAATATTGGTTTGGAACTCCTCGCGGCTAATAGCTGGCAGAGTCAGTATGACTTAACGCTGACTCTATATGTAGAAACAGTAGAAGTGGCATATTTAACGACTAATTTCGAGCGGGCGCGAGCGCTCTCTGAAATTGTCCTAGTTAATGCTACTCTCATTTTAGAAAAGATTCAAGTTTACGAGTTACAAATGCTATTTTACATAGCTCAGAATCAGATGCAATTGGCAATAGATATAGCCCTAAAAGTTTTAGAAATTCTGGAAATTAGGCTACCTCAACAGCCGACTCCAAATGATATTGGCATAGCCCTCCTCCAAACAAAAACTATTATGGGAGACAGACAAATTGAAGATTTAGAAAAACTCCCACAAATGAGTGACAATTATAAATTAGCAGCACTACGAATCATGATGAATCTGTGCGCTCCTGCTTATATTGCGAATCCACCTTTGCTAATTTTCACAATTTTGACAATGGTAAGTCTATGTGTTGAATATGGCAACTCAGAAATTGCCAGTTTTGCTTATGGTTATTACGGATTGCTTTTGTGTAGCGTATTGGGCGATATAGATTTAGGTTATCGCTCTGGGAAACTTTCAATTAAACTATTAGAAAAATTTAAAACTAAAAAACTAAAAGCCAAAGTTTTCGCATTATTTAATATCTTTGTCAGACATTGGAAAGAACACGCTAGAGAATCTTTAGAGCCTTTCTGGGAGGGGATAGAAAGCGGATTAGAAACTGGAGATGTAGAACACGCCTGTTATTGTGCTTGCAATTATTCAACTTACCCTCTTTTTCTGGGAGAAGAGTTGAAAAATGTGGCTGATAGGCAGGCACAATATATTGACTTTACCAAAAAAAATAAGCAAGATTTTTCACTTTATTATATCAAAGTATGGCGACAAATGGTATTGAATCTGCTGGGACATTCAGCAGATAAATACAAGTTAATCGGCGAGAGTTTTAATGAAGAAGAGATGCTACCTGTTTTAGAGAAAAATCATAATAAATTATCGATTTTTCATACCTATTTTGCTAAAGCAATTATTTATTATTTATTTAGACAATATAAGTCTTCAATTGCTAGTGCTAGGCAAGCAGAAACATATTTAGATGGGGCGATAGGATTTGTAACAGTTCCGCAACACAATTTTTATTATTCTCTGGCTCTTTTGGCTGAGTATTCTGATTCTCAGGGCGATATCAGTTCTTGCGACGAAAAGCAGCAATACTTGGTTAATGTTGAGTCAAATCAAGAAAGAATGAAGCTGTGGGCGTACCATGCACCAGAAAACAACCAGCACAGATACGAGTTAGTAGAGGCAGAAATAGCGCGGGTGAAAGGGCAAAATTGGGAAGCGATGAAGTATTACGATCTTGCCATCGCGGGAGCTAAAAAACAGGGGTACGTTCAGGAGGAAGCGATCGCTTACGAACGGGCGGCTGAATTTTATTTAGGAGCTTCAAGAGAGGAGATCGGCCAGACTTATATGGCATCAGCATACTATGGCTACGCTCGGTGGGGAGCGAAGACTAAGGTTGCAGACTTGGAGTCAAGATATCCTCCGCTTCTTTCTTTGATATCTGCTGCTGGGAACACCAGCATAGAGGGAACTCTCTCTACCACAACAACAGCTACAAATAGTACAACAGGTAACTCTTTCCTCGATTTAGCAACAGTAATGAAGGCTTCGCAAGTTTTAGCGAGCGAATTTGTTTTGAGTAAATTGCTAGAAAAATTGCTCAAAATTGTGATGGAGAACGCTGGCGCACAAAGCGGTATTTTGATTTTAGCAAAAGATGGTGATTTGCTAATAGAAGCGTCTGGCTATGTTGAACAAGATCGCATAATAGTGCAGCAGTCGCTTCCAATCGCTTTCAGCCAGGATTTGCCAGTCTCTGTAATAAATTATGTAGCTAGAACGAAAAAAGATGTTGTTTTAAATGATGCTGGGAAGGATGAATTATTCAAAAATGATATCTACATTGTCAAAAATCATCCCCAGTCTATTTTATGCGTTCCTCTCATTAATAGAGGTAGTTTAATCGCTCTGCTTTATTTAGAGAATAATCTAGCAACAGGTGCTTTCACAGAAGAACGGCAGGAAGTTTTAAAGATTCTTTCTACTCAGGCTGCAATTTCTTTAGAAAACGCTTTTCTCTATAAAAATTTGTCGGCAGCTAATGAAAAGTTGCAGGAGTACAGCGAGACTTTAGAGGTAAAAGTGCAAGATAGAACGCGGGAAGTTACAGAAAAAAACGCGCTCTTACAACAAGAAATTAGGGAGCGAATCTCTATTGAATCAGCTTTGAGGCAGTCAGAAATGCAGTTGAAAGAACAAGCAATTCAGCTAGAAATTGCTCTGCGAGAGTTACAACAAACTCAATCTCAAATGATTCACACTGAAAAAATGTCGAGTCTGGGACAGTTAGTTGCAGGAATTGCTCACGAAATTAATAATCCGATTAATTTCATTTACGGTAATCTTACTTACGCCACTCAATATATGCAAAATTTGCTGAAACTGATCGATACCTACCAGCAAACCTACCCCAATATTACTCCAGATTTGGCAGCAGTCACAGAGGAAATTGAACTTGATTTCCTTAAAGAAGACTTGGCGCAAATTCTGAAGTCGATGAATGTTGGAGCCGAGCGCATCCGCAATATTGTGATCGGCTTGCGGAATTTTTCGCGTCTTTCTGAGAGCGAGATGAAGCGGGTTAACATTCACGAAGGGATTGAAAGTACGCTGCTGATTTTGCAGCACCGCCTGCACCCTGCGGAACCACCGGGGGATGGGGAGGATAGCGGCGAGCTCTTCGGCATTGCGGGCAGAGAAATTCAAGTTGTTAAAGAATATGGGAACCTGCCTTTAGTCGAGTGTTTTGCTGGAGAACTCAATCAGGTGTTTATGAATATTCTAGGGAATGCGATCGATGCGCTAGTACAGTTGGATAACCAGCAGTGTCCAACGCCAACGATTCGGATTCGCACGGAGGTAAAGGATACTAGCGCGATCGTCTCAATTGCGGACAACGGACTTGGAATGAGTGAATCAGTCCGCGTTCGGGTATTCGATCCCTTCTTTACAACTAAGCCTGTAGGTTCGGGGACTGGTCTGGGCTTGTCTGTTTCGCACTCAATTATCGTACAAAAACACGGCGGTTCGCTAACCTGCATTTCATCAGCACTAAGGCAGGGAGCTGAGTTTGTTTTGGAGATTCCGTTATCGCAGGGTATAAAAACGTTATGCTAGTACATGATTGAGTTGAGTTTTGAGAACAATTTGGACATACAACAGTAACAGCAGGTTGTAAGCCAGTTTTTGAAGTGTATCGACCCATTTAGTATCATTAATCCTAATATTTTTGTTAAGCTAGTTGCTCCGATCGATGTGAATGAGTGTATCTTTACCGCGTTAGCTGCACTTGGGCTAATTTATGACGATCGCCCCCAACCGCCGCGTTAAGAAATACCCCAAACCGATGCAGTAATGCAGTATTTGCGGCAAACTTTTGCTTTGTCAGGTCGGGTATACACCAAAATGAAAATAGAGGGACATGGGCAGGCGAAAATCCTCACGCAAGCAGAAATCGAACTGTTGTTTAACGAAGGTTTGCAGACCTCACGCGATCGCGCCCTCTTTGGAGTTTGCCTCTACACCGCCTGCCGGATTGCCGAAGCTTGTTCCCTGATGGTCAAGGATATCTACACGAACACGGGTACAGTCCGCTCTACGATTAACTTCCGCAAAGCCAACACCAAGGGAAAACTCCAAACCAGGACGATTCCGGTGATCGAGGATTTGCGATCGCTCCTCTTGTCTTGGAAACCCCACGCGGGTCAGACTTATTTATTCCCAGGCCGCCACCGCTGCCACCACTGGAAGCACCTGCAATCAGATTCAGCCGACAGAATTCTGAGAGAAGCGTTCGATCGCGCCGGCATCGAGGGAGCATCCACCCACAGCTTCAGGAGAACTGCCCTCACCCAGATGAGCAATGCGGGGATTCCGCTGCGGATTATTCAAGAAATCAGCGGCCACAGTAACCTAGACCAATTGCAGAAATACTTAGAAGTCAAGCCGGATCAAGTCAGGGGTGCGATCGCGAGTCTTTCCATGCTTTCCTACACCGGGAAAGCATCTTTTCCCCACGTACAGGATGAAAGGCTAGCTGCACCGTTACCTCAAAAGCAACTGTCACAAGCCGAATCCGACGCACCTGAAGAAATCCCCGATTGGTGATGAGCAATTTTGGATGTTGGATTTTGGATGGCAGGATGAAAGTCACGTATCCCAAATCGAATGACAATCGCTCTCCCCCGCCCACCAGAAGCTCTCACCCAGTTGGGGGTGCGGAATGTGGGTTAAAGAATCCAATTAATGAGATATACCTGTAAAATTCAAAATAATCACACCCATAACGATGAGGAAAATAGCCGTAACTTTGAAAATTGTGATCGGATCTTTAAAAAAGAAAATGCCTCCAATCGCGACAAGAGCAATTCCCAATCCGGAAAAAATTGCATAGGCTGTGCTTACGTCCAATTTTTTAATGGCTAAGTTTAAAAATAGAAAACTGATCCCATAAAAAATTAGCATTAAAATCGATGGAACCATTTTTGTGAAACCATCTGAGAATTTCATGTAAATAGTACCGGCTGCTTCTAAAATGACGGCAAGCATTAAATAAATCCAGCTAACCGAATTACTTGTTTTGGGGATTGACATTTTTGTTCCTCAATAATTTTTTCTATTTTACTTGTTTCCTGGATTAGTTAACGGTTTTAAATTTTACCTGGGCAGATAGAGAGCATTTTGTTTGGCTCTGAGAATTTTCTGTTTGACTTTATCTGCCAAGTTATCTATCAGTGAATAGGCTGCATCAAATCCCAAAAAAGCATAAAAATATAAATTAGGTTTATGCCCTAAAACACAAAATAATAAGATAGTTATTTTGGTAACAAGTCGATTGTGAAAAATCACTTTTAATACAAAATGCAAAGACTTTTTATTGCGGTCGCTAAAATCATTCAACCATTCATCTACAAAAGATGCAAGTGCTATGACAATAAAAACAAACAACCAAGTAGATAGTGATGAGAAGTCGATTGCAAAGGGATAAAATAATAGTCTCAACAAAGCAGAAATAAGGATGGACACTGTTAAAAGCCTGAAAATTAAGTTGTCTATCTTACCCGCTGCTAATAATCCTACCGCTACAGCTATGAAAATAATTCCAGAAATGTAATCTATCAAAACTAAAGAAACAAGTAAAAACATAGATATAGCAGCTAGAAATAATGCAATTCTTTTATCAAAAATCGATTCATCATAGGCTTCATCAATGTATTTACTGGAACCTCCTAAAACAATATAACCACAGAGAATGTAAAGTTTTAAACCTATATTATTACCATTTGTTATGTCAAAATAAAATTCAATTAATACAACTAATATTATGATAGCAGCAGGGGTAAAGATTTTCATCGTACATATCAACCAAAGGAATCTTTGGGCGCAAATAAAAATTATTATGAAAAAATTAGAAAGTTGTAACGTACCGATCGCTTTAGTTAGTATATACCAGTCTACAAGTATGTCAACCCTAGTAGACTGGTATAATCGCGATGAACTTGACCAGCTTGGAAGTACAGATGCCTCCAGAAAATTGGACGCTCCCCAACGGGACTAAAGTTTTGTTGAGAAATTTGTAGCCAACTGACCTAGCCCTACGTTAGGAAATCCTTTGATCCTGATTCAACTCCCCCGACTCCAGAAAATCCGTTGCCCCCTCATCAACTGTCACAAGCCCAAACAGACTCCTCGGCTGAAGAACTCCCAGATTGGTGACGCTCTCTCAATCCGCCCGCCAGAAGCTCTCAACTCTCTTATTTGTTAGAATCCTGAATCAGGTGGAGCGGGTGCATCTGCGAAACCTGCTTTTAGGAGAATTATTTATAGATGTGGCTAAAATACGGCGTTGCTCCCAGCGGTGAACTGGCGGGCATTGATGAAGTTGGGCGCGGAAAAACTAACCTCGCTTGTCTTTACTGCGGCGGTGGACTGACAGCAAAAAAGGGTGCGGTGAAAGAACACCACTTCGCCCACACCGGGGAAACTTGCAAATTCGTCAGTCAGCGGATTAAGACCAAAGCTTTTCCATCGCTGCCACTTTACGACAACTTCAACATTCAGTTAAAGGGTGAAGAATTGGAACAGTTGAAAGTGCTGTGGAAAGAGTACGGCGCACAAAATTACGCCATTCCAAAAGACTTGGTAAGCTTTCGGTGGGAACTCAAAGGATTGTTGGAGTCGTCGGGCGATGGCTACGCCCCGTTCCTACGGATTTATCAGTTCACACATCTCGGTAAAATCCCAGTGGGGGCGCTTCCCCTGGCGCTGTTCAACCAAGTCCAAGAACCCTTGCTGCTATCGGAGTTAGTTAAGTTGGAAGGCTCTGTAGAGATTGCTTTATCTGCGGGGTTATCTTGCTTGGAAGAACGGCGGGCTGATTTGCTGATTTATCGAGCGCAGCTTCGTCGGATTTTGGTGAACTCGCTCTATTTCCTTGAGGTCAAAGCGGAGGGGAACTGCTTCTATAAAATTGGCGTTACGACACGTCAGATTGAAGAGAGAATCGCCGAGGTGCAGCGGGATGTGAAGGCGCATTACTCGGATGTCGTCGTTAACTTGCTGGGATTGTGGGAACACCGGGGGAATGTGGAACTGTACTTCAAACACCGGTACAAAGCGTTTAATTACCGCATCGGCACGCTGACGGAATATTTTGTGTTTCCCGATGTCAAGGCTGTGTTGGGCGATTTGCACTCAATGGAACTAAAAGTGCTGTGCGAGACTGAGTTAAATGTGCTCAGCAGATAGTGAGAAAGCGCGATCGCCATACCCCAACAAACATTTCTAGGGCAATCTCGAACTTCCTTTCCTTGTAGCCGGACGGTTGAGTTCATCGGCGGTAGAATTAGAGTGAAGCGGCTATTGATGACGCGCTCGTGCGAGTGCTGCATTACACATTTAGGAAACGGCGCACCCGGAGACCCCCCAGTTTCAAACAAATTATTACGCCTGAAAAAAATACACATCAAGTGAGAGAAAATGATGTCTAAAGAAAATAATTCTGAAATTGTACTCATACCATCTGGAAATACAGCATCTCAGATTGAAACTTCAATAGGTGCATTCAGTCAGCCTCTTGCCGATCTTCTTCAACATATTGGCTTACCCACGGAGAATATCCTTTCACCTATTCAAGAACGGAGAAAAGTAATATACGCTTTAGAAAGCACTCTGGAAATTCTCCCAATAGAAGAGCGAACTAAAGCCGATTATTTGTCTAAGTTTACAGTGGCAATTACAGTTGGTTTATTTGATGGTGCGCTTACATTTTTATGGGACGAGACTATCAAAGCTTTAGGAAGATTAATAGTTAGTTTCGACCTCCAATATTTTTACAATGTAGCAGAAAGTATATCTCCGAAATATAAGAACCTGCATTCATCAGAAGATATTGAAGCAATATCAGCACACGATCTTTTGGAAATCTGTAGAAGAATAGGCTTACTCAATGATGTTAATTTTGAAAGGTTGCGCCAGGTTAACTATCTGAGAAATCATGCAAGTTCTGCTCATCCCAATGAAAATGACATCTCTGGTATAGAAATGCTCTCTCTGCTAGAAACTTGTCTCAAGTATGCAATAACTGCTCGGCCTAACCATTCTGTGATCAGAATCAAACAACTTCTGGAAAACGTTAGGAAAAACAGAATACCAGATGAGGACTTTGCTGTTATAGGTAAGGATATTTCTAACCAACCTCAAGAAAGAATAGATGATTTCCTTTTGTCGATATTTGGTATTTATTGCGACCCCAAACAGGAACAACACGTCAAAACCAACATAGAAAAACTAATTACTCATGTTTGGCAATGTGCATTAGAAGATACTAAGTATCAGATAGGTTCTAAGTTTGGTTGGTATCGGAAAAACGGAGATACGGATAGAAGAAATGCAACTCAAAAGATTTTAGAATTAGTTGACGGTCTTCGATATCGAGATGAAGATAGCTTGGCAGCAGAACTTATGGAGAAACTGCAAAATTTAAAAACTGTCCATTTTGATTGGAATAATTTTTACAATGAGTCTGCTCATGCCAAATCCATAATGGATTCACTTCCAAGAACAGGTGTACCAATATCTGTCAGAAAGTTGTTTGTGAAAGTTGTTTGTATTTGCTACTGCGGTAATGGGCAAGGTTATAAAAGAGGCATTGATGAAAATGCTTTGCCCTATTACGAATATTTTATTGAAACATTCAAAGTAAACGAAATTCAAGACTTTTTGAAACTTTTTAGTGAGAGCGAGTTCACTTATGATTTAGATACTTCTAAAGCTGACGAGCGTATGAGGGAACTAGCCAAAAAGTTAAAGACAAAAACAACTAATGTTCACATCAATAAAGCCTTAGACATTATCATAAGTTTCCCCAAACAGATTTTGCCTAAACTGACTAATGATTCTTCTTATAAAACAGCACTGAAGTATGTAGAGTAAAGTAAATAGCTGCGGAGCGGTAACGCACACAACCCACACCTCTTCGGGCGGCGTTCACTCTCGTTACCCGCTCAGTTAACAGCCGTTTTGTGCAGATGTCGGCTCAATACCCCACTGAAAATGATGAAAGAAGACGCCATCGAAATTGTTGGTTTTCACGCACATATTTACTTTGACACAGCCAGCAGCGATGCTGCGACGCGCGTGCGCGAAGGAAATGCTTTGCGACATTGACAGGCTTCTATACCTGTTCACTGTTTAAGCTCGCGATGAAATTCTTCGATTTTCCATCAAGACTTTGGCAAAAGCTAGCTTTTTACAGTTGACTAAATCATCCAACATATCGGCGGTGATCGCCCTAATACTCAAGCGGGGTGCGATCGTAGTTATGGACACTATATGTAGTGTGCCTGCGTAAGTTTTATGATTTTTCCTCGCAACATTCGAGTTTCTTGTTATAAAGAGAAACACCCAGAGCGGAAACACTTTGGGTGTTGTGTAATTTAACTTAGACGACCATGATAAACCCTTTCTCGCAAGCCCGCATCCTGGGAGCTGTCGTTTTGCTATTGGTTCTCGGTTCCCTGGTGCTGGCCGTCATCGACCCCAGTACCCGACCGATGTTTGGGGACTTGACTAAAGTTGTAGTTGGAGCTTACATCGGCCTGTACATACCTGCCCCCGGTCAAAAACATCAACAGCTTTCGCCACCACGTTCATTAAATTGGTAGAACTCTGTTGGATAGTTTGCTACAGTAGCAGCGGATCTAAGTTCTAGTTTCGAGCCGGCGATCGCAGCAGTTGATTTCAACTCACATCTTGCACCATTCTCGCTTAACAGGCAAGATGCCTGTTCCACAAAAATTCAATGTTCTTGTGGAATGGGCTTCTAGCCGTTCCTAAATAGCTTATTGAAAATGATGCAAGATCTCAGTTTCAACCGAAATTGATAGTTGCGATCGCCTTCGCCTAAAACTCCGCTCTCAAAAGAGCGATCTTGTGGCAAGAATCATTTCGCCATAAATACATCCTTCAGGAAGGACATAAAACAGAAGGTTTTTGATGCGGACAGCCTGCGATGGCTTAACTGTGTACGGGTAAATTTGAAGAAACGATATCAATTCAACAAACCATCATCAAGGTGTTGAAACTATCCGCGGTTCGCCAACCTCAGAGTTGCCAAAACGCGAAGCTAGAAAAGCTCTGAATTCTTCAGCCCGTTGTGAAGATGTAAAAGAAGCAACTTGGATGGAGGTTTTGTTCATCTTTTCTCGAAAAACAGGACGAGCATCTGCACAGAACTCAGCACGAATTTGTCTGAGATTAGTGTCATTGTTGTCAATAAACACGGGATAAAAGCTAACTGGATAATCCTGCGGATTTGTAGGCTTTGGATCGCCACAAACTTCTTTAGGAAATTTTTCTGAGTCAAATTGATTAGCTGAGGGTGTATATGTATTAGGCGTTTGGGTGGAGTTTGAAGGTGGCGGACTAACTGATGAAGAGTTCCGTTCTGGAGATGTACTGCTCAGTATATCGATACTTTCCCGAATGCCGTTTATTGCTACTCCCAAAGCGCTGTAACCTATCCATGTAACAACACCAACACTAAGAAAAAATGCCCAAGGGTTTTTAGCTAACCACAAGCTAGGACTTAAGAAGTTTGCCAGCTTTGTTAATTCTGGAGCATCCGTCGCCTGTCCCAGATTTTTCTGGGTCTTTGATTGTTTCCATTTGTTCACAAGGAATTCAACTACTTCATTATTAGTCCTAGTCAGAATAAGAGCTTGAGGCAAAATATTGCGGAGTACGGGTTGGTATTGTTTAACAATGTCAGGCGTCCAAATGCGATCTCTAAGCATTTCGGGAAATACAGTGGGAAAGAGCGCTAACCACGCCCACAACCCGCTGAGTCCCGTCTCTGGATTGTCAGGTATAAGCTTGTCTGGTAAGTCTTGTTCGGAATTGAGTAAGTTATTTTGAGATAGCAAGTTTTTCACAAACTTTGCTTCACCCATTTCAAACTCTTTGGCAAAATTAAAAAAGGTGAGAGTGGCTAATTGTTCGGCAACGGGCAGCTTTTGATTGCCGAGCCAGGAAAATAAAGTTTTCTCAAGCACTGTTAGAGGGCGCTCCTCTTCGAGCCAGATAGGATACTTATGCTGACCCACTAGGTAGAAGTCTTGACCGTTCTGAAGGGATTCTCGTTGTTCGAGGTAAATTTTAGTAAGCACTCCTACAAGTCGATATCGCTCCTTGTTGGTAAACTTAGCTACTACTTTTGCGAACGCAGCTACTAAGCTCTCATTCATTTGAGATTCAATTGACGAAAAATCTTTATTGGCGCGATCGCAAATAGCTTTGATAATCGCAATCCTAACCTTAGAATGCTGTTTTCGAGTCAGAAGAGTGTTGAGTTTATCCAACGCATTTTCCGGCGAAATCGGACCCGCATTGCTATTGCATTCAATTGCTCCGCAAGTAAGTGCTACTGTTTGGGTCAGGCGGTCGCGTTCTTGAACCTTGAATTCCTGCGAGATATGCTGTTTGCACTCATCTAACCAAGATTGAACCAGCATCCCTACTTCTTCGGGACTATCTTTATATGCGAGATTTAGACTCAGAGCGATGGCTTCTCCTAAGCCCTCATCTTCGCTCAGTCCACCATATTTCTCTGCTAGCCCTTTAATAAAGTATTTTAATTGGTATAAATGTCGGGGTACGACAAATGCTAAAGTGTGATACCCCAGATGCGCTCTGACTGCGAAACTTTTAGTTTCAGATAACTCATTCAGCCAGTTCTTCAATTCTTGGGACAGATGATTGGGTGAGTCAGATAGGGCAGCATAACTGACAGTCATGGCAACTGTTGCGCCAATAGAGCCAGCTAGGTTGGCAGAATTGAGATGCTTTCCAACAGCAACACTGTAGAGACGCTGCAAGGTTTCATAGAACTGCTTGGAGTTATCTGGATACCAACTCGCGATCGCTTTGGCCGCAACATCTCGCACCTCGATTGAGTCATTTGTTGCTAGCGATAGCAGTATATTTTGAACGGCATTGGTCGCGCTCAAAGATATTAAACCAATTTCACTTAATGTTTGTCCGATCGCATCGCGCAGTTGCTGGGACTGAAATTCATCGCCAAATAACTCCCATTCGGAAGAAGTTTGATAAACTCTCCCTACAGAATCTTCAACCATTTGCGCCATTTCTTTTAGCGCGCTAATGATGTGCCGTTGGTGGGTTTTCCAAGCCACTAAAAATAAAAGCCGAGCTTCTTCAGTTCGCCTGAGTTTGAGTTGAGAAAATTCAAATTCTGTGGCTTGTCGTCCTGCATCGACATGAGTGAAAAAACTCGAAGAATCTCGGTAAGAACCTGGGACGAACTCGCAGTAATTTCCTAACATTGTTAGGTCTGTGTAATCTAGCGAACGTAAAGATGATTCTCTTTTTTGCCAAGTTTGTTCTACAACTCTTTCCAATCCTACAAAAAACTGATTTGAAAAGAGATTCTTGAATAGTGTCACCCCAATAACTACGAGCTGTTGCCGCAGATTTAACTGACGAAACCAACGTTCGAGGGTCGCGCTCCTGTCTTGCTGCGCCTGGGAGAGCGCTTTGCCTACAGCATTTTGACTCAAAGGCTGTTTTCGTTCGGCAGATCCTTGATTCAAAAGCTCCTGATTCAAAAGCTGTTCTTCGTTCCGAAGCCACTGGATGAAATCCTTAACTCTAGCAACTGTACTTAATTGAATGATTTGTTGCCGCAAGTAACTTTCAACAGTAGAATCCAAGTTGATTTCAGCTTCGGCAAGTCTTTGAACAGTCGCTTCCCCTAAACTGTTCGGTTCGTAGGAAACGTTCGCTGTATCCCACCAACAATTGTGTTGCTGCTGCTGTGCCATTGTCCAATCTGCGAGCGGTTTATCTGTGTCGGCAATGACGTAGCAATAACTGTTTGGAATGGCTTGCTTGATTCGATCTATATCAAAGCCAATATAGTCAGGCTTCAGGTCTGGCAAGAGAATTATCCTTATCGATTTTTCGGTACGTTCGTCTTCTTCTCCTCGTATTTCTGGCAGGATACCCCTGCTGTCCGAAACCGAATTCCATTTCCAAATAGAGATGCTGTTCGGAACCGAACTTTGAGATTCAATATGGCGTTTCAGTTTTACTGCAAGATGAACGGCTATCTCTTGCTTGTCTTCATGGGTTCCGCCCAACAGCAAAATTTGGTGTGTTGTTAATTTATTGAGAATCCCATCTATTTGAAGTAGGGTGGGGAAATACGGCAAATCAAAGTTCTTTAAATCTGTATCTTTTAACCGAAAGAATTGGCAATCTTTCTTAGAAAGTATATTGTTGATAGTCGAACCGATATTGACGGTACTGCTGTCTCGGGCTGTAAAGCCGCTGGCCGCACCAACATTGCTGTTATCACCGGCTTTAGCTTCTGTTTTTGGTAACAGCTTGTCATCCGGTTTATTGGATTCGGGATAGGACGTATCTTCTGAAGGTGGTTTCTGAGGCATATAGCATCTCCCAATGAATCAAAATATTGGATAGTTATCCTATAAATTCGCTGAATTCAGTATTTTTGGTAGATACAAACCCTGATGCCTGTTTGAAATGAAACCGCTGAAAATACTTTGTTGCGTGGGTGCGGTTAAATTCCCCAACCGTGTGAAGTTTCACTTCAAATAAGTATTAATTGTTTGTGATGCTCGAACCGATATTGACGGTACTGCTGTCTCGGGCTGTAAAATCGCTGGCAGCGCCAGCGATGCTATTGTGACCGGCGGTTGCGGTGGTTGTACTTGGCGACTTATTTACTATCTTTGATGGCAGTTGCGGCATGACTTCTGCTGCCAGTGCTTCGATGATTTGAGCCATTTCAGGGTCTTTTGCCGCTAACTCGATTTTCCCCGCAAGCACTTCCAGACCGTAATCTTGCGGCTGTTGTTCTACCAAGTAGGGCTGGTAAGTTACCCGCTCGATGGCCTTAGCAGTATCGGGATCGTTGTGCCACAATTTTTGTTTGAGATTCCCCACCCGTTCCCAAACCGCTTCTCCCAACTCCGGCAACTTCTCGCCGACCTGTTCTCCCAGTTTCTCGATCGTTTTTGTCAAGAGCAGGGTAGCGATCGTAGCGGCTGTTATTGTTTCCATAATTCTCACTTAATCTCAGTTGCTTATGTTTGTTATTTATTTGAATTTTGAAGACTGCTGCTAATACTATTCAGTCATCGGGTACTTCTTCTCCCAACCAAGCTAGCCAGAAGTCGTTATGGTTGCTTTTTCCGTGTGGATGCCACGTCCCTCTTGCATCGCCGCCTAATCCGTGAACAAAAATAACATCACCAATCCGATTGGCATTATCGCAGCCAGCAGAAATAGCGATTAAACCTGTTGGGTTATTCACTGATTGACTCCTATTTGAAAATGCTGAACTAGCCGTACACCCTGATTTTTAACGTGGCAATCCGCTGATCCAAGTCCATTATTTGCTGGCTCAATGGTAAATATTCTATTGCACCTAAATACTGAACTAGCGCCTCTGTTAAAATCTCGGACTTAGTTGCACCCACCCGATTAACGTATTCGGAAAGTTTGTCCTAGAGCGCGGGCAGGATTCTGGCTCCGATAATAACGGTTGCCGGAGATACTCAACGCTTTTTAACAATGTTAGCAACTATTTTCAGTTTTGTATAGCATATTGCCACAATCTTGCAAAATACACATGGGTAAATTGAGGCGCTCCCCAAAACTATAGCATTCAGCGCGACGACAAACTAGCGATCGCTTGAAGTATGCAACGCCGCAGTGCAGAAAACCGTACTTGCTGGGTTCGGTAGTCCGCTAACGAATTCTTTCACCGAAGGTATAATTGATTGATTAGTCAACATCCTAGTGTGGGTTGACTTATAATTGTGGTGACAGTAGAGGAAATATATGGGGCTTTATAACACACAGAGTTCTAGTGTAGAAATCCAAAAATTGGTAGCATTATCACAGGCTAATTGTGCCAGCCAGTTTTACGAACACCTCGCGAATTGGATTGTTGATTTTGACTCGAAGTTGGACAACGAGTATGAAGTTGGGGTTAGGCTCGTTAATTTTGGTCAAACAGTTGTGTTTTCTCTCGAAGACATGAGGTACTGCGACCCTTCTCTAATATCTTTTATCGGCCGCACTCAAGAGGGGCAACCCGTGGAGTTAATCCAACACGTCAATCAAATTAGCATTCTCTTGATGAAGTTACTTCGACAGTATCCGGCAGAACCAAAAAAACCCATTGGTTTTCAGTTAGAAGAAAGAGAGTGAGATTCAGATTCCTCACTTCTATTAAAGAACCACTCTATGTGGCATCTACACTTTTCTCGCACTTAGAACTACTATCAACTAACAAATGACAGTCAAAGCTATTTCCGCCACCATCCTTTTAGGTACAATTGGGCTTCAGGTTTATCAGCTCCCCGACGGCGGCTACAAAGTCGATGCCATTGGAATTATGAATGCCGTGGATAAAAAGGGTAGCGCATTAACCCGGTTTATCACTGGAAAATCAGCTTTAGCTCTGCCTTTCAACGGATATAATTTTACACAAGCTCAAAGTATTCCAGTGGCAGATAACGCTCAATTAATCAAG
>JANMLZ010000214.1:0-20264 GCA_031372825.1 Cyanobacteria bacterium OTE_58_metabat_593 | reverse complement strand
AAAACGGCCTGTAGATGCTGCAAAACTAACAGCTACTGAGAGAGCCACGCTGCCTTTAGGTCGAGTTTATGGCCTAGAAAGCTACGGTACCGAAGGCGATCATTTGAAAATTTCTCTGACTGAAGAACTGCCTAATTTTGGCAATACAGGTTTTGTTTTTCCTAATTTTATACAGTTCAAGCGGGGAGATAAAATTTTCGATCCGGTTCCGAACAATGTGGAATTGAACGTGCCGTATTTTTCACAGCGGGACAATCCGCGTTTTGACTGGTCTACTTGCAACGTAACTGCGATCGCAATGATATTTTATTACTATGGCGTTCGTTCTAAGTGGGGCGGACAGTTGGAGGATGAGTTATTGCAGTGGTGTTTCGATTATGCGGGCCCGGGTTCGCAGACGGATCACAACGTGCTTTCGGCGCTGATTCAGGCTTACGGCTTCAAAACCAGTTTTAGTACGACTCGGAAATGGGCTGATGTGCGATCGGAATTGCTGAATCGGCGGCCAATAGTTTTAGCGGGAGATTTTACGGCGGCCGGCCACATTATCACCTTAATTGGTTACAATTCTGAGGGTTATATCGTGCAAGATCCTTGGGGAGATGCACTCACTGGCTACAGCGATACTGAGGGGAGAAAGTTGATGTATCCCTACGGTTATATCGATCAAGTTGCTGGGCCCGATGGGAATGTTTGGGCGCATTTTATCTCGCGTTAAACTTTTGATATCGTTTTCGGTTGCATCGGAATTATTAGTAGCCGAAATTAGGAGACGGCAGTGCCGTGTCCCTACGCCATATTAACTGGCGCAGAAATTAGGACACAACAGTGTTGTGTCCCTACATATGATATTAATTTTCCCATTTGTAGGGACACGGCACTGCCGTCTCCTCTATATTATTTCGGTTGAACCGGGATTGCGACAGTTGAAAAGTCGATGAGAAGTCGATGAGAACTCACTCAAGTTCTCAAATAGTCATCTGATTTAATAAAAATACGGTAGAAAGTGCGATCGACCCGATTTGCATATCCCCCCATTCTTTGTAGGGCAATCCCCCGTGGTTGCCCTCATGGGCGGCGGGGAGGCACTCTTGGCACTCCCAAGGTCGATCGAGGAACTATTTATCGATCTTCACTAAATCTTTACAGACTTTTATGTAATCAACTGTTATGGTTGAGCTCATAAACTTTCACTTTTTATTAAACCAGGAATAGGTAACGTAATGCCAAACTTAAATACTCAAACTTCAGGAAATGCGATCGCCTTTATCGATCGCCAAGTTACAGATCATCAAAGTTTAATTGCCGGAGTAATGCCGGGTACGGAAGTAGTAATTGTAGATGGCGATCGGGATGCGATCGACCAAATTACTGAAATTTTAGCTTTTCGCAGCAATATAGATAGCATTCACATCGTTTCTCACGGGGTTCCCGGCAGCTTGCAACTGGGCAAAACCAGGTTGTGTGCTGACAATCTGGAAACTTATGCCACGCAATTGCAACAGTGGCGGAGTGCTTTAACTCTGGGTGCGGACATTCTGATCTATGGTTGCAATGTCGCATTGAGATCCTTCACCTTCATCCAACGCATCGCCCAACTCACAAATACCAACGTTGCCGCCTCCAAAAACCTCACCGGAAGTGTAGCAAAAGGTGGGGATTGGGAACTCGAAGTCACAACCGGGAAAATAGCAGCACCTTTAGCATTTCGGCCCGAAGTTCTAGCAGCATACAGCCACGTCCTCTCCACCTTGAGTGAAGCTAGGAACTATACTGTACCAAATGCTGAAGACCTTGATACAGGCGATTTTAATGGTGACGGTTTCCTTGACTTAGTGGTGGGAGGTACGCTCGAGCGTTTCTTACCAAGAGATATTTCCATATTGTTGGGGACGGGAACTACGGGCAGCTTTGGTACTCCTATCAGCTTACTTAAGCCAGCAGGTAAGGAGAATCCCTCTGATGTTGCAGTGGGCGACTTTAATGGAGACAAAAAACTCGATTTAGCTGTAGCGAATAGTAGTGATAGTTTCTTCCAAGGTAACGGCAAATTTGTTTCCATCCGGCTGGGGACAGGTACTGGCAGTTTTGGCGATCCTACCAACTTCGGTGAAAATATAGATCATGACTCGATCGTAGCCGGTGACTTTAATGGAGATGGCAAGTTAGATTTAGCCACAACCCCTGATCTCGATAACTTCATTTCAATATTTTTGGGAGATGGTGCTGGTAGCTTTGGCACTGCCGTTAAGATTAATACACAAACACGCAAGTTTACTATTGACAAAGCCGACTTTAATGGCGACGGCAAACTTGATTTAGTCACGTCGAACTATTCAGGGACTGATAACATCTCCGTTTTCTTAGGAGATGGTAAGGGCAATTTTAACTCCCCCGTTAACCTTACTGCCCCCGGAACTGAGTTTCGCATTGTCGTCACAGGCGACTTCAATGGCGACGGCAAACTCGATATCGCGGCCAATAACGCCACGAATCAATCTGTCTCTGTCTTCTTGGGAGATGGTACGGGTAATTTTGATACTGCTAACAACTTTAGTATCAGAAGATCAGAATCTGTGGTTGCAGGGGATTTTAGTGGCGATGGCAAACTTGATTTAGCCACGACTAACTACACCAGTAGTGGGAAACTTTCAGTCTTGCCAGGAGATGGTACGGGTAAATTTGGTACTCTCAGCGACTTTACGCTCCCGCGTGTCGATTTCATTGATGGTTCTTATGCTTTTTCGGCTGCGAGAGATTTTAATGCTGACGGCAAAGTGGATATAGTTACGGCTAGAAATACAACTGTCTCGGTTCTGCTGAGTACATCGAATACAGTTAATTTCGGTGCAGCAACTTACAGCGGCGTGGAAGGAACAACAGACACAATAGTTAATATTCCCGTCAAAATCACCGGCGGCACTCCCTTAAACGATGTAGTTGTGCCAATTCTCCTCGACCCCAGTAGCACTGCCACCCCAAATTCAGACTACACCTTTTCCCCTACTTCGATTACATTCCCCGCAGGTTCAACAG
Source organism: Cyanobacteria bacterium OTE_58_metabat_593 (assembly GCA_031372825.1). GTDB lineage: Bacteria > Cyanobacteriota > Cyanobacteriia > Cyanobacteriales > Microcoleaceae > Microcoleus. The sequence goes on along the minus strand of JANMLZ010000214.1, from coordinate 17,228 downwards.
ATGATGCACTCACCAAAAATATTGCAGTTACTATCAAGGCTGACAGTATCTCTGAAGACCCCGAAACTGTAATTTTCAACTTGGGTACAATCACCAGTGGCATTGCCGGATTTACGAAAAAAACAACTCTAACTATTTCAGATCAGGTTTCTGTTGCTTATGCCATTGCCACTAATGCTGTCACCCTTGATGAAGGGAATACTGGCAGCAAAAATCCTATAACTTTCACTGCGACTCGCAGGAACGTCACTAACGGGGCAAGTAGCGTCAAATATGCAATAGGAGGAACAGCTACCAACGGCAGCGATTATAACAATATCGGCGGCACTTCTGGCGCAAGAACCGCTACTGGCACGATTAATTTTGCGACAGGTGAAACATCAAAAACCATCACTCTGGATGTGTTAGGTGACACCACGGTTGAACCGGATGAAACTATTACCGTCACCCTATCCGATCCCACAGGCATCGCAGCGGTAAAACCAATAATTACCACTGATACCGCTACCACAACTATTCTTAATTACACTACGCCGACGCCTGCGCCGACACCGACACCAGTCACGCCCACGCCGACGCCTGCGCCGACACCGACACCAGTAGCGCCAACGCCGACGCCTGCACCGACACCAGTCGCGCCAACGCCGACGCCTGCACCGACACCAGTCGCGCCAACGCCGACGCCTGCGCCGACACCGACACCAGTAGCACCGACACCGACACCGACACCAACACAGTCACGCCCACACCGACGCCTGCGCCGATACCGACACCAACACCAGTCGCGCCGACACCGACGCCGACACCATCGGAAACTCCGACACCAGTCGCGCCGACGCCGACACCGACACCGACACCAGTCGCCCCCACACCAACACCAGTCGCCCCCACACCAACACCGACACCATCGGAAACTCCGACACCAACTTCAACTGAAAGTGATTGCATTTGCAATACTATTAAGTATCCAAATTTGGATTTAGCCAATGAAGCTGAAAATATTATCACCAGTAATGGTAGCGGTAAAATTCAGTTTGGCACTTCCGATAATGACGCTTTTTATAGCAGTTCAAATCTGAACATATTCGATGGGGGTTTCGGCAATGACAACTTATATGGAGGCAAAAACAACGATACTTTGTACGGCAACAAACAAAATGATTTTATTGACGGCGATGAGGGAAATGATATCCTGTCTGGTGGCAAAAATAATGATATCATTGTAGGCGGTGAAGGTGAAGATGTCATTTTCGGCGATCGGGGCAACGATTCAATCAATGGCAAGGAAGATAACGACTCACTTTTCGGAAATGAAGGTGCTGATTTTATAGATGGTGGTAAAGGCAATGATATCGGATCTGGGGGTACGGGAAATGATATTATCTTTGGTAGCCAAGGTGAGGATAGTCTTTACGGTAACTTCGGAGATGATAGTATCTGCGGAGGTGCTGGCAATGATTTCTTAAGCGGAAATCAGGATAATGATTTGCTAGACGGATGTCTTGGAAATGACACTCTTTATGGTGGCAATGGTAACGATACATTGCTGGGAGGTAGCGGTAATGATGTTTTGTTTGGCGACGGCGCTGATGACAGTTTGAATGGCGGTGATGGCACTGACCTTTTGTTTGGAGGTAAGGGTGATGATTTGCTGACTGGCGGTTTGGGAAGTGATATTTTGTCAGGAGGTGCTGGCAATGATAAATTTTTGCTATCTACGAATTCTGGCATCGATACTATCTTGGATTTTGAGGATGGCAAAGATTTGCTAATACTCGCCAACAATCTCACTTTCTCGCAACTCTCAATTACTCAAGAAAACAGTTCAACTTTCATCCGTTTGTCAGCAAATGGTCAGATTTTAGCCTCTCTGAATGGGGTGTCTGCTAGCCTGATTAATGTCGCGGACTTCAATCTAGGTTAGAGGATTAAGAAATTAGGAGACGGCAGTGCCGTTTCCCTACAATATTATTTTCGGTAGGGACACGGCATTGCCGTGTCCTCTATATCATAAGGAGTGCAACCGGAATTGATTTTAATTACCGCTAGTCTGGCGCTTCAATTTGCGTTTTGCTGCTAAAATACTAAGTCCTACTAAAGTACCGAAGATTGTAGAAGGTTCCGGTACGGCTTCAGCAGAATCTTGTGAAAAAGAGCCTTTAATGGCGATCGCATCATTAGCACATTCCGCAAACAAGTTAGCAATATATTGGCCTGAAGGCATTGATGATTTATTAAAACTAAATCCGATTGTTTGAGAACCTACTGCATTAAACTGAGCGAAATTAAGACCGAGGGCGCTCAAAGCTGCTGGTGTCAAAGAATTTATCTCTCCGACTTTTGTACCCGCAGCAATAGAGTTGAGAATCGGCCCGTTTTGTTCAAAATAAGGGTCTGTAGCAGATAAATCGCCCATTGACGGGGTTCCACCTGCTGATTGAACGCGAGTGTTGAATTGAGTTAGATTGGTAAATCCAGAGTTGAGTTGGGTGACGCTTTTAGCGATAACATTGCTGTAAACGCCTGTTGTCGCCACGCCTGAGTCATTTCCGGCGGCAAAGCGAACGGCAAATAAGTTGCCATTTGCATTAGCTGTGTTGAAGTTTTGACCGGAAAAATTGAAGAACAAATCGCCGTAGTTGATGTTGCCTCTTTGAGCGGCGCTGTCTGCATATCCTGCTAAATTTAGATTGGAGTTGATGGCGACAAAAGCTGTATCTGATGTTTCTTTGACGGCGATACCGTAAAATTCAAACTCGCCGCCACCGACTTGGCCCCCTGTCACGCCGTCGGTGAAGGAATCGATCGCATAATTCCAGCCGCCAGATAGCGTTGCTGCTGTAGCTTTTTGTTGCTGTAGTGCGATAACTACACAGAAAACAGCCGCTGAGTAAGTCCAGCGGATGCTGTTTTTAGCAATGGAATTCATAAAATGCTCCCTGAGAAATCAGTTTTAAAGTATCAAGTCTGGTCGATCGACTATTTTTGATTTTTAGTAAATCACAGATTCCGGCAGAATTTATTAAAGTTTTGGTAAAGATTTCGTCAGGCGATCGCCTAATACGGTTCAGTTAAGGAAAATTGTAGCGAAAATGTTGGGCGGATTGAAACGGAGGGTTTGTTCCACTCCGCCCAACCTACGCACGATCGGTTTTTTTAGCACTAACCCAAGCGTATTGTACTATAAGCGATCGACCGAACAGGCTCGCTGAGCGTCAAAACAGCGAATCAGCACTTTTTCTGGAAGTGCCGCACAAAGCGAGAATTGGAAAATAAAAAATTTTAAACGGCGTGGAGCGATCGCGCGTTTTTAGAATAATCAAGAAACTTCCTGCAATATATCCGGTGCATTCCGGTTCCTTCTAAGTCGGACGGTGATTTATGTACTCGAAGCGCTGCATAAATCGATCGAATTTTTAAAGGCTTTTAACACATCGCCGACAGTTCGTTGACTATCTTGACTCTTCCCTTGAGCACGGAACGCAGCAGGCGATTGATCGAATGTCTGTCTTGCTCGTCGAGAGAGTCGTCCAAAACAGCGGCCATCAAACCGTAGCGATCGGCTAAAGTCAAACTGCCCGTATCGGTAACAGAGGCAAGTATTTCGGAGATAGCGCCGGGGATAAGTTGAACTAAAAACATGAGATGTTCCCTGAATTCGATACTTGTATCATCTCTCGTTTTCCAAATATCGAGAGTGACGCTGGCATAGCAGAGAACGTGATGTTTTGAGCCAAATCATGTGACAGCGACCGCTCTGATTATGTGACTAGCTATGTTGTAAGTCTGCGATCGCAGTCACAAAACTAATTTTATAGCAGAAGGAAGTTCGGCAACGGATTATGTAACGGATGTAACGGATGTAACGGATGGAAGGAAGAGGGAAACAAACAACCATGCCCCATGCCCCATGCCCGATGCCCCATGCCCTATGCCCGATGTATAAAACGCATCGATTTTATGCAAAATATTCATAAAACTTAATATTTTGTAAAAATAGCTACGAATATTTAGTGTGTTGCGCTTTACATTAGTTCATAACAAAGGTGCATCGAAGAACAAGCAGCGATCGACCGAACCATCGGTAGCAACTATAACTATACATAGTTTGGCGACTTTCGAGGCAGCGCCCAGTAAAGCTGTACTATACAGAAAACCAACCATGCTTAAAAGAAATTCGATCGAGTAACTAAATATACAGTTTTAAATCCCTACACTCACTAAGGTTATCAGGAAACACACACTTTATGCTCCAAGTCAATACCTCCCCGGAACAAGCCAGCAGCGAGGGTAAACCAATGACCCAAACAGTAGAACCGAAAGCCAGCCTGAACAAATTTGAAAAACTCAAAGCAGAAAAAGATGGCTTAGCATTAAAAGCTGAACTCGACTACTTCGCCGAAATCGGCTGGGAAGCAATGGACGAGACCGATCGCGAGCACCGCCTCAAATGGCTCGGTATCTTCTTTCGGCCAGTAACTCCCGGCAAATTTATGATGCGGCTGCGCTTGCCCAACGGCATCATTACTAGCAATCAAACTAGAACCTTAGCAGAAATTGTACAGCGCTACGGGGACGATGGCAGCGCCGACATCACCACCAGACAAAACCTGCAACTGCGCGGAATTCGGATCGAAGACGTGTCCGACATTTTCCGCCGCCTCAAAGAAGCGGGCATGACCAGCATTCAGTCCGGCATGGACAACGTTCGCAACATCACGGGTTCCCCAGTCTCGGGCATAGACGCCGACGAACTGATAGATACGCGGGAACTGGCGAACCAAGTTCAAGACATGATTACCAATAAAGGCGAAGGTAATCCCGCGTTTTCAAATTTGCCGAGAAAGTTTAATATTGCGATCGCAGGCTGCCGCGATAACTCAGTCCACGCCGAAATCAACGACATCGCCTTCGTACCCGCCTACTCTGACGGGAACATCGGCTTTAACGTTTTAGTCGGCGGTTTCTTCTCTGCCAAACGCTGCGACGCTGCAATTCCCCTTAACGCCTGGGCAAGTCCCAGCGACGTTGTAGATTTGTGCAAAGCCATTTTAACTGTGTTTCGCGATCGAGGCCCGAGAGCAAACCGCCAAAAATCGCGCTTGATGTGGCTGATTGACGAACTGGGAATGGAACAATTCCGAGCCGCCGTCGAACAAGAATTAGGCCGCAGTTTGCCCGTCGCCGCCCTCAAAGATGAAATAATCTGGGACAAACGCGACCACATCGGCGTCTATGCCCAAAAACAATCAGGGTTCAACTATGTAGGGTTGCACGTCCCCGTCGGGCGCCTGCAAGCAGCGGATTTGTTCGATTTGGCCAGAATCGCTGAGGTTTACGGCAGCGGCGAACTCAGGCTGACTGTCGAAGAAAACGTGATTATTCCTAACGTTCCCGACTCGCGGATTGAATCGCTTGTCAAAGAACCGCTGTTGCAGCGTTTCTCGATCGACCCAGCACCTCTGATGCGAGCCTTGGTTTCCTGCACCGGCTCGAAGTTTTGCAACTTCGCCCTCATCGAAACCAAAAGTCGCTCAGTGGCAATGATTGAGGAACTCGAAGCCGAACTGTCACTTGCAAAACCGGTCAGAATTCACTGGACGGGTTGTCCCAATTCCTGTGCTCAACCCCAAGTAGCAGACATTGGTTTGATGGGGACAAAGGTTCGCAAAAATGGGAAAACTCTCGAAGGTGTTGACATTTATATGGGAGGGACTGTCGGGAAAGATGCTCATTTGGGTACTTGCGTCCAAAAAAGCATCCCTTGCGAAGACCTCAAACCTGTGCTGATTCAACTTTTGGTTGATAAGTTCGGGGCTGTTTCCAAAGTGCCGGGGGATGTGGCTTCGCTGAATCGGCAACTGCAATTGACGGTTGACGACAGTGAAACGACTGTTCCGGTAGCGAAACCTCAGACATCTACTCTCATTTTCGCTCGATCGGGCAAACAAGTTGCTTGCAGCGAAGATGAGTTCATTCTCGACGTTGCCGATCGAGCCGGAATCGAGCTCGACAGCGATTGTCGATCGGGAAACTGCGGCACTTGCAAGCAGAAACTCCTAGAAGGCGATATTGCCTACGATGGGGAACTCGACGCACTCAAGGATATAGAATCAGGGTTCATTCTAACTTGCAGTGCGCGGGCGATCGGCAAAGTGTCGATCGACGCCTAACCTCAGAATTTCATCTCAAAGTACACCAACAAGTCAAGACAAATGAGCAACCTTTCCAGAAGAAAATTCATCATCACCGCCGCAGCCACAGCAGGCGGCACCCTCCTCGCCCACGGTTGCAGTTCCGGTTCCACCACATCTGGCACAAGTCCAAGCCCCGCAGCCGGCGGCGCATCGCCCAGCGCCGCCCCAGCAGTCAACGTCAACCCAGCCGACGCCCCCGAAGTTACCAAAGCCAAACTCGGATTCATCGCCCTTACCGACTCAGCACCCTTAATCATCGCCCAAGAAAAAGGGCTCTTTGCTAAGTACGGCATGAAAGACGTAGAAGTTGCCAAACAAGCATCTTGGCCGGTTACTCGGGATAACTTAGAACTCGGTTCCGACAAAGGCGGTATTGACGGCGCCCACATTCTGTCCCCGATGCCTTACCAGATGACATTAGGCACGATTACCAAAGGGAATCAGCCAGTGCCGATGAACATTGTGGCGCGGTTAAATACCAACGGCCAAGCAATTTCTATCAGCAAGAAATACCTAGATTTAAAAGTAGGTACTGACAGCAAAGCCCTCAAAGCAGCCCTCGCCAATCAAAAAGTTGCTATCACCTTTCCCGGTGGCACTCACGACTTGTGGATGCGCTACTGGTTAGCAGCCGGCGGCATCAATCCAGATACAGAAGTTTCCGTGATTCCAGTACCGCCACCCCAAATGGTAGCTAACATGAAATCCGGCAGCATGGAAGCTTTTTGTGTAGGCGAACCTTGGAATGCCCAGCTCGTTACTCAAAAAGTTGGATATACCGCCTTAGTAACCGGAGAACTTTGGAAAGATCACCCAGAAAAAGCCTTAACTTTAAGAGCCGATTGGGTTGAGAAAAACCCCAAAGCTACTAAAGCAATTACAATGGCAGTATTGGAAGCCCAACAGTGGTGCGACAAGCCAGAAAATAAAGATGAGATGTGCCAAATCATCTCTCAAGATAAGTGGTTGAAAGTGCCACTTGCAGATATTGTCGGTCGCATGAAAGGACAAATTGACTATGGTACTGGCCGCGTTGAAGCAGCTAGTCTCGTAGCGATGAAATTCTGGGCAGATAATGCTTCCTATCCCTACAAGAGTCACGATGCTTGGTTCATCAGTGAAAATATTCGCTGGGGTTATATGCCGGCCACTACCGACATCAAAGCAACGGTTGATAAAGTTAACCGCGAAGATATTTGGAAAGCAGCAGCGACAGCACTTGGTGTTCCCGCCGCCGAAATTCCGGCTACCACTTCTCGCGGTGTCGAAACCTTCTTTGATGGCGTAAAGTTTGACCCGGATAAACCCGAAGAATATCTGAAGGGTCTGGCAATCAAGAAGGCTTAAACAGTTGACCTGTGGTAGGGGCGGTGCCCCCGTGCCCGCCCTCTTAGTTAACAGTTAACTGTCAACAAATTCTTAAGTTTAGTGGAGTTGGGTTTTTTAACTCAACCCACTCCAATCGACAGGGTTTTCAATTCAAAGTATCTACAAATAATCGATTATTCACTATACTTCAAACAGAAAAATGGCAACTAACTTAGCTGTTTCTAAAAGCAAAAATCCACTAAACTATGTTTTGGATATGGTTCAAAAGAACCGCCGAAAAATCATCCGCCCGCTAGTCGCAATCACAGTTCTACTCGTAGTTTGGCAAATCCTTTGCAGCAGTCCAACCTCATCCTTGCCAGGTCCGATTAAAGCCGTTCAAGAAAGCTGGGAGCTGATTGTCAATCCGTTTTTCGACAACGGCGGCACCGACAAAGGCTTATTTTGGCAACTTGCAGCCAGCTTGCAGCGGGTAGCGATCGGCTTTACTCTCGCAGCAGTTCTCGGCATCGGTTTAGGAATATTAATCGGCACAAACTCTTTAATGTTTGATGCTTTAGACCCGCTATTTCAAGTATTCAGAACGATCCCGCCCCTAGCTTGGCTGCCGATCGCCCTTGCAGTATTTCAACAGTTCAATCCCTTTGAAGGGCTGGGGATGAAAGCTAACGAAGTTTCAGCGCTTTTCGTAATCTTAATCACAGCAATTTGGCCGATTTTGATTAACACCACAGTAGGCGTTCAACAAATACCCCAAGATTACAGAAACGTCGCCCGCGTGTTGCGTCTCCCCAATCAAAAATACTTCTGGAAAATCCTGCTCCCTTCTTCAGTTCCTTACATCTTCACAGGCTTGAGAATCGGTATCGGTTTGTCTTGGCTGGCGATCGTGGCTGCGGAAATGTTAGTCGGCGGCGTCGGTATCGGATTCTTTATCTGGGACGCTTACAACAGTTCTCGCCTCAGCGCCGTAATTCTGGCAGTGCTTTATGTAGGAATCGTCGGTTTGATTCTCGACAGAATTGTCGGTTTCGTCGCATCAAAAGTTGTTCCTGAAGAACAAAAATAGAATTTGATAATGGGGAATGGGGAATGGGGAATGGGGAATTGGTAATGGGGAATTGGTAATGGGGAATCGGTAATCGGTAATCGGTAATCGGTAATCGGTAATGGGGAATCGGTAATCGTTGCGATCAACAAGCAGCTAAAAATTAATTTTCAGTCAAATAGCAATGCCCAATGCCCAATGCCCAATGCCCAATGCCCAATGCCCAATGCCCAATGCCCAATGCCCAATGCCCAATGCCCAATGCCCAATGCCCAATGCGCCATGCCCAATGCCCAATGCCCAAATTAATAATTAGCATCTACTAAATTACAAACTAACCTAAAAGCACCATGTCAATATTAATTGAAGTAGACCACGTCGATCGCGTATTTAACTTGCCCAATGGCGAGCAATACATCGCTCTCAAAAATATCGAACTTAAAATTAAAAAGGGAGAATTCATCACCCTAATCGGACACTCGGGCTGTGGCAAATCTACATTGCTAAACATCATCGCCGGCCTCGACAAAGCAACTCAGGGCGGGATTACTTTAGAAGGGCGCGAAGTCCGCGAACCAGGCCCGGACAGAATGGTGGTGTTTCAAAATTACTCGCTGCTACCTTGGCTGACGGTGCGTGAAAATATTGCTCTAGCAGTTGATGAAATTTACAGCGGTAACTCGAAAGAAGACCGCGAGTTGGTGATTGAACACCACATTAAATTAGTCGGACTCGGACAAGCTGCCAATAAACGCCCCAGCGAAATTTCTGGGGGGATGAAACAAAGAGTTGCGATCGCCCGTGCCCTGGCAATTCGCCCGAAATTGCTGCTGCTAGACGAACCCTTCGGCGCCCTTGATGCTTTAACTCGCGGCGGTTTGCAAGAACAGTTAATGAAAATTTGCGAGGAAAGCAAAGTCACCAGCGTCATGGTAACTCACGATGTGGATGAAGCTTTACTACTGAGCGATCGCATCGTAATGCTCACCAACGGCCCGGAAGCGCAAATCGGCCAAATTCTCGAAGTGAACATTCCCCGCCCCCGGAAGCGCATGGAAGTTGTCAACCATCCGAGTTATTACGCGCTACGTAACGAAATGGTTTACTTCCTCAACCAGCAAAAGCGGGTCAAACAGCGCCGGGCGAAACAACAACCGCCTGTCATCGCCCGCAACGGTTTGGAAAAAATCAACCTCGACATCGGCTTTATTCCCCTCACCGACTGCGCCCCCTTAGTCGTAGCCAAAGAAAAAGGATTCTTCAAAGCCCACGGCTTAGAAGAAGTCACTCTCAGCCGCGAACCTAGCTGGAAAGAAATTGCCAAAGGCATTACGCAAGGACGGCTGGATGCGGCGCAAATGGTCGCAGGAATGCCGATCGCCATGCTGTTGGGCTTGGACGGCGAATCCCCTGTTCCCATCCACACCGCCTTAACGCTGTCCCGCAACGGTAACTCGATTATTTTCGGGAAACACCTGTACGACAAAGGGATTCGGACATTAAAGGATTTCAAAGCGGAGATTGCCAATACTCCCGATACAGTTCACACCTTGGGGATGGTACACTCCGCCTCCATGCACAATCTGCTGTTCCGCTACTGGCTGGCGGCTGGTGGCATTGACCCCGACCTTGACGTGGCTTTGACCGTCATTCCGCCCCCGCAGATGGTATCGAATTTAAAAGCCAGCAACATTGACGGCTACTGCGCTGGCGATCCTTGGAACTCCCACGCTGTCAACGGCGGTTCGGGTTTTGTGATGGCCCGTTCTCTCGATATTCTGCCCGGACACATCGAAAAAGTTCTCGGCGTTACCGAAGATTGGGCTCAGAAATATCCTCAAACCCACGTCGCCCTCGTCAAAGCGCTTTTGGAAGCCTGCGACTACTGCGACGATCGCCGCAACCGCGAAGAAGTCCTAGAATTGATTTGCCGAGAAGAATACATCGGCGCAGATCCGAAAGACATCCGTCCGGGGTTCCTCGACCCGTACAACTCCGGTACGGAGGCGGAACCTGAAATGCTCTACAATTTCAACCAGTTCTACGTTGACAAAACCAATTGTCCAGACCGTCTAGAAATGGTGTGGGTGATGGCGCAAATGGCCCGCTGGGGACTGATTCCGTTCCCGAAAAACTGGGTGGAAGTGGTCGATCGAGTTTTGCGGCCTGATGTCTTCGGTCAAGCAGTCCGCGAGTTGGGTTTGCCGGATATTGCCAGAGCTCGCCGGACGATCGAGCTATTTGATGGTACTGTGTTTAATCTAGATGACCCGATCGACTATCTTCAAAAAGTCAAAATCAAGCGCGATGTCCGCATTGAAGAAATCTTAATTGAACAAATAGGCAGTCAGTGTTCTATCAAACTGCCAGCATAACCAGCAAATAGGAAGAGGGAACCAGGAGCAATTAATCAGGAAGAAAGACTCCACATTTCCCGCTTCCTAAATCTCTAATTCTGTATTCTCAATCCAAATGTGTCATGTCTAATTCCCCAAATCAAAATCCCAATCCTGAAAATATGCAAACTCTAAAAACCCCCAAAGCAACCAAGATTCAAACGGACAAGCCTGGTTATTTGACGATTAAAGATGTATCCAAAGTCTATGACAACCTAAAAAATCCTGAACAACCTTTCGTCATTCTCGATGGCATAAACCTGACTATTAATGAAGGCGAATTTATTTGTTTGATCGGTCACTCGGGCTGCGGCAAATCAACTTTGCTCAACATGATCGCGGGATTCAACGGGCCGACAAGTGGAGAAGTTGCTCTCGAAGGTGCGCGGATTACTGAACCGGGCCCCGATCGCATGGTGGTGTTTCAAAACTACTCGCTGCTACCGTGGCTGACGGCTACTGAAAATATCCACCTCGGCGTTGAAACTGTTTACGCAGAAAAGTCCGCAGACGAACACAATACGATCGTCCAGGAACATCTGGAATTAGTGGGGCTGACCGAAGCCTGCAACAAAAGACCGGGCCAATTGTCCGGGGGGATGAAACAGCGGGTGGCGATCGCCCGTGCCCTAGCAACTCGCCCCAAACTGTTGATTTTGGACGAACCTTTCGGAGCTCTAGACCCGATTACCCGGGAAGAGTTGCAGGAAGAATTGCTGAAAATTTGGCAGGATCATAAGATTACGATCATTATGATCACTCACGATATTGATGAAGCTTTGTTCTTAGCCGATCGCATCGTGATGATGACCAACGGGCCGGCAGCGACCATCGGCGAAGATGTACACATTCCCTTCAGTCGTCCCCGCAACCGGGCGCGGATTATGGAAGACCCGAAATATTACGAACTGCGAAACTTTGCTTTGGAGTTCCTATTCTCTCGCTACGCACACCACGAAGAGGATCAATCAACGGACTCGGAGACAGCAGTCGCGGTACCCCTGCCATTACCTGCTAGCAAACAGCGTGTGGTTGCTGACAAGGCGATGCCACCTGTGTCCTTTATGCCTCATGCTGCCGAACCGTTAGAAGCTTCGCCGATCAAAGGCGCTATTCTGGCAGGCTCATGGCTGGTCGCAATGGCTACCTTGGCAGCCGTCAATGTGTCTGCTGTTTCCAGTCAGCTAAAGCAAGCGAAACTAGCAGAAACTGTTCCTGCGGTTACTGCGACGGCGGTTGTCAGTGCTCCCCCGAGCCCGCAAATCGCACCAAGTTCGATCGGTGCCAGCCCTGCACCAATTGCTGCTAGCCCTGCACCAGTCGCTGCTAGCCCTGCACCAGTTGCTGCTAGCTCTGCACCCATCGCTGCTAGCTCTGCACCAGTTGCTGCTAGCCCTACACCAGTTGCTGCTAGCTCTGCACCCATCGCTGCTGCCGCGACGGCTGCCTCGCCTGCGGCTTCTAACAGCGCCGCAGCGCCCAAGGCAGCAACCAGTGCCGCCCCAGGGATTTCTGACAAAGCCGAACTCGATGCGATCGGACAGCAGTTGTATGCACAAATTGACCAAAATTGGAGCACAACTCCGACATTTACCGAAAGTTTGACTTATCGGGTCAAAGTGAAACAAAACGGCGATATCGTACAATTCGAACCCACAAATAAAGCAGCTAAGGATTTCGTCAAAGAAACTCCTCTGTCAGTTTTGCAAATTCCTAGCGGTGCTAGTGCAGCAACTCAAAAAACTGCTGACTTCCAAGTAACTTTTAGCCCCACCAACGGCGGCTTATTAGAAGTTAAACCAGGGAAATAGGTAATAGATACTAAATCTTAGATTAGTATCAACAACCAGGTCAAAAGTATGACCAGCCTGTTGTTTGAATCCTGCAAAGATTCATCCTAGCTCTCATCATTGGAGGTGATAATAGTTAGGAATGAAATCCCTCTGTGTAAGCAGGATTTAGAAGCAGCGAAAAACTGACTACAAGCCAGAGCAATCAGGGATTATAATCAGGTAGCGATTAATTTTGAATCAGGGTATGTTCCGCTGTTGTAAAGCATTTTTGTGGTAATTGGGTAATTATTGATACATTGTTTGCCGGAGCTCTCAGTTCCGACTATAATGACAAATTACGAATTATCCATTAGCTTTCAAAAATTAGCATCTAAAATCACCAGATGGAAACTATAAAAACTCTTTGCCCTTACTGCGGTGTAGGTTGTGGTCTAGAAGTTATTCCTGACAAAAAACAAACTTGGAAAGTCCGGGGCGATCGCAACCACCCATCGAGTCAGGGCATGGTTTGTGTGAAGGGGGCAACTGTAGCAGAGTCAATTCGCACCCAGCGACTGCTTTATCCGATGATGCGAGACTCTCTAGACCAACCGTTCCGCCGCGCTAGCTGGGATGAAGCACTAGAGGCAATTGCCCGCCGCATCCAAACAATTCGCAGCACTAGTGGCCCGGATGCTATCTGCGTTTACGGTTCCGGTCAATTCGTCACTGAAGATTATTATGTTGCTCAGAAACTACTCAAAGGTTGTCTGGGCACTAATAATTTTGATGCCAATTCTCGATTGTGTATGTCTTCAGCCGTTTCTGGATACGTTCAAAGTTTTGGTTCGGACGGGCCACCTTGCTGTTACGACGATTTAGAATTAACAGATTGTGCTTTTATTATCGGCAGCAATACAGCGGAGTGCCATCCAATTATTTTCAACCGATTAGCAAAGTATCACAAAAAGCATCCCAATGTCAAGATGATTGTGGTAGATCCGAGACGGACTCCGACTGCTGAGGCTGCGGATTTGCACTTAGCAATTAAACCGGGTACGGATATAGATTTGCTTAACGGAATTGCATATTTGCTGTTGCGGAGACGGGCAATAGATCCTGAGTTTATTCAGGAAAGCACGGCGAATTTTTCAGCTTTTACTGAAGTGATTAGCAGCTACACGCCGGATTTTGTAGCCTTGCGCTGCGGCATTTCTGTGCGCGATTTAGAAACGGCGGCGGACTACTGGGAGCAGTCGCAGCGGGTTTTGTCGCTATGGTCGATGGGAATTAACCAGTCCTCCGAAGGCACGGCAAAGGCGCGATCGCTGATTAATTTGCACTTGATGACCGGTCAAATCGGCAAACCGGGATGCGGCCCGTTTTCCCTCACAGGTCAGCCAAACGCGATGGGAGGGCGGGAAGCGGGGGGACTTTCTCACTTGCTTCCGGGATATCGATTTGTGAAAAATGCCGAACACAGAACCCAAGTCGAGCAGTTTTGGGGTATGGCGCCGGGAAGCATTTCGCCGCATCCGGGCCGCACGGCTTGGGAGATGATTACCGGTTTGGAAACGGGCGAGGTAGAGATGCTGTGGATTGCAGCAACTAATCCAGCGGTGAGTATGCCGGATTTGGAACGGACAAAAGCGGCTTTGCTGCGATCGCCCTTTACCGTTTATCAAGAAGCTTACAATCCGACGGAAACTGCTGCTTACGCTCACATCCTGCTGCCGGCAACGCAGTGGAGTGAAAAAACCGGAGTGATGACTAATTCGGAACGCCGCGTTACCCTTTGTGCGGGTTTCGACACTCCTTCGGGAGAAGCCCGCGACGACTGGAGCATTTTCGCCGAGGTCGGGCGCCGGTTGGGTTTTGGCGAACACTTTGCTTTCGAGAACTCTGCTGATGTATGCAAAGAGTACGTGCAGTTGACGCGCGGCCAGCCTTGCGACATGACAGGCCTCAGCCACGAATACTTGCGCCAAGAAGGCCCGCAGCAGTGGCCTTGCCGTGAAAATGAGCCAAAACATCCAGCAGCAGAAGCTAAACGGCTTTACACCGATCGGCGTTTCCACACTCCCGACGCGCGGGCCTTCTTTGCGGCCTATCACTCGCGGGGACTGGCGGAACCCCCAGACCCGGATTATCCATTTGTGCTGACGACGGGCAGGGTTTACGGACACTGGCACACCATGACGCGCACGGGGAGAACCGAGAAAATCAATCAGTTGCACCCCAATCCGTTTTTGGAAATTCATCCCCGCGATGCTGCCAAATTAAAGATTAAGGAGGGGGATTTGCTGGAAGTTCGATCGCGCCGCGGCAAGTCGCAGTTTCCGGCAAAAGTCACAAAGGCGATCGCCCCGGGTACCCTATTTGTACCGATGCACTGGGGTTCTCTGTGGGCCGAAGGTGCTGAAGCCAATGCCATGACTCATGCTGCAAGTTGTCCAGATTCCAAACAGCCAGAGTTAAAAGCTTGTGCGGTGCAGTTGGTACTGGTTGGGGCGGAAGCGGCCGCAGAAGCGGCCGCAGAAGTTGAGGAATTTAATTGGGCAAAATCCACCGTCGCCGTCACTTCTGGATCTAGCTTCTAATTTTGGGATGTTACAAATCAAATAGCGGCACCAGTTTCATCACCTTGGTTTCTTGCCACAGACTCGCGTAAAATCATAGTTTATTGTCAAGAAACCGGGCTTCTGGGCCGTTGCCGATCCGGGTCAAATTGCAGCGTTATTACCGTCAAAACCTCCAAAACAGCAATTGCGAGCCATTGCTGCAAGCTGCGTTCCCCAGCCGAACCAAGGAAGCAGAACAATTAAATTTATTTATGCTGAATTTTTCGTAATTTATTCGTAGTTTTTTTTATGCAGCGGCTTCAGCTTTGGGCCTGGTTTTCGAGCGATCGAGTCAGAAAATTGCAGTTTGCACGTATAGGTGCTATGATCGTTTTACAAGGCTTTATTTTCGGCAGTACAGTTCGTTCGATCGGCGTTCCTCCGGATTTAAATCTCTACACCCTCTGATTCTGGAGAATGTTCAATGTCAATCTATGTCGGCAATTTATCCTACGAAGTAACGCAGGAGCACCTCAGCCAAACTTTTGGAGAGTATGGAACCGTAAAGCGCATTCAGTTGCCTGCTGACCGGGAAACAGGTCGGATGCGGGGCTTCGCTTTCGTAGAAATGTCTACTGAAGCCGAAGAAACCGCAGCCATTGAAGCTCTTGACGGTGCTGAGTGGATGGGTCGCGACCTCAAGGTCAATAAGGCAAAACCCCGTGAAGAACGTGGTTCTTCTAACAGCGGTAACTGGGGCAACAACGACCGCTCTTCTCGTCGCTACTAAACCCACCCAAGCTAAGTTTTTAGCTTGATCATCGTGCGTTAGATCCGATCGAGCACTATCGTCAACAATCATTCTCTGTTGAGAAGAGTTGATTTGGCGATCGCACCGGGTCTGAAAGCCCTCAAAATATTGCTAGACAATAGTTTGAGGCTTTTTTATGAGAAAAATTTTATCAATTATGAGTGTGATGGTGTGCGATCGATTCCTCGCTGAACAGAAAAACTCTAAAATACAATCGGCGGCAAGAGCTTTTCCCGAAAGCCGGGATGGGGGAGTGAAACTAAGCAATCGCAGAATTTTGTCTTGCCAAGCATACCAAACAATGACAGAATCATTGCGAATGATGATTAAATCACTGGTATGCTGAAAAAAATATTTAGGCAACTTTCTAATTTAAGCCGTGATGAACAGTTTCTGCATTTTACAGAAACTGTAGAAGTAATAATCTCGAAAATTTTATCACTGGCGATGATTTTGGTAATTATGGTCAGCGTTTGCGATTTGCTGATTTATTTAGCCAAAGAATTGACAAACGACCACGAAAATTTGTTAAAAGACACGTTGTTTGTCATATTTGGGTTATTTTTAAATGTTTTAATTGCTCTGGAAATATTGGAAAATATTACAGCTTATCTGAAAAAGCACGTAATTCAGGTAGAGCTAGTTATTGTAACTTCTTTGATAGCAGTATCTAGAAAAATCATCATTCTTGACCTGGAAAAAAAAACCGCAGCCGACTTGATTGGTTTGGCGACTGCAATTTTCGCGCTTTCCATCAGTTACTTGATAGTGCGATACACAAATAAAGACAATGATTAATATGGGGCATAGGGCATTGGGCATTGGGCATTGGGCATTGGGAATTGGGGATTGGGAATTGGGCATTAGTAAAGATGACTAACAAGTAACCACTAATTATTACCTATTACCCATTACCTATTATCCAATTACCAGAAAGAATTGGTTGAAAGCCGGAACACGAGTGAGGGAGAAATTAAAATCAGACTATTCATTACTCCAATCCTCTTCCTTCTAGGTAGAGGTCGCTCTTAAACTGTCAACTGTCACAGGTCAACTGTCAACTGTTGAAGAATTACCCATTACCCATTATCCTATGCCCAATTCCCAATTCCCG
>JANMLZ010000164.1:0-25738 GCA_031372825.1 Cyanobacteria bacterium OTE_58_metabat_593 | reverse complement strand
AATTTCGGAAAGTATTAAAAATTAAAAAGGTAGTGCGTAATATAAATTCCGGTTTCACGGGAATAATATAGAGTTGACGGCAGTGCCGTGTCCCAACAATATTATTTTCGGTTGGGACACGGCACTGCCGTCTCCTGATTTCGGCCACTAATAATTCCGCTGCTACCGGATTTGATATCAGTCACCAGTTGTACTTGTAAGCTGCGTTAATTGTTAAATTCTCAACTACTACTAAGGGTGAATTTTCAGGTAGCCCAAAATTCTGATCTTTTTTATGAGGCGTGTATCCTTGTGCTAAGGCATGGAGAATTACCTCACGTACCAGCACAGGCGTAATAGCTTGATAATCATCAGAAAAACCTGTCGTCAATTTCTGAGCAGGATTCTCATATAACTCTACGTACAAACCAATGCCGTAATCATCGCGTGAAATAAGCCAACGATATTTTTCCCCGTTTATGGTGATACTACGTGAAGCTTTTTTAGGAAGTGCCATTTTTTGTCTGTTATTTTGTTAGCTAAAATGTAGAGTGCGTCAGCTCTTGATTTATCGATGATCCCAAAAATCTCTCTAGCTGACGCACCCTACTAAAATCCTTTCAACTTTCCTCTAAGACCCGGATTTGACAAGGATTCTAAATCGATTTTGCAGCTCGATCGATCGCCCTTACACGAATAAACTGCCAAAGCAGTACCTTGACGGTTGCAAACTCGCAGATTGTAACCGTATTCGCTGGAAGCAGTGCCGAAGCGGTTGACAAACTGATAGCGTTCCATATAATCGAGCAAACTCCAAAGTTGGCGGTTGACGATGATGATTACCCAAGTATTGCCGGGATCGATAAACCAGCGATCGAGCAATTTGCCGCCAAACTGTTTTTGAGCTAACCACAGACTCGGCACGCTCTTTTCGGTTTGCGAAAGCGGAGGCGATGGCAGATTTGCATTGCCAGCAGGGCAAATCGACTGCTGGGAATATGCCGCAGATTGTCCCCACAGCAAGGCTCCGAGGCAGGCAGAACTGGTAATTAGGAACAAAAATAAACTTTTTGTCGAAATGCAATTCTTGCGGGTATCAACATCGTATTTCATCATGATTGTTTTCTTTCTTACATATTTCTTGTGAGTGAGTGAGGGCGGGTTTATGAGATTGTTTGTTTTTGGCTTTTATTGTTGGTAAAACCCGCCCCTACAGCCATGTTAAAATTCCGATCGCCTAAACAAGGAAGCAGGCAGAAAAGCAGTAAAAGTAGAACCGCAATTTAATTCGCTTGAAACTTCAATGTCGCCGCCCATCATCTGACAGAAACGCTGGCTGATAGTCAGTCCCAAACCAGTACCGCCGTACTTGCGAGTAGTTGAATTGTCAGCTTGAGTAAAAGGTTGGAATAGTCGCTCTTGCTGCTCTTGTGTCATGCCGATGCCCATGTCCGTCACTCGAAAAATTAAGAATTCTGAATCCAAAATTAAC
Organism: Cyanobacteria bacterium OTE_58_metabat_593; assembly: GCA_031372825.1. Taxonomy (GTDB): domain Bacteria; phylum Cyanobacteriota; class Cyanobacteriia; order Cyanobacteriales; family Microcoleaceae; genus Microcoleus. The sequence goes on along the minus strand of JANMLZ010000164.1, from coordinate 24,267 downwards.
ATTTGAGCAACTCTAGGTTGATATTTATTTTTTAATTCTTCACTGGTAATTCTTTCGACAGTAAGGACGATCGCCCCATGAGCAGAAAATTTAGCAGCATTGCTGAGCAGATTTAGGATTACTTGTCGCACTTTCATCAAATCGCCGTGCATAGCGCCGATATTGTCAGCACTTAATACTTGCAAGGTATTAGTGTTTTTATCCATCAGCGGCTTGATCGTTGTTGCCACTTCGTCGATTAAGCCACCAACATCGAAGCTTTCGAGATAAATCTCCATCTTGTCAGCTTCAATTTTAGAAATGTCGAGAATGTCGTCAATCAGCCGCAGCAAGTGTTTCCCAGCAGTGCGAATTTTGTCTAAATCCGAGACAACCTCTAAGTTGCCCAACTCTTCGGCATCTTCCACCAGCATATCGCTGTAGCCAATAATCGCGTTCAGTGGAGTACGTAACTCGTGACTCATGTTTGCCAGAAAAGCACTTTTGGCGCGGTTGGCGAGTTCGGCGGCTTCTTTGGCCAATTGCCAAGCTTCCTCTGCGTCTTTGCGATCGGTGATATCGCGCAGCGTGGCCACCACCGCTTCGACGCTGCCGTCTGTGCCATAAACCGGGCTGAGAATGTACTCGTAGTCGCGGGTTCCCCAGGCTGCGGTGGGGACGATTACTTCGCCTTTGACTGGTTCGGCTGTGGCAAATATGCCGTCGCATTCTTCGTGAACTCGCTGCATAATTATTGGCGACCAGCCTAATTCTTGCCAGGTTTTGCCAATCATTTCTCTGGCGCTCATCCCGCCAGCTTGAGCGGCCGTGCGGCTGACATAGGTGTATTTTCCCGATCGGTCAACTAGAAAAATTAGGTCAACAGAAGCGCCGAGAATGCCGTCAACTGTTCTGGCGTGTCGGGCTACTTGAGCGCTCATTTGTCTGACGGCGATCGCGCCGCGGACACGGGCCGCTAGTTCAAACTGCAAGAGTTCGTTGGCTTGTTTGAGGAATACGGTGCGCTGTTCGACTTCTATTTCTAGTTCTGCTTTAGCTTTTTCTAGGGTGAGTTCGGCAAGTTTGCGCTTGCTCACATCTGTAGAAATTGTACAGACTGCATAAGCTATACCTTTGGAGTTGCAGAGGGGAAATTTCAGAGAAAGATAAGTATGCAGCCCATCGTCTTGAGGGATGACTTCTTCGATGCTTAGAGGCGCACAGGCTTCGAGAACTTTCAGGTCGTTTTCTCGAAATGTTGCCCAAGAGTCTTCGGGGAAAATATCGCCGTCGGTTTTGCCTGTTATTTGCTCTTTTGCCATGTGGAACAAATTTTCAAAATGGCGGTTTGTAAGCAAGTATTTTCCGTCAACATCTTTGATGTAAATCATTGCTGTTGAGTTGTCTAAAATCGCTTGCAGCAGTGCTTCGCTCTTGCGGAGGGCTTTTTGAGTGTTTTGGCGTTCGAGTATTTCTTGCTGCAATTCCAAGTTGACGCGATTTAAGTCTTGCCAAGCTTCCTGGACTTGATCGAGGGCGATCGAGCTTTTTTCTTGTTCTGTACTTGGTAGTTGTGGGTAGTTTGAAACCAAGTTTGCGGTAACTTCTAGGGTTTGAAAAGCTAGGGGGATTGGGAAATTTGCGGTCATCGGGCGTTGTGGAAGCTCTCGAAGACGATCGCCCGAAAGATGTTGATCTTGAAAATCAACCGCTAATTTATTGTCTAAATGTAGTTTTTTTGGGAATAAACCGAATTCGCCCAGATTTAAATTACTAGATAAATTGTCAGAAGTGCGATCCTCTTCGTTGGCGTAGCCCCCGTAGGGGCGGGCTTTCCTACCCTTCGGGAACGCCTTCGGCGAACGGATCGCTTCGCTAACGCCAGCGGGGTGAGATTCCCAATTTTCGTCTGCTGTTGAGCTATCTGAGTGACCGGGTTTGGCAATCCGGCGGCTAACTGCAACCGCCAATAGGGGTGTGGCGACAGCAAACGCAGACAGTGCCACTAGCCAATTATTGCCCCACCAAGCTTCGTCGATCGAGGTTTTAGGGATGCCATGCACTAAAACTGCTGCGGGTTTTCCGGCTAAATTGTTCAGGGATTTGGCAGCTACTGCATGAGTTTGATTGCCTGTTTGTACGTTTCCTACGACTAAGTTGCCATCGGCGGCGACTGCCGATTTTAGCAGAGATTTGTCTCGCAGCAAGTCGAGCAACTGTTGGTTTTTTGGATTTGTTTGCGAACTTGCCAAAACAAATCTGCCGTCAGCTTGCGGTGTGTAGATAGCGCGATATCCGCCTTGTGAATTGAAGGTTTCGCCGATTGCAACTGTCGGTATTGGGTTCAGAATTTTTCCTAACACTAACACAGCAATCGCTGTCTGACTTTTGGGATCTTTTACCGGAATTGCTGCGTAGCGGACGAGCACAGGGCGATCGCCTATTCCGGGCGGCAAAAATAGCCATTGTTTCTCAACTTCTGATTTAGCAATAATTTCCGTCGCGGTAATTTGCTCTTTTGAAGCGAATACTCGATCCACTATTTTTTGCAATTTAAAACTTTTTTCCTTCTGGTTGGGGTTGACGCTAACAACGATTTGGCGATTTTTTCCAACCAAAGCTGCGCTGTCTATTTCCCCTGTTTTGACTACATTTTCCAAAATTTCCTTGACAGATTTCCGTAAATTTGATATTTTACCATCGCTGTTATAAATTAAGGCTGTTTGGGCGATCGTTTTGCTGTCAGAGGAGTTTTGCAAACGGTCGGCGGCGCGATCGAGTTTGAGATTGTAGTTACTTTCACTAAGGCTCAATTCTGATTTAGCTTGATTTTGCAATTGGTTGCTGCCAACTGCCGATGTTAGCCAAAGTGCTGTTCCTGTTAATCCAACTGGCAATATTGTTTGTAAAGCCAGCAGTCCAATTAGCTGTTTTCTGGTGAATGAAAAGTTGTATGTGCACGGCCTCACAACTGCTTGAAATCTTTCGGAAGTCGCAGCTTTAGTTGATGGCAGACAATTTGGCTGGCTATCGTTTAACTGAGTTTGAGCCATAGTAAGTAGATGCTGAATCGGTTGTAGATGACACGCGACAAATGAGTCTGGAACGATCGATTTTAGATTTTAGATTGAGTTCAGTCGATCGCTCATCATAAAATTGTGCGCTCTCGCCGAACCCAATAAAGCAAGAAATTGACGGGGATATTTTCACAGAAACTGCTTTTTGGCTGTTAAACCCGACTTTTTTATTTAGTTATTTTCACTTATGCCAGCCGCTATTTAAAGTTTGTTCTAAGCCTTCCCATGAGAGCTTTCGCAGGAGTGCGATCGTCTTGTTCGTTACATGATATACAGGCAAGAAGGCAGAATCTTGCTTGCACTCCTAAAAAAACGTTTTTTGCAAAATTGGGATGCTGCCGGAGACAGCCGACAAACTAGGTAGTTTTTCCCTCGACCATATCGTACATTTACTTAAAACAAAGTCTAACTTAATTATTGCAGCACTTAGATAAGCTCGATCGCCCTTTTCCTTACTTCGCCTTGTTTTCAGTCCCACAACCGCCTGCCTGCTTTGCCGCCCAGCCGCTGGTGAGTATCCTTCAGCAAGGTTGGGATGTCTAACTCTTCGGGACACCTGGGCAAACAATCGCCGCAATCGGTGCAGCGGTTGCCTTTGCTACCAGGAAACCAGTGTCCGGCATTTTCAAACATGGCGTAGCGGTATTTGCCAAAGTCAGTCATGTCGCACCCGACGGCGAGATTGCGGAGTCGCAATATTTCGGGAATGTTGATGTTTTCCGGGCAAGGCAAACAAGCATAGCACTGGCTGCATTTGTCGGTTGCCAAACGATCGGCAATAACCGATTCTAGCCTCACGAAGGCAGCAATTTCGGCGTTTTTGAGCGGAAAATCGCGATCGGCATATTTCAGAGGTTGCTCTAATTCCGTCGGATTTGCAGCCCCCACACTGAGAGTCCCAATCCTAGTATCGCTCAGTAAAAACCGATAGTTAAGCTCTAAAGGCGAGAAAGGCGAGCACAATTGCGCCAGAGTTTCTGGGGGCGTGTAGAGTTGCCCTCCTTTGTCTGCTGGGGAAATGATGAAAACGCCCATATCTTTCTGCTTGGCGAGTTGAATTGCCGGGGCGTTGCGCTGAAAAAAATAGTAATAATGCAGGTTGACAAATTCAAACAAATCTGTATTGATGGCAGCCAAAATCAAATCCAGAGGCCCGTGAGTCGAAAAGCCGACGTGCCGAATGCGACCATCGCCCAGGGCTTTACGTACAGTTGCCATGCAGCCTGTGGGCGATCGCACGATCGCCAAATGCTCCCAAGTATTCAAACCGTGAATTGCCAGACAGTCGATATAGTCTAGATTCAGGCGTTTGAGGGATGCGTCGATGCAGCGTTCCATGGCAGCGGCATCTTCCGTCGGGGAGATTTTCGTGGTGATGTGGAGGCGCGATCGATCGACAGGCAAACCAGATCCTAGGGCCGCACCGAGATATTCCTCGCTGCAACCGTAACCCGCAGCCGTTTCCAGGTGATTGATTCCCACAGACACAGCCTGCCGTACAGTCTGGCCAGCAATTTCCTCAGAAGCCAAATAGCGCATGGTTCCCAAGGAAAATACGGACAGGTGCAAGTTAGTTTTGCCAAACCGTCGATAGCGCATAAATGTTACGACGAAGTTTCGCTTTGGCCCAAGCCGCTTCTTTTGATCAAATCCTCTGGACGGAGGTTTGAGACAAATTCCCGGAAGGCCCGGCGTTCAGCCTCATCAGCATCTCGATCGACCGGTATCGAAGCATCGGCGACGACTTCTTCCATCACCCAGATCGGGCAGTTCGTCCGCAGAGCCAGGGCGATCGCGTCGCTGGGTCGGGCATCAATTTCTTTTTTAACTTCACCCTGACGGACGATCAGGACGGCATAGAACGTGTTATCTTGCAGCGAATGAATCACTATGCGCTCCAAGGTAAGATTCCAGGCCTCTAGGAAATTGACCATCAAATCGTGAGTTAAAGGTCGAGGAGGCTTGTGGCCTTCCAGAGCACTAATAATAGCCTTTGCCTGCTCCTGACCGATATAAATAGGCAAAGCACGTCGCTCAGTAGAGTCTCTCAATAGGACAATAGGGCTGCGCGTGGCTGCATCTAAGGCAATTCCAGCGACTTTCATTTCAATCATTCGATCGGCCTCATAGAATTAAGAAACCGTAAGGTAATGGAGAACTTGGACATAGAGATGACCTGAATCCAGTATTACAAAAATTGTCTAGGTTTTTTGGAACTATACCTCGATCGATTTTAGATTTTAGATTTTAGATTGACTCGGGGGGAGAGGGGACGGCCAAAGCTCCTGCGTCTGGTTTGTGACTGTGGTTTGATGTAAATAAGCTATCTAATACACGAAAATACTGATGTTTACAGGACTGATTCAATCTCTCGGAAAGCTGAAGTCGCTAGGCAACGATTACTTCCAAATTTCCTGCACCTCAAACAACTCCTATCAGATTTTACAAGATTTAGCCATTGGCGATAGCGTAGCCGTGGATGGAATCTGTTTGACAGTCGTAGAAGTTCTACCCCAAGGTTTTGTCGCCGTTGCTTCCCCGGAAACCTTGCGCCGCAGCACTCTGGGTTCATTCCCCGATGCTTGGGTGAACCTAGAAACCTCCCTGCGTGCGGGTAGCAAATTGGGCGGACATTTCGTGACGGGGCACGTAGATTCGATCGGCGCTTTAGCGACATCCACCCAAACCGCCAATTCTTGGGAAATGCGGTTTGCAGCCCCAGCAACAGGCAATTCTGCATGGCAACGTCAAATCGCACCTTACATTGTTCCCAAAGGCAGCATCGCCATCAACGGCATCAGCCTCACTGTGGCAGATTGCGATGCTGACGGAAATTGGTTTGAAATTGCCGTAATTCCCCACAGTTTTTCCGAGACAAACCTCAGCTATTTGCAGCCAGGAAGTTTAGTAAATTTAGAAGCAGATATTCTCGGCAAATACGTCGCAAAATTTCTCCGCAGCGGCCGGCAATCGCATCCCGAACCCTGGGAAGAAACCCCCGCAATCAACAGTTTGGGAACAATTACACCAGAATTCTTAGCAGAACACGGATTTATGTAATCGTAAATAAAATTCGGCGGTTGAAACCGATCCTGCACCAACTTTCGTCCGAGCAAAGGAGGACACGGCAATGCCGTTTCCCTACCCAAAATAATCGTAGGGAAACGGCATTGCCGTGTCCTACTCCCCGCGCTATTTTGCAGAATTGGTATTGCTTTTCTCTCTGCGTTCTCTGCGCCCTCTGCGGTTCAAAAATTCAACTCTATTTCTCAACAAAATTCTTTTTCTCCCAAAACAATCCCGCCGCAATACCCGCCTGCGAAACCAAAAACAATCCTGCGATTAATAGCTTTTGAATACCCGGTGTGTGGAAAAATGGATAAGTTAACAAATTCAGATAAAATGACGGATGTTGCAGTTTCCCATTAGTCGCGCGTTTCGAGATAACTTGCTGGAACAAAAAAGCACCTCTACCGTAATTGAATTGCTGCTGCCAAAATTTGTGCAGTGTCAGTTTGTGGGCATGATAGACTATAACTTCGGGAGCATAAACCGCGCCATAGCCGGAATTGAGCCACCGATCGCAAAATTCCCGGTCTTCTCCAGCCGCCAGAGAAAAAGTCGTGTCAAACCCGCCGATTTGCCCGAAAGCCTCAGCAGAAAGGGCAAAATTGTTAGAAGTGAAAAATTGCGCGCGATCGGCAATAGCATTGTAATAACTGTAAAGATAATCAATTAATTGCTGGCTGGCCGTAGAATAGATGTTATCCGGCAACGCATTGACAGTTCGACCTCCGATTAAACAGTCTGGTGTTTTCACAAATCGCTTTTCCAGATTTTGCAGCCAATCTGTCCCCACAGTACAATCATCATCCGTAAATACTAAAAATTCGCCTTCTGCGGCAAAAGCTCCAGTATTTCGCGCCTTTGCAGGGCCGGAATTTGGTTGTGTCAGAAGTGTGAGATTCAACTGCTGAATAAAAGGGGAAATTGTAGTTTCTACAGATATTTCTGTGCTGTCGTTGACGACAATAACTTGAAATTTCTCGCGCGGATATTCCAATTCCACAAAAGACTGAAGACACAGCGCTAATTTATCGGGGCGATTGTAAGTCGGGACAATAATTGAAAACAGAGTTTTAGCTTGGTTCATGATAACTAATAAGTTTTATTATTTCAAGCGATATAGCACCGACTCCGTATTAAAATCTTTCCCGAAAACAGGTTGCAGCGGGCCCTGGGCACTTGTCAGCCAAGATAAAGCTTGTTTGGTGTATTCGTCTGTCTCTGTCAGGGGCCCGAATCCCACAGTGCTTATTTTATTTTTGCGGAGGTTGTCAATCCATGCTGGAAGTCGATCGGCTCTAAATGGCACATATAAAACTTGTCTGTCCAAATTTCTCCCGTAAAACAGGTAGCTGCGGGAACTTAAAAAGAAACCTATTCTTTCACTGGGAACTGTATTTTTATCAATATACTCGTAAATGCCGCGATACAGTTCGGCGCGAGCAAAATCTCGCTTTTCCTTCGCCACCCAACTCGCACTTACCATCAATGCTATACAGGCAGTGATCATCGTGATATAACTCGATTTTTTCAAAGTAGCGAGGAGATTTTTCAACCATAACAAACTAGGATTATGCTGAGAAACCATCCAAGCTAGCAACAGCAGTCCAATATAAAGTAACGGGTATATTCCAAACTTTTCAAAATTTGGAGTTAATATTTTTATCACCAAATTGATGGCTTCCCCAAAATTAAATTTAAATCTTTCAATCAACCAACTCCCCCAAACAATACTGTTTCCGGTAAAAGAGGCATTTCTAATAATGTCAAAAATTGTGCTGCTAATAATCCCCGAAATGCTACTAACTAAAACAACTGCGACAACCACTTTATTTCCAGTTTTTAACTTAGTTGCTGTAGCTGCGGCTGCAATGCCTAGCAAGCTTAAAAAGGGAAATCCGTATCTGAGATTGAAGCCGAGTAAAGGGCTGAGATAACCGATCGCCTCTCCCGCAGTACCCGACGTGTAAGGTGTAATTAAATACAGAATTCCGGTGCTGACGAGCACTACAATCAGGACGATGTTATTTTGATTGATTGTTCTGGTTTTAGCTTTAGTCAAAGCCAGAGGTGCTGCTAATACCTGAAGTACGATCGCCAAAAATGGCAGTTGCAATCTAATCAGGATTTGTAAGCCCAGTGTTTGCCAGTGGGAAATATTGCTGGGATTAAATTGAGCTGCTAAACTGCTTTGCCAAATCTTGAACAGTGGCGAAGCAGGAGGCACTGGTATCGTAGGTGTTGGCGATGGTACAGTCGGTGTTGGTGACGGTGGTACAATTGGTGTTGGCGATGGTACGGGAGATGGTAAGGGAACAGGCTGTAAGGGAATTTGAATCTCGCCAACCTCGCCCACAGGATAATTGACCTGTAATAAGTTTCTGGCATACCAAAAACCTCCTAAAAACAACCAGCAAGCTATCCCACACAGCAAGACTGGTTTGATAAAATGGCGAATTCTAAAGTTAGCAAGTATAGAATTTTTATTAAGGGCGAATCTTTTGATTTCTAATATTGCTAATCCTCCTAAAAGTGAGAATGCATAAACTAATGCGGTGATTTTAATTCCGGCTAGCATTCCTGTTGTTGCCAAAAACAGGGAGAGTTCTGAGAGCGATCGGCTACTATGATAGGATAATCCCAGATACAAACCGACTGTAAATATTGCAGCTAGCGGCAAGTCTGGATGGATGGTATTAACTTGATTGAGCATCATCGGTACTGTCAATACTAAAGATGATGCTGCCATAGCATAAATTCTGGTTGCTCCAAATTGTTTGCTTAATAGATAGACGGCAATTCCCTCAAGTACCCACGCAATTAGCTGGGGAAAAGCTGTGAGAAAGTCTTCTCTGAACGGGAGTACGCACAAAGCAGATAAAACGTGCCAATTGTACGGATATACTCGGGCTTGCTCGTGTTCAAAAATCCAATTTCCAGCGGCATCTAATAGTGTAAATGAATGGGTTTGATACCATCGGGCGATCGCAGGTAGATGAAACCACAATGAGTCATAATTGGTTGTGGGTTTGGTGGCGAGAGTTTCCCACAGCACAAATCCGGCAAAAGTGGTGGCACCAATAATTAGATATTCGGATTTGCCCAGAGGTTGATTGAGTTGGGGAATTTGCCACTGCGAGAAGCTAAAAGCTCTGTGGTTTTTGGCATAAATCAGGATTAAGCCGATCGCACATATCACAATTTCTGCTATAATCACCGCAGAAATATCTAGGCGATCGGCACTTCCTAAAATCAAGCCAGTACAAACTTGTGCAATACTCCATCCCGTCAGAAGTACGAGGAAAAAATGGGGAAATGAATAGTTACTGTTTTCGTTCTGATTCTCGAAGGCAAGAGACAAGCTTAAGGGAATCGGGCCGACTGCAATAATTAGAAATAAACTTAATTCCCACAAATACTGCGGTATTGGCATAAGCTTTCAACAGTTGACAGTTGACAGTTGACAGTTGACAGTTGACAGTTTAAGAGCAACCTCTACCTAGAAGTTCGGGCTTTCAACCAATTCTTTCTGGTAAATTACCATTCATTTTTTATTGCTTTTCCACATTACCAGGCTCTTGCCAGTAAAAGGTTTGATCGTTCGGACTTTAGTCCTATAATTCTGGACATAAGCTGTTACGCATTTAAACCACTAACGAGGCCTGTAGGGTGCGTCAGCTAGATCGCTTACTAGGCAAGGGAAACGAGAAAGGGCTGACGCACCCTACAATACTTTAGTCCTATAATTCTGGACATACTACCAACTAATAAACCGGGTTTTCTTAACCGAGATTAATACTTTTAAGTAATTATTCTCATTTAAAAAATCGTTTTATGACGGCCAGTGCATAATATCAATTCCGTTAGCATCGGAATGATACAAGTTTTCTCCTCATCAATGTCTGAAGACTAAAATCCTGACTACGAACCTATTCTTTTGTGTGTGGGCAATTCGCCTACCCACAAAAGAATAATTGGCGTTGCTGATTTGGAGTATGATTTGCCTCCGAAATTTGGTAGGGGCAATTCATGAATTGCCCGGGCAATTCATGAATTGCCCCTACTCTAAATATTAGGGATTGCCGTCGCTGAGTGAATCATACCTAAATTCAGTAACGCCGAATAATCCAGCCAATCCCCAATTTTTACCTGCTAGCTTGCTTCTGAGTTTTGGATTTGACTGCTTCGGGAGCTTTCGGCTTAGAAGTATCAGCTTTTAACAGTTCCGGGAATGGCGGCTGAAGGTTGTGAACTTCGATGTCCATTCCCAGCGGCAGAGGTGGAAGCTGGGGCAGATCGTTTTCCAAATCCTTGAGCCCCTTAGCGCTTTGTATTTCGACCATTTTCGGCATTTTGGGTACTTTGGCGGTTTCCAAAGTGCCGATCATTCTGGCTACAGCAAACTCTAGCTGAGAACCAGGATCGATCGCCACCCAACCCTGATCGGTCATTTGGCGGATCTCGAAGTGGAGGTGAGGCCCTGTAGACATTCCCGTACTACCGACGCGGCCGATGGTATCTCCCTGTTTGACAAACTCTCCCGGTTTCACAAACAGTTCCGAAAGGTGTCCGTAGAGAGTTTCCTGAGAATTTTTTTTGTGGTTGAGGACTACCGTCAAACCGTAGCCACCCAACCAATCGGCAATGGCGACTTGACCTGCATAAGCGGCCAGTACGGGCGTTCCCATCGGCGCCCCCAAGTCAGTTCCGGTGTGAAACCTGCCGGAGCCCGTAACTGGGTGAGTCCGCCACCCAAACGGTGAAGTAATGTCCGCAGCAATAGATAGCGGAAACAGCAGGCTGCTGTTTCCATTTCCGGGAAGGCCGGCAGGACGCGGTGTGAGATTGTAGTAAGCAAAACCTGTATTGCTACCGCTGCTGACACTAACCGCACCGACTTGAATCGGGCCGAGTCCCATGCTCGGAGGTGGCTCGCCGCCGTAAGATGCAGGGTTGACCGAGTATCCCGCGTTAGCTGAGTATCCAGCGTCGGCCGAGTAACCGGGGGGTGCATAAGCAGATTCTGCTGGCGCTGGCGGGTTTGAACTCCCCCAAACCTGGTTGCCTATTTTTTGAACGGCTTGACCGACATTACTGAGATGATTCCCGCTATTATTTGCGGCAACAGTTCCTTGAACATTGCCCGGAAGAGTCCGAATATTCCCGGGAAGGCTTTCTGGCAAATTTCTAGGAGGGGTTGCAATATAGGAGTCGCGTGCGATCGGAGTTTCCGGGCTGTAGTTGGGCGCTGCTGCATCTGCGGTCACTGGCGGCTCGGAAACAGCAGATGCAGGAGCACACAAACCGCCAACTCCTTCGCAACCGGTCGATCGTTCTGCAAACTCTATTGTTGTCGGTGCTTCGTAGTTGCTGGTAGCGCCAGCGCTGTAGTCTGTTTGGTCGGTTTCAGCGTAGGCCGGGTTAATTGGTGCTTCAAAAGGAGGCTCCTGGGCCGTTGCTTCTGGCAGGGGAATCAGCGCGGGCTCCGGCAGATAATAATTGGCTGGAGGTGCTTCGGTGGCGTACTCTGGCTGGGGTGGCGGAACTTCTGCCTGCGGTGCAGAGTATGCTTCTGGCTGCACTTGGCGGGCTGCGGGTTCCGGGGGCGCCAAAGGAGCTTCAAATAGTGGCAGGAGGTCTGCTGCGCCCGGGAAGGCTTGTTCTGCTGGGGGAGTTTCGCTCTGGGCCGAAACGATGCCTTTGCTGAGCATTCCCAGACTGGCAAGGCAACCCAGTCCCACCAGCAGTGATCGCTCGGACAAAAGGCGCGATCGAGTCCGGGCGCCTGTAGGGTTCTTTTTGTGCTGTTTGGTGTTCAAATGGGCTGTTATTTGCTTGTCTGGAAGTGGTTTCACGATTTTTTTTTCCCAACTCAACAGGGGGCGCAAGGAGATCGAAGTCAGGATCGAACTTATGGCAATCCTTGTCTTTTATACAGCCCTAAATGATTTTACCGGGCTTGAGGCAATTTTTTGGGCGCATTGAATCAAGCTTGAATGTCGCTTCGAGTCGCGATCGATCGAGATAGTTTTTTAGATCCAGATTGCACTCTTGACTCGTTTCGTGTCACGGCCACAATGATGATAGCGCTTTGGTGTTCATCGATGTTAATTATTTGCCTATATTTCTCCGGTTATCCAAAATTTCTGGAGCGCCGCCCGTCCTCAAACAGCCGAGTCTATGCCATGTTTTGATTAAAGCCGATCGCCCATTTAAACTTAATCGGCTTTGATTCTTGATTGTTTAGAATACAAGCTAAACGATTCCCTTGGGGATGGATGGGTTTTTATGACTGTAGCTGGCGATCGCTTGACAAATTTTCCTGATTCTGAATGCGCCGGACAACCTGACGGAATAAGTTGGCAGTGGCAAAGCTGGCAAGGCTTGCCCTATCTGACTTGCAGCTTGCTTTCTGGGTGGTCTCATGGCTTTTTTACCCGCGATTTCTCGCCCCGGGGGCCGATCGAGCTGACGCAAGTTCTCGAACCCAAAGCTCAGGTTTACCGCCTCCAGCAGGTACACGGCAATGCTGTACTCAATACCAGTCAACTGCCCTCGGTGGTGGCGACCGACTCGGAAACCGCTGTCCAAACCTATGAGTCGGCTGATGGTTTGGTGGCGGCGCGAGCGTTGGAGGCGCTTTGGGTGTGCTCGGCCGACTGCGTGCCGGTGCTGATTGCTGATAGTTGCACCGGAATGGTGGCGGCAGTTCACGCAGGTTGGCGCGGGACTGCTGCTAAGATATTACCAGAGGCGATCGCTCAACTTGTGGCACAAGGCAGTAAAAGAGAAAATCTGAAGATTGCTATGGGGCCGGCGATCACTGGAAAGGTTTACCAGGTATCTGTGGAAGTGGCAGCGGAACTGGGAGCCACGATTGCTCAAGAGAGTGCCGTTAGTGCGACAGCCGACGGCATCTGCGAGTTTTTGCACCAACTGCCAGAATCGCCTGTGTTCGCAGATCCAGAACCGGGAAAAGTACGCTTGGATGTTCGCCTCTGCAATGCTCTGCAATTGCAACAGTTGGGAATCGATCTTTCTCAAGTGGCGATCGCTCCTTTCTGTACTTATTCTGACTCGGATCGCTTTTTTTCCTACCGCCGTGATCGACTTAAAAAAATCCAGTGGTCAGGAATTGTGAGCGGCTGCGGGACAAGTCCCTGCTGAAGGCATTTGGCACAATGTAAAATTTTAGATGGCCTCTTCTAAAAATAACAATCTAAATAAAAATCTTTGGATTGATAAATTTTTATTTCCGAATGCCTTCTACCTTCTACCTTGGCAAGGTTTGCTGGTTCCTGTCAAAAAGCACTAAAAACTAGCAGCAAAACTTTTGGGAAAGCGGCGATAGCCCCCGCCCCGCTTTCCTCTCTTGTTAAGATTGCTCTATAACGAGAGTCTTCAGCGGGTTATTACAATGAGTGAGCCAACTCCCTATCAACTGTTTGAAGTCGATGAAGATGCTTCCTTTGATGAAGTGCAAGAGGCCCGCACGCGCCTAACCGAGAAGTACAGCGGTGACAAAAAACGTTTGGAATCGATCGAAGTTGCTTACGAGGCGATTCTCATGGATCGCCTGCGGCAACGACAGGAAGGTAAAATTAAAGTACCCGAACGTATCCGCTTTCCTGAGCGACTGACTCCCGCACCCGCAAACTTTACTCCGTCTGCTCCATCGGGCAGCCCAGCTTGGTTGCAGCGCCTGATCGATACTCCTAGTCGATCGGACATTTTGTGGCCGGCTGGGGTATATGCGGGGTTGGGCGGACTGAGTGTTTATCCGGCGGCTAATGATTCTTTACTACAGTTGACTCTGGCTCTTGGGGTCGGCACTTGTCTTTATTTTGTTAATCGCAAGGAACAAAAATTTGGTCGGGCGGTGCTGCTGACTGTGGCTGGCTTGGTTATAGGCTTGGTGCTGGGAGGCCTTTTGGGCCCTTTGGTCGGTACGGCATTGATCGCAACAGAGAAATTTATTGCTTTGTTTACGTTTTTAATTCTGTGGCTGGTCAGCGGTTTTCTGCGATAGTCAGTTGACAGTTGGCAGTTGACAGTTGACAGTTGTCAGTTGTCAGTTGTCAACAGTCATCAATCATTAGTCAACCATCAACAGTCATTAGTTATTAGTAATTGTTAATTGGTAATTGGTAACAATCAACTAACTACTAACACCTAAAACCTACGAACCAACCAATAACAATTAACCACTGCCAACAGTCAACAGTCAACAGTCAACAGTCAACTGACTAATGACTAATGACTATCTAAAATAATCTCAACTGCTAACTACTAACACCTAAAACCTACGAACCAACCAATAACAATTAACCACTGCCAACAGTCAACAGTCAACAGTCAACAGTCAACAGTCAACAGTCAACTGACTAATGACTATCTAAAATAATCTCAACTGCTTCGCTCAAATTGTTGGCAATTAAATCCGGTTGGTGCATTTCTAGTTGGGCCCGATCGCGAATTCCGCACAAAACACCAATTACCTTAACACCGTGGGTTTTTGCTGCGATGATATCAGCCTCCGTATCCCCCACCATCCAAATGTCAGAAGCTGGCGGCAGTTGGGCGAGAGCTTTTGCCATCAGCAGAGGCTTATCTTTGACATCCCCGGTTTTGACGTAATCGTTGGGGAGGCAATAGCGGCGGTTTTCGGGGAAAAACTGCCCTAAATTGCAGCGGTTGAAGGCTTCGTGCAGTTCTCTGACCCGGCGCATGGTCATCACCGCTAGGTCTACTCCAGCGCGCTGCACCTTTTCGAGGGTTTCCGCAGCTCCGGGGACAGGTCGATCGTACTTCAGGTAGGGAAACGTGTGGACAGTTTGACGGCGTTTCTGGGCAAATTCCCGGGCTTGGGCTGCGTCTAATCCTGAGAGGATGCCGATTTCGGTTTCGGGAACCCGCGCGCGTTTCATGTCCCAAAACTCGGCTTTCGGTAATTCGCGCACTGCTTGCCCCTCATATTGAGTCTCGGCCAGACACTCCTGGTAAACTCGGTAATAGCGATCGGACACGTCCATTATCGGGCCGTCAAAGTCGGTAATAAGTCTCAGCATTGAGCAGAGTATTTTTAAGATTTTATACAAATTGTTCGATATCATATCACTTAAACGTATGGCCACCGTCTTGGCGCGGTTGCTATGCGACATTTTCAACTGCTGAAACCCTTACTTTTCTTCCGACTTCCATCGGACTGACCTCCGTTACATCCATTACATCCGTTATATAATCCGTTGCCGAACTTCCTTCCTTTACGAAACTTGACACAAATACCCCAGTCAGGTAAGGTCTAGAGGAATGGTGCTAATTAAAGGCAACAGTTGAATTAAACTCTGCCAGTTCTCAATCGTAGCGGTTGTAACCAATATCAGGGAATATACAATTTTAAGACGTGTAGCACAAATAGTGCGAACCGCTACGTATTTTTAATAAATCACAGTCTCAATCGAGGCTCGGTTTGACTGCAATTGCTCAAAAAAAGTGGATTAAATTAATATTTTGCCCTTTTTACAATCAGGAAAAAAACTGCTGGGAAAATCCCAAAATACTGTTTCGATAAATTAGCCAGCCGTAATAGTTGGTGGCATTCCCCAGTATAAAAAATCCCGCGAGCAAGAGCAGCAAAACCACAGCAAACTTTACCTGCTAACCTTTGAGAGTGATGCTCTACAATAACGAGATGCTTCCAACATTAAGTTTAGAGAGCAGCCCGAGAAGTATTAATATTCTTCTTTACAAGCTGTTATCATTACGCAGGCTTGAATACATCGTAGTCGATCGCGAACTTAGAATTCAAGAAATATCTTTGAACGCCCAAGACTTTGCCGACATTCCTGACGAAGTAGGCAAAGGAAAAGACGTGCGGGATAGTTTTCCAGAACTGATCGGAATTGAAGGAATTCTGGAAGATATTATTCAAAAACGAGAGCAAGACTTTCAGTTAAAATCAATTACCAGAGTTCTCAAAAACGGGTCTTATTTGTATCTGGATTTGTACATTTTTAGTTATACAGAACAAGTTAATGCTGAGAGATTGATGATTTTATGCGAAGATGTGACAGATAGCATTGCATCTCAGCAAATTATGGTTCAGTCAGCCAACGAAAACAGTATTAAAGTCGATCGCTTAGCCGCCGATAGCGATTATATTGACAAAATCATCAACTCCCTCGGCGATGTTTTGTTTGTAACAGCAACATCGGGAAAAATCAAAAAAGTGAATCTAGCTGCACAGCAATTATTTGGATATACCGAATCGGAACTAATCGGCAAATCCATATCCATGATTACGGCTGACGGGGAATTGCTGCGCCAAGTCAGCCAGCTACCTCCTGCACTAAAAAGCGAATCTTGGCATCAAGTAAAAGTAGTTTGCCAAACGAAAATAGGTTTGAAGCTGATTCTCGCGTTTTCATGCTCTACTTTCGAGACCAGCATAGAAAGCCAGTATGCAGACAGCGATGCCATACAAGATTTTGTTTATATCGGCAGAGATATTACCGAGCAACAGCGCATAAAAAATCGTCAAAAAGTACAGTATGCTGTGACTCATATCCTGTCAGAATCAAGTTCTCTAGATAGCGCAGCTCCGAAAATTATACAAGCTATTTGCGAAAGTTTTGGGTGGGATATTGGCGAACTTTGGACGCCTGCAGAGGGGGAGAAAGAAAATAGATTTGGTGCGGAAAAAAAATGCGAAAAACAGCCGCTTTTGTGCCTGCCGCTCTGCTGTGCGATCGAGGAAACTCCTTATTTGCGGCGGGTGGGTGTTTGGCCGATGGCGAGGGAAGTTAGCGAGTTTGCTGAAAAAAACCAGCAGATTACTTTTGCTCCGGGTGTGGGTTTGCCCGGATCGGTTTGGAGGAGCGGTTCTGTGCAGTGGATTACTGATGTTGTGGGCGATCGCAATTTCCTGCGCCCGCGCTTGGCCGAGGAAGCGGGACTGCGATCGGGATTTGGTTTCCCGATTCACGCTAGCGGTCAAATTGCGGGAGTAATGACTTTTTTTTGCCGGGAAGAACTGCCGCCGGATGAAGATTTGCTTCAGATGATGGCTGCTGTCGGTTCTCAATTAGGCCAGTTTGTCAAGCGCAAATATACAGAGCAAGAACTGCAAGAAGCTGAATCTTCAATTCGATTTTTGTACGAACAAGAAAAACGGCAAAGTGAAGAATTAGCTCAGCAAAATTTAGCTTTAGAACAAACTAAATTAGAATTAGAAGTAGCTAACATGGAATTACAGCGAATCGCTGCGATGGACGGATTGACTCAAATTCCCAACCGCCGCTGTTTTGACAAAACATTGGAGTTAGAATGGCAGTGGATGGAACGGAAAAAAGAACCCCTGTCTTTAATTTTGTGCGATATCGATTTTTTCAAACTTTACAACGATCGTTACGGCCATCAAGGAGGCGACGAATGTTTAAAACAAGTAGCCGAGATTTTAGATCGCAGCGCTCAGCGGGGGGGGGATTTAGCGGCCCGCTACGGCGGCGAAGAATTTGCGGTAATTTTGTCGCAGACTGATGTTAAAGAAGCAATGCGGGTAGCTGAATCAATTCGCAGCGATTTGAAAGCTGCAGAAATTTTTCACGCTGCTTCCTTGGTAAGTAAGTTTGTAACTCTCAGTATCGGGGTAGCGACTGCTGTACCGGCTGCTGGTTTATCGATTGAGGGGTTGATTGGAGAAGCCGATCGCGCGCTTTACCGAGCTAAACTAGAAGGGCGCGATCGTATAGTTTGTCTAGACTAAAAGACCGAATTTCAGGGTGGGAAAGGAGTATTTTCTGATGATTGTGAGAGAAGCTAAAATCGCTGACGCACCTGCAATTGCACGGGTTAATTTAGACACTTGGCGGACAGCTTACCGAAAAATCATACCGACAGATTACCTCGCGCAACTGTCCTATGAAAAACGAGAAAGCGGTTGGCAAGAAACCCTGGCAAACGTCAAAAATACTGGGGATTTTGTCTGTGTTACTGAGAATGACTCGGGACAAATTGTGGGTTTTGCTGCGGGCGGTTGCGAGCGCACGGGCAAATATGTTTATCAAGGAGAATTATTTGCCATCTATATTTTGGAGGAATATCAGCGTCAAGGAATCGGACAACAACTCGTGCGAACAGTTGCCACAAAATTGGCAGAATTAAGTTTGAATTCGATGCTGGTTTGGGTACTGGGAGACAATTCAGCCTGTCGATTTTATGAATTTTTAGGAGGTGAAAAAGTGGACGAACAACAGACAAGCAGAGCAGGAGTTGCACTGAAAGAAATTGCTTACGGGTGGACGGATATAGCAGTGCTCATCGACACGCTCGCATGACCACCTAAAAATTGGAAATTTTATCAATCATATCAAATCCCCGCTTCATCGTGGGGTCTAAAGTCTCCTTCAATCTGCCACCAAATATAAGCACAATTTTCAGTTTTTCGGATCGCAGCCAACAGTCAACAATCATCTCTCCTGAGTGCAACCGGAATCGATATCATTTATTAAACTTCCCCTCTTCATTTGTTCCTGTTCAATAGCCTCAAACAAAGCCCGAAAATTCCCAGCCCCAAAACCTCCAGCTTGCACCTTTTTGCCGTCAACTAAAGTAACTCGACGCTCAATAATCTCGAAAAAGAAAGTCGGTTCAGCAAAAATTGGCTGGGTAAATATTTGCAACAGCATCGCTGCGGGAGTATCTTCTTGCCAATCTGCCAAAACTTGAGAAGCTGCAATTGCTTGCCAATCTGCGGGCACATAGTTTTGCCGGTGCTGCAATTCGGAGTAGTATGTTGGAGGAACCGGCAGAAAAGGCAAACCGCGCGATCGCAAATCGGCAACAACACCTACGATATCAGCAGTTTTCAAAGCCATGTGCTGAATTCCCGGCCCCCGATTTGCACTCAAAAACTCTTGAATTTGAGAATTAGCTGATGCCGGTTCGTTAATCGGGAATTGCGCCCCACCCTCAGCGTGCACCATAACTTGGCTCCGCAAAGCCGACTTCTCAGTCTGAATGTCAAAATTTTGCTGCGGCGCAAAACCTAATATTTTCTGATACCAACTAACAGCACTTGACAAATCACCCGATTCAACATTTAAAACCACGTGGTCGATGAAGGTAAACAGCGGCAGCTTAGCAGAAGCCCCTAGCAGTGAATTCTCGCCAATTCGCTCAACAAGCGTGTGGCTTAAATCTCCCCACCCAGCGATTTTTGCCCGTTTAAAACAGACTCCTTCGTTTAGGTCTTCTTGAATCGGTTCTAGGATTTTAGCGCCTGCGGCAGCCGCTCGACGCACCGCTAAGTCGATATTTTTTACCCGAAAACCCACATCGGCAATCCCCGGAGGATGATACTTCAACCAACTAGCAGCAGGACTAGCCGATGTCAAGGGCGAAGATAAAACAAAACATACATTGCCGCTGCTGACAGCTTCAGTATCAGTGTGGCTGTTGGCATAACCTGCTATTGATTGAAAGCCTAAGTGGCTGACAAACCAGTCGCGGGATACTTTAGCATTTTCAACGTAAAATTGAATGCGATCGAACTCCATAATCAATAATTGAAAATGGAAACTGAAAAACCAAAAATCGGTCGATTTTCAGCGGGAAACTGCAAGCGAGAGACTGAGAAAAGGAGATTTTTCATATGTTTTTTGTGCGCGCACTTAACAATAACCTAAAAAATGAAAATCCCAACTCCCTCTGAAGGTATAAATATGTCGGCACTTAAAATAAACCCGGTATCTGCGATAATTTGGGTTTGACCATGAGTGCTTCGCCAAGCGGTAAGGTGCGGTGTGTATGAAGTCTTACATATAGATGTTCGGCGCAAGTTCTCAAACCAGAAGATGTGATAATTTGTCTTGCCTTCATCTTGTGGCACCTTCTCTTTCCTGTCTTCAAATCACTCCTGAATCGCTAAAAGAATAAATGACTTTCCGGCTGAATGTTAATTTCCAGGGGCACAGCTTGCGGGTCAGCAGAAAGAGCAAACATAATCGCATTTGCAGCAGTTTCGGTACTCAGCATTTTTGACCTGTCTACCTTCAAACTCACATTATCCCAAAACGGAGAATCTACCCCGCCAAAATAGAATAGCGTAAACTTAATCCCGTAGCGGCGCAGCTCATCTGCCATGCACTTGCTGAAACCAACTACTCCAAACTTTGAAGCGCAATAAGCTGTTCCCATCGCCATCGAATGCTTGCCCAAAATCCCGATGACATTGCAGATGTGACCGGATTTGCGGTCTTTCATTACATTCGCCGCTGCTTGAGATGTATAAAAACTGCCTTTCAAGTTTAAGTCAAGCATCGCATCTAAATCAGCGGGTTCTAACTTGTTCCACTGTTTGAGAATTCCTGCGCCGGCGGCGTTTATGAGGGCATCAATTTGTCCAAAATGTTCGACAGTTGTCTGCATTAGCGTCTCGACTTGCTGCAAATCGGTGATATCTGTGGGCACGCACAGTACCTCTGTTGCCGACAATTCGCCTGCTAAGGCGTCTAACTTACTGCTGTCTCTGGCGGCGAGCACCAGCGTCGCACCCGCGTCGGCGAGTTTGCGGGCCACCGCTGAACCGATACCGCCCGTTGCACCCACCACAACCACAACTTTGTCTTGCATATCCCTTTACATTTCTTTACGTCCCGATTGTATGATAACTCAAGTTATGGGAATTGGGGAATTGGGTATGGGGAATTGGGTATGGGGAATTGGGAATTGGGGAACCAGTAACCAATAACCACTAACCACTAACCACTAATCAATAATTATTTTAGGGAAACTTGCCAGCCTTTTTCGGCTTTTTTTAGCTGAAGAGAATCGCAGGATTGCAAGAATTTAGGAAACTTTCTACCGAGATTGAAGTCCTTAATTATTTGGGTAATTTGTTTGCCGTATTGTCTGTGAAATTCGCTACCTACATTGGAGAGAAATACAGAATTATTAGGAGAGTTATCTGTTAAATAGCCAACTATTTTAACAAGAGCTGTTTCCAAGTCTTCCAGGGAATTAATGTCTGTTAAGCTCGCAGGTGCTTCGAGGCTAGTCTTGGAATTTTCTTTGCTAAGTATTGGCGGTGGGGGCGATAATCTCACTTCAAAAAGAGTGACGTAAGTTTGAGAAGTTTCTGAGGGTTTGTGGAGGGCAAAATCGGTCGGATATTTGAGAAATATGTCCCTAGTTTTAGTGCCTAGTAAATGATGGTTAACTACTTCATTGAGGACTAAACCGTAATTTTCCCGAAATAAAGCTGAAATCGTAGAAAGTTTGATCCACTGAGCTGAGGTGCGTTGCTGCTCTTTTTTGATTAATTCTTTTAGCTGAATAACTAATTGTTCTAGGGGTGTAATTTCGAGTAAAGTGACGAGGGAATGGGTTTCAACTTGTCCGGTTTTGCTGTTTAAAACTATGATTTTATCTGTTTGCTTGCGGACTTGAAATACGGTTAATCCGTGGGCTTGCAGGGTGTTGCTGAGGTGAGTGAGGGCGCGATCGGACGAACAGACAAAAATCTCCTTGGCTGTGGGATAATGTACGAAAATCGATGCGCCAACTGTAGCCATTTTCAGGTCGGCGCTGTCTTTTCCGGGGGGGACGTGAATCAGTTGATAGCCGCGCTGGTGAAATTCGGCATCTTTTTTGCCCATGCTGCGCCAGTTGGCAAAGGCTACTTTGATTTGGATGGGATAGTGGCAAATGCCCTCTAGGAATTTTTCGGTTTCGATGGTGAGTTGCAAGTTTTCGACATCTAGCAGCAAGATTGCAATGCCGATAGGAAGCGAATTTGTTTGATTTGCGGTGGGAGTTGGAGGTTTTGAGGAAACTGAGTTTTTTGATTTAGCTGCTGCTGTTTGAGATTGGGCTAGCTGCTGAATTTTGGCAAATAATTTGCTGAATTGAGGTGAATTAATGAATTCGGGAACCAGCAGAATTTGTAAGTATTTTTTCGCGGTCAGTAGCAGGGAATCTGTATCGCTGGCTACTTTGAAATTTTTTGTCAATTTTCCAATCAAAACTGACTGAAAATCAGGTTTGGCCCAGGGGGTTTTCCTGTATTTTTCAGCTATCCATTCGGGATGTTGTTCCTGAATGGAAATTAGTGTTTGAGCGATATAGCGACTGATGGCGCTGAATGCGGCCGGTTCTTGAGTCGCCAGCAAGGAAGTTCGATCGGGCATGGCCCTCTACAATGCGGAATGCTGTTTCAATTTATCACAATTCTAGTTTTTCACGGGCAGTCGGACGATCGCGCGCAAAATCAAACCGGCGATAATTAACGCCAACCCTGTCAGCCAAATTTGCCTCTGGACCCAGAAAGCCAAAAACAAACAACTCCCCAAACCCACCCAAGCCAACCACTGCGGGTAAAGTCTTTCGGTGGGAGAAAGTTGCAGGGCGGCGAGGTTGGTGATAGCGTAGTAGATCAAAACGCTAAAAGCACTGAACGACCAAGTGGTTTTGACATCACCGACGAGGATTAAAAGTGCGATCGAAATTTCGACAACCACCACAGCGACATAAGGCGTTGTCCCCGCAGGATTCAGTCGCGCCAAGACTTTCGGCATATCTAAGCGCCGCCCCATCGCCAGCCAGACGCGCGACAGGCCTAAAATTAAGTTCAACAGCACTCCCAGCATGGCTGTAATTGCGCCGATGGCTAGCAGTTGCGAAACTCCTGGAATTGGAAAACTGCGGGCGATGACTTCCAAGGGTGCAGCATTACCTGCTGTTTGGATGGACAATTTATCAATACCACCCACGCCAACAAAGACTATTGCTATCGCCATGTAAAGCAGCATTGTCAGCACCAAAGTAAAAATTATGGCTTTGGGAATAGTTTTCCTCGGTTCCCGCACTTCCTCGCTCATTGTGGCGATGCGGCCGTAACCGGTGTAAGCGACAAACATTAGGGCGGTGGCGTGGAGGATGGAGCCGATCGAGCGATCGTTCTGTACGGTCGGTAATCTCCAGCTTATTTCTGGTAAACCAGCAAGAATAAACACAGTCAGAGATAGAAGTGTAACTGAGACTATGGCAGTATTGGCAATATTCGATCGCCTGATTCCCGTTAATACAATTAAAGTCAGGGTGGCGAGGGCTACTAAGGCTGTTAGGATCAGATAAGTGCGATCGGCTACACCAAGTGCACTTAAAAAATACCCCGCAAAACCCAAAGCAGCAGTAGCAGCAGAAGCCGTTTTAGCTAAAAGAAACATCCAGCCCGCTGTAAAACCCAGCCAAGGATTGAGATATTTGTAACCATATTCATAAGTTCCGCCACTAACAGGATGATTTGCCGCTAATTGAGCGCTGTTAAGACCATTGCAAACAGCAACTAAAGCCGCAATACCTACAGCCACAATCACTCCGGGCCCAGCAATTTCCGCAGCAATTCCAATACTCACAAATACTCCAGTGCCCACGATCGAGCCGAGGCCCATGAGAGTTGCACCGAAAACACCTAATTCTCGCTTTAACAGAGAGGGAGACATAATTACACTAGGGTTAGTTTAATACAAATATGTGGCTGGAGACACCATCCTGCTTATTGTTCAGGACTTTCCTGCGGGCTTCGGAAACCGGGTTTCTTTCTGGATAGCTCGTTACAAAACTTAATATTTAGTAATTACCGTTTAGGGAAAAATAGAAAATGTCGGAGATATAACGGTTACAAGTATCATAATTTATGAGTATTCCGATTCAGGTTTCACCTGCGACGAACGATCTGACCCTATCAAAAGACCAGACGTTGGCCGAAGTGGTGAAAGTTACTATCCCGAAATCTGGGGTAGTCCCCAAAGTAGATGTCTATTTTCTCGCTGACACGACCGGTAGCATGAATACAGCGATCGCCGCTGTCAAGAATGGCATCGTCGATGCCATGACCAGAATCAAAGCACTAGGGTCAGATGTCTGGTTCGGAGTTGGCGACTACAAAGACTTTCCGGCCCCCGTTGCCGACGAACATCCCTACGCCTTTAAGCACCAATGTAGCTTGAGTGCTGATATCACCCAAGCCAAAGCCGCGATCGATTCCTGGGACACCTCCCCCGGTCAGGACACTCCAGAAGCTCAATTTTATGGACTCGATCAGGTAGCCGAACCACCAGGTGGCAAAATCGGTTGGCGTGCAGAT
>JANMLZ010000153.1:0-2329 GCA_031372825.1 Cyanobacteria bacterium OTE_58_metabat_593 | reverse complement strand
GTATTTACAGGCTTTTATGTGTGAAAAAATCAGCTATATTCACTGGTTCAAGGAACTTGTTTTCAATTGCTGAAATCAGCAGTTTACAGGATTCGTATGTCTATTTTCAGGATTCTATCAATAAGCGTTCAACACTTCTGGTCTGGAGGGTAGCAATGACACCATTGGCGATCGAACTGAGTGCTTCTGCGCCTTTCAAACGAAACTTCTCAAATGATGTCCAATTTGCACCGCTTCGTAACCTAAATTTTTTATTTGTAATTTGCATAGTTTAACCTCTTTCTTATATCCTAACGTAAATCCAACGAAAAAACAACGGCTATTGATTTTGATGGGTGGCTGGCCAGAAACCGGGTTTTTGCGACAGACTTCGTTACAGCCCACAAATTCGGGGAAAACCCGGTTTCTTTGGATCTTAACCGCAGATGGTGGCGGATGTACGCTGATAAACGCAGATGAGGAGACATTATTTGATAAGTTCTTCGAGGGATGGGAACAACAACTTTTCGGCGCTGACTCTTTCGCAGTCGCACGGTTGTTGAATTGCGGATATTGCTGATACTTTTCCCAGCAGCAACTGGATGCTTTCTATTAGCAGCGGTAGAGTTAATAAAATTATTGATACCGATACTAGCAAGCTGATTAAGCCGTCCGCCCAATTCCAATGCAGCCACGCTACGGCGATCGCAGCTAATATTACTCCAACCGACGAAAATATGTCGGCGATTGCGTGCAGAAAGGCGCTTTTGAGGTTCAAGTCGCCGTGACAGCAGGAATGCAAGCAACAAGCATTGATTGAGTTGACGCTTAAACCGACAATGGCGGTAATTAACATCGGGAGTCCTTCTACTTCCGGGGTTGGGGACTGCAAACGGGCGATCGACTCGGCGGCAATCCACAGCGCGATCGCCACTAAACTGATACTATTAACTAAGGCAGCTATGATTTCTGGGCGGGCGGGAATTGTGGATCGGGCGATCGCACAATCCACCGATTTACTTCTTTCTAGTGACGAGTACCAAGTAGCTGTCAAAGTTATCGCTAAAGCTGCTACATCTGACAAAACGTGACCGGCATCTGCTAATAGGGACAAACTGTGAGAGTTGATTGCGGCGATTAACTCTGCTACGAAAAAGCTACTAAGCAGTACCAAAGCTGTTTGTAAAAGTTGCACTTTGGCAATGCTGGGATTTGGATTGTCGCCATGTGCCAGATTCTTGGTGTTTTCAGATTTAAAATTGTCCCTAACTGGAAATATCATGCAGCAGTCCTTAAAGCTAAACTCAATTTTCAATCAAACATTAGATGACTCATTAAACGCCAACTCCTGAGCCGGAACCGCAAAAGCCGATCGCACATTCCCCCAATTCTGAAATCAACGCAAATATTTTCACAGGGGAATCTTTGGTTGATTTGCGGAAGTACGATCAATCACAGTTCGATCGGGGAAGGCCTGGTTGGCTAATTTTGGTCTGGTGGTTCGTACAGGCGATCGCATTTCCCCTGACTCCACACCCTTTTAACGGTATCAGAAGCTGGCTACTGCGCTTATTTGGAGCGAAAATAGGTTGTGCTGTGATTATTCGCCCTACAGCTCGTTTTACCTATCCTTGGAAAATTGAAATCGGCGATTATAGTTGGATCGGAGATGATGTTGTATTGTACAGTTTGGATCGAATTGCGATCGGCAAACACTGCATCATTTCTCAAAAAAGCTACCTCTGCACTGGCAGTCATAATCCTCAAGATCCAGCCTTCGGCTTAATCACAGCATCTGTTATCATTAATCATGGCGTTTGGATTGCCGCCGACTGCTTCATTGGCCCTGGTGTCGAAATAGGTGCAAATGCCTTAATTGGAGCTCGCAGCAGCGTCTTTAAAAATATGCCGGCCGGCTTTGTTTGTATGGGAAATCCCTGTCTTCCGCGCGATCCCAGAGAAATTAAAAAATAACCGAATAACTGTGAATACAATACCGGAAGAATTATTGACAGAAATATCCCAAATATTTACATCTACTTTATTTAAAATAGGAGAAAATCCTGTATCTTTGCGATCGCTTCTGGAACTGATTGTATCGTTCATGGCTGTGCTTCTAGTATCGCGAGGTTTGACTAACTTTCTCAAAGAACGCTTGCTCGTCCGACTGGGAATTGATGAAGGAAACCGGGAAGCTATTGCAGTGATTCTGCGCTATTTAATCGTAGCTTTCGGAGTGATAATTGCTATCCAAGAAATAGGATTTAACCTCGCTTCTTTGGCAGTTGTTGCTGGCGGGTTGGGAGTAGGAATTGGCTTCGGAATCCAGGATTTGACAACCAACTTTGTC
>JANMLZ010000109.1:0-4312 GCA_031372825.1 Cyanobacteria bacterium OTE_58_metabat_593 | reverse complement strand
TTAAAATCAGACTATTCATTACTCCAATCCTCTTCCTTCTAGGTAGAGGTCGCTCTTAAACTGTCAACTGTCACAGGTCAACTGTCAACTGTTGAAGAATTACCCATTACCCATTATCCTATGCCCAATTCCCAATTCCCGATTCTCAGTCACACCTAATTTACCTGAAAAAGGCTATAGATTTATTCCAATAAACCAGGAGGAGGCACAATTTCAATTCTGCCTTGTTTTAGGTCAACAACTGGCACAATCTCTTGGACAAAAGGAATCAAAATCTTTGTTGATTTAGGCTGTTGAACACGAATTTTTCGTGGTTTACGAGTATTTCTGGGGTCTTGTGGTGGTTGAGGAGTTTCAAGCTGTTTTAGCTTTTCTAGTTCTGCGGCGATAATTTCCGGTGGGGTTAGATTGGTTTCTACTTCTAAAAGGTCGTTACCTGCGGCAAAAATATCACTTACCTTACCTAAGATTTCCCCGGTTAACTGGTTAAAAACTTCCATACCGATCAAATCTTGGACATAAAACTCATCAGGTTCCAGGTAAGGTCGATCGGTCTTTTCAACGAACAACTTGCAGTTACGCAGGGTCTCAGCACCCGCTCGGTCTTCCACACCCTCTATCTCTACAGAATATAGCCCTTTGCCCGGAATGTAGCGACCGCCCAAAAACTCGATCGGTTCCGGTTCAGTTTTGTTAGGGCGTAAAAGCCAGCGCTTTCCCGGTTCAATAAACCTTTCCGGGAAATCCGAATCGGGATAGACTCGTACTTCCCCGTCCAAACCTTGAGCTGCTACAATTTTACCGATTTCGATCCACTCAGACATATATTCTAATTATTGGTAATTGGGAATTGGGCATTTGGCATTTGGTATTTGGCATGGAATTCAACTCTAGCTGACATCCGTTAAATCCGTTACAGAATCCGTTGCCGAACTTCCTTCTTTAAACCAACCCAGTTCTCAGCGCTACAACTGCTGCTTGCACGCGGTCATCCACTGCCAACTTATTCATAATACCGCGAACGTGAGTTTTAATAGTATTTGGGCTCAAGTAAAGCAGGGCTGCAATTTCTGGATTGCTGTTACCTTCCACCATTAATCTTAACACCTCCAATTCCCGCTGCGACAACTGACCAAAAGTAGTTGTAGAGGCAGGCATTGGGGGTTTGAGGTGTTCGATGACAGTCCGAGCAATTTGAGGGTCGAGGTATGTAGCCCCCTCTGCTGCCGCTGCGATCGCCGCTAACAGCCTATCTACGGAAGCACCCTTAATACAATAAGCATCAGCACCGCTAGAAAGGGCAGCAATGATTTCAGTTTCTGCCGTGTGAGAAGTTAACATTACCACTCGAACTTCCGGCAGTTGTGCTTTAATTTGCTGCGTCGCTGCTATGCCGTCCAGCCGTGGCAAACCGATATCCATCACAATAATATCAGGTTTGAGTTTCAGCGCGGCTGCTACCCCTAAATAGCCATCTTCTACTTGTCCTACTATTTCTATTTCTGGGGAATCGGCTAAAACTTGCTCTAATCCCAGTTGCATCATCGGATCATCTTCAACAATTAAAATTCTCATAATACGAAGGAAGTTCGGCAACGGATTTTGTAACGGATTTAACGGATAAACTATGACCAAACACGGAAGAAGAACACCTATCGCTAATTACCAATTCCCAATTCCCAATTACCAATGACTAACTTTTAAAACTTCAACAAATTCGCCTGGCCAAATCCAGGTATCTGCTGGTGGCAAAACTGCTAAGCCAGTTGTATTGGCGAGGTTGATTAAATTCGCTGAATTTTGGCTGCCGCTAGCAGGTTCAAATTCCCAGATTCCCGCAACTAAATGTAGTTTACCCCAAACATAAGTTTCGCGCTTGCCGTGCGATCGCAATTCAGCATGGCACCGAGCTCGTACAAACTCCGGGCCCCAAGCATCCGCGCCAAGCCCAGAAATCTTTCTCAAAGCAGGCACAACAAACCGCCAACAACATACTAACGCTGAAACCGGATTTCCTGGCAAACCAAAATAGAGACAATCCGAAGTTTTTCCATCTCGTTTAAACTGAGCAACCGTTAAAGGTTTCCCCGGTTTAATCGCCACAGCACTAATGTGAATTTTGCCTCCCAAATCCGCCAATATTTTCTCAACATAATCGTAATCTCCTACCGAGACACCGCCCGTAGAAAGCACCACATCTGCTGTCGATACAGCTTGGGCGATCGCCTTTTTTAGCGCATCTTCATTGTCAGGAACTATCCCCAATCTTATCACTTCAAATCCCATTTGCGCCAACAAAACTGTCAAAGCATACTGATTCGAGTCTACCAGTTTACCCGGTGCCAAAGGTTGGTCTGGCGATACCAATTCGTCACCAGTTGAAAAAATTGCCACCCGCACGCGCCGGTAAACCGGAACTTGAATGCACTGTGCAGTTGCTAACACCGCCATTTCTGGGGCATTGATAACAGTACCGGGAGTTAGCAAAGTTGTTCCTGCTTGATAAAAAGCACCTTTGTGTCGGACAAATGCTTGCGGCTTTTCAGGAGAAACTAAGATAAAAATGCGATCGCCCTCACGCCGCGTTTCCTCCTGCATTACCACCGTATCAGCACCCGCAGGCATCACCGCACCCGTAAAAATCCGCGCCGTTTGTCCCGGTTGTACAGTATTTTCAGGCTGATATCCCGCTGGAATTTCTTCAACTACTTCGAGTACCGCTGGTTTTTCGGTGCTGCTGTTTTCCACATCAGCAAATCGCACGGCGTACCCATCCATTGCCGAATTGTCCCAATAGGGAAAATCGAGGGAACTTGTCACGGGTGCGGCCAAAACTCGCCCCGATGCTGCCAGCAAGTCTACAGTTTCTACATCCCGCTGACTGTCGAGGGGTTGCGCCAAATTAAGAACGATCGATTCTGCTTCTTGTACTGACAGCATGACTGTCTCCTTGTTCTGATAACTCTCTAATTAGTTTAGCAAAATAGCAGAGATAGTGGTGATATAATTTTTTGGTGCCTTAGTTAGTGGTAAACCTACATTTTGGTGTCAATCACCTATGACTATTTCTCGCTCTCTGGTTAAACTAAATTGTTTATCCCTATTACTAATGGGGATGGTGATACTTTTAACTCAATTTTCTGGCTTAAAAGTCAGCGATTTGTTTTTTCACCCTTATTTTTCCCCCAATCCCAATGTCGCATTGTTAACTCGGACATTCCAGATTTTATGTTCTGCACCCGTCATTATTTGTAGCTTCACCTATGGATTAGCTCAAAGTCTGCAACCGCGCCATCCAGAAAATCGATTTATTTTATTTTCTGCTCTTGTGACTGGTGGATTTTTGCTCAATGAAATTTACAGAATTCATATATATATCATAGCAGTAGGAATGCCCAAGCTAGGAGTATGTTTGCTATACGCTGTTATTTTTTCCTCCTATGTTTGGTTTTTTAGGCGAGAACTCAAGTCAACTCCTTACCAAATATTGTTAGCTGGTTTGGGATTGTTATTTTTTGCGATCGGCATTGATACGCTAAAGTTAAAAAGCCAGATATTTGCCAGTTTACTAGAAGGAGTGCCTAAATTGTTTAGCGAAATTAACATTGCCTTTTATTATTGGTATGTTTGTCAGTATTTTGTACAAAAACTTTTCTTTCAATCTATTGAAAACTAATTCTAATTATACGATATAATAGGACAAGTAACGAAAAAATATCAACTCAAAGCTTCTTTGCCACATTAATATTTATAGAATCTGTATTGTCGCTCATCTGCGTCAAAAAAAACTAACACATCCTGATAAAATACCATGATAGCAGCTACCATCAACTTCAAGTCGATCGCCAAAATAACCGACGACCAGTTTTATGAACTGTGTCGCGAAAACCCCGATGTCAAATTTGAACGCAACGCCCAAGGAGAAATAATCATCATGACACCCACAGGAGGAGAAACCGGAAGTTACAATTTTGAAATAGCTACTGATTTTGGAATTTGGAATCGACAAACCAGACTCGGAATTTGTTTCGATTCTTCAACTTGCTTCAAATTGCCAAGCGGTGCAAATCGTTCTCCCGATGTTTCTTGGATCAAACAAGAAAGATGGGACGCACTCACTCTCGAACAAAAGCAGAAATTTCCTCCGCTTGCGCCAGATTTTGTCTTAGAGTTAATGTCGCCGACAGACAGTTTAAAAGATACTCAAGACAAAATGCAAGAATACATGAATAATGGAGTAAAATTAGGTTGGTTAATTAACTGCAAAACGCGCCGAGTTGAAATCTATCGCCAAGGGCAAGAAGTAGAAATA
>JANMLZ010000091.1:0-63230 GCA_031372825.1 Cyanobacteria bacterium OTE_58_metabat_593 | reverse complement strand
TGGGGGGTCGATGGTTTGCAGTAAATCTGAGAATGACTTATCTTGTGAAATAATCTTTTGCGTCATGTGTCCTATTTTATAACACTTTATATACTTTGCCTACTTTTTTTCTTTGCTACCCCTACTTATTGAGCGGATACGTCAAGAATGTGTCTGGAAGTGCATCTATCGGGGGTGAATTTTAGATATTTTTTGTGAAAAAGCCCTAGATTAGAGTATGAATCGCCGATCTAGGGCCAGAAATTTGCAGCAGGTCGATCGAGCCAACTGCGTACAAGTTTGCTCTAAATTTTGGTAGTCCTCCCGCCAGAACCAGCACCGTAGCCGCCCTCAGTTCTATTACCCGAGTTAGTTTCCTTCACAAACCCGCTGTAAGCTTCCATCCCATGTTCGCCGATATCCAAACCTTCAGCCTCCTCTACAGCAGAAACCCGGATACCCAACAAAGCTTTGAGTGCCGCCCAAAAAATCGTAGTCAGCAGCACAGTCATCCCACCTACAGAGATAATGCCGATTAACTGCGGTATTAGTTGATCGAAACCTCCCCCTACCAGCAATCCCGCTTTCGGGCCTGCGGTATAAATTCCAGTTGTCGGCCCGTCAGCAAACAAACCAACTGCTAGAGTTCCCCAGATGCCGCAGACTAAGTGAACTGAAGTTGCGCCTACAGGATCGTCAATTTTCAAGTTGTCGAAGAAAGTTACTGCAAAAACTACCAGGATACCAGAGATTGTGCCGATAATCGCAGCATTTGGCACGTTGATCCAAGCGCAACCAGCCGTAATTCCGACTAAGCCAGCCAGGATGCCGTTGATAATCATCGACAAGTCTGGTTTACCCAAGTACAGCCAAGCTGTAATCGTTGCCGCAACTCCCCCGAAGGCTGCTGATGTGTTGGTGGTAATGGCAATATGGGCGATCGCATTTGGATCGACTGCCATTGTCGAACCGGGATTGAACCCAAACCAACCCAACCACAGAATCAAACAGCCAAGGGTAGCAATGCTCATGTTGTGTCCCGGCATCGCCACAGTCTCGCCGTCGCGGTACTTGCCGATCCGTGGCCCCAAAAATGCCGCTCCCATCAAAGCTGCCCAACCGCCTACAGAGTGAATCGCTGTCGAACCTGAAAAATCATAGAAACCTGCTTTTGCTAGCCAGCCGCCGCCCCAAATCCAGTGTCCGGTAATTGGGTAAGCAATTCCTACTAACAACAAGCTGAAGATTAAGAAATCAAGGAATTTAATTCGCTCTGCAACTGCTCCAGAAACGATCGTGGCAGTAGTTCCGGCAAAAACTAATTGGAAAAAGAATTTGGCGTTGAGAGGTACTCCCGCCCAGTTAAGCGAGTCGAAAATGCCTTGATAAGCCTCTAGTGTGGCGGGGCTGTTGTCGGCTACATTCCAGAGGAAATATCCGCCGCTGCTGCCGATAAAACCGTTGCCATCACTGAACATTAAGGCGAAGCCGATCGCCCAATATGCAATTGTAGACAGCGCAAACACAATCAAGTTTTTTGCAAGGACGTTGACTGCATTTTTCTGGCGACAAAACCCGGTTTCTAACATGGCAAAACCGGCGTTCATAAAGAACACTAGCATCCCAGCCACCATGACCCACATGGTGTCAATACCCACTTTGAGGCTGGCCAATTGTTCCTCAGTGGTCGGCTTGGGAGGGGTTTGGGCTACCGCCGCATATCCCCAAATCAAGACGATGATCGTGGCTAAAGGTATACAGGCTTGCCAACTGGGACTGAGGCGGGCGATCGTCCTTTGTAATTTTTTGAACCTGTTGACTTTCGTCAAAAAGTTAGCTGCTGGCCAATTTAAAGACGCTCGCCTGACTTGTTTTGAGTTTTTCTTTCCGACCGTCAATTTAGTCATTTTCACCCTTTTTACCACTAATTAGCTCAGTAATATTCCTAAAACTTCTGATCTTACTACAAAAGTTGATCGATTATTTGTTGAGATCGAGGTACTTCTGATAGCCTAGCTCTTCTAGCTGAGTTTGTTTTTGCATGACAGATTCGGCCAGAGTTTTGCGGTAATCCAGGACTCGAAGAAGCAATTCTGGTTGGGAAACTGCTAATATTTGAACTGCCAGCAAGCCAGCATTTTTAGCATTGCCGATCGCCA
Organism: Cyanobacteria bacterium OTE_58_metabat_593; assembly: GCA_031372825.1. Classification (GTDB taxonomy): domain Bacteria; phylum Cyanobacteriota; class Cyanobacteriia; order Cyanobacteriales; family Microcoleaceae; genus Microcoleus. Next base: position 61,092 of record JANMLZ010000091.1, on the reverse strand, counting down.
CTGTTGCTACGGGTATCCCGGCTGGCATTTGGACGATCGAGTACAGCGAATCTACCCCTTGCAGGTGGCGGCTCGCTACGGGCACGCCAATGACTGGCAAGGGCGTTAAAGATGCTACCATGCCAGGGAGGTGTGCCGCTCCCCCGGCACCTGCGATAATAACTTTCAAGCCCCGTTGATGCGCCGTTTGGGCGTATTCCACCATGTGTAAGGGGGTGCGGTGGGCAGAAACGATCGTCACGGAGCAAGGTATATTAAATTCTTCGCAAACTGCGATCGCTTCAGACATGGTTGGCAAATCCGAATCGCTGCCCATGATGATTCCCACTGTCGGTTGATTCATGTAATTTTAAGGTTTCAGACTTCAGATCGATGCTAATTGTAAATTATTGTATAACCTCAAATTTATAAATTTTCCCATAGTGATGAATAAACCCACAACCCCAAATACCCCCCAGATAAATATTCTGAATGCTCGCCTCGCGGGTTACAAGGATTTGCAGATGCTGGCGATTGACGAAACGGGAATCATTCAAGAAGCTTGCCCGATGGATGCCATATTTAAACGAATTTCTCCTCCCGATTTGCAAGTCCTCGATGTAGCAGGTGACTGGCTTTCTCTGGGTGGTGTTGATTTGCAAATTAACGGGGCACTCGGTTGGGCTTTTCCAGATTTAGAAAACAAGCATATTGAAGTTTTACCTAAAATTTGTCAATTTTTATGGTATCAAGGAGTCGATGCTTTTTTGCCGACTTTGGTGACAACTTCGCTCTCTAAGTTTAGGCGATCGCTCTCGACGATAGCCGATTATATCCGCACAGCAAAAACTGCTGCTCCTGCAACCAATAAACTCAAAACAGCAGAAATTCTCGGCGTTCACCTCGAAGGCCCTTTTCTCAACCCCCAGAAGCGAGGAGCTCACCCAGTTGAGTTTTTACTACCCCTAACTATAAAAAATGTCAAGCAAGTTTTAGGAGATTGTGCGGATGTTGTCAAAATAATTACTTTAGCGCCGGAGTTAGACAGCACTGGCGAAGTCATTCCCTATTTGCAAAGTTTGGGAATTGCCGTTAGTCTCGGACACTCCCAAGCGACGGCAGAGCAAGCACAGCAAGCATTTGCCCGGGGAGCTTCAATGGTAACTCACGCTTTTAATGCGATGCCGAGTTTGCACCACCGAGAACCGGGTTTGTTGGGAGCGGCGATCGTTTATCCGGGTGTAAAATGTGGTTTAATTGCTGACGGGAAGCACGTTTCTCCGACAATGATCGATTTTTTGCTGCGGGCTGGCAGCTATGAAAAAGGTGTTTTTTTGGTGAGCGATGCTTTGGCTCCTTTGGGTTTGGCTGACGGTGTTTATCCTTGGGATTCCCGACAAATTGAGGTCAGAAAAGGTACGGCTTGGGTAAGATTGGATTACCATTCGCCCCTAGAATCTGGTACTTTGGCAGGTACAACTATGCCACTGTTGGCAGGAGTGCAGAATTTGGTAAAGTGGGGGATTTGTGATGTGGAAAGTGCGATCGCCCTGGCGACTGATTCTCCCAGAAAGGCGATCGGACTTTCTGGCACAATTGGTAATTCGGCAACTCAATTGTTGCGCTGGCATTTGGATGAACCGACAAAAAAATTGACTTGGCATCGGTTATTTTAAGGAAGAAGGAAGAAGGAAGAAGGAAGAAGGAAGAAGGAAGAAGGAAGAAGGAAGAAGGAAGAAGGAAGAAGGAAGAAGGAAGAAGGAAGAAGGAAGAAGGAAGAAAAATAATTCAACTTTTAAAATTTACAAATGTTCTTCGGCCTAATTCCCAATTCCCAATTCTCAATGCCCAATTTCCAATGATCAATTACAGCCCCGAGGCTTTATAATATTTAACTGTTGGCAATAACTCAGTAGCAGGCAGATCGATGAATTTGGTAGACGACAAGACTATAGTTAGACAGTATTTTAACTCGACGGGCTTCGATCGATTTTTGCGAATTTACGGCGACGGCAAAGTCAATAAAGTGCAACTAGACATCCGCACCGGGCATCAGCAAACGGTGGATACAGTCCTCGGCTGGCTGCAAGCTGACGGCAATTTGCCCGGGCTTTCAGTCTGCGATGCCGGCTGCGGTGTGGGATCTCTGAGCATTCCTCTGGCTGAGGCTGGGGCGATTGTTTGTGCTAGCGATATCTCTGAAAAGATGGTAGCAGAAGCGTACGATCGATCGACAGCCGTTCCCGGCAAGCTCTACAACATATCCTTCGCGGCCCAAGATTTGGAAGCTTTAACGGGCAAATTTCACACAGTAGTTTGTTTGGACGTGCTGATCCACTATCCTCAAGCTAAGGCTGCGGAAATGATCGCTCACCTAAGTTCGATCGCCCAATCGCGACTAATTATCAGTTTTGCCCCCAAAACCTTAGCACTTACCGCCCTCAAAAAATTTGGCGAACTTTTCCCTGGCCCGAGCAAAACTACCCGCGCCTATCAACACCGCGAGGCAGATATTATCAAAATCCTCGAAAATAACGGTTTTGTTGTTAATAGAACAGCTATGAATAGCACTAGCTTTTACTATTCCCGCTTGCTAGAAGCCGTGCGAAAATAGGATTAAATATCTGCAATTTCCGACGCTAGTTTAGCTCGTTTATTGGCGGGGTTGGGCGGGTTTATACAATTTGTTGGAGGGGTGGGGGCGGATTTTCATCATTCGTCAGTGGGTGTCAAATATCTAGGCGTTCCCGCCCCTACAGGCTTTCTTAAAAAACAGGCGATCGCTGTGTCAATAATAAAATTCACTTGGCTCGATCGCTCGTGCTATAATCCAAAAATAATCTTTGTAATTGCCAATTCAGGTCTTGCTAAAAATAAGATATAATTTTAAATCGCTCGTACTAATATTACAAAATTAAGTAAGTGAAACTACCCAATGATACCATTATTGCTGAAGCAAAAATAACTCAATACTTGCTCAAGTTCTTAGTATAAGATGATAAATCTCTATTTCTTGCACAAGCCAATTACACCCAAGATAACTGGCAACAACTAGAACAAGACTTAAAAGAACAAATTTTGCCTCTCGATGCAACACCAACCGAACAAACGCGCTATGGTAATAATTATGAAATTCGTGGCATATTAACTGGCCCTAACGGCATAAGCCTGCGAGTAGTGACTGTTTGGATGACTTAGTTTCCCTCACAAAAAACCAAGTTTATCACCCTATATCCCAATAAGGAGGTATAAAATGAAATTTCCTTTGTTTAAAAGAGTAGCATTACGAACCGATGTACCCAAGTACAAACTCTGTCGGGGAGATATTGCCACTATTGTTGAGCATCATCCCCACCCCGATGAGGATGGCTACAGTCTCGAAGTTTTTAATGCTTTAGGTGAAACTATAGCTGTAATTACTTTAGCTGAGTCAGAAATAGAACCGTTGATGTCTAATGAAGTTTTGCGTGTCAGGATTTTGACCGAGGCTGCATGAACAGTCCTGGACGCACGGGTGGTCAGAAACTGGGTTTGTTACCAAATCTGTGATGTTCCAACGAAGTATTTTCCTAAAAAAACCCGGTTTATCGGCCCGAATGCGTCCAAGACTAACCGTAAAATTAAATAAAATTCAACTGATCGTTAAATTATGTCATCACTAATCTTAATGCGAATTTTTATAGCAGCCGCAGCCGTATTCGGAGGCTTATCTGTCGCCGGTGGCGCCTTTGCTTCTCACGCTTTAAAAGAGCGATTGACCGATCGCGCTTTAGCAATTTTCGAGACCGCCGCCCGCTATCAAATGTATCACGCCCTGGCTCTATTACTCGTTGCATTACTCTTGAGCCGTGCCCAAGAGTCTCAAGCCTTCTTTTCAGTAGCTGGATGGGCTTTTATTGCCGGCACGATCGTCTTTTCCGGTAGTTTGTACGCGCTGAGTTTGACTGACATCAAATGGCTGGGTGCAATTACGCCGCTGGGAGGAGCTGCTTTTATTGTCGGCTGGATATGTTTGGCTGTCGCAGCTTTTAGTTTCAAATAGACAGTTGCAATTCCCAATTCCCAATTCCCAATTCCCAATTCCCTAATTTTCAAACACATTGCTGGAAAACATCTCTGTCAAAGTACGCAAGTAAGGTAAAAATACCATAACATCCGCAGCAGGAAGGCGATCGGAGATTTCCCAAAACAAAATCAGCAGCATATCCTGCACTAACTCCCAACTTACATGAAGTTTCGGGTACAACATCACGCAAATTGGAAACAATTCTTGTTGTACCGGGCCAATAGTTTCTGCCAAAACGCACCAGCACAAATAGCTTTGAAAAATCTCGACATCCCGGATACCAGAAATTTTTACCTCGCGATCGCTTAAATAACCACTGCTGCTGCGATATCCTTGATGCTGGGCACTAGCCCGATCGTACACTGCATTAGCAATCTGAGTCGTGTGCTGCAACAAATGTTGAACGGCTAATAGAGCTTTTGAATTCGGGGGCTGATTCGCCGCAGCCTCGTTAATCTCTCCGTAGGGAATGTGCAAGTAGTCGTCTACAACTTTTAAGTAGGGTGCAAATTCCGATCGCTCTGACTCCGAAAGACATCCTAACAAAATTTTGCTAGTGTATTGAAACTCCAAGGTCACAAATCCCAGCACCAACGGATCTGTCTCTGAGTATTTCCGTCTCACTTGGATAATATCTTTTCCCACCAGCACTGACAAGCGAAAAACAGGTTCTCTATCGCCGTAAGCATCTATTGCTTTCCGGTATAAGGTGCGAGTATCGGCGATAATTTCTTCATGATTAATTAAGCTCGGATCGATCGCGTGGCGCTCTATTTGTTCCCCTAAAACAGATTCTACTTTACTCCAGGCTATCTCGCTAGCTAATTTCAGAGTATCTGTCAATTTGTCAACTATTTTGGCCCGATTTCCATCACAATTAGTTAATTCTGGGCTTTGGGGAATTTGACGCTGCGCTTGGTTTTCTCGCGTCGCCACTGTACTGTAATATTTTTTTGCCCAACTAACTGCTAAGGAAGAAACGCTGATGCCTTTAACCTCTGGAAGTTTGTGAGTATCCGATCCGGTAATACTCTGTGATGCAAGACTGTCAAACTTTTGAATTTCGCTTGCCTTAGCTAAAGAATTTGAAGATACTTGTGAAATACGCGCCATGAGAAACCTCGTTTTTTTGATAAAGTCGCACCTGATCTATTCCCCTAACCTTTAATGTTATTAACTACCATCGTCTGGATTTATACGCTGACAGTCATCAGCCATTGTGCTTAAAGCTATCGGCCATTTGGCTATACTGCCTACATCTTTTATAAGTTGTACGTTAATAACGCTATTTGTTGTGCGATCGATCACTGTCACGATGCGATCGCTACCCAGTTTATTTTAGTAACGTGTAAAAAAGCCTTAAAATAAATCTAACTTGCCTTAATATCTGATAATTAAAATATTGTCCTACTTGTTCAAAGAATCTGGGCTAGACTATGATAGTTGATTTTGATTAATTTATTTTCTTAGCTGAAGCGAAAAATTTATTTTCAGCCTTACTATTTTCAAGGAGCGCCAACACATTTAACGCTCGTCGTTTATAAATAAATGATTAAGCTTGAAAGTAGAATAAGATTTATCTAAATTTTGTGATTACCGTTGCCAGCGCGTTTTTTTTTCGATTAGTTTTGTCACTTAATCGATCGCCCAATCACGCTTCAAAACCGCAATCTCGTTAGCGTTAGCGTTAGCGTTAGCGTTAGCGTTAGCAAAGCGATCAAACGGAAAGCGATCAAACGGAAAGCCCGCCCCTACGGGGGCTACGCCAACGAAGAGGATCGACTCCCCCGATCGTTCGCACACCTTAGCAACTTTGGCTACTGCCAGTCCTCTGCCGGAGGTATGACCCCACTTATCACGATAATATTAGATTGACGATCGCCCTGGCTGGCGATCGCCCCTAACAAACAGGACGGTCAGTACATCTTTAAGGCTATGCCTTCGGGTAGGATTAGTAGGACGAGAGGAAGTGGATAAAATGAGCGCCAGCAATTCAACAGAAATCAAATTCGGAACCGATGGGTGGCGGGGACTAATTGCCCATGACTTTACTTTTGCCAACGTGCGAAAAGTAACTCGGGCGATCGCCAGTTACCTAGAAACCGCTTACACCAAAGACCGTCCAGTTCTAGTCTCCTACGATACCCGCTTTTTGGCAGACGAGTTCGCCCGCACCTCCGCCGAGGTACTGGCAGATTTGGGATGGACTGTCATGGTAGTCGATCGAGATTGCCCAACACCAGTCATCGCCTACAGCGCCAAGCATCTAAACTCCGGCGGAGCCCTGATGTTCACGGCTTCGCACAATCCCGCACCTTACTGCGGCATCAAATACATCCCCGACTACGCCGGCCCAGCCACCCCGGAAATTACCGATACAATCGTGGCCAACATTCCTGGCGCTTCCGATGCGCCAGCCAAAGGGAGTCACAACGATAAAATCTCCACTTTTGACCCTAAACCCGAATATCTGAAGTTTCTCTATACTTTGATCGATGTCGATCGCATTCGATCGGCTAAATTAAAGGTCAAGTACGACGCCCTCTATTCGACTTCTCGCGGCTATCTAGACGAAGTTTTGGTACACTGCGGCTGCGATTTGGAAAGTTTTCACACTTACCGCGACGTGCTGTTTGGTGGCGGAATGCCCGAACCCAAAGGCGAACAGTTGGTTGAGTTAGTCGAAGCTGTTAAGAAAGATTCGGCAGATTTGGGTTTGGCCACAGATGGCGACAGCGATCGCTTTGGGATTGTTGACGAGTTGGGAAATGTCTTGACTCCAAACACTGTGCTGTTGCTGCTGGCGCGTCACTTGGTTAAGAATAAAGGCTTGACTGGGGCGATCGTCCGTACCGTCGCAACTACCCACTTGCTGGACAATTTGGCAGCCAAATACGGGTTGAAAATCTACGAAACCGCAGTGGGTTTTAAATACATCGGCGAAAAAATGCGGGAAACAGCCGTACTCATCGGCGGCGAAGAGTCTGGCGGTTTGAGCATTCTAGGTCACATCCCCGAAAAAGACGGGATTTTGGCTGATATGCTAGTTGCAGAGGCGATCGCCTACGAAGGCAAACCGCTTTCTCAGCTAGTCGAAGAAGTCATTAAAGAAGCCGACGGCCCTCTGTACAACAAACGCTTGGACTTGCACCTAGATGAAGCCCACAAAGCAGCCGTTTTGGATTCTTTTACCAAGAATCCCCCGACGGAAATAGCGGGTATTGGCGTTAAGGAAATCGGCCGCAAAGACGGAATTAAACTTTATCTTGAAGATGGCGGCTGGGTATTGCTGCGGCCTTCGGGAACCGAACCCCTGATGCGCGTTTACATGGAAACAAACTCTGTGGAAAAAGAAAGCAAAGTTGCGGAATACATGGAAAAGGTAATTTCCCAGTTAGAACCTGTTTAAACTGCAATATCCCCAGATACCTGACTCCTTAAAGAAGTCGGGTATCTGACTGTTCTGTTTTTTTGTCTACTTGTATCATGCTTTGTCAAATTATGGGATTTTGAGCATGATGCAGAGTTTGATTACCAGCACGTCGGTCAGATTAACATCATTCAATTTAGTTTAGATGGCAGAAAATTATATATTTGTCATACAATTGGATTTGTTAGATTTTTGCAATTGTGATATTTTATATTTTGACAAAGTAAAAAAAATCTCAAAATTTCGGATATTTCCTTGACTTTTTGAAACTTTATATTGTATTATTCTAAGTAATGGGACATTTGCCTGAATAAAAAATTGGCACTGATTTCGATTATGAAGCAAGTATATCAGTTAAATTATTACCCTGTCAACCCCTTTTATGAAAACAATTCCTCTGCTCGCCATTAGTTTTTTAGTAGCAATTTTAGCAAGCGCGATCGGCATTATCTCAGTGCAGAACGCCGCCCCAGTATCCTTAAACTTTACCTTTTTTAAATCGATACAAATGCCTGTAGGATTAGTATTGGCAATGAGCATTAGTGCAGGACTGATCGTCGCGGCGCTGCTGCAACCGCTGTGGAACCTTTCGGATTCCCAAGGTTCCCGTCCTAAATTTCCGGCAAATCCAGAAGAATCCGACACGGCAGAATATTAAGTTAACTGCTGAATCCTTAGACGGAATACACCTGACCGTCAATCAGCAGCCGAGTAATTCCCTTAGCTAGCAAATAAGGCCCAGCTTTTTGCAGCATCCTGCCGTCTGGAATCTTGAAAACCCTTTGATTGCGAGTAGCAAATCGGCGGGCTACTCGTTGATTGTCAAAAACAGGCAGAGTTTTCTCCCGAATCTCCGCCACCGGGATTTGACCGAGTTCGCCAAAAGCTTTCAAAGGTCTAGTGATTAACTCCGCCGCTTGATCGACTACCAAGTAGCAAATTTTGGGCAGAGATGCTTCGCTTAAAGGCAAAACTTGAATCAGCCCTGTAGCCCGAAGCTCGTAAGCGTTGCCCGCCCCTACGGGGGCTGCGCCAACGAAGAGGATCGACTCGCCCGACGATATCGAGCCCAGCAGACTCCCCTCAAACAGAGAGTCTTCATCCTCTAAATCTTCGTCGAAGTCGTCATCTAAATCGTCTTCATCTTCGTCTTCATCCTCGTCTTCGTCGAAATCGCTAAAATCTTCACCTGCGAGCAATCCTGCTTCTGGCAGTATTGGCTGTAGTTCCCCAGTCGCAACAGCGCGATCGCTGCGAGGAGCAACATAGATTGTTTCGGCATCTGGCAAATCAGAAACATCCAAATCCGACTGTAAATTTCCTCGAATTTCGAGATCCGTAACTGGTTGGGCGGCTGATAAAGAACGGTTTCGGATCGTCGGCCTCGAATTTGCGACTGACTGCGAGACTGGGACTGACTCAGATAGGGGGATATCTACAGGCTCGGTTTCGCGCTCGACCAGAGACGACTCAGCATTCGCCTCTGTCGGTTCAGAAACACTGGTGCGATCGGACAAACGCTTTTGTTTTTGCTGGACTAGAAATTCGTATTCCGGCTCCGACAAAGCGCCCTGAATAATCCGCCTCACAGTAGAACTACTCACGGAGTAGCGCTTGGCCAGAGTCATAGTATTCTCGTCCGACTGTCGGTACAGTCTGAGGATTTCGCGTTTGTCTGAATCCGATAGTTTTGTAGGCGTCATGCCAAGTTTTCCAGCAAAAAGACGTGAAAAGACGCAGGAAGTGCGATCGGCGAACTGTGATTTTTAATTTTCGATTTGAAGTTGAGAGATGCCGGCAAAGGACAAAAAAGCTGGGACTCCCAATCGCTTGCCGAAGCAACCCCAATCTCAAATCGCTACGCGGTGCGACGAGTCCGTCTGCTCTGGCGAGAACGGGTCGAGATGTCATGTTCCAAGATAGCTCCTATTCCGAACAGGATGGCGCTGAAAACAAAAAAGACTTCCAGCAAACTGCCGCTTTGATAACTACCCTCAGCCTGAGTATCCCGCCATTTAAAGTACATATCTGCGATGTAAAGCGAAAAAGTTGCAGCCGCAATCATTCTCCAAGATTGGGAAAAACGTCCTCCCCAAAACGCCAAGAGCAATGCAGTAGCAATAATCAGCAGAAAAACGTCCCCGACGATGTAAAACAAATTGATTGCATAGGCGTAAGGCGACAGTTGCTTGTCAAGTGCCATTACCCATGCGGGAGCTTTAGTTGCTTCTGCTTCTTCTTCTTGTTCCGGTGCGGATTTAGCAGCCGCCGCAGCCACTCCTTTTGCTTTTGACGACGAAGTGTCTAAAGCAGGCGCTTTTCCTTTGGCAGACGCTGCTGGTGCAGAGCCTGTCACTACTTCCTGGGGGGCTGCCGGACCCATTCCTAGCTGTGCCCTCCAAGAGTCAGGTGCAGCAACCCAGATAGCTACAGCAATTCCAAAGGCTGCAATCCCCGCTAACAAACCCCACTGCCAAATTTCGAGATTCAGCCGCTTGGAAGTCACAGCCAAAACCATGCCCCCAATCAGCACCACATAGCTGCCCAAATAAAATGCGTCTGCCGGAGACACATCTGGGTTTACACCGAAATAAAGTTCCCAAATGCCGAATAGCACGCCGGCTATAAAATAGAAGAGCATCCCTAGACCGATGCCCAGCCAGACGTTGCGCCCGCTGGCCATGTGGGGGCTTCTCCAGTTTCTGAAACAAACTAAAGCAGCTCCGAGGTATGCCCCGCATTCAAACACATAAGTGCCGATCGAGTACCAAAGAGGTAAACCCTCTTCTTGTGAGAGGGGGACGCTGAACAGCAAAAAGAACAGCAGCGCCATGACAGCCCAGACAATGCCCGCAATCACTAGGGTCTGAGCTGACAGTAAAGATGGAGATGTAGATGACTTTTCTGAAGTGCTACTCATAGGGATTTCACGAGACCTAACTAGCGGTTGAACGCACCCCATCTCAATCTTTGATTTTTGATGAGATGAGGATTCTTTCGCCAAATAACCTTGCTCTGACGCTCCGGGAAAAACTGGCGTCAAGCGTGCGTGTCGTCGGGACTTTGGCCCTCGTACACTAAGAAAAAGACTCATCAAGAATCCGATCTATTTACTAATTCAAGGAATTAGTCGTTAGTCTATTTCTTGTTCATAAATAGATGATAGAAATACGGTTTATGTCTCCACCATTAAGGCTTTTACAGTACCAAATCTATCTCTTAAATTATACCCTCAAATGTTGCTGTCTCTGTTTTTTGGCTTTCGCACTCCTCCACTCATATCAATGATTGTGGGTGGGGAGTGCGATCGAATTTTAGCTAAATTGCCAGACTGTAGCTTGCCTCCAAACCGACTCAACAATTTGGTTGGTCAATACAAGTCGGCGATCCAACCTGTATATCGCCTACCCCCTACAGTGCAATTATCTCAGCTTAATTATCTGGGCCCAATTGTCTGAGCAATTGTCAAAGATTTTCTAGGCTGCGATCCACAACTTGTTGAGGGCTGATTGTTTCAGCCAATCTAGAAACTGAGTGCGATCCTGTCCTGGCATATCTTGCAGCACATCGCTCACTCCCTCAGCGAAGCCCGTATCGCCAAAATATGATTTGCCCAAACGGTGGAGTTCTTGCAATAAGGTCTTGAGATGTTGCTCTTGCCAAGGGGGCACCCTATGATTTTGCAAGGGACTAACTGTTAGCCAATTTTTGATCGCATCAGGGGAGTCTGCCTGGGGGAAGTTTCCCTGCTGAAATACCTTGGCGATATCTTTCTGAAACGAGGCGGCCTGCCTTGCGCCTAACAGGTCTTCTACATCGAAGTACACAGCTTGGAGGAGCAGCAGACAACCCTGCGCGAACAGTGGTGCTTTGGCGGATTCTGTACCTGCCGGTTCTTCGCCAGCAAGCTGATCTAAACGGACTTTTCCCCAGACGCTATATCGATCCGGCTCTTCTAGCAGAACACAGGCTTTGCCTCGGTTGTCGGTTAAGTCCCGCCACAAGGCTCTGGCGTCTTCTGCTTGCTTGCCGTTGAAGGCGCTGATCAGGCGAAAAGTCTGCCCCTGATAATTGAGAATGGGAATTTGTTGATCCCGTTTTGGGTGTTGAAAATTGGTTATTTCAACATCCTGCCGTTTCAGAATAAACATGACACTGCGATTTGACTCCTGTCATGGCCGAGGTGCTGTGCTTTTGAGACTCTCCAAGCCTAAAGGCGAGGGGATTCTTGATTCAACGAGTCCACTTAAATTAGCAGGATTGCCATCCTCAAGCGTTCCGATAGTTTTTTGCTAACAAATGCTAACAAATATCTAAGCTGAGATTGTTTCTCAACCTTGGCATATAAACTAATGCACGAAGGACAATCCCCCGCGCACAACTTACGACTGCTGTACTGGCAACGCTTGATTTTCGCGCTCGTGCCGATCGGACGATTGACTATTTTGCTTTGATGCCATAGACGAAGCTTATATATAGAGGCTCCGTATCATCAGGGATTTTCACTCCTAGTCTTTCAATCCTAGTTCTACCACATTTTTCTCAAATATCAACTCGATCGCCTGGTTCGCACACATAGCTAAACATCGGCAAATTAGTCACTGGGGCTCAACTCCTTTACAAAACTTGGCTAAATTTATCTAAGTAATTCGCTTGGGATCTGCTTCCGGTCTCAACCTGCATGAAGTCGGCTCCTACTCCTCCACCAGGGTAGATGCGGGTGGATCAGCACTCTATGCGTCGTGGGCCGCTTATAACTATTGCTTTTGATGCTTGACGTATTTTCGTACATCAAATCGGCTGATGCGTAAGTCGTCAAATATTTACTTGCTCGATCGCACACTGTACCGATACAATAATGTTGTTAGCGATTTTTGAGTTGGGTGCGTAACTCAGTTGGATAGAGTAGCTGCCTTCTAAGCAGCGAGTCGCAGGTTCAAGTCCTGCCGTACCCATTAACTAAAACCTGATAACATCAATGCTTTGAGCCGTTCTTTACTAAAAAGTAGAGAGCGGTTCTTACCTTATTTGTTGTGCGTTTGTTGTGCATTTGTTGTGCAAGATAAATGCACAACAAATGCACAACACTGTCTATCTGGGTCAGGTGGTATCCCGGCATCCTGTCGGTAGACACGGGTTAGCTCTCTGAACCCAATATTTCCAAGAACGTCTCCACGTCTGCCAAGTCCGCTCTGGATTTTTTGCGCCGCGCTTTTAACTGGTTGAGCAAGTCTGCCGGCTCTGGAAATTCTGCGGCGGTCGGAGCCGAGTTTTTATTTTCCTCCCGATCGCGCCGTGCTTCCTTGAGTTCTTGCTCCAACATTTGAACCTTCAAACCTAAATCGCCGTTGCGTTCATGTAACTGATTCAGTTCTGCATCCCATTCTGCAAGTTGCTTGTTAGCGGCTTTCAATTCCTGCCTGAGCGATTCATCGTTGCTGTCGCTCAGGCACTCAATTTTCCCAGCCGTTCCTCAATGGCGGCCATCCGCTCCATCACGGGGTCAAGACTTGAACTTACAGACTTGTCTACAATGTCTACAATGTTTGTAGACATGACACTATCATTGCTTTGTGTAGACCAACTTGTAGACATTGTAGACAGCGCGTTAGTGTCGCTTGGTGCAGACAGTGTAGACACTGTAGACATTGTTGTAGACGTGCCTGAGACTTCCTTGAGAATGCGTTGTGCAGCTTGGCTGACAGACTCACCCTCTAGTCTCTGAGCTTCTATCCAGTTGAGGAAGTGACCAGAGGCTCTAAACGATACGACTTGACTTTGACTCATAGTAGACACCTGTACACAGTATTTGTCTACACCAACTGATAACTGTCTACACTGTCAACATATTATCTACAAAAACTTGTAGACACAAAAATCCCCCAGTCAAGGGGATAAATTCTAGCCGTCAGTTGTCAGGCAACAGCTAAATTTTCCGCAGGTCAGGGACTAACGTAGACACTTTTAATATTCAAGAACTAATTGACTAGGATCTACAGCACAACTCATTAAAACCCACCTCCAAACCTGCCTAACATAGGTTGCTGTTGCGTACTTGTAGACAAACCTGCCAGGTCGCACCTCCTCCGCGTATGTACTCAGCCATTCACTTATACGTCTTTGCTCTACAGCCTTCGATTGCAATTCGTGGTAAATACCCGTGAACCGATAAAGCTTGTCACCAACAGAGACGTAAGACCCATCGCCGTATAGTGCTTCCTCAGCTTTTTGTATGAAGTTTTTCTCTGGGTTTTCCTTCTCCATAACTGTTTTAGCCTGTTCCAGTAACTTGCCAACTTTCAAAATCCTAGCCTTCACCGTTATCGGGTCATAACTTCATCAGGTCGAAAGGTTCAAACTCTGATTGCTGAACGTTCCTGACAGGCTTATCGAACCTGACTAAGTAACTCATGCCAGCACGGCTGTAAATATTGTCCACAACCTCGCCTCGCGCACCTTGATAGATGCCACCGACATCCTTGACCACAACCCGATCGCCTACCTCAAAAATTTTGTGACTCCTGGGAATGGCGGCCGACTTCAAGGGGTGAGAAGGTTCCGAACTCAACAATGAGTTTTCTGATTTTTCAGAAGATGCAGAATTATTTCCGACACTTCCGACAGTAACTATTAAATCCTCTCTAGGTAAAGGTTCTAACTGTCGGACACTATTACCGACACTATACCGACAGTTACCGACAGTTGATTGATTTACTGTCGGAAGTGTCGGTAGACTGTCAGCGTCACTGTCGGCGGTTTGAACCCTTGCTCCGTCAGTGTTTGAGGCTCCTGTCGGTACTGTCAGCGTAGTCAAAGTAAAAGAAACAGTTTTTTTGACTACTGTTACTTGTCCGAAATTCATCGACTCAAGTTCGACAAACCATTCTCGGACTTGCTGAACCGATACAGCCTTGTGTCCAGAGGTAAAAGTGCGTTGAGCTTCCCGAGCTGAAAGCGTCCCGCCTTTCCTCTCAGCCAGTAGGACAAGTTTGGTCAGGCTAGGAGCCAAAGCCTTTCGATCGGAAAACTCGGCGTAGAGGCTGGCAATCTGGTCAGCGGAAAACTTGACGAACTTTATCGCCGATTCCACTGCGCCTTTAGGGATTAGGGAGCTAACCTCAACGCCATTAAAAACACAGTTGATGGTGTGAACGATGGCGGCCATCTTGCCAACCTTCTCCGGCATCTTGCCAACCATTGCGCGTATTCCTTGCTTAGGCTCGTCAACTCGTCGCTCTTCTGTAGCGTTGTAGAAAGCCGTAAACAGTCGCTTTGCCTCTGGGCTTAGCTCAAATTTCATTGCTGGTAACTTGTCGATTTTTGTGTAGACATCTGCCAGCATCGGCGTGATATCAAAACTTCCGCTGTCTTCTTCCGACAGCTTTGAAGCAGCCAAAGGTTGGAAAACAAAGTCAAAGCGGGCAAACTTTCCGTTAGAGTCGCTGCAATCCTTCAGCAGTTCTGCCAGCACGTCGGGCTGGATTGTACCGAAAACACTGAGTAGCAGCCCTTCTAAATCTGCTTTAACTCCAGAGGCCCGCAGGACTGTGCTGCCTGTGCCATTCCAGAACTCAAGTAAATCTTCATCGTCGCTACCTTTGCCACCTCGATATTGGTTGGCAGACTTAAATAAACCTGCGAGCTCGTCACATCGGTACATCAGGGCTTGGTCGGGGAATTCCGCCACTTGGTATAAAATGCCCTCGCCTGTGGACTTAGAGAATGAGTAGAGCCGTTGTCTGGGTTCTTTTGGCGGTAGTCCTTTGTCTTCTCCCTTTGCTCCTTTCCACTGCTTATATTCGACCTCATAGTCAGCAAGAGCTTTTTGATATTCAGTCCTTGCCTTGTCTCGCAGTACCTTCATCGGCCGCTCAATCATTGCTCGCATAATCGGCGATTTCTTCTGCGATGACTCGGCAACGATACCCGCGAAATAGTTGGGAGTGCAGCGGTAATCGGTATCACGTCGCAGCAGGACTTCTGAACCAACTTTGAACAGGCTGGAAACTTGAGTTAAACCAGCCGCTAGATAGCACTCAGGTTTTAGGTTCAGTCGAGCCGCTAATTCTTTTATTGGTGCTGCAAGTCCTGGAGGCAGAATCTCTGCTAGTTCAAGCCCTGCCTTTTGGGCGGAAAGTAACCGGGCAACCTCGGCTGCTGTGTCTTCTTGGTCAGATTCTTGCTCTAGTTCTTGCTCGCGGTCGCGGTAGATTCCCCAGACATCGGCGGTATTGAGTCGGAACTTTTGAGCGAGTTCCGTGATTTTAGACCGTAGCTGAGATTTCTTGAGGTCGGACTCTAGCAGTTGCTCAATCTCTCCCTCTAGCTCGGAGATGTGGGGAATTTGAAATTGTTCGGGTCGGACAACTTTTGCTGTTGCCTGCGGGGAAGTCTTGAAAACTTTCTTCTCTCCGATCGCCGCTTTGATATCGTCTGCGGTTATTTGGTGTTGCTCAATCCAGTCGGCTAGGTCTAAACCTTTACTTTTGGGTAAGTTTTCCCAAGCTTTAGAGTTGGGGTAGGGATAAAGCCAGCGGGCATCGGGGAATTCCTGAGCCAATACCTCGGCGTGTTTGATACCTGGTTCATCGCGATCGGGGACAATAACAACCTTTGCACCTTCTAAATCGCTTGTGTCAGAGCTTCGCCACTTGCTAGAGCCACCAATGTTACAGGTAGCGGCCAAGCCTAAATTCCACAAAATGTCCGCACAAGCCTCACCCTCGACAAGGTAAATCAGCTCATTATTTGCGATCGCCTTTTTGACCTCGGCATAGCGGTAAACAGGGATATTTTCACGCGCTACCTCTTCAGTGCCACCTATCCAGCCAATTTGTCGAGAACTCTTACACTTGCCCCAACTTTGTTGAGTCCAGTCAGCCGTACCTTTACCATCTTTGCCACCTTTGCCGTCATCAAAACGCACGACGCGGACAAGTGGGGAACCGTCGCGGGCGGGATATTCCCAATAGCGAGTCTGGCGGGGACGAATTGATTTTGCCTCTTGAGGGCGGGCGTAGTAAATTTTGCCGTCTTTGTCCGCTTTCGATGTTGCTTCCCAACCAGTAGCGGGCGGTTGGTCGCGGTTGCAGACTGACAGCTCGCCGATGGAGTAGCACCAGTCAGGCTTGCCACAGTGCGGGCAAGGGTTAGATTTTGAAACTTTGACAAGATTGCCACGGACATTTGAAACTTGACCGCCGATCGGAGTAGAATTGTCGTACATGAATTTAGCTCGCCCCAAGACGAGTTGAATGTGAAATGAATCCTTAAAACCGTTGCGTGTAGGTTCCAATTACTAGCAGCGGTTTTTTGGTGTTTACTTAGTTTTTGAAAAATTGAAAGCTCAAGTGGAACCAGCTTTTCTGGCGTCAGGGTATGACGTTAAAAAGCCAGTCATCCTCGTGCAAATGAGAGTCCAGCTTAAATGTCAGTGGGTCGTATGCACGCGCAGTCGTTTCACGGTACTGCCTGTTTATCGGGTCTTAACCCGCCCCTCCTAGCAACCTACTTTGGGAGATTCCCGGACTCATTCGTCGCCATCGACCGAGCAACAAATCATGCCTACTCTTTCTCTTACAAAGCATTTCTTTGGGCCGCCTACCGGATGCACCCCGATTACTCAGGGTTGAGCCTCCACCACTTTAAATTCTAGGACTTGCCCGACCGCAACTGGCAACCACTTCGTTAAATTTCGGCGTCGGACGTTCCCAAAGTTTTCACAGTTACCCAAAAGTTACCCAAAGAACGCCCGCCACTCGAAATTTTTGCCAGTTGCTATATCCACTGCAAATCTCGTGTTTGCAAATTACAACAAAGCACTTTCCCAGTTGAAGGCGGGTGACCAACAGTAATCAGGGTTTTAGCTAGTTCCTTTTCCTCCATCCTTGCGATTAAGTTAAAAATATCAGGCAAAAAAACAATGGGGACTCGAATCGTCTTGGTTTTACCAGCCCTCCACTTACAAGGACGACCAACCTTAAAACGAGAACCATTTTTTTTGCTCTTTTCAGAAGTAATCCTCATAAATCCTCCTAGAATATGGCAAACAATTGAATATTAATGTCGAGTCTGTTGTAGAGCAACTCCTCCTAATGTGTAACAAAACTAAAACTACCTATAAACATTTGTGAGTAACACTCCTAGCTTATTGTTTTGTTATTTTTTCTTCTTAGTTATACCGGGTATTACTCCACCCGGTTGCCTGCGGCGCCTGAAATTCTAATCGGCGCGGCCGGGGGGGCGGGCCATAGCCGGCTCCCCCCCCGGCCCACGTTTTCATCCTCCTTCTTGTGTTAAGCGTTGATATTCAGCCTCAGCAGCCTTGTATTTAGCACTGCCGCCTTTATTAACCCCCCACATCTCAAGGATAATTTTCGCCTTGCCGTAGCCTTTTCCCTGCAATTGCAAAATCCGTTCTAAGCGTTCTGAATCGTCGTTCTCAGCTAGTTGGCCGGAACGTTCCTCACTCCAGCCATCATCGTCACCATGAGTCAGTGCTAGGGCACGTTCTAGCTGTTCAACGTCTTTAGAACCCGCGTTCAGGATTGACTCAGCTTCCATCCGGCG
Organism: Cyanobacteria bacterium OTE_58_metabat_593; assembly: GCA_031372825.1. Classification (GTDB taxonomy): domain Bacteria; phylum Cyanobacteriota; class Cyanobacteriia; order Cyanobacteriales; family Microcoleaceae; genus Microcoleus. The sequence continues at coordinate 43,048 of JANMLZ010000091.1, read as the reverse complement.
CTGCTGTTCAGAGATATAGACACTGGTAGCCAATTCGTCCTCTACGTCAGAGACTAAAACCGCTTCCTTCATCGCCTCAAAGTCTTCAGCCTGACTAAGCTTGAGGGCAACTCTGCGGGCTTCAAAGCAGCAAGCGAAACCCCCTATCAAGGCTAAGCCTGTGGTCATATTGTGCAAAGGGATTTTACGGCTGAGGATGAACGGCGGTGCTAGCCAGAGAATGAAGCCGGAACAGGTCAAGGCTGAGACTTTTAGGAGCGACATAGCATCACCCCTAAACCAACTACAGAGGCAGCCAAACCTAGAACCAAGACACCCTGCAAGGTGATGGCGTTGATTTTTAGGCGTGGCACTAACCAATCATCAAGCACCCAGCTCAGCATCCACAGTAAGGCAAAAATCATGTAAACCGCTCGGACTAAGGCCAGTGCTTGAGGATGCAGCGATGCCACCCAGCACAGGAAGCTGGAGGCGATCGCAAGTATCAAGAAATCGTTGAGCGTCACGATCGCCTTTGTCATCTGGTAGCCCCCTGCAATTTCGCCTTAATTTCAGAAATGCGGGCATCGGCATTACTAGCGGCTTGGTCTAAACTCATCCCCAGACGAGCGTAAGCGGGGCGTTGTGAGTGAAGGTGTTTGCCGAGTCTGCCGTCAGCGCGCTTTTTTACCAGTTCGTTGTCGGCAACGACACCCTCATATTACGGTGATGCTTGTGGACTTTGGCATCGGCTTCTTCAATCTTCCCCAGCGCTTCGTAAGCTCGTTTAGCTTGTCTCGCGCCGTCTGTCTTTTCCTTTGCTAAGCCCTTCATGGCATCGGCTTCTTCCTCTGTGAAGTAGCGCGGTGCTGGCACGACGGGGACACTGCGGATGCTGGAAAAGTTACCGGGGTTTTGTGGGCTGATCACACTTGCGTCAGTGGCTGCCAGCACTTTTGATTTGTCTATTGAGTGGCTGCCGTCATGCACTAAACCGCCGCCTGTGGATGATTCAGCGGACTGATTGCCACCGAATAGTTGCTTCATTAATCCCATTATTTTGATGCTCCGATTTGAATGTTGATGCGAACTGGGGAGGGAAATAAATTCAATGGGTTGATTTGTCGCCACAAAGACATTGCCAACACAAACACTCCCGCCGATGCAAGCATGAGGGCAATCAGTTGGGAAAGGTCAACCCACTCTAAAAAGTTGGTAGCAGTCCAGTTATCAACTGTTTCGGGTAATTCAGTCTTGTTGTCTAGTACGTTGTCTAGTGGCGTGTAGACAGTGTGGACAGCCGTGTCTACAGCGCTGTCATTAAGGCAGACAATACGATTAACTTCTAACAGTGCTTCCCATGTAGCAGTCTTAGAAAGCTTCCCGAAATCTTTGGCGTCTTCGTTGGTGAGACCGTATTCAAAAGCGATCGCCCTGAGTTTGTCAATGCGACGGCGGTTCACTATGGGTTCAGTCATGGCAAAACCACGCAAACTCAATCATTAAGAGTTGCGATCGTCTGCAAAGACAATCGTCTGAAAATGTCATAATTATTCGGCTCCAAACGTTATAGATCAACGGCTTGGGGAAGTCGTAGTTAATCAGGTGTGCCAACACCGGGTTAACCGCGCATATCAAATCTTCCTTAGTTACTCACGATTGCAGATTCACAGCCCCCTGTCAACACAGGGACTGTAAAGTTTTGTTTCGCAAAAGTTGCCCGTAAAATCAACATATTAACAACATCACAAGGGGCGTAAATGCTCCAATATTTTGTTATCTAAATAGTGGGAATTGATAATACTTTCCGACGTATCACACCAGCGAGCAATTACCGCGGATGGAATACCTTGCGCCAATTGTTCGCTAATAAAAGTATCGCGACAAGAATATGGAGTAGTAGACTTGTAACCAGCTTCCCGCGTCTTGTCAGTGATAGGCACAACTATTTTGTGCCAAGCTCTTTGAGAAAAATTGCTGTAGTTGATTGCCTCCCCAGTTGGAGAAGAAAAAACCAATTCTTTAGAATCAAACTGTTGTGGCTTAATTGAGACTAAAAACTCTTTCAACTCATTATTGCAAGGGAATTTTCGGTGTTTGTTATTTTTACTGCCCTTACTCTCAACCGCTTTCCCCTCAATGAACTGAATACTGCCGTTGAACAAAACGTAAGAACAGTCTGGCGAGATATTCCCCCAAGTCAAACCAATAGCTTCGCTAGGACGGCAACCCGTTAAAAACCAAAACCTTACCAATGGGTAGTATGTGTGGTAGCAGTGTCCCGGCTTATTTTTGTGAGACTCAAAAGCTTGTAGCACCAGCAACTTTTCTTCAGTGACAAAACCATTAGGGGCGGGGTCGTTTTGCCAGTTGTACTTAGGTAAATCATTAGCCATATCTTTGTAGGGACTAACAGGTAAAGTAATTAACCTGTGCTTGATACCCCAATTAATAGCAGCATTTAAGTGGGTGAGAATACGCTTGGTCATGTCCCCCGTTGTTGTCCCTAAAAGAACTTCGCGAACTTCTAGCGCTTGCAGAATATCCGCAGGACACTTGGCTATGTGTCGCCCCAACGTAGTCTGCAAGTAGTGCAAAGACTTTGGCTTAAGCGTGTCCTGCTTGTAGTTTAAATATTTGTCCCACAAATCTTGCAGTGTCAGACCTGGTGTCCCAAATTTAGCCTGTACCAGATTGCTGTGTTTGTGGGGTTGGACAGGCTTGTATTTGCTTAAATCATTTGGGTCAAACATCCCTGTAAGGATGTCAAGCTCAATCTGCTTAGCCTTGCATTCTGCGATCGCCCGGTTTTCCAAAGTGTCCGCCAGACCGATATACAGAAACGTATTTTTGCCGGAATAAAGCTCGCGGGGCAAATGAAGACGTAGCATACCTCGGCTTGCCATCACTCCTACAGTCCCCTTTCTCCGACGCTGAGATTGATTTATTTGCACGATTGCGCCCTCAACTCTACAAGCCTAGAATATCAAAATGTTGTGCATTTGTTGTGCATTTGTTGTGCATCTTGGTTTGGTCTAGCATGACTAAAGGTTGAAAAACTTACGCACAGGGTGATACAATAATTTGACGCTACTGCCTTTTAAGCAGCGAGTCGCAGGTTCAAGTCCTGCCGTACCCATTAACTAAAACCTGATAACATCAATGCTTTGAGCCGTTCTTTACTAAAAAGTAGAGAGCGGCTCTTACCGCTGTGAGTAGATGTTTACCACAGCCAACGACGTGGTATCATAAAAAGTCTATTGTGTCAATAGCCGAGATCCTGCGATGTTAAAACAGCAGCAGCAGCCGATTGTGGGCCTATGAAGGCCTTCAGGGGTTATCCTTAGTAGTCAGGCTAGTTTCCGACAGGTTTGGATATGTTCCCACCAACTCTATTTCATATTCCCCAAAATTTAATGCTATTACTCGACCGCAGTGCGATCGACCGATTAAAGCCCGTATTCGCGCAAGCAACCGGAATGCCGATAATTGCATCGGAAAATACGGCAACAATTGCACTCCTATTGGTTGCTCTGGGAATTCTGGGTTGGGGATTTTATCGCGCCAGACAGTTCGGCAAACTGGGAATTTTGGCTTGGTTGCAGTCAGTGGCGCTGATGAGTCCCTGGCTGCTGTTCTTTGGCTTGTTCGCTGCCGGGATTTATCTGAATCTAGTGGCGGTATTGTTGCTGCTGGTGGCATCCACGGGATTGTACATTTATCTGGGCCGACAATTGCGATCGAGTGCCTCCGATGTAGTGTCCAGTTCCCGCGCTCCTGCTGAGGTAAAGTCCCAAAACGATGGAAAATCTGCCCCAGACGGACAGCCGGCACCAGCCAAAGAAATCATTAAGATTGTCACATCGCCACCTGCAACTAATGAATTAGAAATAATTCCCGTTCCAGTTGAAGACCTCAAGGCAATTAAAGCCATCTTTGGGATTGATACTTACTTCGCCACAGAAACGATTCCCTATCAAGATGGGGTAATCTTGAAAGGCAACCTCCGGGGAGATGCAGAACAAGTACACTCGCGTTTGACGGCAAGTTTGCAAGCAAGATTAAACGATCGCTACCGCCTGTTTTTAGTAGAAAATCAGGACGACAAGCCCGTAGTTATTATTTTGCCCAGCACAAACGACCCGCAGCCAACTACCCTACCTCAAAAAATCCTAGCAGTCGTGCTGATACTGGTAACAATTGCTACGACTTTGGAAACAGGCGGTTTGTTGCTGGGTTTCGATTTCTTTAACTCGCCGACTAGATATCTAGAAGTTCTGCCAATTGCAGCGGGAATTTGGGCGGTTTTAGGCTCGGGGGAAATTGCTCGCCGGGTGGTTGCCAATCGATACAAGGTTGGCTTGAGTTGGCCGTTTTTTATACCAACTTTGCAGATTGGTTCTTTTGGGACGATCGAGCGTTTTGAGTCGCTACTTCCCAACCGTAAAGTTTTGTTTGACATCGCTTTTGCTGGGGCCGCGGCTGGGGGAACAGTTGCTCTGGCAATGCTGGTAACGGGTTTGTTACTGTCTCACCCCGGGAGTTTGTTTCAAATTCCCACAGAATTTTTCAGGGGATCGGTTTTGGTGGGAATTTTGGCAAAAGTGTTTTTGGGTTCGGCATTGCAGCAGCAGATTGTTGATGTTCACCCGCTGGTAGTTATCGGTTGGTTGGGCTTGGTAATCACGGCGATTAATTTGATGCCGGCAGGACAGTTGGATGGGGGTAGAATCGTACAAGCAATCTACGGCAGGAAAATTGCCAGTCGCGCGACTTTGGCGACTTTTGTGGTGCTGGCGATCGCTTCTTTAGTTAATCAAGCGGCTCTGTATTGGGCGATCGTGATTCTGATTTTACAGCGGAATCTGGAGCGGCCGAGCCTCAATGAGCTGACTGAGCCTGACGACGCTCGCGCGGCTTTGGCTTTGCTAGCTTTGTTCTTGATGATTGTTGCGCTGTTGCCGTTGACTCCGGCCTTGGCGGGCCGTATGGGAATCGGGAACTAACAGCACCTTCGTGGCTTTCATGTAATCGGCTCTTGAGCTAAGAACTGTATCGTAATTTCTGAACAAATCTCGACAAACCTCCAAAATCGTCCATATAATCAGTATGGCAGATCAAGTAAATACATCAGAGGCAAAACAAAATGCTTCTCTCTTTCAAGACGGAATTAAAACCGAATAATCGGCAGATGACGCAATTTCGTCAACATTGTGGAGTTGCCAGACACGCTTATAACTTTGGGAATGCCATCATTCTTGATATTTTGAAGCAACGAGAAACCGACAAATCGGTGAAAATTCCTAGTGCAATTGACTTACACAAGCGATTAATTGCTGAAATTAAGCCATCTAATCCCTGGTACTACGAATCATCAAAAACAAGTCCCCAGCAGGCACTAGCGGTCGTGAGGACAGCTTGGGATAGATGCTTCAAAAAACTTTCAGCACAGCCTAAATTCAAGAAAAAAGGCAAGTCTAAAGACTCTTTTTATCTAGAACAAGGCACCAAAGCTAAACCAGCAATTCGTCATGACGGAAAACGAATCAAGCTCCCTAAAATTGGCTGGGTGCGACTGCATGAAACTTTACCAATTAGTGCAGTGCATAATTGTGTAATCAGTCGTCAAGCTGATAGTTGGTTTGTGGCTATCAAGTACGAAGTTGAAAAGCCTACATTACCCGCTAATCGACCGTCTGTCGGTGTTGATATTGGTATCAAGGAACTGGCTGTAACCAGCGATGGTAAAGTCTTTCCCAATCCCAAAGCTTATCGAAAGATGAGTGAAAAGATGAAACATCTACAGCGCTCAAGAAGCGCAAGAGGTTCAAAGAACCGATTAAAAGCGATTCGATTACTGGCAAGGCATCATGCAAAGACTGGTAATATTAGGAAGGATGCAATTCATAAACTCACTAACCACCTCGCTAAGAACCACAGCGTCGTAAAGATTGAAGATTTGCAGATCAAAGCTTTCCTGAAAAATCATAAGCTAGCAGGAGCGATTGCTGACTGTGGAATGTACGAGTTTAAGCGTCAATTGGAATACAAAACTGAGAAGTTTTCTAGCCAATTAATTCTAGTCGATCGTTTCTTTCCCAGCTCTCAAATCTGTTCCGGTTGCCATGTACATCGCCATAAGATGCCACTAAAAAGCCGCTTTTATCATTGTCCTGAGTGCGGGCACACTGAAGACAGAGATTTGAATGCAGCTAAAAATATCGAACGATGGTTTGAAGGAATTCATATTCCGATTCGTTCGGCTCAAACGGTAAGTTCTACCGAAATTGCTTGTGGAGCAGACAAACCTCTCAAGAGTCATCTTGAGACTGCGTTGAAACAGGAAGTAAGCATCAAAGCCACCAATGTCCAGTTCAGTCTAGACAAAGGCTAGTTTTGGGTAGGTCTTATAGAACGGTTGCGGTAGAGCGAGTAAAATCTAGGAATTGGGCGATCGAACTGGGGAACTCAGCGGGCGATCGAGTTCCTAACTACTAATTGCCAATTAATAGCCCCTGGTTATTTATCTATGACCAAAAGTTGATTTTTGTACAACCCAAAAGTTGTTTAAACTCGATCAATAAAGTAAAAATAACTTATCTGAGCATTTAGGGTAAAGTCATGGCTAATCAACTTCCTCCTGTATTGGTAACTTTTGATGCAGATGTTTTGATGGCGGGCAGAACTCAGGTATGGCAAGAATATGCCAAGGTGGGAAGTTGCTACATCCCGGAAGTAGTGTACGACGAAATAGATCGTCTGACAGGGGAAGCGGTGGAGAAAGCTCAAGAGCAAGTCGCTAGAGAGTTTATGCGCTTTTTTGCCGACAGCGGTTGGATTGCAACTGACGCTCAAGAAACACACCGAGGTCTGGAACCTTCGATTAAAAATCAAAGCAAGCCAGCAATGCTCGTGGTGGCGACGGCTCAGTGCGTTTACGGTTTGGCGACCGAACACCCGGACGAATTGGTGATTTTTGTGTCCAACAGCCAGCCTCTGCTAAAGCGGCTGGCTTCTGTGGGGGCTGCGAATCTCTGCGGGATTACCGGGGCGATGCTGTTAAACTGGGCGAGGAAAGGGGAACGCCCGCCGACGGCGACTCAGCAATTGCAAAGTTTGATGCGTACCCTCGCCGAACGCAAATTGACTCAGCGCTCTAACAGCAGAATTCAGGATGCTGGTGTTGGGAAAACGGGGACTTCTGCTAGCAAGTTAACGGAGACGCGCGCCATTTCTGAGTTGAAGTCGCCCAGCAGTTCTACTAAAACTAATAAAACGGGTTTGACTAAGAGCCGCAGTGCGAGTTCGCGCCCCAAAACGCCGCGCAGTCGCGAGGAGACGAGAGATTACGAGCCGGCTATATATCGCATGAAACATATTACGGCTCCGAAAAAAAGGGACAGCAGTTTTCTGTCTAGTGCGTTCAATTTTTTGGGAGCGTTATTTTTCTTGACGGTAGCGGTGGGTATTTTGTGGCGAGTTTTCGATGTTAGGGGTTTTAGAAAGACTTTTGTGCCGGCTCTACCGCAGCCTGTGCGAGAGTTTGTTAAGTCGATCGACCGCAAGTAAATTATATCGCTCTGACAGTTTTGGAAATTTGGAATTTTTACCGCAGATGTAGGCAGATGTACGCTGATTAACGCAGATATCGTGATGTTTGAATAATGCTGAACTGGAACGAGATATTTAGTTGGCTGGGATTAGCTGTTGCAGGGTTTGCTTATGCTTTTACAGTCTGTTTTATTTTTTTTGTCAAGGCACTGTTTTGGGATAAGGTAATTGCGATCGCCGGAGCTTTAGTTGGAACTATAGTGGCTTATTGGGCGCTGACTTCAGCTTTGTTTGGTTTAGGGATTTTGGGGCTAGTCTTTCTTTCGCAGGCGGTGGCGATCGGGTTTTTAGGCGGTTTTTTGCCAGAAGGAATGTTCGCGGGTTCTTTGTTGTGGGCGGGAACTCTTGCCCTAGGAATTACCAGCCGTTATACCTCTTTTTCGCAAGGAAAAACACTGCTAATTTTCGTGGCGTTTATGGTGCTTTTTATACCCGTTTGGGCTACCGATTTCTTACGGCGACAGGGGAATTAGTCCCGACAATTATTTACCAAAATTTCCTCCAATCGACGGGGCGCCTCAGCGCACAAAATGTTAAGTATCAATTCAAAGGCGGGGCTGTTCCTTCTAGCGGTCGCACAATTGCGGGTTTATTGATAGATTTTGGCTGAAATAGTGCTTTTAGTGCTTTGTCAAGAGTTTCGGCTATGACTATGCGGTTTTCGTAGGCAACAATAACTCTGACTAAAGTTGGTAAACTATTACGATCGGCCTCTAAGTAAAGAGGTTCCACGTACAATAAAGATTGTTCAATTGGAATTACTAATAAATTACCTTGAATCGCTTTTGAACCTTGACGGTTCCAGAGCGATATTTGTTCGGAAATAATCGGGTCTTGGTTGATTAAAGCTTCTATTTGTTCCGGCCCGTAAACTAATCGCTGTTTGGGAAATTGGTACAACAGCAATTTTCCGTAATCATCGTCATCGGATCGCCCTGCAATCCAAGCAATTAAATTGTTGCGACTTACTGGTGTAAATGGTAGTAGCAATATAAATTCTTCTGCTGTTTCTGTTGGCAGTTTCGTAATCAAATAGTACGGCGCTACGGGCTGCTGTTCGCTACCGTATATTTCGTTGGGAACTCGCCACAAATCCTCCCGATTGTAGAATACTTGCGGGTCTTCCATGTGATAAGTAAGCAAGCGTTCTGATTGAATGCTCAACAAATCTACTGGATATCTGATATGTTTGCGGAGGGCGGGAGGCATTTTGTCAAGGGGTTTGAATAGTCCCGGAAAAATCGCTATCCAACTGTTAATAATTGGGTCGGTGGGATTGGCAACGTAGAAGTCCACAGACCCGTTGTAGGCATCAATCACTACTTTAACGGAGTTGCGGATGTAGTTAAACTCATGATTTCCCGGATCGGAATAGGGATAACGATCGCTCGCTGTATAGGCATCGATTGTCCAGTAAAGATAATTGGGAGATTTATCAGTTGCTGAGGGTGAAGGTTTAATTTCATTTCCAATTTCATCTCTTTCTTGTTCTATATCATCTTTGCTAAGATTGGCGTTTGCTACTACTAAATACGGGTCGGAATCGTAACGCAAAAAAGGAGCGATCGCCCGGACTCTTTTGTTGATATTGCGGCGGTAAAGTAACTTGGTTTCTGGTGTGAAATTGCGGGTTAGCGCCATTTGCCAATTTTTGAGATAATTCGCAAATAACCAGCGCCGCCACATAGAACCGATCGCAATCCCCCCCCTACCGCTGTAAGTATTGTAAACATTGTCTTCGCCGCTGGGATAGTCGAATTCTTTGACTTTTGTGCGTGTCATCACGTCTGTATCGGTGACTTCGCCGTAGTAAATTCGCGGATGTCCGATCGGGATACTGGCCCGAATGCGATCGCTAGTTACTTCCAAAGCAGTCTCTCCTGTCTGGGCTGCAACTCCAATATCTTTGACAAAATAATCGGGTAAACCGCCGACACCAACTGTGTTTACGGGAGAAAGAGTAAAGCCGTAACCGTGAGTATAAACCAGGTGTTCGTTTACCCAAGTTTGAGCTTCGGTTGCAACTGCTGTATAGTCTAGTTCCCGCGCCGCCAGAATTACTTGCTGGCTTTGGGCTTCTCCCTTTTTTGCTGTTTCGTTTTTGACTGTGTAGCGATCGATATCGGCATCAGGAAATGTATAATAGGGTCTGATTTGCTGTAACTGCCGATTAGTTTGCAGCAGCGGTCGTTTGTCCCAGAGGCGGATGTTGCTAATCGTCAGTTGATTTTTTTCCAAGTCTGCATAGGTAAGTTTCCCGGCTGGATCGAAAGTTTTTATTTCGATTCTTTTGAGGTCAAAGGCTTCTTGAGTAAAGGCAATGCTGCGCTGGATGTACGGCTGTTCTCGCGCTAGTTCGTTGGGTTTGACTATCAGTTGCTGCACAATGTTTGGCAGCAGCCAACCTCCCAAACAACTTAAACTTAGCCACGCTAAAATTATGTTTTTGATGAGTTGATTTTTGATTTTTAACTGGTTAGCCTGGTACAGCATCAAAAGTGCGATCGCCCCCGCCAAGATACTCAAAAATCCATAGACGGGTAGCCGCACTGTCACGTCAGCATAATTCGCCCCGTAGGTAATGTCTCCCCGCGAGTACAGCAATGTGTAGCGCCCTAGCCAGTAGAGGAGTGCGGCGGCTAGCATCAAAGCTGCACCCAAGCCGTACAAGTGCCTCTGCTGCGATCGCGAAAAGCCCGAAAATATCCCTTGACTCAAGCTGTTTCCCGACAGCAAATATGTTAAAGCACAAGATACTAAACCGTACAAAAATACAATTGTCACCCAGAAGCTTAGCAACTCTAAAATTGGGAAAATAAATACGTAAAAGCTAATATTTTGATTGAAAATAGGGTCGGTTGTGTTAAAATTAGTAGGGTGGAAATATTGCAAAACTTTTGTCCAGCGACTGACGGCAATCAGCCCGATCGCCAAACTGAGCAAAAGGGCGATCGTCCGCAGCCAAAAATCCGGCTTAATTGCCACAGCTAACATTGTCCCCAGCAGCAATCCCAACTGCCACCAGCGAGAAAATAGCTGCACCGCCCCATGCTGGATTGCCTCAATTCCCAACGGTACGGGCGGTGCAGGCAAATTATTGCCAGCTATACCGAGAAAGGTGAGGCTGTCTGCCGCTAACAGCCCGCAGTGAATTAATGTCAAAGTTGCGATCGAACTTAAGCCAAATACCGCCAACAGCAGCCACGAAAAGGTAATTTGAGATTTAGCAGCAGGTAATTGAGAATTCTTCCCCGTTTTGTTTGCCCTGGGTGAAGCGAATAGCGCCCCCGCAACCGCTGATTTTATGTCAATAGCCGGATGTTGTAGGCGGCGGGCTAAGGCTAAATTTCCCATCAAAAAAACAGCAGAAATGGCAATTGAAATTACCCCCAGTAACCCTTGAGTTTTCAGCCTCAACAGCAAAACCTGAAGATATCCAACTTCCTGAAACCAGAGAATTTCTGCCACAACGCGGGAGGCTAACTCCACAACCAGCCATAGCCCCGCAATCACTAAAATTACTTGATAAATTCGCCTGTTAAAAATCATAATATTAAACTTCTCGCAACTATCAATATCTGCCGAAGTTTATTTGCGTCAATCTGCGTGTATCTGCGGTTGAGAATTCCTTCTTTAATTATAGGTTAGTGTCAATAACTGCTCGGCCATAAAAAGCTGGATTACCTATTGACTTTGCTAGACTTTTCGTGGTATATTTTAGATAATGGGAGTGGTGGCAAAAAAATTATTTTTGCCACCACTCCCATTATCATATTGTACTTTATTAAATGCTCAAAGTCAAGCATTTAACCCTAAAAAAAATGGCGATTTTTTTTATCTCAATCAATAAAAAAATCCGATACTAACAGCCCAGAAAAATAATTCCCAGGCTGAGCCTGGGAAAAATCTTTAAAAAATGAACTAGCTATACTGCTGATTGACATCAACATCCAAATTAAACAGCGTTTGCAAAGTGTGCATTGCTTGTCGGCGCGCCTCAATATCTTGCTGCGCGCGCAACTGTACCATCGGATCGTGCAAAATCTTATTTACAATTCCTCTTGTTAAAGATTCAATCACATCTTGATGTTTCTCCGAAAATTCAGACCCGAGACGCGATAAAGCTTTTTCTAATTCTTGTTCCCGAATCAATTCGATCTTATCCCGCAAACAGCTAATAGTAGGAACAGTTTCCAGACTGCGCCACCAGACATCAAAAGCCTCTACTTCCTGTTCCAGCAGGCCCTGGGCTTCCATTGCCATTTTGCGGCGGCTTTCGTGATTTTGAGCTACTACTGCTTTCAAGTCGTCCACATTAAACGATCGCACATTAGGCAGTTCGTTCGCATCAGCATCAACGTTGCGGGGCACAGAAATGTCCACCAACATCAAAGGGCGATTGGGTTGTAAAACAGTTGCTAATTTAGCTTTGTTTAACAGCGGATCTGTAGCAGAGGTACTGGTAAAAACTAAATCGGAATCAGCAATTACTTGCATCATGTCCGAGAGCAGGTGCAGACGCAATGGAGCATCTTTAAACAAGCTACCCAACTCCTGGGCGCCGCGCATCGATCGATTGACGATCGCAATATGGCTAGCTCCTTTCGAGAGCAAATGCTGCACCAAAAGCCGCGACATTTTGCCAGCACCGATAATCGCAATCCGGCTAGTTGCTAAATGCTGACCCTTAAGTTGAGCCAATTCTGCCGCCGCCGATGAAATCGAAACCGCACCGGTACCGATGCTAGTTTCCGTCCGAACTCGTTTCCCTGCTGTCAAAGCTTGCTTCAGCAAGCGCTCCAAAATGCGACCAACACCTTTGTACTGCTGGGCGAGTTTGTGAGTTTGTTTCACCTGAGCGAGAATTTGTCCTTCTCCGAGAACCAAACTGTCGAGCCCAGAAGCAACTCGCATCAAGTGCATCACTGCATCTTCGTGCAGCAAAATAAACAGGTGAGGGCGTAAAGACTGCAAAGGAACTTTACTGCATTCTGAAAGAAATTGCATAACTTCCCGCACACCAGGTTCTGATTCGGTGGTAACGATATAAATTTCTAAGCGGTTGCAGGTGCTGAGAATAGCAACCTCCTGAATGTGCGGGTAGCTACGCAATTGGGCGATCGCCGCTTCCACCTTCTGCTCTGGAATGCTCAGTTTTTCGCGAACTTCAACCGGCGCTGTTTTGTGGCTAAGGCCTACGACTGCAATATTCATATCTGTGATTTGTCACTATTTATCTTTACTCGTCAACAGTCACCTGTTCTTAGTTATTAGTTTATCCCTAATTTCTAATAACTGGTGACTGTCAACAGTCAACAGTCAACAGTCAACCGTCAACAGCCAACAGTTAACTGTTAATTAATGACTACTTCAATTGCAGAGATTTCGGCTGGTCAAACATATGGATTGTATCCACAAACCGAGCCGTCTTCGACTGAGAAGAAATTACCAAACTTTCAGTACGAGCGCCGCCGCCAAAGAAGCGAACTCCATCCATCAGCGTTCCGGGAGTAATTCCGCAAGCCGCAAACAGAACTGTTTCTCCAGATGCCAATTCTTCAGCATTATAAATCTTGTCTGGGTCTGTGATGCCCATTGATGTAAGTCGAGCGATATTGCTCTCTTTACTTTCACCGATCAAACCAGTTTTGACAACAGCCGGATCGTAAATTAACTGCCCTTGGAAGTGACCGCCCAAACAGCGCATTGCCGCTGCGGAAATCACACCTTCGGGTGCAGCGCCAATACCCATAAGTGCGTGGATGTTGGAACCAGAAAACGCGCAAGAAATTGCTGCCGAAACGTCGCCGTCGCTGATCAGCCGAACTCTTGCACCCGCTTGCCGAATTTCAGTAATTAAATCTTTGTGGCGGGGGCGATCCATCACCACGACAACCAAATCCTCAATACTGCGACCGAGGCAATCAGAGATAATTTTTAGGTTTTCAGTTGGTGTCTTGCGAATATCTACATGATTTTTAGCAGCAGCAGGAGCAGCCAATTTGTTCATGTAGAAATCGGGAGCCGCAAACAAACCGCCTTTTTCGGAGATTGCCAAAACTGCCATCGAACCGTTTTGACCGTAAGCAACCAGGTTGGTACCTTCGCAGGGGTCAACAGCGATGTCAATTTCAATCAATTCATCTAGGTTGCAGATATCTTTGGCATTTTCCTGGGTACAAATACCTACTTGTTCGCCGATGTAAAGCATAGGTGCGTCATCGCGTTCGCCTTCACCGATCACGATGCGGCCGCGCATATGAATTTTGTTCATCCGCTCGCGCATGGCTTCTACAGCAACGCGATCGGCTTCATCTTTCTCGCCTTTGCCCATCAAGCGAGCGGAGGCGATGGCTGCCTGCTCGACTACTTCGATAATCTCTAAACCGATTACATTATCCACGAACTATATACTCCCAACTAAGTCCTGCGTGCCTTGTGCTTTTTGCACTACCAGCCATCAAGTTTATCAGAGCCGGGGATCTGTGCGAGCGCAAGCAGTTGCTTAGTTTGTGTTAACTTTTGCTTCTTTGAGTCTGGGGCGGGAAAATTGAGTCAAAGGGGGCAGTGGGGGAGCGGCGGAGTCGATCGCGCCATCCTTGATTTATCGTAACAGTCGCGTCACTCCCGAAGTTTTATGATGATGGCAAACCAAATTTCCGGCCCTCAATCGGGACGCACTAAACTTTATAACCGGGGAGCAATAAAAAATGATGATGAAAGCACAAGATATTATGACAACAGATGTTGTCACCATTCGCGGTTCGGCAACGGTAGCTGAAGCGGTGGCGATGATGAACGAACTGTGTTTGCGCGCGTTGATTGTGGAACGCCGCCACGAACAAGACGCCTACGGGATTGTCACGGAAACAGATATTGTCTACAAAGTAACAGCCTACGGAGTAGACCCGCACAAAGTCCGCGTGTTCGAGATCATGACCAAACCGTGCATCACGGTAAATCCCGACTTGGGCGTGGAATACGTGGCGAGGTTGTTCGCGAATACCCGCATCCGCAGAGCTCCGGTGATTAAGGACAAACTGCTGGGCATTATTTCGGTAACGGATATCTTGACAAAAAGCGATTTTGTTGAGAAACCGAAGAGTGTTTTATTTGAAGAAGAAATCGAAAAGGCGATCGCCGATGCCAGAACTGTCTGTTCCCAGAAAGGCGCTACATCTAGAGAGTGCGCGGTGGCGTGGGATATTGTAGAGGAAATGCAGGCTGAGGCTTCTCACCAGCGATCGATGAAGCTTGAAAAAACCGCTTTTGACGAGTATTGCGAGGAAAATCCCGACGCAGCCGAAGCCCGGATGTACGACAGCTAAGTTAGTCAGTTGACAGTTGACTGTTGACAGTTGACAGTTGACTGTTGACAGTTGACTGTTGACAGTTGGCAGAATCAAAAATTCTGCCTTCTGCCTTCAAAGACTAACGCGATCGCTGCTAATCTTTAAGTTTGTTTTGAAAAAGTTCGATAACCTGTTGCCATGCATCAGCAGCAGCTTCTCTGTATCCCCTTATATTAGGGTGCTGTGCTAAAAACGGGTACTTATCTACGAAAAATGCACCAAAGAATCCATGTCCTGCATCGTATCGAAATACACGATGATTGATTTGATGTTTCTGTAATTCTGCCTCGATTTTTTGGGTTTCTTCCTGTGAAACCAATGTATCCTGCGTACCAAAAAATGTATAAATCGTGCCTTTAATTGCTGATGTGCGATCGATAGTTGGAGTAGATTCTCCATAGCTAGAAGTTGTAATCCCCCCACCATAAAACGAAGCAGTTGCTTTGATATCCTGTAAAGTTGCAGCCATATAAGCAATATGACCACCAAAGCAAAAACCAATGCAGCCAATAGAATCAGATTTAACGTTGGGTAATGTGTTTAGATAGGCAATGGTTGCTTGAATATCGCTGAATATTTCCCAATATTTTACTTGTTGATAGTATTGCAACCCCAATTGGTAAGCTTCTGGACTATAACCAATATCTGGTTCGCTAAACCCAAATTCAAAACCGGGAGCAATACGTTGATACATTGCAGGTGCAATTGCTATGTATCCTTGTTGTGCTATCAATTCGGTAATATCCCGAATATTTTCATTAACACCAAAGATTTCGTGAAACACCATAACCGCAGCAAAATTTCCCTTTTCTACTGGTTGGGCTAAGTAAGCATCGATTTCGACATTTTTGTTAATAACTTTAACTGTTGTGGTATTAATTTCATGATTTTTCATTTGCTTTTTCCAGTTTCCATCGTTCAGTTTTCTCATCATGCTCATAGCTTAGAAAATTGGCGATTCTGAAAGATAGAAAAAAATTGCGGGATTTTGGTAGATTATTGCGATCGCGCTGACAGAAATTGTTTCGGTGTCATCCCCAGCAAACGCTTGAAACATCGAGTCAAGTGACTTTGATCGCAAAATCCGACTCGGAAAGCAATATCTGCGATGCTCAGTTTGCTATCGCGTAACAGGTACTTGGCTTTGTCGATGCGGCGCTGTAAGATGTACTGGTGAGGTGTTATCCCCATGCTTTGCTTGAACAGACGTAAAAAGTGATAAGGGCTGATTTGGGTGATCGCAGCAAGCTCAATTAGCTTTATGTCTTCATGAAGATGTTCGTTGATATACTCGGTTATCTGTTGCAGTTTGGATTTAGATAATCCATCGGTATAGCTGGAAAGCCGAGGTTGTGCGGTGCAATAATTCCGCAACAGGTGAATCGCTAATGCGGTTTTAAGACTATCAATCAACAAATAACCGCCGATTTGCCCAAATTCTAATTCTTGTCTTAAAGCGCCGAATATCCCTTGAATCAGGATATCTTGCTCTGCCATGTAATGAGGGATCAGTTCAATGCGATCGCAATTTACCAAATCTTGACCTACTTGTTCTAGGAGTGTAGGGGCGATCGCCAAAATGGTAAACTCAGATAACCTATTCCAATTGCAGCGCTGGGAAATACCCGCCGGAATCACCGCAATGTCTCCCTGATTCCGCGCTTCTGTTTTCAGTTTACCATCCAACCATCTTTCTCCCGATCGCTCTCCCGATACCTCAACAGCAGGACAATGGGCAATAACGTGCCATGTACCTTGATGTTCGGGCGTGTCAAACTGCGGCTGTTGATGGTGTTCGTAATAGATTTTATCCCATCCTGAACTCGTCAGAACAGCGGGGTGAGGCAAGAAAAAATCTGTTGCCTTTTCTTGGCTGAAATCAATCAGTTTTACCTCTGGTTCTGATGTTCTCATCTTTCGCTTCAATAGATTGAGAATTCTTGGATTTTGTAGGGTGCGTCGCTGTCAGATGTTCGAGGGAATTTGTAAATTGTTTCGGGCGACGCACCGGTGCGATAGCGGTTTTCTGTATGGTGCTAATTCTGAAGCGTCGCTGTCAGATGTTCGAGGGAATTTGCAAATTGTTTCGGGCGACGCACCGGTGCGATAGCGGTTTTCTGTATGGCACTAATTTTTTGTTTAAGTCCCGGTATATAAACGCATCATTTTATTTCGCGAATCGCACATTTTTGACACGCCCTGCCCCCAGATTGAAAGCAGTAACTTGATTATGGTCATCACGGATAAACTGAAAAGTGGTGTGCATACCTTTCAATAGATCTTTGCTTGTTGGCTTGAGAGTCTCTTGAGGAGAATTTCTTCGATTGAGCAGCAACGTGCCGTCTTCTACAATAATTTTGTAGGTCATATCTAACTCTTCGCTATGATACTCTCCCGTAAATTCATTCAACTGGTCAGAATTGAGCGACACGATATTCAGCCGTTGATAAATATCGGGCTTTCCACCTTTTATGCGAACAGACAGATGAAATAGTTCATCGGAATCTAACTTTTCAAATTCAATGTCAAACGGAATATCCATTGCTATGAAATGGTTTGAACTCAGGGGAGCAAGCGTAAAGCTCTCTCCGGAATCTTCTAGGGTTAATTTCCCATCCTTTACCGATAACTCCCAAATGCTTCCTGTTTTCGGGCTTTGATAAAAGCCAATTTTGTTCTCCAATTCGATCGATGGAATCTCGACAAATTGCGCTTTGCTACGATCAGGTTCTGTGCTCAGCTCGGTAAACTCACCGGCTAAATAGAGATCTGCAACTTTCTCGGCGAGTTTCGTCGGATTAATGCTGCCCAAATTTGACAAGAAAATTACAGAAAATCGCTGCTTTGGAAATCGCAGCATTTCTGACCTGTAACCCGCCCATCCGCCGCTATGACTGACAATATCTAATCCTCGGTACTGCGATGTGCACAAGCCAAACGCATACTTCAGCACTTCACCGCTATTCAAGGTTCCGGGTTTGATAACTTCCTCGATCAAATCTTGCCCATACCCTCCTAGCTTGTTGTGGTAAAAATTTCTGTCCCATAGCGATAGATCTTCAACCGTGGTGTGGACAGCACCATCGCCGACTACATCGAAAATAGACATATCAATCCGAAAGCCGCCCTCATCTTTCGGGGAGTAGCCGATCGCTCGATCTTTTACAATCCTCGTGAAATCATCATGAAAGTGAGTTGTATTCATCCCAAGCGGATTAAAAATATTCTCATGGGCAAAGGTGGCAAGAGTCTTTGCGGAAGCCCGTTTGATGATTTCTGCAAGTAGAAAATATCCCGAGTTGCTGTACAACTGCTCATCGCCTGGATTGAAATTCAGTTCTTTTTGACGAGCGATCAAACCAATGATTTCGTCATCGGGATAATCATTCTCAAACCGCATTCCTACCAATTCCATGAGGGTCAAGTAATCGCGGATGCCGCTCGTGTGGTGAATGAGATGCCGAACCGTGATTGGGTAGTCATACCTGGGCATCTCTAAAATATACGTTTGGATCTCGTTATCCAAAGAAATTTTTCCCTGTCTTGCCAATAAAGCAATGCACATCGCGGTAAATTGCTTAGACGTTGAGGCAATGTCAAAGACCGAACTTGGCGCGATCGGTATATTGTATTCTAAGTTGGCTATGCCATAACCACGCTTATAGACAGTCTCACCATCTTTGATGATGGCCAAGGCGAAACCAGGAGAGTCTGGTCTATTCCATTCGGAAAACAATTCATCAATTTTAGTGGTTAGTGGTAGTGCCATTGTTTGAAATGTATATTTTTTTGAACGTCATCAAACAGAAAAATCTTAGGGTGCATCTTAGTTTTGCAAATATATTCGTAGGGGCGAAGCATGACCGCAGTAAATCTCTGGTTATAACTAATAAATTGTCTGCGGTGATGCTTCGCCCTTACACTCCTTGAGATGCACCAAACAGAAAAATTTTAAGTGCTTAGTTCAGTCATACAAAACACGTTCAACTTATTTCCATCAAGATCCCGGAAATATCCCACATAAAACCCCGGTAACTCTCCTCTTGCCCCCACTGCTCCTTCATCCTTGGCCCCAAGTGCGATCGCCTTGTTATAAACTAAGTTTACTTTTTCTGGACTGTCAACTTGAAGTGCGATCATTACGCCATTACCAACAGTTGCTTCGTTGCCATCAAAGGGTTTTGCAACAGCAAGTCCTGGCATCTCTGGAGAAACTCCCCATGCGATAAATCGGTCTACTTCCATGACTCGTTGAGCGCCAATTTCAGCTAACAAAGCATCATAAAAATTGGCTGCACGTTCAAGATTGTTTGTGCCGACTGTAACGTATCCAATCATATTTTTTGTCCTTTCCCTGATGTTAAGATTAAAAAAACTTTTTGAGCGTATAATAACTGAGTTAAACGGTGGCTTGTAGAACCAAAAATATAACTCAAAAATTCTTTTATATTATAACTCAAACTATCTCAGTTTTCTCAAATCCAATGATTTACAATTATGGTCAGTTTTCCAGCGGGCCGAAACTTTTGGCACTGGAAGTATCATAAATCTCGATATTCCCTTCACGACGGATCATTCGTTTACCTAAACAAGGAAAGTCGGCGATTTCAACATCCAGATTTTCCCCACCCATGAGATAAACTAGCTCTTCATCAAAAGGGTTGCGTAAATGATGTGCTACTGATGGTGTGGGAAATCCCATGAAATCCCCTGCACTGACTTCAAATTCCTCACCATCAATCTCCGCAATTCCTCGACCTGAAATAATATAAATCCATTCTTCTTCTCGTTCGTGAGAATGATAGATAAAAGATTCTTTACCTGGAGGAATCTTTGCCAGACTTACGCCACTTCTTTTGAGTCCTACTAAACGACTCATTTGGGTTCCAGTGATCGATGAATTAGGATTCCAGGGATGAGAGAAAGTAGCTTGTTGTTCTGCTATTTCGCTAGAACGCAAAAGAAATGTTTTTTGATCTGTCATTTTAATGTTTCCTCTTCGCTAACAGTAATTTAATATTCAGATTCAAACAAGCAATCCCAGATCCTTCAAACAACGACGTGTTAACTCGATTCTAGCAGAGGCATCTTTCGGGTTCTGAATATCGATGTTGGTGGCAAAAAAGTAAATATTATCCCCCTTTTCCAAATAACCCACGTACCACCCGATCTCTGGTTTTACCATCCCCTCAAATCCTACCCAACCTGTCTTGGCTCTAATGGTGTAGTCTGGAGTTTTTTCGACAATTAAAATATCTTTGACAATTGAGAGCGATCGCTCAGAGAATGGTAACTCATTTTTGTATAGACGGCGTAGGAACTGAATTTGCTGTTGAGGCGTAATTCGCAGTTCTCCTTGTAACCAGAATCGATCGATATCTTCTTTGCTACCGATTTTAGAATTGCCATATCCCGCTTGAGTAACCCACTTCTGCATCCGTTCATAGCCAACTCGACGGGCGAGAACTTGGTAAAACCAAACAGCAGAAATTTTGATTGCTTCTTTCATATTCAAATCTCGATTCCATGCGGGAATTTGCCTTTGAATTCCGTCCCAAGTTAGAATCTGAAGTTCATCTGAAATCACCCCAGTTTCTAGGGAAATCAAGGAGTTGAGAATCTTAAATGTCGATGCGGGCAAGAAAGCGGTGGTGTTGCGCTGGGGATTGTGTTGATAAGTGCGTTGGCTAAGCCCTCGAAGAGGATCACCCTTCAAATCCTCAATCAGAATTGAGCCTGTAACTCCCAATTCTCGAAAATGTCGCCCAAAGTCGATCGACTGGGGAATTTCTGGAGGCTTTTGAATTGTTGGAGTTGGCTGAGTGAAAGCAAATTGTGTAGGGTGAAACAGAGTAAAGATTAGGGAAGTTAACCCTAGTAAAGCAACAATTATCAAACGAGAAACTTGCTTCATTATCCTATTTTAGTTTTTGAAGGATCGGCAGCCTAGAACTACACGCACAGATTTTCTAATTTCGGAAGTATCGCTTACATATTATACTAAACCATATCAATTCCGGTTGCAACGGAATGATAGAGGAGACGGCACCGCCGTCTCCTACCGAAAATAACATTGTAGGGACATGGCATTGCCGTTTCCTAATTCGCCGTTTATTCGATTACTTGAATACACTCGATGCCTTCTCTGGTAGCATTGTTGACGATCGCACTTACCGCATCTTTTTTCATTGCTGCTGGATCGTAGGGCTTTAACAGAGGCAAAACTTGCTGAGCATTTTTAATTGAGGGGTCAAGCCACTCTTCCCAATTGCCCTCGGGTAGAATCACCGGCATTCGATCGTGCACGGGCTGCACTGTTTCGTTAGCAGCGGTGGTAATTATACTGCAAGATACAATGTTGTCTGATTCGGGAGATTGCCAATTTTCCCACAAACCAGCAAACGCAAATGGTTCGTTGTTTGCCATTGTAAAATAGTAAGGCTGTTTTTTCTTGCCCTGCGGTTGCCATTCGTAAAAGCCGTCAGCAATTATCAAACACCGCCTGTGCTTGATAGCGCTACGAAAAGCGGGTTT
This sequence comes from Cyanobacteria bacterium OTE_58_metabat_593, assembly GCA_031372825.1. GTDB lineage: Bacteria > Cyanobacteriota > Cyanobacteriia > Cyanobacteriales > Microcoleaceae > Microcoleus. The sequence goes on along the minus strand of JANMLZ010000091.1, from coordinate 21,572 downwards.
TTCAGCTACAGTTTCCGATCGCGCATTGATGTTATGGCTGCCGATTTTCATGTCTTTGGCCCAACTTGGAATCAAACCCCAGCGCATAAATTGAAACTGTCGCTCAACTTTTTCCGACTCAATTGTGACGGTAGCAATTGATTGAGTTGGAGCGATATTGTATCGTGGTTTGATATCTAAAATTTCCGACAGTTTGAATAATTCCGCGATGATTTGAGCTGAAGTATTTAAAGTGAATCGTCCGCACATAATTTTTAGTTGGTATTAACGCGGTTTGTTCTCCAGTTCGGCAGTAGTAGTCCGGCAGTCCAGCAGGGGTTTAAACCCCTGCCTCATAGCTAAAGTCGGTTAAAACCGACTGAAGAGTCTGACGGAAAGCTGTATCTATTTTAGTCCTCTTTTAGAGGACTTTAGCTATGAGACAGGGGTTTTTAACCCCTGTCGGACTGTCGGAACTACAAACCAATTATCCCCGCAAACGCCCAGACCTGAGAATACTCACAATCAACCAAAAACCCAAAAAACTCGCCGCCCCAAACAAACCATTACTCAAAAAAGATAATTGAGCAGTTTGAGCATTAGAGGAAATAATTGCCGCCCCCATAATCAGCGAACCCACGACAATACTAAAAGAAAGTCGGTTGGCTGAATCCCCCAAAGTGCGACGCAGCGGGTCGAGTTCTTTTAGTGTCAAGTTCCACTTCAAAGTTTCGGAAGTAACCCGGTCTAAAAGCACTTCCACCTGTCGCGGAGATTGTAAAGATAAGCTTTTTAGATCCAAAGCAGTTCTCAGCAAAGCTTGCACCGGGTCTTCTCCTAATAACTGACGCCGAAACATATCGGTCATCAGCGGTTTGACTTGTTCTACAATATTAAATCGGGGATTAAAAGAACGCGCTACTCCTTCTAAATTAGCGAGAGTTTTTGCATACAAACCGAGATTACTGGGAAGCCTAATCTTATTTTTGCGAGTGATTTCCAGCACTTCATAAAAAATTTCCGACAAGTTCATTTGCGACAAGCTGACATTATAATACTTCCGCAGCATTCGAGCCAAATCGTTCTCTAGATTAGCTAAACTTGTGGGCTGAGCAAATTCGGCCATTTGCAATGTTAATTGAGCGCAGCGCTGAGCATCTAAATCGACAATTGCTAGCAACATTTCTGTCAAATTCTGCTGAGTGCGCGGGTCTAATCTGCCGACCATGCCGCAGTCTAGCAGGGCAATGCGGCCGTCTTTGAGATAAAATAAGTTGCCGGGATGCGGGTCTGCGTGAAAGAAGCCGTCAATATATAACTGCTGGAAGAAAACGCGACAAAGTAGAGTTGTAATCTCTTCGCGTTCGGCATTTATATCTCCTTTGTGGCGAATTCCTTGTAAATCGCCTAACAAAATTGGGACTCCGTTCAGCCATTCCATGACTAAGAGTTTTTTTGTAGTCAATTCCCAGTTAATTTCTGGGAGGACAACTTGTGTGGGGTCAAACCAGCGGCTTTTTGATAAGTTGCGGCGCAATTCATCGGTGTAGCTGGCTTCTTGAATGAAGTCTAATTCTGCACGCAGGGCGATCGCAAATTCTTCTGCTAGGGCCACAATATCGTATTGTTGACCGAGGTCTGTCAGCATGACAAGTTCTGCTAAACCTCGGAGCACGGCGATGTCTTGTTCGATGACAATATCAATACCGGGGCGCTGAACTTTCAGGGCGACTTCGCGGCCGTCTTTTAAGGTAGCTTTGTGGGTTTGGGCGATCGACCCTGCGGCAACGGCTTGAGTGTTAAATTTGGAGAAGGTTTCTTCGATCGACTGTTTGAGTTCCTGGCGGACGATTGCTTCTACTTCCAACCATGATACGGGCGGCACTTCCGCTTGTAAAGAAGAGAGGGTTTCGATGTAAGCAGCGGGTAAAAGGTCGGGACGGGTACTCAACAATTGTCCCAATTTGACAAAAACTGGGCCTAATTCGACGAGGATGTTGCGGAGAACCGCTGGAGTTGGGAGACTGGGTGCGTCGGTTTTACGCCCGGTGAGGAGGCTTTTCATGTAGTCCCAACCGTTGCGGAAGACGACCTCTAGGATTTCGCCTTTGCGAGAAGTGTTTTGAACTAGGCTGAACACGTGGCCTCCGGGTCGATCGGGTTTAAGGACTATAACTACTAGGATAGCGCTGTTGAGCAGGCTGACCATTATCTTGAGGAATAACTTCGAGGGGTGAGGTGGGGAGAGAAGGGAAAAGGGCGATCGGGCTTTTGCGATTACTCATAATGGTATTATTGGCTGTATGGTCTATAGTTTTATGAATGATATGTTATTAAAAAGTATCGATCGGGGTTTCGTCACGTTGACCCTTAATTAGTTTACTGTGCTACAAATTAAATTTACCTATGAGTATTGAACTTGTATCGGCTAACATTAAAAACTTTAGGAGCTTAGGCGATCTTACGTTAAATTTTAAAGATTTAACGATTCTAGTGGGCTGTAATTCTAGCGGAAAGTCTAATTCTTTACAGGCGTTATCGATTCTCAGCTTGATGCTAAAAATTGGTTCTCCCCTCCCTGTGGATTTCATGCAAAGATTCTTGAGATTTGGGAGGAATGAAGATATTACTTTTTCTATTACTGTCAAAGAAGGTAAGAAGACAGCCGAGTATACTGTATCTGTGTCTCTAGAAGAAGGAAAATTATCTTATTCGCGCGAGCAACTTGTAATAGGTAAGTATAAAGTAATAGAAGCCAAAAATGGCGAGGGTATAGTGCGAGATGAAAAAGGCAGGAAGCCTCAGAGATATCAATCTAAAGCTGGCAATTTAGCATTAAAGTCTGCCGGTGATTTTGGGGACAGACCATTTACTGGCCGACTTGCAGAATTTATCATAAATTGGGACTTCTACGATTTAGATCCTGAGTTGATGAGAGGTAGTAATATGTTTGTAATTAGCGGCAAAATTTTGATAGAAAAAGAAAAGATTCCCAGTCTGGGTAGCACAGGTAGGGAAATTCAAGATGTTTTACAATACTGGGCTGAAAATAAGCCAGAAAAGTTTCAATTAATCAGTCAAGAACTTGATACCTGTATGGGTATCAGCTTAAAGTCAGTCACAGAAGAAGGAGAGACAATTGTTAAAGTCTTGGAAAAAGATAGCTTAGAGGTTCCTTTATCCAATATGTCAGATGGTACTCTCCGAATTATGGCTTATTACGTGCTACTTCATCAAGATCAGCTACCTACACTGATTGGGATTGAAGAACCTGAACGCAATCTTCATCCAGGACTGCTAAGAGAGGTTGCATCTGTAGTAAAAAGACTGTCTCAAAAAACACAGGTAATTATTACAACTCATAGTTCCCAGTTACTTGATTGTTTCAATTTGGATGAAATAAACTCAGATGTTTCTGTACTGCTTCTAAGCAAAATAGATGACGTTGGAACACAGGCTTTTCCCGTAGATGAGTTAGGAAGGAGTCGGGATGATTTATCTGAATGGATGAGAGACTTTGGAGTAGGCAGTGCAATTTATCACAGTCATCTACTACAAGGAATTTTAGAACAATAGTATGAGTAATATTCTTATCTGGGCTCCAGAGTCAGATTTTGATAGTAAAACTGTTTGCTGTATAGCTAAGAAGATTGTTAAATACTATGACTCCAATATAACTCAATACGGTTCACTTAAGACAGATCCCCCCTAACCCCCCTTAAAAAGGGGGGGACAAGAATGCTCTCAAAGTCCCCCTACAACCAGGGGGATTTAGGGGGATCTCCGGCGCATAAATAGTGTTAAGTGAACCGTATTGCAATATAACTGTTTTGGATAGTTCTAAAGTAGCTTTCAATCAAGCAATCAAAAAAACCGGAGGGGATGGTCTAAAAAAGGCAGTTGATATTTATCTTAAAAACAGCGAATTAGTGATATTTTTACTTGATGCAGATGGTGTACAATCTCAAGCTCAACGATTGCAAGAACCTAATTCTCTAATCAATAGAATTAATAGAGTTGTAGAACAATCTCAAGGTAAATGTTTGTTAATACTTATACGTCAAGAACTTGAGGCTTGGTTGTTGGTAGACTGCCTTGGTATTTGTTGTTACTTTACAAAAAACCCTGGAACTAGAAGCGATCCAAAATGGGAAAAGTTTGCTAAAAAATATCAAAAAGGTCAAACAGATTTGATAATTGAAGCTGAATCGGGAGGGAAAAATGCTAAAGAATATTTAGTTGATTTTTATAAAGATATTGTCAAAAAGATTAATCCTAAACTGAAAGATAAAGATTTAAAAAAACAGAAATATGCTGAGAATGACTCAGATAAAGTTGCCGAGAAACTAGAGATTACCGCTCAAACGATCACCCGAAACAACTCATTAAGTGAATTTGCTCAGTATTTCAGGGAAAAGTAGATCCTAATGAATAAGCTTTTAAGAGAAATCAGGAGACGGCAGTGCCGTTTCCCTACAATTAATGGGTAGGGACACGGCAATGTCGTCTCCTCCATGACTTACAATAAATCTTTCAATTTCTCATCTTCTCCCAACACTTTGATCACCTGTTTAATCTCCTGCGTCCTATCTTTTTTCACAATCAAAGTCACATTGCCATCTCTGACAACTACGACATCTTCTAAACCAATGGTGACAATTACTTCATTCTCATCTGCCGCATATAAAATAGTGCCTTTCGTATCAATTCCGACGTGTTTTGCTAATTCGACATTCGGCTTGTCTCCTTGCAACAAACGGGCGATCGCATTCCAGTCACCCAAATCGTCCCAACTAAAGCCTACAGGCAATACACAGGCTTTTTGCGTCTTTTCCATCAGCGCGTAATCGATGCTGATTTTGGGCAATTCTGCGTAAGCGGCCGCGCCTTTTTCCTCCAAAGCTGCCATCATTTCCGGCACATAATTTCGCAATTCTGTCAAGACTGTTCCAACTCGAAATACGAAGATTCCGCCATTCCAACTAAACTTGCCACTGTTGACAAATTCTTCAGCGGTGGCGCGATCGGGCTTTTCGGTAAATCTCGCCACCCGATAAGCTGGAAAACCGCCAAAACTGCCAATTTCCTCGCCTTGTTCGATGTAGCCGTAACCAGTGGAAGCATAACTCGGCTTGACTCCCAAAGTGGCGATCGCACTTTCCTTTCTGGCCAACTCAGCAGCCGCCTCCAAAGTCTTCTCAAACTCCTCCGGTTCCCCAATCCAGTGATCCGCCGGGAAAAACCCGACAACGGCATCCTCACCGTAACGCTTGGCAATTTCGATCGCACTCCAAGCCACCGCCGGCGCAGTATCGCGGCCTTCGGGTTCCGCCAGCAAATTCTCAGGAGGTAGTAGCGGCAACTGTTCGCGGACTCCCGCAGCCAACATTTCGGATGTCACCACCCACAAATCGTCCCAACCGTTACCTAATGTTAATAGTCGATCGGCTGTAGCTTGCAGCAAACTTTTGCCACTACCGTCGAGACTCAAAAATTGCTTGGGGCGTTGTTTGCGGCTGAGTGGCCAGAAGCGTTCGCCTTTACCGCCGGCGAGGATTACGGGAATTAAGGTTTTGGTCATGGTTTGAAGTGAAATGGTTCTGATCTATTTTGCTTGACACTTGATAATATTGATGTAGTTATTGTGGAATAAGAGTACGAAAGGCGATCGGGCAATATTTTTTCCCTCGTTATCGTCTCCGTAATAGCCGGAAAACCCATAAATCTCTATCAGGGATTGAAACAAGAAAAAAACAGCAAGCGCCAAAAAAACGCCCCTGCTGTCAACAATTAGTTACCACGATTATAACACATTGAGCCGGAAAACGAATAAATCCCTATCACGGATTGAAACACCTCTCTGAGGTTTTGGGCGGTGCTTGTTTTGAACCGCCGGAAAACCCATAAATCCCTTGTCATCAATTTGATTGCAAAATCTTACTTCGACAATTCGATATTAAGTTCGTTCACAACACGGCGTTTGAGCGGCAGAGACTTTTCTCTAGGTAGCAAGTCAAATACTTTCCGAAAGGCATCATCTACTTCTTCAAAAGGCACTTGACCTTTGGCATCATAAACCACTTTTCCCGATTGGTCTAGCAGCACAGTCTGAGGTACAAAACCTTTGTAATAATGGCTTGGTTCAGTCAGTTTTGCAGAAGGTTCTGGAGGCAGGGAATCAACGAAGATTGGCATAAAATCGGCTTCACGGCCATAATATTCTTGGAGGTTAGAGACAACGATCGCGAATTGCTTACAGTCGCTGCTATCATCCGTATAAAATACTAGCAATGCGGGCTTTTTGCGCTTGAAAGAATCTGTGAGTTTAACTTTGGGAGGAACTAGGGAACCGTTGCCGGCGTAGAGGGCATAGATTGTACCATCAAAGCGATCGTCTGTGAGAGTTGCGTAGGCAGGTGCTGTACCGGTTAGCAGGATGAAGCTAAGGGCGATCGCCACAGTTAAAAGACTAGCAGACAAGATTCGCCGCAGCAAGCGTTTGCCAGAAATAACAGTAGCAATTAAATTTTGGTACTTGGAAAATATCATAGGTTATCGGCAGTTGCTGTAAAGTGGCGAAAAAGCGTGCAAGACACGATCAATTTTATCAGCAAATGTCAGCAAGTGCTGTTGGGTGAGTTAAATTGGTTTTTGATAAACTATTTTAATGCGCTTAATGATTGCTTTGCTTGACGTACTCGCCCAAACTCCTGCTGCTGATGTTTCCGGGGCTGCTCCAAATGATATCTTGCAGGCGATCGTTTTGGGCATTGTCCAAGGATTAACGGAATTTTTGCCCATCAGTAGTAGCGCTCACTTGAAGGTGGTGCCACTTGCTCTCGGTTGGCCCGATCGCGGTGTTGCTTATACTGCCATAATTCAACTGGGCAGTATTGTAGCAGTGCTGTTATATTTCTGGAAAGACTTGACAACTATAGCGATTGGTGCATTTAAAGCTATTAGGCAGTCTGACTACGATTCCCAAGAGTTTAAGATGGCCCTGGGAATTGGTTTGGGAACCATACCGATTATCTTTTTTGGACTGTTAATCAAGATATTAGTTCCAGATTTTGATAATTCACCGCTGCGGAGTTTGGGTGCGATCGCAATTGCGTCGATTGTCATGTCACTATTGTTAGCAATCGCCGAAAAAACTGGCAAGCGCGATCGCACTTACGAAAAATTAGATGTCAAAGATGGCATTATCATGGGATTGGCTCAAGCAATGGCAATAATTCCGGGTGTTTCGCGATCGGGTTCCACTCTCACAGCAGGATTGCTCATAGGATTGGAAAGAGGTGCGGCGGCGAGGTTTTCTTTCTTGTTAGGAATTCCGGCAATCACTCTGGTTGGTTTGGTGGAATTGAAAGGTGCTTTGGGTGAAGGATTAGGCGAAGCCGGAGTTGTAGCTTTGATAGTTGGCACAGTTTCAGCTTTTATATTTTCCTATATCTCGATCGCCTGGTTAATGAAGTTTCTCCAAACTCAGAATACTTGGGTATTTGTCTGGTATAGATTGGCCTTTGGTGTAGCGATTTTGAGTGCACTTGCTGGCGGTGTATTGAAAAATCCATCATTATCATAACAGGCAAGATGCCTGTTCCACAAAGAGTAATATTAATTCCGGTAACACCGGAATGATATAGAGGAGACGGCAATGCCGTGTCCCTACCCAAAGTAATATTGTAGGGACACGGCACTGCCGTCTCCTAATTTCTAAAAGTAATATTGTAGGGACACGGCACTGCCGTCTCCTAATTTCGGCTACTCAAATCAAAGGTAGAAAGTAGGGTGCGTCGCTGGCAAATTTTTGGGTAATCTCTCATAATCTGATGGCGACGCACCGCCGTGATTGTCAGGTGCGTCGCCATGAGATTTTCGCTTTGCGTTGAATTCGTCGATCGCGACGCACCCTACAGAAACTTACATATGAGAATATATCATGCTCGAAAATGGCGATCGCCAAAATGCACAATTCGCCCTAATTCTGCTAGTTCCTGCTTCTAGCATTGGTGTAGCAATATCCTTATTTATCGCTCCCGGAACCATCGGAACTATCGCCTCAGTATTGTGTGGACTTTGGTTGCTAGTCTTACCAATTGTCTGGTCTGTTTTGGGCGATCGCTACCAACTGCATTTATCCCTACCAAAATATCAAGAACTATTGGTAGGCATAATTTTAGGACTATTAATGTTCGGGATTATTCTGGGTACTTACGGGCTTTTCGGTCAACACTCGATCGATGCGGATGATGCTAAATCAAAGGTACAACAAATGGGGCTGAGCAATCCGACTATTTTCTTGATTGTTCAAGCATATTTTGTCCTAATCAACTCATTAATTGAAGAATTTATTTGGCGCTGGTTTGTCTACAAAAAGTGCGAGATTCTCATACCTGGAAAAGCAGCGATATTTCTAAGTGCACTGTTTTTCACACTCCATCATATCATTGTTTTAGCAGCTTATACCGACTGGCGCGGGGTGATTTTAGGCTCAATAGCTGTCTTCGCAGCCGGGGCAATTTGGTCATGGTGTTATCTCACCTACCGCTCGCTATGGGCAAGTTATATCAGTCATGCGATCGCAGATTTAGCCCTCGCAATTATTGCTTGGCGAATACTATTTAGTTAGTAATCAGGAGACAGCAGTGCTGTGTCCCTACTTGGATGTAAAAAATTAACATTCCCTCTAATCCATATATCATAAGGCTTATAGGGGATTGAACAGGAATCCTGATAATTTCTTGTATTCTGTGATACGGACTGATAAAGTATTAACCATTAAATAGGACTTTGTATGCAAATTATGACCAAAATCAATTTGGTCAGAAGCCCTCGGAAGCATCTGCGGGATCAAATTAAAGTCTAAAATCTAAAATCTAGAACCCCATGACAAATTCTAATGGAGAACTAAAGCCTACCCTAGGATTGGTAGGCATTACGATTAACGCGATGGCGTTGATTGCTCCCGGGGCTTTTCTGTGGACAACTTATCAACTGCAATCCCCCCCGGATTCTGCTAAAAATATGTGGGCTGCGATCGCCCTAGCAACTGTTATCGCCCTACTAACCGCCAGTTGTTATGCAACGCTTTCTAAAGCTTACCCCGAAGCTGGTGCCGGTAGTTCCTACTACTATGCCGAAGCAGCAATCTTAGCAAAAGAAGAACACAAACACTTTCGTTTGGCACGTTTGGCAAAGTTTGTCACAGGCTGGGCGGCTCACTTGTATTACTGGGTTTACCCCGGAATTATGATTAGCTTTATGGGAACGCTTGTCGTTTACATTGGGCAGTTGTTTAATGCTGATTTTGCAACGGATTGGTTCAGCAAAGCCTTAATTTGTTTTATTTTCACTGGGCTGGTGGGTTTTATTGCCCTCCAAGGCGTTACCGGTTCGACACTGATTAATATAATCATCAACATTGTGCAAATTAGCTCTCTCACCTTCCTGGGATTGTTGATGATTATTTACAGATTAGGTCATCCAAATGTGAATTATGAGCACACAGATGCGATTAGCGTTGTGATGCCTCACGATTTATCGGGATTGATTTATCAGGCGACAATCGCGATTCTGTTACTGGTGGGATTTGAATCGGCAACAGCGATGGCGGGTGAGGCAATTAATCCTCGGCGCGATATTCCTCGCGGTGTAATTCTCTCCTTATTTATTCAGGCTTGTATCTGCTATTTCTTTGAGTATTTTGCGGCTAATTTTTTCATGGGCGACCAATACACCGCAACGGTTGATGGTAAAACTGTAACTGGTTTTGCCGCTGCATTATCGTCCGGTGCGCCGATCGGCGATATCGCGAAAATCTTGGGAGATACGCTGCTGTTTGGCAACGGATTTTTGCTGCAAATTACGATCGCCAGCACAGTCGTCATGGCATTGATCGGGACAGCCCTATCGTCGCTGTCAACGGGTGTTCGGATCAGTTACGCGATGGGGAGCGATCGCGAATTGCCGGCAGTATTCGGCTTTTTACACGGCCGCTACAACACGCCTCACATCGGGATTTACTTTCTGAGTGGACTCTCGGCTTTGATTGGTTCCTACGCGGTGCAGAGTGTGGATAACGTCACGATTGTGACGTTAGTCTCTAACATCGGCACATTTATGCTCTACGGAATCACCTGCGGAGTGACGCTGATTGCGACTCTAGATCATTTGCTAGATGAAGAACACAATCCAATCAAAACAATTGTGATTCCCTTCTTGGGTTTAGTCACAAATTTATTCATGGTTTGTGGCATTTTCTACTATGGTTTGACTGGAGTGGGTAGTGCCAAGACGAATGCTCTAACTGCGATCGGAATTTCTGCCGCCTTCTTTGTTGGAGGATTTGCTTACCTGATTGGAGACAGCTTAATCAAAGGTAAACCCCTATTTTTGCCGTCGGATATCAATCATCCCCTGCGCGATAACGTTCCTTCTTCTAAATCTTGATAGGTACTTGAAATCTATGCAATTAGTTCTTGCAATTATCCAGCCGGCTAAATTAGATTCCGTCAAGGAAGCCTTAGTCAAACTAGGCATTCAGGGAATGACTGTCACTGGTGCGAAAGGATTCGGGCGACAAAAAGGAAGACCCCTGGCTTTTTTGGGGTTGCTAGATATGGAAGGTAAACCTTTTACAGTTGACTTTCTACCCAAAGTCCGAATTGAAATTGTTGTCAACGATGATGTCGTCGATGCGGTTGTAGATACAATTGTGGCAGCGGCAAAAACAGGAACAGTTGGAGATGGTAAATTGTTTGTGATTCCGGTAACTCGAACAGTTCGTATTCGCACTGGCGAAGAAAACGAAGCTGCTTTGACAATCGAAGAACCTGCAACCCTGAGCGATTCTCGCAAAAACAAATGATTCAATCTTTGTTGCTGTTTTTGGCTGCTGGAGTGTGCGAACTTGGTGGCGGCTATTTGTTTTGGCTGTGGTTGCGCGAAGGAAAAAGCCCTTGGTTAGCCGTGATTGGGACGGTTGTTTTGGCAGTTTACGCGGTGCTTCCAACCCTGCAACCGGAACCGGCTGCCTTTGGGCGAGTCTATGCGGCTTATGGTGGTATTTTTGTTGTGCTATCTATTTTTTGGGGCTGGATTGTCGATCGCATTGCTCCTGATAAATACGATTTACTGGGAGGGTGGATTGCTTTGCTGGGCGTTTGTGTAATCATGTACGCACCTCGCCGTTAGTTACCCAAAATTAGGAAACGGCAGTGCCGTTTCCCTACAATTAATCGTGGTAGGGAAACGGCACTGCCGTCTCCTCCCTATCATTTCTCGGCAGATTGTATGCAGGGGAAACAAAGATTGATGCGATGGTATTAAGATTTGCGGGCGGGATCGAAACCATGAAAATAGTTGCTCCAGCATTGGGCATTCCCCTAGAAATTGGCAAGCGATTGTACGAAAATGATCGCACCAACAACTCCCCAAATCGAATACCTAATCTCGATACCAACCTCCCGGTTCAACCTTCAAATCCAGCATTTTTTTGAAATCAGCCAAATAGTTGAATATTTCCGTTCCCACATCATTTTCTTCATTTTTGAGTCCGCCCTGCCACACCTTTTTATCAAAGGTTCCGACAACAAAATAGTCATTGCCGATCGCCTGCGGTGCAATTTTCTGCAAGCTTAATATCAATTCTCCCTCCAATTCATCTTGATGCGCCATAATTAACTCGCATTTCGAGCAGTAGCGACAGGTTTTTCCCTGTATGATTGGCCCCACGCCCTCAATCAAGATAAACAAAGCAAATTTCCGCAGATGCGTCAGTTTTTCACACTGCGGACATTTGCTCAACCGGATATCGCTATATGGGTTCAGCATGAAGGAATATCGAGGTTTTAATTTGCCAATATAAGTTTTAGACTTAGCCATCGCCGTAATCCACGGAAAAATCAATGATTTAATGTTAGCAGAAAGACATTCGATCGGACATAATTATGATGCAATCTTTGTTGCTTTTTGTATTAGCTGGATTGTCGATCGCATTGCTCCTGATAAATACGATTTACTGGGAGGGTGGATTGCTTTGCTGGGCGTTTGTGTAATCATGTACGCACCTCGCCGTTAGTTACCCAAAATTAGGAAACGGCAGTGCCGTTTCCCTACCGCGATTAATTGTAGGGAAACGGCACTGCCGTCTCCCCCCTATCATTCCAGCACTCGGCGGTTGAAACCGCTTCTATACATACGAAGTCTGCCACGCGGACTAAAAGATGTCTGATTGTCAATCTTTGATGACAATCAGATTTTTTCATGCTTACTTTATTTTTAAAATGGGTAAAATAGTAGTGAAAGATACAGAAAATAATTAAAGCATCAGAAACAAGCCATGTTCAACACAATTTTCACCCAGCAGCGACAAATCCTTGGAGCCTTTTCTAGCCGTGAAGACGCAGGAGAAGCTCTGGATTGTCTGGTGTTTTCAGGCTTTCCATTAGCCCAGGTGTTCTTGCTGGGGCAAGGTTCTCAGAAATGGCAAAATTCTTTAAATCTTCCCTCGGAGTCGTTTGGAGCGATCGCAGGCACTGCAACAGGGCTAAAAAAAGGAATGTTCTTGGGCAATTTGGTTGGGGGTGCGACTGGGCTGATGTTGGGAATGGGACTCTTGGCGCTTCCTGGTGTGGGTCAAGTATTGCTGTCTGGGGCGATCGGCTTTACGCTGTTGAGTGGCGGAATTTGCACGGCTGCGGGCGGATTAATGGGGGCTTTGATTGGATTGGGACTGACTTCAGAGCAAGCGAAAGCTTATCAGCAGCAGATTTCTCAGGGTAGTGTTTTGCTAATTGTAGAAGGAAATAGCCAAGAGGTCGATCGGGCTAAATACTTGCTGGCAAAATCTGTGGTATGAACTTTAAGGCGATCGGGTAAAAACTGAGAAGTTCTATAATACATCAATCCATTGCTTTGGCATCCAGTTCAGCAAAAACTTCTTTAGCCGTAAAAATGCCATTGAGAGCAACAGGAAATCCGGCATAAACTGCCATTTGAATAATCACTTCTACAACTTCTTCGCGCGTGCAACCAACATTGAGTGCTGCCTGAATATGGACTTTGAGTTGTGGTTGAGCATTTCCAAGTGCCGTCAATGCAGCAACTGTAGCAATCTGTCTAGATTTCAAATCCAAACCTGGACGCGAATAGATATCTCCAAAGGGAAACTCAATAATGTACCTTGCTAAATCAGGAGCAATTTCTTTCAAGCTTTCAATGACTTTCTCACCTGCTTCCCCATGAATTTCTGTAATTTTTTGCAATCCTTGTTGATAGCGGTCAACATTTACTTTCTGTGAATCAACTTGCGTCATTCTGCAACTCCAATGCAATGAAATTCATTATGTAGTTCCGATCGCTCTCGTCGTTAGCGATCGAATAGCTTAACTTTGATATACTGAAAATAAGTATAGCAAAGTACCAGTAATCAGCAGTTGTCAGATTAAACTTAATCATATCAAATCCGGCTGCGCCGGAATGACAAGCGAGGAGACGGCAGTGCCGTGTCCCTACAATGTTATTTTGGGTAGGGAGACGGCAGTGCCGTCTCCTCATTTTGGCTGCTAATAATTCCGATGCTTGACCTTTAGGAAGTTATTACAGTTTATTGAAGTTTCTTAAGATTATCAACGGCTCTTTGATAGTTAGTTTGATCTCCTTGCTTCTGAAATAAATCTGCCGCTTTCTGAAAGTCTTGCATCGCCCCGGGCTTTTCTCCTAATTCAGCGCGCACCACCCCACGGCCTAAGTAAGCACCAGCTAAATTAGGTTCGAGTTGTAAAGCTGAGTTGTAATCGGCTATCGCACCTGGCTTGTCTCCTAAACGAGCGCGGGTAACACCCCGGTTTAAATAGGCAAAGGCAGATTTAGGATTAATTTGCAAAGCTCGATCGTAATCAGCTACAGCACCTTGACTATCTCCTAAATCATCGCGAGCATTCCCCCGACTCACGTAGGCTGTGGCATTGTTAGGATTGATTCGCACAACTTCGTTGAAATCGGCGACTGCGCCTTTGTTGTCTCCTGAAAGATAACGAATAATTCCCCGGTTGTTGTATGCAGAAGCATAGTTAGGGTTAATTCGCACAGCTTCGGTGTAATCGGCTACAGCACCCGTTTTGTCTCCTAAACGATTGCGCGTAACTCCCCGATTGTAGTAAGCTCCAGCATCATTGGGATTGAGTCGCAAAGCTGCGGTGTAATCGGCGATCGCACCCTGGCTGTCTCCTGAGTCATCGCGAGCATTCCCTCGGTTGGTATAGGCTGGTGTATAGTTAGGATTAATTCGTAAAGCTTCGTTGAAATCGGCGATCGCACCCTTATGATCTCCTAAACGATAGCGGGCATTGCCCCGAGCGTCGTAAGCTTGAACATAATTAGGATTGAGGGCAATTGCTTGAGTGTAATCAGCTATAGCGCCTTGATAATCTCCCTTTTCATATTTTTGTTCACCCTGAATTAAGAAATCCTCAGCTTTTGTCGCAGCCGCCAGAGACACACTAGGAATTTGAGCAGATATAGCCAAAACTGGGGCTGGTTCGGCGATCGCCATAATTGCAACTGCGCTAATTAATGCGATCGGCAGTTTGTTAAAAAATTTCATTGATTTTCCCGGCGAATAAAATAGCTTTTAAGTTAAACATACTCGCCTTTGTGCACTAATGGCAACTGATTGAGCTGCACGAACTTCTAAGCTATGCCCAAGAGAGAAAACTAATATTGCCATCAACCTCACAATGCTACTTGTTCCGACGGCTGAACCAATTCCGCTTGTGGCTGATGCAAACGGTGTTATCCGCATTAGCAAAACCCGGGTCACACTAGATACACTCATTACAGCTTTTCTTGAAGGAGCCACAGCAGAAGAAATCCGGGAACAATACCCGTCTCTTGAACTTTCCGATATTTATTTGGCGATCGGCTAAACTTTAACTAGGGCGATCGAACTCAAGGCTACTGATTGTTTTTCAGAAGTGAAGAACACTTAAAAATGCCAAATCTAAAATGGATGATTCACTATGACTTCACAACTTAAACAAGCTATCGATCTGGCTCAGTCACTCTCATTAGCAGAACAGCTTGAACTACTTAAAACACTATCCGCTATTATCCAACGCACGCATTCTCTGGAAACTCAAGCTGCGACAACAGAGGAAGATACAGATTTTTCAGCAGCAAGCTTTCGTAAATCTTGGAAACAAGCCATGACAGAACAAACCTTACCCCTTTCTCAACTGTGGGAGGGAATTGATGTTGAGTGATTCGCCCCTCGTTGAAATTCGTCTCACACCTGAATTTCAGCGGAAACTGAAAAAATAGATTAGAGCCGGAAGTGTCGATCGGCTATGCTAAAGAGAGAAAACTAATATTGCGCTCAACCTCACAATGCTACTCGTTCCTACGGCTGAACCAATTCCACTTGTGGCTGATGCAAACGGTGTCATCCGTGTTGGTAGAACCCGCGTCACCCTAGATACCGTCATTACAGCTTTTCTTGAGGGAGGTATAGCAGAAGAAATCCGTGAACAATACCCGTCTCTTGAACTTTCCGATATCTATTTTGCGATCGGCTACTACTTGCGGCACCAATCCGAAGTAGACGCTTATCTAATGGAACGCCAACGTCTTGCCGCAGAAGTTCAGCAGGAAGCAGAAAAGCGTTTTAACCCAGTTGGAATACGCGATCGCTTATTAGCCAGACGCAACCAAAAAGGGTAGTTTTATATGCTGCGATTATTGGCAGATGAGAACTTTAACAATCAGATTATTCGGGGTATTCTGCGGCGGAATCCCGACGTTGATATTGTCCGCGTTCAAGATATCGGGTTGATCGAAGCAGACGATCCAACAGTCTTAGAATGGGCCGCGCAGCAAGGGCGAGTCGTGCTAACTCACGATGTAGCAACGATGACCAACTTCGCCTACGAGCGAATGCAAGCAGGTCTGGCGATGCCCGGTTTATTTGAAGTTAACCGCCGTGTTTCAGTAGGTTTGGCGATCGAGGAGATTTTGCTAATAGCTGAGTGCAGTCTGGAAGGAGAATGGGAAGGGCAAGTGCGATTCTTACCTTTACGCTAACGAGTTTAAGCAAACTATGTCAATACCGAAAAAAGGAACCAGAAAAATAATTGTTGATGGGGAGCCTTTCATCTGGCTAATCCGAAGACAAGCTACCAATTGCCAAGCAGACTACGATGGTGGGAATCTTCATGTTGCGATCGAACACGCTGAAAAATCAGGATCGGTGTTAGTTATTATGAGCGATCGACCTCATCCTCAAGGTTATAGTTTAACTAACTGTGAATGGATACCGGTGAAACCTCGAGATGGAGCGCCACCAGAAGTACGAGTGTGGCAGATTATTTCCACGCAAGAAGTGAAACCGGTAACACCCTCTGATGTAGCACAATGGGTACGACAAGCGATGCAACTTGGATGGCAGCCTCAGCTACGGGGAATAACTTTTAAGGTGCAGATTACAAGAGGGCGTGCAGAAAAAATAGATGAGAGCCGGAAGTGTCGATCGGCTCAAAATAAGTGTAGCAGACAGTAATAACTAATAACCAATAACCAATAACCAACAACTAATAACTATGAGCGAATTATCAACCCGGCCAGCCCTAATCAGCAAAGTCATTCCCGATAGCATCTCCGCCGAAATTGGATTTGATGCTGGCGACGCCATCATTGCTGTCAACGGTCAAAAACCCCGTGATTTAATCGACTATCAATTCCTGTGCGCTGATGAATTTCTCGTACTAGAAGTATTAGATGCTAAAGGCAAAAGCCACAAGTTAGAAATTGAAAAAGAATACGATGAAGATTTAGGTTTAGAATTTGAAACCGCTCTTTTTGATGGGCTAATTCAGTGCAATAATCGCTGTCCTTTCTGCTTCATCGACCAACAGCCACCGGGAAAGCGCGAAACTCTTTATCTCAAGGATGATGACTACCGCCTGAGTTTTCTTTATGGTAGCTATCTGACTCTCACAAATTTGTCTCAAAAAGAGTGGGACAGAATTGAACAAATGCGCCTTTCGCCTCTGTATGTTTCCGTTCACGCTACGGAACCGGAAGTGCGTATTCGGCTGCTAAAAAATCTGCGGGCTGGGCAGATTTTATCACAAATCAAATGGTTTCAAGAACGCCGCTTGCAAATTCACGCTCAAGTTGTGGTTTGTCCGGGAGTTAATGATGGCGAACATTTAGAACGCACTTTGTTAGATTTGGCTAAGTTTCATACGGGAAATATCCCGGCTGTTGCATCGGTGGCTGTGGTGCCGGTCGGTTTGACTCGCTTTCGTCCAGCGGAAGATGAATTGAGTGCAGTCACGCCGGAAAAAGCACGGGAAGTTATCGCACAAGTGCAGAAAATTCAAGCTGTTTTGAGTCAAGGCAAAAAAGGCGCAACGGCGAAAAAGCAGAATTCAAAATCGCGCTGTATTTGGCTGGCTGATGAGTGGTTTTTAATCGCTGGTTTGGATTTGCCGATCGCCTCTGATTATGCAGATTATCCCCAAATTGGCAACGGTGTCGGTTCGATCCGCCAGTTTATCCAACAGTTTGAGACTGCTTTTGCTAAACTGCAACCGCTGCAAGTTGAGTCGCCACGAAAATTAACTTGGGTGGTGGGAAATGCTGTGGAAAAAGCTTTTGAGCCGATCGTACAACAACTAAACCAAATTCCCGGCTTGTCCGTCAACATGGCAGCACTGTCGAGCCACTACTGGGGACAAAGTATCACTGTCACGGGTTTGCTCACCGGACAAGATTTGCTGGAAGCTTTGCAGGGACGAGACTTGGGAGATGGCATCCTGCTGCCGTCGGTGATGCTAAAACAGGGGGAACCGCGTTTTCTCGACGACATGACCCTCGAACAGCTCGCTAGCTCGCTGAAAACCCGGATTTTGCCGGTTAACGGAGTAGAGGAACTAATCTTAGGGGCGATCGGTCTGGCAACAGTTGACAGTTGACAGTTGACAGTTGACAGTTGACAGTTGACAGTTGAGGGCAAGGTTTTTAAGACGGGGATTTAAACCCAGCCATAAAAACAATCTGCCTGTTTGAGGGCGGGGGCCAAAAACCCTTAATATTTGGTAAAATCTCAATTTAGATTGAGACTTTCAACAGGGGTAAGACTGGAAACTTGAGACCTAATCTTGCTTTAAAATTGTCTCTGGAATTGCAGAATAAGTTAAAAATTATGCGTGTTTTTCGTCAAATCGTGGTAGTCGGAGTGGGCGCTGCAATTACTTTGGGCAACCCGGGACAGAGTGTTTCAGCACAGCCCCCAGCTCAGTCTCAGGACAACTTGGCCCGATTCAATCAGCTTGAATTAGGGCCGAATGTTCGATCGACCTCGAACACAGCCCCACAACCAGGATCAGATCCCGCCGAGTCTCAGCAGCCAGGGTTCGCGAATCTCCCATCAACCCTCCCAACCGAGTCCGAGCAAGCATCAAAGCCTCAACAGGCTGCTCCGGCTTCTGCACAGAAGGAGAATTTGGCACAGTCCCCAACAACCGCACCCCGAGGCGTTCAGCAGCAACCTGTCCCGAGCCGCCTCAACAATGTTCCGGTGCCGAGTTCCCCGGTACCAATTCTCCGGGGCACTCCCAACGAAAGTTTCCCCCCTGTTACTCCGAAAGGCATTTTGGACACCAAGCCCCCGGGTTCCCTGGAACCCAACCCGAATCCGTTGCTGTTTCCGACAAAGCCCGAGGATGTCAGGATCGAGCAAACTGAGTCAATTACCTTGCAGCAGGCGATCGACCTCGCGCGACGCAACAGCCAAGTTTTGCAAATCGCCGGACAGCAAGTGGAACAAAGTCGATCGGCTTTGCGCGAACAGCAAGCTGCTCTGTATCCCGACCTGAATTTTCAAATGGGCGCCAACCGCTCTGTGACAGCAGGCGGAGAACTCGGAGTCCGGGCCGGACAGCGCCGCGCCAACTTTGATGCGGCCCAAAGCGGGCGGCCCGCCACCCAAGTAGGCCCCAATTTGGGCACCAACAGTCTCAACAGCACTTTGGAGTTGAGCTATGACATCGATTTGTTCGGAAGGCGACGCGCTAACATCCGCGCGGCTGAGGAACAGTTGCGAATTCGGGAACTGGATGTGGAACGCCAAGCCGAGGAACTGCGCTTCGACACTGCTGAGGCTTACTACAACTTGCAAAACTCCGACGGACAAGTTGCGATCCGCCAAGCTTCGGTCAGAAATGCCCAGCAAAGTTTGCGGGATGCCGAAGCCTTGGAACGGGCAGGGGTGGGAACCCGGTTTGCGGTGTTGCAGGCTCAGTCAAATGTGGCTAACGAAGTGCAGCAACTGTCAGTGGCCCGCCGCGACCAGCGAGTGGCCCAGCGCCGTCTGGCTGAGATTTTGAATATCAGCCAGTCGGCGAATTTGACGGCGGCTGACCCGGTAGAGCAAGCGGGCTCCTGGAGGCTGTCTCTGGAAGAGAGTATCGTCCAAGCTTTTAAGAATCGCCCCGAGTTGGAACAGCAGTTGGTGCAGAGGGATGTCAGCAAGCAGCAAAGGCGATCGATCCAGGCCGGGCGTTTGCCTCAACTGACTGTTGCGGGTAGTTACAACGTGCAGGGGGTAGATCCTGATGACCCGAACCCGTTTGCGACTCGCGGCTGGGCGGACGGGTATTCGATCCGGGCGAATCTGACTTGGAGTATCTTTGACGGCGGCGCGGCTAACGCGAGGGTGAAACAGCGGGATGCGGATATTGCGATCGCCGAAAGTCGATTTGACCAACTCCGCAATCAGGTGCGCCGGGAAGTGGAACAAGCTTATTTTGGCTTGGAGTCGAGTTTTGAAAATATCGAAACTTCTGAGGCGGGGGTTTTGCAGTCGAGGGAAGCCCTGCGTTTGGCCCGACTGCGGTTTCAAGCTGGTGTCGGTACTCAGACGGATGTGATTCAGGCGGAAACTGATTTGACGAGGGCTGAGAGAAACCGATTGTCGGCAATTGTCACTTACAACCTGGGGCTGTCGTCTCTCCAGCGGGCTGTGACCAATCTTCCGACGAATAATCTCTCCGATACTCCTTGAGATTGCGTTGGGGCGATCTTTCTTGACAGGTCGATCGGACATCCGGTATTAAATGTTCGATACAATAGTTAATACTTTGTAAGAAAGAACCAAGTCACTGGGTTAAGGAATCGGCAATGGCCAATATCAAGTTTGTGAAGGAAGATCGGGAAGTCATCGCAGCAGACGGAGCCAATTTGAGGCTCAAAGCTCTAGAAAACCGCATAGACTTGTACACGTTTTCGGGAAAGATGATGAATTGCGGGGGCATCGGTCAATGCGGCACCTGCATTGTGGAAATTGTCGAGGGCGGTGAAAATCTGTCGCCCCGCACTGACTTTGAGAACCGCAAGCTCAAGAAAAAGCCCGAAAACTATCGGTTGGCTTGCCAAGCTATGGTCAACGGCCCGGTAAGCGTCAAGACTAAGCCTTAACTGAAGGAAGAAGGAAGATTATCCAAATTCTCCCCCTCTCCCAATTCTCCCACTCTCCCTCTCTCCAATTCTCTGCCTTTTACCTTTGAGTGATATCCTAGTTGTGTGTGTTTTCCTATTTTCCGACAAGGGCGGGGGTCTTAATGGAAGTTAATCAGCTAGGGTTTGTGGCAACCATTCTATTTGTATTGGTTCCCAGTGTGTTTCTAATCATTTTGTACATTCAAACAGCTAGTCGCCAAGGCAGAAAAGATTAGTAATTTCTGTTATTTTTGTCTGGTTTTGTGAATTAAAAAAAAGCGCCCATAGCCTTTTGCTTTGGCGCTTTTTTGTTGAATGTCAATCATGCCGATTCTGGATTCAGTAGTGGGAAAAATCCAAAATCTAAAATCCAAAACTGTTGTAATTTAGCCGATCGTCCGGGCTAACAATACGGGACAATTGGCATAGACTCGCACATAGTCTGACAGAGAGTTTCCCAGAAGTCGATCGAGATCCACAAAGGACTTGGCAACACTAGGACGGCGATCGGGCGAACCAATCACCAACAAATCCGCATTCAATTCGTCTGTCAGCCGACAAATAGTTTCTCCTGGCTTCCCTGTAGCACTCACACAACGGTAGCTAATCCCCATTTGTTTCGCCAATGCCACTGCGGGCGCTAGTACGGCGTCTTTTTCAGCACTTGCTGTCAAATCTTCTGTAGATTTTCCAGTCAAATCCTTGGTGACGTGTACTAAAATTATCTGTCCGCCACTAACATCTTTGACTAAAGATATAGCCAGCTCCAAGTATTGTTTGGCGGATTCAGACTTGTCTATCGCCACCATGACACGCTTAATTTTTTTGACATAAATGTCGTCTTTTACTAACAGCATCGGCCGGGATGTTAGCTGGAAAACGTACTGACTGACTGAGTTTTCTAGAATGGATTGCAGTCTGCCAAAACCGCGAGAACCCATAATTATCAAGTCAGATTGTTCTTCTTCTGCAACTTGACAAACAGTGGTTTTCGGGTCTCCCTGCTGTCACTGGATCGTCGGGGTTGAACATGACCGCAATGCGCTTGGCGGTTGGCAGCGCCTCCTTCAAAACCTCTAGCCGCTTTGACG
>JANMLZ010000080.1:0-5766 GCA_031372825.1 Cyanobacteria bacterium OTE_58_metabat_593 | reverse complement strand
CAGGATATGGCTCAAGCTTACAGCAATATGCTACGCCGATCTGGCTTGCAATTCCGAGCGGTGGATGCTGATTCGGGCGCAATTGGTGGTTCTGGTTCTCAAGAGTTTATGGTGTTGGCGGAAGCGGGTGAAGATGAGGTTCTCTATACTGAAGATGGTCAGTATGCTGCTAATTTAGAAAAGGCTGTTTCAATACCTGCTGATACTGAAACCTCGCCTTTTGCAAGTTTTGAAAAGCGGGAGACTCCGGGGACTGAAACTATTGAAAAACTCTGCAAATTTTTCAAGTGTTCTCCTACTCAAGTTGTCAAAAATGTACTTTATCAGGCAGTTTATGACAGTGGTATCACAGTTCTGGTGCTGGTAAGCATTCGTGGCGATCAAGATGTTAATCAGGTCAAATTGTTGAATGAATTAACCAAATTAGCGGTCAATTATCAAGGGAAAACAATCCTATTTCTGACAGTGCCTGATGCGGAAGCTCAGCAAAAATGGGCGGCGAAATCTTTACCTCTTGGTTATATGGCTCCCGATGTTGCTGATGATTATATTGCTGGTAGCAAGGAGGTAAATTCTAAGTTTTTGCGTTTGGTCGATCGCACCGCAGTCGATCTCACCAACTTTGTCACTGGCTCCAACGAGTCAGGATACCACGTTGTCGGAGCTAATTGGGGTAAAGAATTTCCCCTACCGAGTTTAGCAGTAGATGTCAGGAAGGCCAAAAAAGGCGATCGGGCAGTTCATAATTCCGAACAAACCTTACAAACCGCCAGAGGCATCGAAGTCGGCCACATCTTCCAACTAGGCACAAAATACTCCCAAGCAATGGGGGCCACCTACACCAACGAACAAGGCGAAGAAATGCCCTTAGTAATGGGTTGCTACGGCGTTGGTATATCGCGTTTAGCCCAATCTGCCGTAGAACAATCCTACGACAAAGACGGCATAATTTGGCCAGTGGCGATCGCACCCTATCATGTGATCATCTGCATCCCTAATATTTCCGATGCCCAACAAGTAGAAGTCGCCGAAAAACTCTACGCAGAACTCAATAAATCAGGCATTGAAACTTTGTTAGATGACCGCGATGAACGGGCCGGAGTTAAATTCAAAGATGCCGATTTAATTGGCATTCCCTATCGCATTGTTACCGGCCGTTCGCTAAAATTAGGCAAAGTCGAAGTCGTGGAAAGAGCAACTCACAAATCACAAGAAATTCCCATTGATGAAGTCAATTCTACCTTGAAACAGTGGATTGAGACAGCAATCAAATGAGATGTTCTTATCTCCTAAAAAACTCGATAGGGAGAGGGGGAGAAAGAGTTTATTGCATCCATAACGGGCGACCAGCGTTCGCGGGACAGTCTCAAAGAGGACTGATGATTTCTTGAGAGGACTTTCGCTATTAGACAGGGGTTGAAACCCCTGGCGGACTTGATGGATGACTAACGGACTTGGCGGGCTGACAGCTTAAGTTGACTCTAATGGGCATTGCCGTTTCCCTACTTGCATATATTTGAAACTCTTCTCAAATACTCCGGTTGACTGCTAAGAAAACTACAACTTTGCTTTAGCAATTCTGCCAAACCTTCAACCTGTCTCAGCCAGACAGTGCCATTGCTTCCAGCTACAGCAATTTGCCTTCCATCTCCACTCCAACCGACACTCACGACATTCTCCTCAAACTCAAATTGAGCAACCTGCCGCCCTGCTAAATTCCACAGCCGCACAGTTTTGTCAATTCCCACTGTAGCAAGCCGTTCTCCGTCGGGACTAAAACTAATTGATTTTGCATCTAAATGCAAAGTTTCAAATTCATTAACTAATTCTTTTTCTGACAGGTTCCACAGCCCGATTTTGCCGTTCAACGTTACTGTAGCAAAACGATACTGTTGTTTGTCTGGACTGAAACTAATCCCAATTGCCTGCACTGGTAATGTTTTTTCCAGCTTTCCCGACAAATTCCAAATTCGCACTGTAGATTTGCCATCTAACGTCGTTAATAAATCGCCAGTTGGGCTAAAACTTACGTTTCTCACTAAGCCATTATGACCGGAAAGTTTGACAATAGATAATATTTTGTTTTGCTCTTTTGGTAATTGAAAAATTGCAGCACTGCTGTCTATTCCTGCCGCAGCCAACAACTTTCCTTCTGGACTAAAACTGATGCTACTAACAGAGCCTTCAATTGCTTTCAGTTGAGAAAGTTTTTTACCTGATAGATTCCAAAACTTAACTGTGCTGTCCCTTCCTGCGGTCGCTAAAAACTTGCCATCCGGGCTAAAACTTAGCATATTAACTGACTGCTGCAAAGCTTTCCATTCAGCAATTTTCTGCCCGGAAAAGTTCCAAATCCGAACTCTATCATCTATTCCGGCGGTTGCTAAAATTTGTTTGTCCGGGCTAAAGCTGACGCTGGTAACTGCACCAGCATGAGCTTGCCAATTCATCTTTCTTTGCGGAAGTGATGAGGTTTTTATCTGTTGTTTTCCGCTAATTTTATCAAGAATTACTTGTAAGGCTAACAGCGGTCTAGTTGCCGGATATTGTTCTAGATGCGGTTTGTTTTTCACCAAGGTTTTTAATTTTTTCCCGGAGGCGATCGCTCTCAGTAAAGCCTCTGACAAAGCTTGGCTGTTATCAGTTTTTTGAGATACCGCCAACAGCAAAGCATCGCTGCCATTTTGTTCGATTTCAATACTTGCTTGTGCTAATTTAAACCGCTGGTAAGCGAGAGTTGAAAAGCCGATCGCCCCAATCAACGATCCTACCAGTACCGCAGAACCGATGCCAATCCACTGCTTGGCTTTTTGTTTGGCAGAGTCAGCCTCTACATGAGCTGTTTTCGTTTCGACTTGAGCTAAATGCAGCAGTTGATTTTGGTTGCTTAAAATAAGTTTTTGGCTAGCAGTCAAAAACTGAAAATCTTCGTTTCTCAAACTCTTATCTGCCGCCCAATTTAAGGCTGAATACAAGTCATCTCCTTGTAAAAGCTGCGTCCCATCTTGACACTGAGAATTCAGCCATGCTTTGATTGCTTCTGAATAAGGCGATAGTTTTTCTAATTCTTTTTCGATTAAGTCTTTGTTAAATACAGCTTCATAAATAGGATTAGAAATTGTTATATTTTCGCGGCGCTTGACGATTAACCCGCTTAATCGCAATTCCATTTGTTCCGCACTACCATCAGGAACAGTTTCAACTTGCTGTAAAATTTGCTGGTACAATCCGAGTCTTCTGACAATCCGCTGGTTTTCTCTGAAAAGCCGATCGCGAATTGTCGATAAATGTTCGGGCACATCCTGAGATTCCCAATTCTCCACGATTTTCAAGCGCACCACCTTCTCCACCCACTCTTTGGGATTATTGACTCGTTTTTGCTCCCCCCCTTGACAAAGGGAAGCCGACTCTTGCTCCCCCCCTTGATAAGGGGGGGCTGGGGGGGGTGCATTTTCAAACAGCAGTTTACAGAGCTTTTGAGTCAGAAACGGTTGCCCACCAGTCCAATACAAAACCTCTCTCAAAACTTCATGAGGGCTGTCTGTAAGCTCTACTAACCCGGCTGCTAGCGGTTGCGCTTCTGTTTCATCAAAACCAGTTAATTCGATCGCCTTGCCGATATTAAAAGGCGTGCTGCTGGAATTGCGATCGCGACACAAATCCGTCGGTGATGCTACACCTAGTAGTGCCCAAGTTAGCCGATCGAACTCTGAGTTATTGGCGCGCTTGTTGTAGCACGATCGAATTAGCGCTAAAAAATCATCGGCGGGAAAATCGAGGGCGAGAATACTGTCGATTTCGTCAATAAAAATGACAATATTGCTAGAAATGTTGGCTAAGAGTACGGTTTCGATGAATTCGCTCAATCTTTGCACCGGAGTTAAAAAATTGCGATCGCGCCACCAAGTCCGCACGTTGACAACATCAGACAGATTAAAGTTATTTTCGAGAATGCGGAGCAGACCAGCATACCACTGTTCGGGAGTCACGCCGCGATTGCCAATTTCCGAAATGTCGATCGCCGCACAAGCAATTCCCTCACTTCTGAGCCGCTGAATTGTCCGCACCTGCAAGCTAGACTTACCCATTTGCCGCGAATTTAAAACATGACAAAATTCCCCAGCTTTCAATCCGTTATAAAAGTCGTCATCTGCTTGCCGCTTGACGTAATTGGCAGCATTATTTGTGAGACTGCCTCCGACTTGATAATAACTGGGTTTTGCGGTAGGATTCATATAAGTTATTCGGCTTTTGAAACCGCTACTTGTCAAACAAAGTCTGCCTTCGCGGACTGAAGAATTTAAGTAGAATTTTGTATAACATATTGTACCATAATATAAGATGAAAACTGATTGGATTGGATATCACCACGACAAAGACAAGTTAAGAACGGAAATCTGGTCTTTGCTGAAGCAACAAGCCGCATCTGTTGGCGATTCGTTTGGTCATATTCCCAATTTTGTCGGTGCACAGGTGGCGGCCGAAAAGTTGGCAACTTTACCAATGTGGCAACAGGCAAAAACGATTAAGTGCAATCCAGATTCGCCACAATTTCCGGTGCGGATGCGGGCTTTGCAAGACGGAAAACGGCTGTATATGGCAGTACCGCGCTTGACTGACGATCGCTGTTTTGTTGAGTTGACGGCCGAGGATTTGCAGAGACAAAGTGTGTCTATTGCCGAAGGTGCGTTAGCGAAGCCCTCGAAGAGGATCGCCCGTAAAGCACTCACTTGCGGCAAATTGGTCAGCTTTGAAGAAATGGAGCCGATCGATTTAGTAATAATCGGTTGTGTAGCGGTGGCGCGCAACGGGGGAAGAACCGGAAAAGGTGCAGGATTTGCCGATTTAGAATTGGCGATGTTGACAGAATTCGGGTTAGTAGAAATCGATACGCCAATCGTGACAACAGTGCATTCTTTGCAAATTGTAGAAGATTGGCGTTTGCCAATGCAGGCTCACGATTGGGCGCTGAATTGGATTGTGACTGCTGAGGAAGTAATTGAAACTAATACGAGTTATCCGCGTCCAACTGGGTTAAACTGAGATAGTTTGCGATCGGAACAGTTGGAACAAATTCCGATTTTGCGAAAATTGAGAGAGCCAGAATAGATAACGAGTTTTTTTGCTATACTTGTCTAAAGTTTACTATTGTAGAATATGAAAGTTATTTTGGGCGACATCACAAAGCTCGAAGTTGATGCGATCGTGAATGCTGCAAATACCAGCTTACTTGGTGGTGGTGGAGTAGATGGAGCAATACACAGAGCAGCAGGATCGGAACTTTTTGATGAATGCCGATTACTTGGAGGATGTAAGACTGGAGATGCTAAACTAACTAAGGGATATAAATTGCCTGCACGCTTCGTCATCCACGCAGTAGGGCCAGTATGGCGGAAGGGTAATGATGGAGAACCGGAACTCTTAGCCGAGTGTTATCGTAAGTGTATGCAAATTGCCACAGAACAACAGTTTGAAAGTTTGGCATTTCCTTGCATTAGCACCGGCATTTACAGCTTTCCTAAAGCTCTAGCAAGTGAGATTGCAGTGAAGGTATGCTCGGAATATATACAAAATAATGGTGGTTCTCAAAAAGTAATTTTTTGCTGTTTCGATCAAGAGAATTATGAAATATATGAGAGGATGATATCTAAATACAACCATAAAAAACCTCTCTAAAACTTCGTCTGACGCACCCTACATGTTAAAACTCCTTATCATATAGAGGAGACGGCAGTGCCGTGTCCCTACGTGATGAATTGTAGGGAC
>JANMLZ010000078.1:0-22033 GCA_031372825.1 Cyanobacteria bacterium OTE_58_metabat_593 | reverse complement strand
AACATGCTTGGCCGGAGGATCGAGCCCGGCACATTCGGCGAAAATCTCACAGTGGCGAACTTGGAAAGCGCGGATTTTCATATAGGCGACCGCTTTGTGATTGGCACCTTGATTATGGAGATAACTTCCCCGCGCATACCGTGCCGGACTTTTGCGGCACGCATGGAAGACAAGTATTTTGTCAAAAAATTTCACGACGCCAACCGTCCCGGTCTCTATTGCCGGGTGTTGGCAGAGGGCCCTGTCAGTGTCGGCGACGCAATGGTTCATGTCCTATTTGAAGGCGAGAAAGTGCGCGCGACGGAGCTCTGTTTTTCTTGGAATAATCCAAACATCGACGCGGAGACCCGACAGCGCTTCCTTTCCACACCGGTGCATTGGAAAGTGCGGGAACAAGTCCTCGCTTGAGGCGAGGAGAGCGGTTTGGATTATTTACACCCATATTCAATCCGCTGGCTGTTCGTTATATTAGCAATCCATTAACCATCTTAGGACTATTCTTTCTTCATTCCTAAGGATCATAGTGCTCAAATGCATAGCCGCCTAGACAATCGCGAAGTGATGGATGCCGCAATTTGCGACATACTGGATCGCGGCCAACCCATTGAGGGACTGGACGTCTCATTGTCACGCGACCGGGCGGAGAGTGTCAAGAGAGTGCTTGCTGTAAAAAGTATAGTCAGGCTAGCATGAAACTGTAAGACCAAGATCGGCATTGTCGATGGAGGCAAGATTCAGCCCAAGAATCCTCGTACCTTAAGGTCGAGGAGTGTCAAATAGAAACTTACGGAGGATCGGGGCGCATTGTTACTCTCAAGGGTCGCTGGTCGTTCCTCAAAGATTTCTCTTTTTCAGTTCTGGACGCACTCCGACTCCTCGAAACCGGGTTTTTTGAATAAAAGACGCGTTTGGACGCGCAGATTCGGGAAAAATCTAGGTTTCGCAGGGGCCGCCATGCGTCCACGACTGTTTTTGACAATGTATGCCTAACCAACAGACAATTAAGATTAAGATAGGCCGCAGCTTATTCTTAGCTTTGACAGAAGCGTCAGAACTCTAGCGGCCCATCCGAAATCCCCACTAGATAAAACAAGCGCTGCATTATCTGATTGTCTGGATGGATGCTACAGATTATTGCAATGACCTATTTTTGTTGATAAACCAGGTTTTTTGGCAAAAATCATCCCTTGATTGCGAGGAATATTGGTTAAAAAATCAAGGTGATGAGCCTCAAGAGTGGGTGTGGAAATTTGTTGGGTGCGACTACAAGCCATAAGGGCGAAGGCTTCAATTGCACGCTGCGGGCCTTGTTTGATTGAATGCGACCCGCAGCGTGCGCTGGTTGTGAAATTCAGCTAAAAAATTTTGATTTCTGGGGAACTATAGGCGGAACTCAAAGGTCTGGTGAACCAGAGTCCACTAAAAAATCGCAACTGGGTTCCAGCCCGATCGCGAGCTATTAAACAAACGGACGATCGACAGTTGCCAACGACTGGGGTGCAATTTCTCAATCTAGAGAGCATACTCCGATTAAAAATGGTTTATGTGTATTTCCCGGTTTCCGGCTATTGTTTTAAAAATGACTAGCCGTACCCAGGCTCGGTATGGTAAACTCACAAACGTTTAACTGGAATATTTTCGTGTTAGAGGAGCAAGCTGTGGAGTCGAGAGTCCAAAGCAGGAAACAACCGATATTTGCTGCTCAACGAATACAGGATTCAACTCGCGATCCCGGGTTCCGGGCTGACAATTTAAATTAGATGACAGCTTATAGCAGCCGGGTAAATTAGGGTCTCAACCGATGTCCGGTTTCAATTACTGAATCCCTTTGGAGGGAAAAGTGTATTGTAGAAAAGTGATTCATCTTTTAGGAGGAGTGTAAATGACTCAGGTAACTAATCCAACAACCCCAGTATCTTCAGTTACAAACCCCACCAGGGGTTCTGATGTGATCGGTATTGCAGGCGATAACCGGTTGAACGGCACCGAACAAAGCGATATCATCCTAACTTTTGGGGGCAATGATGTCATCTCTGGTCGCGGTGGCGATGACCTGATTATTTCCGGCGGTGGCAATGACAGTATCGGCGGCGGTAGCGGCAACGATGATATCTTTGCAGGCACCGGCAACGATGTGGTCGATGGTGGCACCGGCGACGACAGAATCTTTGGCGGTAAAGGCAATGACCTGATCGACGGTAATGCTGGCAATGACTTCATCTCTGGCGATACTGGGAACGATACCATCTTGGGCGGTACCGGCAACGATACAGCGTTCGGTGGCAAAGGCAACGATGTTGTGATCGGTGGAGACGGCAACGACAGCCTCTACGGCGGTAGAGAAAATGACACCGTTGACGGTGGGGCTGGCGATGACTTTGTCTCTGGCGACAGAGGCAGTGATGTCCTGACCGGCGGTGCTGGTAGCGACACGTTCTACTTCGCTGGTGTTGGCGCTGAATATGGCGTTGATACCATTACCGACTTTAACCCAGCCGAAGATAAGATTCGTTTGAAGGCGAGTGCCTTCACTGGTTTGGGCGGCACCTTCGATGCTACGGATTTTGTTGTGGTTTCTGGTTTCAACGCCAACAGCGCGACAACCAACACCGCAAACAAGATCGTCTACGATCCACAAAGCGGTTTGTTGTTCTACAACGGTGGCAGCGGCGTGCAAACGCTCGCTCAACTGCAACCAGGACTTAACTTGGGATCGGTTAACGCAGGCACCAGAAACAACTTCGAGTTGTTCTAGAAAAACTGGCGGTGGTGGGGCGGCACTGGATAACATCCGGGGCTGTTCTACCAGGGCAGTGACTGTTTTTAGAGCTTTCAACTTCGTTCTGCAAGGAGCAGAGTGAAGTTGGAAGCTTCAATTTAGGAAGTAAAATGCGGCGAATTTTAGATAATTTGATACTGGTTATTGCTTAAAGCAATCGATCAGACAAAATATAAATAGTCGAAAAATATAAAATTTAAAAATCAGAGTTTGGTATGTTCCCTCATAACAGGGAAGAAACAGCAACTTCTGGCGAGCAATGAGCACTGAAGAATACATCCGGCAAGCCCAAGTTTATCTGAACCGGGGGAAGCTAACTGAGGCGATCGATCTTTGCCATCAGGCGATCGAACTACAGCCATTTTCGCCGCTGGCTTATACAACTTTAGGCGAAATTCTCGAAGCGAGCGGCGATCCGACAGCGGCAAGAGATGCTTTTGTCCAAGCTTTGGAGATTTCGCCAGAGTTTTTTCGGGCTCATGCTTATTTGGGTCAACTTTATAGCGAGTATTCGTGGCTGGATGAGGCGGTTTTTCACTACCGGCAAGCTCTGGATTTGAAGCCGGACTGGTCGGAACTTCATTATAACTTGGGAAATGTTTTTCACAAGCAGGGTAATTTGTTGGGGGCGATCGACTGTTATCGAAAGGCGATCGCCCTTAAACCTAATTATCTACTTGCTTTCTACAATCTGGCTGTGGTTTTAGATCAGAATAATCAGCTTGAGGCGGCAATGGATACGTACCGACAGGCGATCGATCTGAAGCCGGATTATGTGGAAGCTTACAGCAATTTGGGCGCGATTTTGCTGAAGGACGATCGCCCAGAGTCGGCGATCGAGGTTTATCAACGGGCGATCGAGATTAAGCCGGATTGGGCGACGCTACACAATAATTTAGGGCAGGTATTGCTGGACAAAAGCCCGGAAACGGCGATTGCTTCTTACCTCAAGGCTATTGAGTTGGAACCGGAGATGGTTTTGGCTCATTACAATCTGGGGAAAGCTTGGCAAATACAGGGGGAACATTTGGCGGCGGTTGCTTGTTTCGATCGCGCGATCAAACTCGATCCCGAGCATATTGCGGGCTATACAGACGCTGGGTTTTCTTTGATGGTTTTGGGCAAAATTGCTGAAGCCATGCCTTATTTTCAGCAAGCAATAGCTCTCAAGCCCGATTTTGTTGAGGCTTACTGTCGTTTGGGAGACAGGCCCAGAGTTGCTGCTGTAGATGATGATGAATTGTCAAGGGCGATCGCTGCGTGCGATCGATTTCTCGCAGCATTAACGGGAGTAAGTCAACCCCAAGCGGGGAAGAAGAACCCCCCCCTGCCCCCCCCAAGGGGGGAAGGAATGCGCGACACGGATACACGGATTAGTGATTCGCAAGATGGAAGCTCGAAGCAGCAGAAATTATCAATTGTTGATGCCCAATGCCCAATTCCCAATTCCCAATTCCCAATTTCCAATTCCCAATTCCCTGTTGCTGAAATCTGCAATTATTTAGCAGAAATTTACTTGCATTTGGGGAATGCTCTAACCGACTACGGCGGATATGAATCTGCTGCTGCTTATTATCAAAAAGCTTTGCAAATTCAGCCGAAAAATACAGAGCTTTACTGGCGGCTGGGAAATTGCTTGGCGCAGCAGCACAGGTTTACTGCGGCAGTTGCAGTTTACCGCATGGCTTTGACGGTTCAACCGGCTTTACCACAGGTTTATTTTGAGTTGGGGAAAGTGCTGGAAAAACAGGGAAAGTGCGATCGGGCGATCGATTATTATCAACAGGTTTTAGAGTTGCAATTGCATGGGTATGGCGCGCCGAAGCAGTGGCAAAAAGCAAGTTTTATTTTGCCCGATTGCAATTCGATAAAACGCCCTCACACAATTTATTTATCGACTTGGGATTGGCTGGTTGCTACAAAATTGGATGCTGGCAATTATGTTGAGATAGTTTGGAAATATGAGACGGAAGCAAGTGCCGAAAATATTTCCAATACTTCGGCTACCCTTCGACTACGCTCAGGGAGCGGCACAAATTCCCATAACTGTTCCCTGAGCGAAGTCGAAGGGCCCAGCACAAGCTCCGAATTAACCAATTCCGATTGCGGCGGTTTAACTTGCGGGATGTGTTTGCACCGAATTTCTAAGTGGTTCGATCCGGTGCATTTGGGTTGGGGAGTTTGCCGTTTGTCTAACTCGCAACCGATACCTGTGGATGCGCCGAAAACTTTTGTGGCTGCAATTCCCAACGGGCGAGTTTGGATTGTGCCGCAGCAAAATTATTGGCTGATTTGCAAGGCGATCGCCATTATAACTCCTGATAACTATTTGTTGGCTGATGTGTCGAGAGATTATCCGGGTTTTTTGCCTGGATGTGACAAGCATGATGTCAGAAAACATAGTGTTTTTAACTTAGAATCCTTTCCGCCTTTAAAACAGATTGAAGGTAGCGTGGCGGTGCTTTCTGGTTTATCGGGAAATGTCTATTTTCACTGGATGGTAGATGTTTTGCCGAGGATCGAATTGCTGCGGCGCAGTAGCAGGGATTTGGCGGAGATTGATTGGTTTTTGGTGAATAGTTGTCAGCATGAATTTCAGCGGGAAACTCTGAAAATTCTGGGGATTCCCGAGGAGAAGGTGCTGGAGAGCGATCGCCTGCCTCATATTCAAGCAACAGAGTTGATTGTACCTTCTTTTGCGGGATATTTGGGCTGGCCTTCTGGGTGGGCGATCGATTTTTTGAGGCGGGAGTTTCTCAAGGAAATTATACCTGGTTCGAGTTATCCAAAACGCATTTATATCAGTCGCAGCAAGGCGAGATATCGGCGAGTTTTGAATGAGGAAGATGTAGTTGAGGTTTTGGAGCGATCGGGCTTTGTTTCTATTTTACCTGAGTCGATGTCTTTAGCGGAGCAAATTGCTCATTTTTATCATGCTGAGGTGATAGTTGCTGCCCACGGTAGCGGCTTGACAAATACAATTTTTTCTCGTTATGGAACGAAAGTGATTGAGTTGGTGTCGCCTCACTATATCAGTCATTATTATTGGGGAATCAGTCAATATCTGAAGTTGGAACATTATTATTTGGCCGGGGAGGCTTTTGAATGCTATCCTATTAGAGAGTTGATGTATCAGAATTCCCTGACTGAGGATATTTTGGTGAACTTAAGTTCGCTCAAAAGGATGATTGAAGTTGTTGGTTTGGGTTAGCTGGAGTCTGGAGTAAGTTTAATTATGCCCTCGATTGAGAAGATGGAAAAAGCAGCGGTTGATTTGAGTCGGCAAGCAGAAGTTTATTTAGCTGAAGGAAGGTTGAATGAGGCAGTTACTGCTTGCGAGTCAGCGTTGAAAATTGAACCAAATTTAGCTACGGCTTGTCAGACGCTGGGAAAGGTGATGCAGGTTCGAGGTGAAATCGAGCAGGCTAAGCAGTGGTATGAAGCAGCACTGGATCGCAATCCGAATTTGCCGGAAGTTTACGCTAATCTCGGCAGTTTGTATTCTCAGGGGAAACAGTGGGAAAAGGCGATCGCCAATTGCGAAAAAGCGATCGCCCTAGCACCGAATTTTGCGGCGGCTTACCGACAGTTGGCGAGAGTTTGGACGCAGTTACAAAAGCGAGAAGAGGCGGCAGAATGCTGGTATCAAGCTTTTAATATCGAACCGAATTGGGCAACGGCTGACGAGCAAGTTACTCTGGGAAATAGTTTTGTTGAGTTGTCTAAGTTCGTTGGCGAAGCCCTCGCAGAGGATCGCGCTGCTGAGTGTTATTCGCGGGCAATTGAGCTAAATCCGATGCTGGCAATAGCTTATCACAATTTGGGGGAAATGCTGGTCGGACAGAAGCGGTGGGATGAGGCGATCGCCAATTACCGACAAGCCATTGCCATCAATCCAGATTCTTTTGAATCTTACCACAGTTTGGGTAAAACTTGGGCGGAACGAGGAGAAGCCGATCGGGCGATCGCCTGTTACACTAAAAGCCTCGAACTCAATCCCAATTACGATCGTGCTTACTTGAGTTTGGGCAATGTTTGGATGCAAAAGGGCGAGTTGGATGAGGCAATTAAATGTTATTTTCAGACTCTAGCAATTAATAATAATTCTGCTTGGGCGCACAATTATTTAGGGGAAGCTTTGGCGACGCAAAGAAAGTGGAAAGAAGCTATTAGTTGCTACCGCAAGGCGATCGAACTCGATCCCGAAATTCCTGGGTTTTACTGCAATTTGGGCAGTGTTTTAACTTGCGAAAAATCTTGGGATGCCTCCGTTGCTGCTTTCCTACAAGCGATTAAACTGGAGCCTAATTTAACTGGGATTAACACCAGATTGGGATATGCTTTGCAGCAGCGCAGCGCATCAAGTTTTGAAAACACGATTCACAGTTACTGTCAAGCTATAGATGTACTGGAAAACGGCAAGGTTTATCACAAATTGTTACAAATTGAGACAGAGGGAGCTGAATTTTATCTAAATTTAGCCCAGAGTTTAGCAAAACAAAAGCAGCTCGAAGGGGCGATCGTATTCTATCAGATGGCGCTGCAAATTGAACCAAATGTTGCGGAAACTATTGCAGAACTCGATTGGCTTTTGGCAAATAAACAGTATAAGACACTGGATTTCGACGAACGAATTGCTGCTTGCCGCCGTCAAATTGAAATCGAGCCGAATAATTCTGAAGCTTACAACGATTTAGGCAATATTTTACCGCAGTTAGGTGAATTGGAAGAGGCGATTGTTTGCCATCAAAAAGCCAGCGAGTTGAGGGGTTGGCCTGAATGTACGACAAAGAATTATCAATTTACCCAAGATTGGTTTACGCACAACATTCCG
Source organism: Cyanobacteria bacterium OTE_58_metabat_593 (assembly GCA_031372825.1). Lineage (GTDB taxonomy): Bacteria > Cyanobacteriota > Cyanobacteriia > Cyanobacteriales > Microcoleaceae > Microcoleus. The sequence goes on along the minus strand of JANMLZ010000078.1, from coordinate 14,420 downwards.
ATTTGGCAAAAGCACTTGCAGCAGTTTGCGGGAATGCCGGAATTTCAAGTAGTGGAAATTGGTAGTTTTCAAGGAATGTCTGCTTGCTGGCTGCTGGACAATATTTTAACCCATCCGACGGCAAAGATTACTTGCATCGATCCGTATTTCCAAGAACAGTTTAAGGGAAATATTGCTAAAACGGGAGTAGCAGATAAGGTAATTGCATTAGAGGGTTACTCTCAGGATTTACTGGGAACTTTAGCTTCAGAATTTTACGATATTTCCTATGTTGACGGCTGTCACAAACCTACTAGCGCTTTGCAAGATGCAATTTTGTCTTGGCGGTTGGTGAAAGTTGGGGGATTGATGATTTTTGACGATTACGAATTTACCTTCCCCGACAGCCCGGAGGATGATACGAAAATCGGCATCGATATGTTTTTGGAGATGTTTGGCAGTCAGTTGGAAGTAGTTAACAAAGGCTATCAATTGATTGTACGCAAAACTGACAATAAAAATTTGGGGGTAGAACAAAATCTCTTGGCTTGGGGTTGCGAAAAGTTGGGGGATGTGGCGGCGAATGCGGGTTATTTAGATGCCGCGATCGAACGCTATCAAGCAGCAATTAAAGTTCGAGCGGGCAATTTCTTATCTTACCACAAGTTGGGTAACGCTTTGCAAAAAAAAGAACAGTTCGATGAAGCTATTACTGCTTACCAAAGGTCGATCGAACTTAACTCTAATTTTAGTTGGTCTTACCACTTTTTGGGGGAAACTTTGCAGGCGATCGAAAAATATGAAGAAGCTGCTGCTGCTTACCGCAAAGCTATTGAATTCGATCCCAATTTTTGTTGGAATTACAACCAGTTAGGTGAGGCGCTGATGCAGCTTTCCGAACCAGAGGAAGCTGCCATTGCTTACCGCAAATTAGTTGAACTGAATCCTGATTTTTGTTGGTCTTACGAACGCTTGGGCAAGGCTTTAAGACAACTGGAAAATTGGGAGGAATCAGCGCAAAATTACCGCAAAGCTATTGAACTCTATGCCGATGATTGTTGGCTGTACAATAGTTTGGGTGAAGTTCTCGAAGAACTAGAAAATTGGGCCGAAGCAGCAGTTGCTTTTGACCGCGCCGTGGAGTTAGCCCCGGATAAAAGTTGGCTGTACAAAAAGCTGGGCGATGCACTGCGGAATCAAGGGGAATTGGAAAATGCGATCGCCATTTATGAAAAAGGCATCAATCTCGATCCAAAATCCTGCTGGTGTTACGAAGGATTGGGCTTGAGTTTCCTTGCAAAACAGCAGTGGGAACCTGCAATATCTAACTTGATTCAAGCACTGCAAATTAAACCCGATTTGTTTGGAATTTACTATCATATAGCTTATGCTCTGGAACAAAAAGGAGCAGTGGATGAGGCAGACATCATAAAATTTGGTCATAAAATGTTGCCGTTAAGTGTGATTAAAAAATACTGTGGATTTACTGACGATTTAGCAATTACAGCCGAATCAGATCCGAGCATTACTTGCATTGACATCTATCCTGTAAGTCAAATCAATTTATCTGATTCCAAAACAATCGACACCGATAACAGATGTTGGGAAGATGAAATTTTTTATATAAAAAAAGCTTTTGTCGCTGTACTACCAAAAGGACGAGCTTGGGCTGATATTGCTACTACCGCCGCCATTACTTCAGACAATAAACTTGTTACCGATATTTCAACTGGTTGTCCTGAATTGGTAATAACTTCTGATAAATTGTCTTCTGCGGAACACATCGAAGGAAATGTAGCTTTTTTGTCGGCTCGTTGGGGAGGAGCAGCTTATTTTCACTGGATGTTTGATGTGGTGACGCGATTCCATCTTTTGCAGCAGAGTAAATTGATTGATAGTATTGATAAATTTGTTGTCAATGCTTGTGATTCGGCTTATGAAAAAGAAACTTTAAATACTTTAGGAATTCCAGTAGATAAAATTTTAGAAAGTCGTCACCAGCCGCACTTGACAGCGGATAAATTAATAGTTCCGTCAATTTGCGATGGTGCTGCGGGTACTTCTAAATGGAAGTGCGAATATTTGAAACGAATGTTCTTAAATGAACAGCCGTCGTTAAAAACAGATTATTCAGAACGTATTTACATCAGCCGAGAAAAAGCATCTTATAGACGAATTGTCAACGATGAAGAAGTCATCGGCTGTTTAGAAAAACTTGGGTTTCGTACAGTCAAACTAGAAACTATGTCTGTAGCGGAACAAGCTGCGTGTTTGGCTGCTGCTAAGGTAGTTGTCGCACCTCACGGCGCGGGATTGACCAATCTAGTTTTTTGCAGTCCGGGGACTAAAGTAATTGAGATTTTTTCTCCAATTTATGTACCAATTTGTTTTTGGACTATCAGCAACTTGTGTGATTTGGAACATTACTATTTAATTGCTGAATTGTTTGATGACAAAACTCAGAAATATCCGGGACATAAAGATATGCGGGTGGATTTGAAATCGCTGGAGAAGTTAATGAATCTTGCAGGAGTTTTGCATGGATAATCACGACTATCATAATTTGGGAAATTCCCTACAAGAAACTGGGAGATTTGATGATGCTGTTGCTGCTTACACACAAGCTGTTGAGTTACAGCCAGATTTTTCGTGGTCTTATCACAATTTGGGTGATGTTTTGCTGAAACTTGAGCGCTGGGAGGATGCTGTCACTGCGTACAGAAAAGCTGTTGAGTTAAATCCAGATTTTTCGTGGTCTTATCACAATTTGGGTGATGCTTTGCTGAAACTCGAACAATGGGAAGAAGCTGCTGCTGCTTACCGCTGCGAGATTGAATTAAAGTCAGATTTTGCTTGGTCTTTTGGCAATTTAGGGGACGCTTTAAGTAAATTAAGATATTGGGATGAATCTATCGCCACGTATTTAAAAGCTATTGAAATTGACGTAAATTTGCCGGGAATTTACGAGAAGTTGGGTTTTGTTCTCGGACAAACAGAGTCTGATTTAATGTCTGTGTTAGAAAAATGTCAATTGCCAGTTACACCGGAAAATCAGGGATTTTATTTGGATTTAGGAAGGAGTTTAGCAAAGTACGATCGCCCAAAAAGCGCAATCATTATTTATAATATACTCTTGACAATTATGCCGGATTGTGCATTAGCATTAACCGAATTACAGGAGTTGTTGCAGGAACAAGAAAAGTGTCATCGCACATTAGCCTCATCTCGCGCAACTGTCGCCCAAAAACCGGATGATTGCTGGTCTCACTACAACTTAGGCGCTGTTTTAAGCCATCAAAAATACTGGGAAGAAGCGGCGGCTTCGTTCTTGCAAGCAATAGAAATAAATCCCGATTTTTACTGGTGGTTTTATTACAATTTGTGGGAAGTTTTGGTTAAGCAAAATAAGCTTGAGGAAGTCGCGAGTTTGTACCGCGAAGTTGTTGCAGCTAAACCGGATGCTTTTTGGCCTTATCTGAATTTGGGGGAAGCTTTGACAAGACAAGGCAAAATTGAGGAGGCAATTCGTTGCTATAAAACTGTCAGTTTTAAACAAACTTTCGCACATCTCGCTGCGAAGAAACAACAGCACTGGAACTTAAAACCAGTCAAAGTTCCTAACTTTATAATTATTGGTTCCCAGCGGTGCGGCACGACTTCTCTGTATACTTATTTAGCTCAACACCCGCAAATTTTGACTCCGATTAAAAAGGAGATGGATTTTTTTTCGTGGCACTTCGACAGGGGGATTGATTGGTATTTGGCTCATTTTCCGCCAATGCCGGAGGGAGAGCAATTTTTGACGGGCGAAGCAAGTCCGAGCTATTTTGACTTTAGGGAAGCGCCAGAACGTCTCTACAGCGCGTTTCCAGAGGTTAAGCTTGTGGTGCTTTTGCGAAATCCGGTCGATCGAGCTATTTCTCAATTTTACCGCTTGGCTGACTTAAATTGGGAAGTGCGATCGCTCGATCGGGCAATTAGCGATGAAGTTGCACGATTGAGTCAAAATCCAGCATACATCATCGGCGAAGAACCGGGGAATTATTTAGCTCGTGGCAGGTATATAGAATTTATTAAAAATTGGCTGGCTTTCTTTCCTAAACAACAGTTGTTAATTTTGAAAAGTGAAGATTTTTATGCAGGTGCGGCGACAACGGTTAAACAAGTTTTAGAATTTTTAGATTTGCCAGAATATCAATTGCCTGAGTATCCAAATGCTAATCCGGGTTCTTATCAGCCAGTAAGCGAGTCCATTTGCGATTGGTTGAGCGATTATTTCCGACCTCACAATCAGCAGCTAGAGGAGTATTTAAGCCGAAAATTTGATTGGTAATTGGGCATTGTTGACTGTTGACTGGAAAGCTGGAAAGCACAGTCAACCGTCAACTGACAACCCTCAACTGACAACCCTCAACTGACTAAAAAAACCCGATCCTCTTGACAAGTCATACTCGTTATGAGTACGATTAGGTGAAGTAAAGGAATTTAACCCAAGTACCCAAGGATTCAAATCATGCTGACGAACCACGAAGGTCAAAGAGTACCCAAAGTCACCTTTCGCACTCGCAAAGACAACGAGTGGGTGGATGTCACCACCGATGATTTGTTTGCAGGCAAAACCGTAGCAGTGTTCTCGCTACCGGGAGCATTTACTCCGACTTGTTCGTCAACGCACCTCCCGGGCTACAACGAATTGGCCAAAACTTTCAAAGCAAATGGCGTAGATGAAATCGTTTGTATTTCGGTCAACGACACTTTTGTGATGAACGAGTGGGCAAAAGACCAAGAATCAGACAATGTGACGTTAATTCCCGACGGTAACGGCGAGTTTACTCAAGGCATGGGAATGCTGGTAGACAAAACAGATTTAGGTTTTGGCAAGCGGTCTTGGCGCTATTCGATGGTGGTAAAAGATGGCTTGGTTGAAAAAATGTTTATTGAGCCCGAGGAACCGGGAGACCCTTTCAAGGTGTCTGATGCTGAGACGATGCTTCACTACATCAACTCGACCGCAGTCAAGCCGAAGGTAGTTTCGCTGTTTACCAAAATCGGCTGTCCGTTCTGCGCTAAGGCTAAGGTAATGCTGACTGAAAAGGGCTTGGATTATGAAGAAATCGTCCTGGGTCGCGATATCACAACTCGATCGCTCCGGGCTGTGACTGGTGCTACAACTGTGCCACAAGTATTTATCGACGGCAAGTTGATCGGCGGTTCCGAAGCTCTAGAGTCTTATTTGGCTGTTGTTTAGTTAGGGAAAAATACTTAGCCGGCAGGTGCGCCATCAGCACCCGCAGGCGTATTTAGTACGATCGATCGATCGAGTTCGATCGAGTTCGATCGTACTATTTATCCATTCTCGTGCAACAATTATTTGTGAAGTAATATTAAAAACGCCAGAAATGGGAGTGACAGATCGTGGATTTAAGTCTCGTAGCGTCAAATATTTTAAATCCACCAATATTAGCTTTTTTCATGGGACTGCTGGCAGTTTTTCTCAAATCTGATTTAGAAATTCCAGCGCCAATCCCCAAATTATTTTCGCTGTACCTACTGTTTGCGATCGGATTTAAAGGCGGGGTCGAACTCGCAAAAAGCGGAATTGACCAGCAAGTCGCCCTGACAATTTTGGCAGCGATGCTGATGTCAATGGTAGTACCAATTTATACTTTTTTCATACTGAGAATAAAACTGGACTCCTACAATGCCGCAGCGATCGCAGCCACCTACGGTTCCATCAGCGCCGTCACATTTATCACCGCAACCTCCTTCCTCACAGCACAGGGGATAGACTTTGACGGTTACATGGTAGCAGCGCTAGCATTAATGGAATCCCCAGCAATTATAGTCGGTCTAATTCTCGTCAGTGTATTCGGCGGGGAAGAAGGAAAACGCGAAATAGTTTGGCCAGAAGTGCTGCAAGAAGCCTTCCTCAACAGTTCAGTATTTCTGCTGATTGGCAGCCTAATTATGGGCATACTGACAGGAGAACACGGTTGGGAAGTTATGAGTCCGTTTACTCAAGACTTGTTTTACGGCGTTCTGACTTTTTTCTTGCTAGACATGGGGCTAGTTGCGGCCAGCAGAATTAAAGATTTGCAAGAAGCAGGAATTTTTCTAGTCGGCTTCGCAATTCTAATTCCCATAGTCAACGCAGTAATTGCTTTGCTAATAGCGAAATTAATCGGAATGCCAAAGGGAGACACTTTGCTGTTTGCCGTATTGTGCGCGAGTGCTTCTTATATAGCAGTACCCGCAGCCATGCGTCTAACTGTTCCCGAAGCCAATCCAAGTCTTTACATTTCGACAGCTTTAGCAGTGACTTTTCCATTTAATATCATTGTAGGTATTCCCCTGTATCTATACGGAATCAATATGTTTTGGAGGTAAGATCGTGGATTCAGTCAAAAGAGTAGAAATCATCGCCCACTCGGTGGAACTAGGCAAGATTTTAGACGGTTTAGACAAAGCTGGCGTAGCCGGTTATTCGGTGATTCGTGATGTCGCGGGAAAAAGCACCAGGGATCACGTTTCCCGCGATTCATCTATGACGGCGCTGGATAACATTTATGTGCTTGCTTTTTGTTCTCCCGATCAAGTATCAGCAGTTGCACAAAACATTAGACCAGTTCTTAATAAGTTTGGTGGGTCGTGTTTTATTTCAGATGCGGTGGAATTGCTGATTACTAGGTGCGTTGGGTAGAAAGTCAGTTGACAGTTGACAGTTGACAGTTGACAGTTGACAGTTGATTGTTGATTGTTGACTGTTGTCATTCCCAATTCCCAATTCCCAATTCCCAATTCCCAATTCCCAATTCCCAATTCCCAGTTACCAAATTCTTAAGATATAAAAAAGATTAAGTTATATTAATCATTTGCCGTGGTAAGTTCTAACGCAGAAGTTGCGATCGACATAGAGATATTTTCAAGAGGAGTTTAAATCATGGCTACCCTAAAAGTTGGTATCAACGGATTTGGTCGCATCGGACGGCTAGTCATGCGTGCCGGCATCAAAAACCCCAACATCGAATTTGTCGGGATTAATGACTTAGTTCCGCCAGACAACCTGGCTTACCTGTTCAAATACGACTCGACTCACGGCATTTACGACGGCGAAGTTGAAGCCAAAGCAGACGGGATTTTAGTTGACGGAAAATTTATCCCCTGTACGTCGATTAGAAATCCGGCAGAATTGCCGTGGGATAAATCCGGTGCAGATTATGTAGTAGAATCTACCGGATTGTTTACGGATTTTGAAGGCGCATCAAAACACTTGACGGCGGGAGCAAAACGGGTAATACTTTCAGCACCGACCAAAGACCCGGAAAAAGTTGCAACATATTTAGTAGGCGTCAACCACCACAAATTTGACCCGGCAAAAGATACTGTTGTTTCTAATGCTAGCTGTACCACGAATTGTTTAGCACCAATTGCCAAAGTTATCAACGATAACTTCGGTTTGGAGGAAGGTTTAATGACGACTGTTCACGCGATGACAGCTACTCAACCAACAGTAGACGGGCCCAGTGTCAAAGATTGGCGGGGAGGACGCGGTGCGGCTCAAAATATTATTCCATCTTCGACCGGTGCGGCGAAAGCTGTTACATTGGTGTTGCCGGAATTGAAGGGAAAATTAACGGGAATGGCTTTGCGAGTGCCGACTCCAGATGTGTCTGTAGTTGACCTTACTTTTAAAACTGCGAAGGAAACTAGCTATAAAGAAATTTGCGAAGCCATGAAAAAAGCTTCGGAGGGCGAACTCAAAGGCATTCTCGGATATACTGAGGATGCGGTGGTTTCGACAGATTTTAAGGGCGATGCGCGATCGAGCATTTTCGATGCAGGTGCAGGAATTGAACTGAATTCTAAGTTTTTCAAAGTCGTTTCTTGGTACGACAACGAGTGGGGTTATTCTTGCCGCGTGATTGATTTGATGCTGTCGATGGCCGAGAAAGACGGAATTTTGGGCAAGTAATTTTTTGTGGGGTAGCATTTTGGGCGGGCTAGAAGCCCACCCCACAAGCAAATTTCTGTGCTTTTTTGTGGAACGGGCATCTTGCCTGTTTCTGACAATTATTTCATCTTCCTTCTTTCCTAATTCGGAATACCCAATTCCCAATGCCCAATTCCCAATTCCCCCTCCGTTCCTGTATTATGTCTGAATTGCCACCTCTGAACAACGAAACTATTTGGGCTATTCTCAACGAAGAAATCGACGATGCTGCTGTTAACCGATTAGTTTGGCTGTATCTGGGCTACCGCTGCAATGCCGAGACAGGTAAGTGGAATAGTGCAAATGTTGCTAGCGAGTGGCGCGAAGATTATCCAGAACCGCCGGATTTTATCGATTCTAGACCCGCAATGGTGAAATTGACTCGATCGATCCCGCCGGAAAACAAGCAGTTGCTGAAGGAAAAATTGGGCTTTCAAGGCTATAAAATTGGGGAATTCGGGCCGAGACAGACTCGCAGGGCGACGATGGCTAATTGGTTGATGGGTTTTATGGAAGTTGAAAGGTGAAATCTCAAATCTCAAATTGACTGACATCTGGCTGTTGGGTGAACTATTCTAGAGTCTGGACAGAAGCATTTTGACGAAAAATTCATGAAAACAACCACCCTATCTCGCTTGACAAGCATTTCCCTCGCAGCGCTAATGCTAGCAGGGGTTTGTGTAAGCGCGATCGCCACACCAGCCACCACCCAACCCGCAACCCAACTCGCCCAAGCTACTAAAAAGCGCCTCGTCGTCATGGACTTCGACTACGGCACTACCAACAGTTACTATAGCTCCTACAGGGGAGTCGGCGCGGCCAAAGGCATCAGCGAACTGCTAATCAACGAACTCGTCAACAATGGGACTTATACTGTAGTCGATCGTAGCAAACTCGAACAAGTCCTCAAACAGCAAAATCGCACAGGTTCAATGGATGCCGGTACCGCAGCCGAAATTGGCAAAAAATTAGGAGTTGACGCCGTACTCATCGGTACTATTACCAAGTTTAATATCGACAAACAATCCGGCGGCGGCAGTTTCATGGGAATCGGTGGCGGTTCCCAAAAAACCAAAGCGACAGTTCAAATAGACGTGCGGTTAATCGGTACAGCTTCAGGAGATATTCTTGCTACCGCCAAAGCAGTAGGAGAAGCGGATCAAAGCGATTCTAATATTTCTGTCCGAGGTATCAGTGGCAATTCCGGCAGCAATAATGAGGATACACTTTTGAGCGCCGCAGTTGACAAAGCTGTATCCCAAATGGTGACTAAACTTGCAGAAGTATCTAAGAAATTAGGTTAGCAATCCAGCATCATATCAAATATGCTGATACCAAATCCGGCTTAAATATCCCCTCGATCTCGCTTGTCTGTCCGATCCTGCGTCGTGTCGCGTAAAATCCGGCAGACTTGATTTGTATATTTTGAGGTCGAAAGGTTTCAACTGTGTCCTTCATAAAAAATTAATAAACCCGGATTTGGTATCAATACTAATTCTCAAAAATCCTGCAACATTAGCTGAGCCGGGTGCGGAGCTATCAAAAACTCTCAAAAAAAGCGAGAATCTCACAGCTTTACACCTTACAAACAGTCTTTCAGAAAACAAACCAAAAACTCATAATTGTTGCAAGACGAGGCGAGAATTGGTATAATTATTTTCCGGGCTATTGTGCTAACCGATTTGATATAAGCGAACGATTTTAAACTCGAATTCAATTAACTAGAAAGCCGACGCTTCAGCCATATTTTTCCTGTTCTTGCTGCACCTGCCAATTGCCTAAACCCAGGTAAACGGTCAAACCACTGATTAGGATAGATGTCACTACGAGAACTCCTTTGCGACCCCAGATTTGGAGAAGCAATCAAGGTGACAACATCGGGATTTTGAGATCGGAAAGTAGAATAAGCTCCGTCGAGGTGCATCGGGCCGCCGTCGGGATGTCCTGGAGGTCGCTGTTCCACGTCTTCCAGAAACCGCAGGAGGCGATCGAAAATCCTGCCATTTACAGCGTAAAAATGAGTGGTCATTACCGCCTCAGAAAAGGGCACGAGGGCGACAGGAGACTTTTGTTCAACCTCTTCGATGTGTCCGAAGTAGACGAAATCCCAATCTTGCTGACACAGTTGTTCGACGATAATAGCTTGGTCTGTTCTGAACTTTTGTGAAATTTCTAGGTCGTCTTCTACAATCAAGATATTGCTTAACCCCTCCTGTTTTGCCTGCTTGAGGATAGCTACATGACTAGAAAAGCATCCCCTCGCCCCAATGCTGGGGAAACCTCCAGCTTCGTCGGGGCGGATTGCAGGAAATATCTCAACCTTATGGGGAGTAAGGGGCATTCCTGCTTCCTCTAATTCCTTGACTATGAATAGGCGTCGGTCTTTCCTCTCAGGGAGATTTACCGCATAAACTCCCTGGAAATAGTCTGTGATTTTCGTCATACTTTGATTTTGATCTCGAATCAAGAAGTTGATGAATCTTCGGCTTGAGCGGCCACAAATTTTATTTTAGGTCTGTGTCTGCCTTGAATTATTATATCTTTAGCAAGCTGCATTTTCCCTTTTCCTAAACTTACTCAAATTACTGCGGCAGGATCTAGCATTGACAGTTTAATTAGCATTGGGATTTGAGTCACCATCAACACATTTCCCCTGTTTAGTGAGGTTGGGATTCGGGTTGGACGCTACCTTAGAAACGGCATCTTTTTCTTGAATCCATCCGAGTTCCCCCGCTGGCAGCTTAGGGATTTCTACTTCAACTGTTGAATTAACTGCGGGGGAAGGCGAGGGAGTTGCCACAGCGGGAGATGGATTGAGGGCGGGTTTTGAAACAGTAGAAAAATCTTTATTTGACTTGGGTTTGGGAGAGTTCGATCGCACTATTTCAGGAATCGAGCAAACTTTCAATTCCAGCCAATTGCCTTGAGGCGTCAACTGTTTGTTTGTCACCTTCAAAACGCTGCCGGCAGGGACTGTTCCTTTGACAGTCAACTCACCGATTGCGCCTCGCAAATCGAAGCGATCGCCCTCTTTTCCCAATTCCCCAGCCGCAGAAGTTTTAATCTCTATAAACGAGCCTGTTTCTAAAGATTTGACCGGAGAAGCTACAGATTCAACTACTTTCTCCGGCCTGCTTCGAGCATTAATTAAACCTCGTTTCCCGAAAACCGATTCCCCGGCAGTATCGATCGCCCGACCCACCGGAGGAATGAAAAAATAAGCAAATACACCCCCCAAACCTAACAAAAATACTATTTTCAGCAGCAGCGAAAATGGATTTTTGCCTTTGTCCGGTGGCTGTACCAACTGCGTTTTCAGTTGAGAACTAGCATTGCCAAGGCTGGTGCTATCCGTCAAATCGGTTGGCGCATCTTCGCTGTCAGCGATTAGTTCGATCGGCACATCTAAAGGCGCAATGGACAATTCTGTAAAAGTATTGACTTCCTCCCTCAAATGTGCTTGACAGTGAATTAAAGCAACAGTGACGTTATCGTGACCGTTTCTAGTATTAGCAATCTCGATCAGCCGATCGCGCGCCTTCGCCACATTAATGCTACCGTCGAGAATTGGCAAAATCTCCGCTTCCCAACATTCCTCAACCCGGTCTTTATCGCTCAAACCGTCGGAACACAGCAGCAAAACGCAATCTTCATCCACCGGAAAACGCTGCACTGTCGGGTGCAGAGTGTTCGAGGAAGTAATGCCCAAAGCTTGAATCAGAGCTCCGGCGGCCACTTGTTCCAAAGCATCCCGGTAGAGGGAGTACCCCAAGCGCACCTCGCGGCAAGCCACATCATCGTCGAGAGTAACTTGATAGCAGCCGGTGCGGGTAATCCAGTAAGCCCGACTGTCTCCGACGTGGGCGACGTAGAGCTCGTGAATGTGGGCTAAAGCCATAACTAGGGTAGTTCCCATCCGCTGGCGACCTTGGCGGTGTTCGCTGTCGTTGCGACCGGCTATTTTGTCGTTAGCAGCACAAGCCGCCCGTTCCAGCTTGGAAGTCAGGCTCAGGGGGTCCCAATTAGCTTGATGCAAGGGCATTTGCTGCAACTTGTCGCGCAGCACAGCAATCGCTTCTTCCGAAGCGACTTCGCCGCCATCTTGTCCGCCGATACCGTCACAGACGATCGCGCAAGCTTCCGAACCCGGGAGTCCGGCGAACACCGTCCCGCTGGGCGGATAGCAAGCATCTTCGTTGTGAGCTCGGGATCTGCCCACATCCGTGCCCGTGGCAATTTCAACGGTACGATCGTACGATCGACCGCATTTTGCCAGAGCTTTATCTAACTGGCCCATCAATTGTTCGCCGTGACGCACTTGACCGGCCACCATTTGCTGGCAAAGTTGCCTCAAAAAATTGCCAATCGCCGGGTGAGCATCTTCCAGCCACTGCTGCCACAATTTACCCAATTGCGACAAACTAGGCGGTTGGCGATCGGGCTGCAATTCCAGAAACCGGACTAACTGCCCTTCCACGCGCAGCAGTTCCGGTGTCAGCAGCGTCGAAGCCACGCCCTGAGCGATACACGGCTGCCACAACTGGGCAATTTGCCACAGCCAATTAAGCTGGCGCATCGCCGCAGATCCTTTCCAGGAGTCCGCCAATTCCGGCATTAAAGATTCCGTCACCTTCAAAATAGGCCCGTTTTCCAGCAGCCAGATATCTCCCGAGAGTTTGCTCGTCGCAGACGATACCAGCCCGTATACTTGAGGTACGTGCAACTGATAGGCAAACAATCTCAGATAAGGAGTGACAACACTCGGAATCTCTTCGGGCAGTTCCGGCAACTGTTCGGGTTGAGTATCGACAAGAAGTCGATCGCGCTTGACCAAATAGCGACCCGCAATTAGATCGCCTGGCTTACAAGCTTTGATCCCTTCACCTACAGCCCACAAGTAGTGTTTTGGCACAGAGTTTTGCATAAGGGTTCCTGACGCCTTTGGGCAAGCGTGCTGATCTGAATTATTTTAGCGCTTGAACCTCGACGGGTTGATACGTGGCGATTATTTTACACCCCCGCTTTCTCAGCAGACGGGGATTCTCAAGACTTCGCAATCCTAATATCCTGATTTTTCAGGTTCCCAGGCTCACCACGAAAGCAGTTTTATGTGCAAGCGTGATATCTCCTGACAATGTTTTAGGCGTGACTTCCCCCCAGTCTAAGGGTAGGTTTTAAAGTCTTGTAATCAAACGAATAGTCTACCATTTTGTTGACCCCCGGATAAATCTTGCTATCAGTTGTCACGGTTCGATGGCGCGATGCCGAATTCAAGGGCTTGAGGGCAGGCTGTTTTTAGCAGATTCCTGATAGTGCCAATTGGCGAATAAATCGTGACCGTCAACGGAATTGAGATTTAGACTAATTGTAGTGCTACGATGCAGATACGTAGAAATCTCCCGATCCGATAGGTATAAATAAACATCAATTCTCGGTTTTGTCGATCGGGCGATCCGTGCCTTGTCCCTGAGTTTAGCAAGAGAAGTTAAATTATACCGGACTCTGCAAGCTGTAGAGTTACTAACCATGCCCCCAGATAAGTCAAGCGCCTTTGGCAAGAATTTGCCCGATCCAAAGCTGCTACCTGCTGTTGAGGTAGACGAAATACTGACTAAGATTCAGCATTCTCACGGTTTTTATTACAAAGTGATGAATCTTGAGGTTTGGGCGCTGGTGGAAACCTTGGATGGTCTGTTTCCCGGCGCTTGGGGTCAGTTTATGAGTAACCGCCAAGTGGCAGTTAAACAGTTTTTGGAGCGCGATCGTCCTCCCAATTGGGCGGTTAATCCCCAGGATGCCGGGGACAAGGAAGAAAAATAAAAGCAGATTTGGCCCATTCTCACGATCGCACCCTCTCGCTTATATCCAAGTGTCGATCGCCCCCTGTCCCCCCTGATTAAGGAGGGCTAGGGGGATCTAAACTCAGCTACAAGCGACATTTATGATGGGTTTCGATCTTACATTGAGACAAATGCCCTCGCCCGATCGCCCTTATAAGTGAATTTTCGCGTCAACTCGGGGTAATCCCATGCTGTAGTTGACAGCGCGGCTGTTGAGGTTGTAGCTGATTTCGCCTTTCTGTAAGAACGATCGAACCAAGTGCTCCAATTCCGAACCAATGCGGCGGAGATTGTATTCCGTCAAATCTTCGCCTTCGTAAGCGTCTACGAGTTGGTCGAATTTGGCATATACCTGTTTGACTGACTCGTCGTTCCAGTTCAGTTCGTTATCTGGGTCAATGTCCAGTGTCAAAAGATCGTTGCTGGGTACGAGTTCGTTATCTTCGAGAATGGCGGTGTATATGCGAATATGGCGAGTTGTGGATTTGAGCTGCATGAGTTCTTATGTGTAAAGATTTTTTTCTAAACTTATTGTAATGGGTCAAAGACCGTTGCAGGAGACCCCTAACTTAATTCAAAACTAAAAACGAAGGCTTTCGCAAGGTACAATA
>JANMLZ010000076.1:0-10320 GCA_031372825.1 Cyanobacteria bacterium OTE_58_metabat_593 | reverse complement strand
GCTGATGTCATCAACCGCGCTAACTTGGGTATGGAAGTAATGCACGAGCGTAACGCTCACAACTTCCCACTCGACTTGGCCGCTGGCGAAACCACACCAGTTGCTTTGGTTGCTCCTTCCATCAACGGTTAATTTTTAACTCTTGATTGATAAAAAGCGCTCCTAGAAATAGGGGCGCTTTTTGTTTGGGGAAAAATATATTTTTCTAGACATCCTTTTTCCTTCTAAGCTGTTACGCATTTAAAATAGTATTGTAGGGTGCCACGGCCCTTTCTCGTTTCCCTTGCCTAGTAAGCGATCTAGCTGACGCACCCTACAGGCCTCGTTAGTGGTTTAAATGCTCCACAGCTTACCATAGCAGTTTACTTTAATGATAAATATGCCAAGAATTGGGATTGTCTAAAATTTAAAGTCAAATCATTTGAAGCACCAGTAAAGATAGAGGAGATAACAACAGGTGAAATCATCGAATTGCACAGGTGAAATTATCGAATTGCATCTGTCAAGCCTGTTTCATTCTCTTGTAAGGGCAGAGATGGGGAGGGCGGGCACGGGGGCACCGCCCCTACAAAATAAAAATCCTCATCCTCGTTTTCTTGAGAATGAAACAGCCCTGGCATCTGCTGGGAGGAAGGTGAAGCATTTGGACATCAAACACTTTTGTTTTCAACATAAATTGTCGCCCAAATGCTTCACCCCTACATCTCGCTTAAAAGCTTGAGATTATTTGTTGGAGATGTATTAATTAAGATAAAGTACCCTAACTACAAGAAAGGTTGCAGTCGATCGATCAACTGAGCCGGTTGCAATACTCCCTCAATGCGATCGACCTCAGCGCCATTTTTGAACAACACCAAAGTCGGCAAAGCATAAATTTGATACTGCGAAGCCAACTGTTCGTACTTATCCGTGTCAATTTTGACAACCATCAGCTTTTCCTTCATCTGACCGCCGACTTGATCCAAAATCGGTGCCATCATCTGACAAGGCCCGCACCAAGTAGCGTAAAAATCTACCAACACCGGCAAATCGGAGCTCGATAGCAACTCCTCAAAACTGCTGAACTGTTTTTGAACTGCCATAAGACAAAATAATTTTTTTGGTTCTGGCTCGATTTTAGTGCAAAATTCTGAGCGTAGATTACAAGGATACAATTATGGAATTATTGCCAGAGACTTTTCAGAGATTGCGGGGTCAAGTTGCACTCGTGACAGGTGCATCGCGGGGAATCGGCCGCGCCGTTGCTTTAGCCCTAGCCACAGAGGGCGCTAAAGTCGCCGTCAACTATGCGAGTTCGAGTGCTGCTGCGGACGAGGTGGTAGCAGAAATCGCTGCTGCTGGTGGAGAAGCTATAGCCCTTGCAGCAGATGTCTCGAAAACTGACCAAGTAGATTTGCTCGTCAGTA
This sequence comes from Cyanobacteria bacterium OTE_58_metabat_593, assembly GCA_031372825.1. GTDB lineage: Bacteria > Cyanobacteriota > Cyanobacteriia > Cyanobacteriales > Microcoleaceae > Microcoleus. The sequence goes on along the minus strand of JANMLZ010000076.1, from coordinate 8,914 downwards.
ATGTGATGGAAAAATGGGGGCGGATTGACATTTTGGTGAACAATGCCGGCATTACGCGCGATACTTTGCTGCTGCGGATGAAGCTAGAAGATTGGCAAGCTGTGATTGATTTGAATTTAACTGGTGTATTTCTGTGCGCGAAAGCTGCGAGTAAAATTATGCTGAAACAGCGCAGCGGCCGAATTATTAATATTGCTTCGGTTGCGGGACAAATGGGAAATCCCGGACAAGCTAATTACAGTGCTGCGAAAGCTGGGGTAATTGGATTTACGAAAACTGTGGCGAAGGAATTGTCCAGTCGCGGGATTACTGTAAATGCGGTTGCACCGGGTTTTATTACCACAGATATGACTAAGGATGTCAAGTCTGATGAGATTTTGAAGTATATTCCCTTGGGGAGATACGGGGAAGTTGAAGAAGTTGCGGGGATGGTGAAGTTTTTGGCGGCGGATGCGGCTGCTGCTTATATTACCGGGCAGGTTTTTAATGTGGATGGCGGGATGGTGATGGCTTAGGATTTGGGATTTTTTTAGCCGCAGATGCACGCGAATGAACGCGGATATCTGCGGTTTAATTGTCAAGTTAGATTCATAGTCTCACTTGCAATTGTTTGAGCAGTTCATTGACAATAATTCTAGAGATAGAACTATTTTGAGAAAGCATTTGCAAACGTTTTAAAACATCTTGATTCAGATAAACATTTTGTTCAGCTACACCAATCGATCTTAAAGAATCTGCTGCTGTGATGGTAAGCTCATCATCCGGTGTTTGAAGCATTTCGAGTAACAGGGGAATTACTTGTTGGGAATCTGCATCGGAAATAATTTCGGCGCAGCGGTACTGCCACTCTTGGGGGCGATGCCGCCAACAAGATTTGAGTGAATCCCAATCAGTAGGAGTCATTTTTTGAACTAAATCAATGGCATATATGACTGCATCATCTGACCAAAGATCCGCAGAAAATTCATTGTTTAAATATTCGTCTAGCTGTTGAAAAATTATCACTGTTTTAACTCCTTATTTAGAAAGTGATTGGCTTGCCGCCTGTAGGATAGGATGATTCTATGCTGCCCGCAGCATCTTTGATAACTAGCCATTCTACTCCGTCAACAGTTTCGCGATGGAAAGTCACACCATCAGAACGAGTGGAATAGTAGGTGTGTTTCTACTTGATTTGTAACATCTATAATTTTAACATCACTCCAAGTATCGGGCGCTAGAGTTGATTTTTTGGATCGAGAAAAAGTGCCGTCTGGAAATTGTTTAATTGACTCGACAAATGTTGTGCTATCTGAATTATTGTTAATAACTCGGACTGTAAAATTTGGGTCATTTTTAATTTGTGGTGAATGAGCACCGACAATCCTATTAGAGTTGGGTGGACGGCGTTCTCCATAGAGAATTTTCTCTTGGAGTTCGGATGGTAGATGATTAGAACTGCCTGGACTACTACTTGAACTTGATTGCATTGAGAGCGAAAATGTGATACTATTGGGACTGCTAATAAGATTAGTTGCTAATGTCGCTGTTGGCAATAATGGCGATCGCATTTACAATCGGCTAAACTTAATTTTTAAACTCAAAATATTTTCCGAATCCAATTGTACACCGCAGCAGACAAAGCCAGCAACTTATTGGCAAAAGTTTGCCAAATAGAACTTTTTTTTACCTCAGAAACCTCCTCGATTTCCACGGGTAACGGCGGCATTCCGACTACTTCATACAGGGGGTATTCGCCGCTTTTCCCGGGAATTTCCACTGATACGCGCCGATCGACGATCGCCAATTCCTTGATTTCCTGATAAGTCTCCTCGGAAATCAACAAACTCGTTCCCACTTGCTTGTTAGCAGCCTCGATGCGGCTGGCCAAATTTACCGCATCCCCGATCGCCGTTACTGTCTGATTCTGAGCCGCGCCCAAATTTCCCACCACCACCCAGCCGCAGTGAATCCCAATCCCAATCCGCAATCGGTGACGGTATAAAGTCTCAAAATAGGGATTGAGTTTCTCTACTTCCTCCAGCATTTCCACTCCCGCCCTCACAGCTTGTTCCGCCGCTTTGTCTGGATTTTCCAACCCAAACAGCGCCATAAAACCATCTCCCATATAATTATTAATCATCCCGCCGTTGCGGTTGATAACAAAACCCATTTTTTGGAAATAGCGGTTTAAAACATAAATTACGTCGTAGGGTAGCAGGGATTCTGCAAAAGGCGTAAATCCTCGAATATCCGCAAACAAAATCGCGATTTTTTTCTCGTGTCCGATAGGAGGAGAAATTGACTTTCCTGCCATTTCGTCGTTAAATGATTCTAAGTCTTCAGAATCGATCGCCAATCGGCGCAAAATCACCTTCCCGGCCGTAACCTGTGTCTGACAAGCCAGCCGAATTTCCGGCTCTAAGCACAATTTTTTCGCTAATTCCTCTTCGGGCGAGGTGCGGGGAGAGCAAAATTCTAAACCTTCGACAATCAAGACGCGACAAGTCGAACAGCGGGCGCTACCGCCGCAGATGTGGGTGTGGGGAATCCCAGCACGCAGGGAAGCTTCCAGAATTATATCGTCGTCGTCTACCTCGATCGTACGATCGTCCGGCAGATAGTGAATGTGTGGCATATGTGGCGCGTCTAGCTAATTAGGGAGCAATCTCGCTCAAATCTGCGATCGCGATCGACCGGTGCGATCGCCAACCAAGCTTCTCAAAGTCTTTTCTCTATTCCCTGATTTCTTAACTGTATCAGGATTTACTCTCGTTTTCCCAGCAAGAGCCGCGAAACAGACAGCCTCCAAGGCAACTCCTGCACAAGTAAATCAACTTAATTAAACGTCAAACGAGCTCGCTCTCACAACCCTGACAACTTCCCCTCGTGTCAGGGTTCTGAGTCTTCTTTTGGGTCGCGTTACTTTTATTGATAAAACGACATTATTTTTAATAGTTTCCTACTGCCTGAAAGCCTTATAAATTCGTTGTCAAATCCGAGGAATTAGCCGCATATCTTTATACTTTACCATGCTTTTGTTCTCAAAACCATATTTAGAAAGAATCTCAGCTTTTTGTGCCTCCCAAAATAGCAGATTTTTTTGAGCTAGAATAGCAGCATCTTTAAAACCACTATAAATATGAGCTCATCAACAGTCCTGCACAACATAGAAAAGCACATCCCCATCGTGGGAGATGTGAATACCAAAAGTCCCATCGCCTACCAAGCAACCCGCGTCGCAGTCAGTACAGTAAACGCCGTACAAATGGCTGTAGCAGAGTCTTACATCAACGGATTAGAAGTACCGGATGCTGTATTGCGAGGTCTTTTTGATACCTGTATGCCCGTCTTTTTTAAGTATTTTCCCTCTCTGCTTGCACCCTACGAATGGGTACTCACAGAAACTGATCGTACAGCGGAAGGGCCAAGGGATTTAATGAAGATTCAGTACGACTTACCTCAAGCCATGCTGAATCCCATGTTAGGTGACGGAAAACTGATTTATCCCAAATACAGCATGGGGCTGTGGGAAAAAGGAGCCACCAACCTTGAACAATCGCAAATGTACATGATTGATGATGTGATTGAAAAGCTAGACATTCAGGATGGCGATCGAATTTTAGACTTTGGCTGCGGTTGGGGTTGCGTTCCCAATTACATTCTTTCCAAATTCCCCAATGTCACTTTTACCGGAATTAACTTGAGCCACCAGCAATGCGAATATATGCGTCAGAAGATGCAAGATCCCGAAAGCTACCTTAGTTCAGGTCGATTTACTGTTTACGAAGGAGATATGAACGACGCCAACTTCGAGACAAAATTTGACAAAATTCTCTCCATCGGAGTTTTTGAGCATGTCGGTAATTTAACGAAGGCTTTCAAAAAACTCGCCTCTTTCCTCCAAGATAACGGTCGAGTTTTCATTCATATCATCACAGTTCGCACTCCCAACAATATATCCAGCGTTTACACCCACAAATACATCTTCCCCCACGGCCGTTACTGGAAATACGATGCAGTTCCTAGTCACAATAAAGACCTCAAAACCATTGAACAATGGTATCTCAATGGATTCAATTACTCCACGACTTTTGCAAACTGGCTAAAAAACTTTGACGATTCTCAGGCGATAGTCAAAGATTTAGACTACGGCATTGACTATGCCAAATTTCGCAGAATTTGGCGGTTTTATTTGATTTGGTTTGTCGCTAATTTCGCGAGTTGCGATGGGGAATACAATGGTAATGGTCAATATTTAATGACTCATTCCTAATCGCTTATGGGATGGGAAACGGAAGAGACGGCAATGCCGTGTCCCTACCCCAAAATAATGTCGTAGGGACACGGCTGGGATAGAGAAACGGAGGAGACGGCAATGCTGTTTCCCTACCCCAAAATAATGTCGTAGGGACACGGCACTGCCGTCTCCTCCTTTCAGCCGTTTCCTCCCCTAAGCCTGCCGTTTCCTGATATATTTAAACTTTCTCTGCTTGAGACATACCGCAATCCACTGACATTTTACCTAAAGAATCAGTAAAAGTAACTTCATCTTTATAATGTCGTGGGGTTTGCATCAGCAACCGCCAAGCTTCCCCAGCATCGATTAAATTCATGCGATCGGGATAATGAATTTCTAACAACTCTTGAACCATCGGATAATAGTTGGAGTTGATGCTAGGGAAAATGTGATGTTCTGTATGGTAAGAAAAGTTTAAGTGCAGCAAATCAAATATTTTAGGAACCCGAAGTGAAGCACTATTGATCAGTGGGTCATTAATGTTGGTCATCCGGCAACCCATGTGATTGGTGAAGATGTAGAACATTGCGCCCGCGTGACCAATTGCGATCGGCAAAATGTAGGCTAGAGCAATTTTGATCGGATTAAATTCTAGGTAGAATAAGATGCTTAGATGAATCCCTAAGATTCCCAAACACTCAAGGGCGATTGTCAATCTATCTTTAGGACTAACTGTAAAGGCAGCAGGCACGTAATCAACCGACTTATCGTTGAATAACAACACCGATGAGACGTTGCGGAAATTATGTACGAACCACGATCCAGCCATGCCTATAATGAACCATAGCGGATTGACTTCCACTGAGGGTACAAACAGATTTTGAATCCATTTTCCCCAGGTATCCGGCTGCTGGTATAGGTAATTGCGATCGGGATCTGCTAGGGAATTTGTGTTATTGTGGTGGACGAGGTTATGTAAATTTTTCCACTGAGTAGGTGGCATGAATAGCATACTTAATCCCAAAAAGGCGATCGGATAAGTCAACCAGGACTTTTTCTGAACGCTACCGTGCATCAGGTCGTGGGAGCTAAATAGCAAAACTATGATACCATTGCCCATGATTAGGGCAAAAGGTAAATAAAGCCATAAAAGATAGACGGGCCATCGATCGAGATTAGTAGCAATTCCCCATCCTAGCAAGACAATTCCTAGGTTGATTAACAGTATTGCTAATTTGTTGGGATCTGGTTCAAAGGCTTCTGGTGGCAGAAGTGGACGCAACTTTTTAACGTATACCGAGTGGTGAAGTAGGATTTCTTTGCCTAGAGTCGGCGTTACAGTCTTGTCTACAGTATTGAGTATTTTTTCTGAGTTCATGTTGTCACTAAGAGTATTGTTGGGTCACTCAATAACTTTCTATAATTAATTATATCTGAGATCTTGCACCATTGTCAGCAACAGGCAAGATGCCTGTTCCACAAAAGATAAATGTTCTTGTGGAATGGGCATCTTGCCCGTTCCTAAACGCATTGATAGTACGATCGCACTTTTAACTTTGGTTTAATCCCAATTCCCAATTCCCAATTACCAATAACCAATTCCCAATAACATTAAAATTGTCCGTTACCCTGAACTATTTGTTTAATTGTAGTCAGCGTATCCAAACCAATCAATCCCCGACGATAACCTTTCTGATTTGACATTCCCAAAAATATCGCATCTCCTCGATTTTGATAGCGCCAAAACCGAGGGGAGGCATTGATAAAAGTAGATGCACTGTTGACATCCAGAGCAAATTGGCGACTTTCTAGGTAAGATTCTGTGGCGATGCTGTCAGCGTGCCCGCTACTGTAGCGGTTGATCCACCCGATCGCATTTTCTAAACTATCGACAACTTTAAACGCTATGGTTTTGTTCAAATACGGTTGAGTCCATTCAGATGCTTCGGCTAACTTCAATTCTGGGAAATCTGCAACGAGCTCTGCGTCTCCCCTAATTTGAAAGCCTTTTTCTTTTAAACTATTCCATAGTCTGACTAAGGAAGAAGGTTTTTGGTTGCGATCGATGAGCACTTTCTCGATCGCATTTACCGGATCTGGCACACTTTGATGACTGTCCAAAATCATCCACCTCGCCATCTCCAAACTACCCGTAGGCGACCAATAAAGGTAACAATTGCCCATAGCCGATCGCAGTACAGGCGCTGTACATTGTCGCACCACCTGCTGCACCAAACTAGGTCTGCCGTAGGGAATAATTAAGTTGAGATATTGGTCTTGAGTGACTAGATCCCGGATCGAAGTGCCTCCATCTGGCGGCAATACCTGCAAACATCCTGACGGCAAACCTACCTCATCTATTGCTGACTGCAAAGCTTCCCCAATAACTGCATTAGTTTGCCAACTTTCGCTACCGCCTTTGAGAATCAAGCTGTTAGCACTTTTAAGGCTCAAACCGGCTGTGATCGCCCCTAACTCTGGAAACGCCTCATAAATTAGCGCGATCGCCCCTAGTGGCAGCGATTGACAGTACACTTGACATCGATCGACCTGATAAGAAGCATTGATCACTCGCCCGATCGGATCTGGCATTTCTCCCAACCGCTGAAGAATTTGCACAGTTGTCTTGATGCGATCGGGCGTCAGCTTTAGCCAATCGACAATCAATTCGGGAATCGCCATGTCCCGACTCGCCTCTAGATCCAGAGTATTTGCTTCTAAAATGTCATTTTGTCGTCGTTTCAGCATCTGGGCCATCACCTGCAAAGCAGCAGCCCGATCTGTACTCTTTGTCCCCGCCAACTCCAAAGAAGCTTGGTAAGCATAGCGGGCAACATTTGCCGAATCCGGTAAAGGTTTAGAATCGTCAATTATCATCTAGCTAACGCCTGTAAGCCAGCCAAACCATCAGCGCCGGCAGCATGGCTAGTAGCACGGCGATAATTGCCCACAGAATCACATTTGCGCCCGGCGAGTGCAGCGCCAGTGGCAACCAAATCATTAGAGGCACCAAAATCATGCCCAGGGCTAGTGGCAAGTAATGGTTCCTCAAACCCCCATGAGCTCTGTTCCATTGTTGACCAGTCCACCGCCAAGTTTGTTTGTAAGGATGGTTTGTTGATAGTTGCTCAATCACATAGCCACTTTCGTCCAACACAAATATTTGCTGACAGCGGTTGCAACCAAAAGCCTCTGTCAGTATTATGGGGACGAGACGACCCCGGCGCCGACAAGGGCAGGGATAATCACCATTTAAGTCTATCTTTGGAGCTTTTTGAGATGCCACGGGCGATCGAATAATAAAAGCGTTTGTGCAAAAATAATCATTAAAATCTCAATTCGATCAAACTTTTGAGTTTGGTACATCTAGGCTTTCAACGGCTTGTTGCTAACTCTAGTTTGTTGAGCAATTTTGAGTTAAAAGTTCCCCGTTTAATCTTACCACTGACTTAGATGTTTTTACGAAGTATTTCAGGCTTTGTACAATTTTCGTGCCTTTACCAGAAAATTGGGTCTAAAGCCCCGTCCTTATAGGACGGCTTTAATTATCCAGATGTGTTCTTCAAAGTTTCCATAAATTAGTTCGTATTATGGTATCTTAAAATAATACTACAGGTAGCATAACCGCCGATACACATGAGACACGCCTGCTCAAACGACTGGTCGGGAAATAATAATGGTTAGTGGGTGGCGAACACCACGAAAAACATAGCTAGGGTAACTAACGTAACCCAGACCAGAAAACTCAAATTTTGAATATTAAACGTACCGTGGGACACACGGAAACAGGGAGAAAAATCTCCGAAAGCTTGGGGAGACAAGCCCTCTGGGGCTATCTAAGTTGGACTTGATGCTTGGTTCAATCGAACGGGTATTTGGTTTAAATATTGCCGAAAGGATAGGTAGTTTTAAGGTATGTCTGCGAACCAAGAATCCCCGTACTTTTAAGTCGGGGAGTGTCAAAAAATATCAAGCCGAAGTTTTAATCATAAAACTTCGGCTTAACAAAATATTTGCTATTTTATTTTTTAAAGCGGGTGACGCGATTCGAACGCGCGACATTCACCTTGGCAAGGTGACGCTCTACCACTGAGCCACACCCGCATTTCCTGCGGTCTTAACTATAATGTCTTAATTTTCTGAGTTTGTCAAGTCTTTTTTATAATCTTTTTCAGAAACTGCGATCGCGGGCGATCGCCCTACAAATCTGAATGATTAATTAAATCAGTAATTGCGCTATTTTTGACAGCAAGTAGCCGACAGCAAAGCTAGAATCAAGCTGGAATTTGGGAGAACACCGATATGTCAGACTTAAATCGCGGAATCATGAAGTTCAAAGGAGCTGATAGCCCCATCGTGATCGCTATTTCGGCGATCGTCATTGCCGGCGGCATAGGGTTCCTAATCTGGTGGGCACTGCAATCAGCCTACACATTTAGCTAGACAGGCGGGAATCCCCAGCCCATAATTTTTGATTTGGGGTGGGATGAGAGCCGCGCTCCTCATCGGAGTGTTCATCTCACCGCGATGTTGGGCCTAACCAACCAGCATTCTTAAAGATGGCGAGGAGACGAGGACTCATTCTAATAATGCTGGTAAAATACTCATATCTTCGATCGCAGAATCACAATCTAGGTAAGGATAAAAAAGCTTTGATGTGACAAGTGGGGCGGGACGTGTTCCTCACTATAAAAC
>JANMLZ010000066.1:0-43575 GCA_031372825.1 Cyanobacteria bacterium OTE_58_metabat_593 | reverse complement strand
TTACTCGTTACCAGGCTCTGCCTGGTAACGCAGATCCGGAGGCTCTGCCTCCATTTTCGCAGGCGAGGCAGAGCCTCGCTGACATCGGTTCCCAGGTAGAGCCTGGGAACCAGTTATTGAAAATGATTTAGGATTGCTATAGGAAATGTTCCCACAAATTTGCCGAGAAACCATAAAAACTCACAAATTGTCAAAAAAATCAATAAAAATACATCATTGTGTTTAAAGGTTTTAACGCCCAATGCCGTCTCAATCCTCCTGTTAACTGTTGCCAAACAATAAAACTGTAGGCGCAAAAAACTAATATCAAATGTCGATAAAAAGCGGGTTACGATGCTGTACATATTCAGCCAGCAGCCTTAAATTGCGATCGGGGAGTAATTCGCGATCGAGGGATGGGTTCGTATTTGTCCCCTCGCAAGCGATACAGAATCGAGCATTTTCCCAGAACCAAACCTACGATTTCACGCTCTGAAGCGTTTAAATTAAGAAAAATAAAAAAAAATGACATTTTAATACAACAGACTAGACTAAATAGTGTTTTGGGAATATTATATTGAGAAGCGAAATAGCTAAAAACTATTGCCCGGTCAAATAACAATTTCGATCTAAAAATTAGCAGGACTCGACTGAGACGATAGAAAAACGGGAATTGGCGATCTCAAGTAACCGATTACCAATCACAGCTCGCTATCAAATTTCAGATTCAAAGAGAAAATGTAAAAATGAAACGTCTGATCGTTTGCTGTGATGGAACTTGGCAACAACTAAATAGTAGTTACCCAAGTAATGTGATTAAGCTTGCCCAGGCAGTGAAATCGAGCGCCAGTGACGGGGTTGGGCAGATCGTGTTTTATGACGAGGGAGTTGGATCGGATACTAACAAGATTTTGGGCGGAGCCACAGGACTGGGAATCGATAGAAATATACAAGATGCCTATCGTTTTCTTAGTCTCAACTATGAGCAGGGTGACGAAATCTATCTATTCGGGTTCAGTCGCGGTGCTTACACAGTCAGGAGTCTAGCGGGGATGATCCATTGCTCCGGTTTGCTAGACCGCCCTCATATTACCAGGGCATCTGAAGCTTACGAGCTTTACCGCAACCGAGGCATTAAACCAAAGGATAAGATAGCAGCCGATTACCGCGAAGATTACGGCGATCGCGTCCCGATTACCTTGCTCGGCTGTTTCGACACCGTTGGAGCCCTTGGTATTCCTACTCTACCCGCCTTCAAGAAGTATGACGAACAGCTCAAGAAAAGGTACAGATTCCACGACACCACTTTAAATAAGTCGATTCAGAATGCGTTGCACGCCGTGGCGATCGACGAAGTTCGCGAAATCTTTGATGTTACGCTGATGAAAAAAAATCCTGATGTCCCGAACCAGCGGGTTATTCAAGTTTGGTTTCCAGGCGAACATGGCTGCATCGGCGGTGGATCGAAAGAATACAGCGGTTTATCAGATGCCACCTTACAGTGGATGTTAGATTCAATCGGTAACCTGGGATTGGGGCTTGAATTCGATCCAAGTGTCATTCCCACAGGTATCAATCCCAATCATGAGATTGATTTTAAAAACGCTCCTGGGTTCTTCAAATTGGCAGGAATCAAGTTGCGCCAGGTGGGTGATGCCATTGAGGATCTGCATGAAAGCACGCTCAAGCGTTTGGAAAGCCGAAACGACTACCGCCCCAAGAATCTAAAAAGCTTTTATCCAAACTTAAATCAAAGTGAAGAGGACAGACAAAACTTCATCAAGCTCCCGGAAGTGAGGCTTAGCAATCAATCGAATCTACAAGAACCAAAGAGACAAACAATTATGCCTTCAAAAAAAGACACATCTATGCCTTCAAAAAGAGACACATCAAGAGACGGGCAGAAAAACAAGATCGAGACTTTGCTTTTAACTAACTTCAAGCCGCTTTGGAACTTCATTCAAAGCAACGAGGGGCTGAGCAAAAAAATTAACAAAACTCTGATTAACAATGCCGTCTTAAAAATTCCCACTCGCCCCTATCCGTTTAGTACCATGTCTCCCTACACGTCTTGGGATTCATTAAACGATCGCACTTATTCGGGACTCCAACTACCGCCTACTGATTGGAAGCCCTTAACCGATAAAAACTACATAGGGGTTAACTTAACACCCACAGAGAATTTTGAAAAAAATCTCCCGAATCTTAAGGATTTGGAGGTTTTGTACCGCAAAAAAGGGAAGACGAAATATTCGCCAAAATCTTCTCTTATGTTCCCCTATTTCGTGCAATGGTTTACCGACAGTTTCCTGCGGACCGATCGGCTGGATCACCGCAAAAATAGTTCCAACCACCAAATCGATCTGTGTAACGTCTATGGGTTGAACGCAAATATTACTCACCTGCTGAGGTCTCATCAAGGAGGCAAGCTAAAAAGCCAAATTATTAATGGCGAAGAATATCCTCCTTTTTACTATGATGAGAACGGGCAACCCAAGGAAGAATTCAACGGAATCCCCCATCAAATAGTCGGTGAATACGACGAGAAAAAATCGGATAAACTCCCCTATGAAAGGAAACAAAAATTATTTGCAATGGGGATAGAGTTAGAGCGTGTCAATGTGCAAATTGGCTATGTAATGCTCAACGTTCTTAGCTTGAGAGAACACAATCGCGTGTGCGACCTCTTGGCAAAGAATTATCCAACTTGGGATGATGAACGTCTTTTCCAAACCGCCAGAAACATCGTGATGGCCGAGTTTCTGAAAATTGTGCTAGAGGATTATATCAACCACATTACTCCCTATAACTTCCAATTCTTCATCGATCCCCCAGCATTTATTGATGAAAAATGGTATCGCACCAATTGGATGTCGGTAGAATTTACTTTAGTTTATCGTTGGCATAGTATGCTCCCCGATAAGCTAATTCATGACGGGAAAGAAATGTCTGTGCCCGAGTCGATGTGGAACAACGATCTGATTATCAACAAAGGTTTGGGAGCTATATTTGAGGAAACTTGTTCCCAACCAGCAGCGCAACTGAGTTTATTCAATACGCCTGACTTCCTGATTCCAACCGAGACAGCCAGCATTCGTGTAGGTCGCGCGGCAAAATTAAGAACCTACAACGATTACCGCGAACTGTGCAAGTATCCGCGGGTTACAGATTTCGATCAAATTAGCGGCGATGAAGACGTCCAAAAAGAATTGAAACGATTGTACGGTCACGTAGACAACATTGAGTTGTATGTGGGACTCTACGCAGAAGATTTGCGGCCAAATTCAGCCTTACCTCCCTTAGTCGGACGACTGATCGGAATTGATGCGTTTTCTCAAGCTTTCACCAATCCTCTGCTAGCCGAAAATGTCTTCAATCCAGAAACTTTTTCACCTGTAGGTTGGGAAGAGATTATGAATACCAAGACCCTCTCGCAGGTGCTGAATCGTAATGTTCCTCCCGGTAAAGAGTACAGAGTTTCTTTTTATAATCAGGGTTGGAAACCAGCTTAGAGCCTGGCATGGTTCATGGTATTGTAAAAATTAGGCAATTAACCGTGAACCATCAACAATCAACAAACTACGCTTGATATCAATTCCGGTTGCACGAGTGACATGATAGTTCGGACACGGCAGTGCCCATAGGTGTCAACTTAATGTCAAACCCAGTCACAGACTGCTGTTTGACGATTGAGACCAGATCCCCCCTTAGCTTGCCCCCTACTCCCCCTTAAGAAGGGGGCGACAGGAATCTTTTCAAAGTCCCCCTTCTTAAGGGGGATTTAGGGGGATCTGAACTCGGATATGAACGAGAGATACCAAGGATTTCAGGCTTAAGTTGACACCTATGGGCTTGGCCTTAGTCCCTACCCCGATTAATTGTAGGGACTAAGGCCAAGCCGTGTCAGCCATGGTTCGACAACGATCGCCCTAATCAGCTTTGCAAAGGTTATTTATGAACAAGAAGTTATTTACCGAATATCCCGAACAGGACGAACTCAAATACTACGATCTTTTGGTTGAGCAAGCCAAGCTTCGGATGGATAATCTTTACGGGGATAAGGAGAAGGCGCTGCGAGATACCCACGCCAAAACTCATGCCTGCGTTAAAGGAACTCTGGAAATTTTTGACTTTGATGAGGAAGCGATTAAACGGGAATTTGGCAAACGCGCCTCGTTAACTTCTTCGCAACTCAATGCGATTTCCCTCAAGCAAGGTTTGCTGGCAAAACCCAAAGAATATCCTGTTTGGTTGCGATTTGCTAACGGGGCTACCAAATTATACAATGATTACGCCAAAGATTCGCGCTCAATGTCAGTGAAAGTGATGGGGGTGGAAGGGGAACGACTCGCGCAAAGCCACGAGTCAAAAACCCAGGATATCATTGTTCACAATTCAGAGATATTTGTGAGCCAAACCATCAAAGACTACTACGGCTTTTTTTCTGCTCTGGTTGAATCACCAGAGACATTGAAAAAGTGGCTAATGCGACATCCCAAACACTTTATAGCGGTCTCGACGCTTACGGGTAGCCGGACTCCGAAGAGTTTGCTAACAGCAAAATATTGGAGCGGTTCACCCTCTGCTTTGGGTCTCAATCCCGATTTCGATCCCTCCAGACCTGGTGCAGTTCCTGTCGAATATCCTGCTGTAATTAAGTATGGGTTTACTCCGGTTTCATGCCAACCACCGCACGAGATAATTCCAGAACAATCTCGATCGGGAATTCCTAAATTTCCCTTTGCCGATCGCGCTAAAGCCCTTGGTTTAGATCCCAATAAACCAGACAATTATTACCGAGATGACCTAATTCAAGCCCTGGCGAAACCTGATGCCCAATACTGTTGGGAGTTTGGCATCCAGTTCCAAACCAGCCTAAAAATGCCGATCGACGATGGTATCAATGTCTGGAAGGAACAGGAATCACCCTTCTTGAGAGTAGGCCGTCTCACCGTCAAGCATCAGATTATTGATTTTGAAAAACAATCCGATTTCAACGAAAACCTGCGATATTCTCCTTGGAACGGTTTGGCAGTCCATCGTCCAGTAGGTGCGATCAATCGGATACGCGGTGTTGTTTACCCCGTTGTCGCCAATTATCGCCTTCAAAAGCGAGGTCTTGTCCACCAAGAACCAACAGGATCGGAGACATTTTAGTACAGCCTAGAAACCCGGTTTCGCAGAAGTTACCGGGTTTCTGTGTAGTAATATCATGTCCTTCTGTAAGAGTTTGGATCGATTCTCATCGTGCGATCGCTAGGGCAAATCAAGCTTTTATGTGGCGAGTTGCACACCCAATTTTAAGTATAATTATTATAATTTTTGGTGTTTTTGCGCTGAAGCCATTTATAATAGGTTTGGGTAAATTCTTGGAGCAAGTATTTTTATATACGCTGCAAGAACCTGTTAGGTTCGGTAACTTTGTTTTGGGATTGTGTTTGAAATCGTTGGGGATGTTAAGATTTAGGAAAGGTGCGATCGAAGGAGATGAAGCGAACGCCCTAGTTTTAAATTCTGCGATTCCTCCGTCTGTTAGCGTTAGTTTATCTTTAATCATTTGCTATTTCATCCTCACCTTGATTTGTTACCGCTGAAGGAAATGATAACTTAATATTAATATCTATAGAAATTGTTGCATTATTATTTTCACTATCATTAAAAAAATTAATATCAGTTATATGTATCTTAGCGTCTTTCGGTAAAGACCTACCGACAGTAGAATCACCAGATAAATCTACTTTATAACCAGCTTTATCCAACCATTGATGAACATTGCGCCAATTACCAACATCATCACTAGGAGTTTCAGGAATACCCTTAAAATATTGATAGAGAGTTTTGCACATATAAACCTCAGCCCCCCTAGCACTTTTCGACAATTGACGCGCAATATCACTAGGGCTGCAATTGCACAAAAGACCACGCAAATATAATTTTTCTGTATCAGTGAGACCTTGGCGAGCGTTGGGGAAAATACGACGTTTAGCTTCGGTAAATAGTTCATAGATGCGATTCAAGTCCCAAGTTTGGGCAGCTTCGGCAAATAGATCCTTTCTAGTAGGTTTTCGTGTAACCATTTTTAGTCTTGGTATAAATTGCTAACGTAATGGTAGCATAAATTGATAATGTTCAATAGTTGCAGACTATTTATTTTTGTTTTAAGGTAAATATTACATTGGTCTTTGATGCTTGCGGTCATCTTTTTTTGTGATCGTTTCTAGTCATTTGAGAAAAGGCTAATGTAATGATAGCGTAATTTGGTAGTCTTTGTTAGCTTTAAATTTGTTATCAACAAAACGTATCCGCTCAATAACTCGGGGTAGACTACTGCTTTTGGAACGATTTTGCGATGTTTGACGCTCATCATTGAGCGATTTACCCCGATTTATTGAGCGGATACAACAAAACAATCCTAGTTTATCCAACAGTTGAATCATAAAAAGTATGCGAATTATATTTTTAGGCCCGAATGGCGCAGGAAAAGGCACTCAAGCTGCGATCGTAGCCAAGAACTTCGGGATTCATCACATCTCAACGGGCGAACTACTGCGACATGAGCGAAAGGCCGAAACAGAAATAGGTAAAAAAGCCCAATCTTATATAGATAAAGGGGCATTAGTCCCTGATAGCATTGTGCTAGATATTGTAAAAGAACAATTGACTAAAAAAGAAGCAACACCAGGTTGGATATTAGACGGATTTCCTCGGAACGTGGCTCAAGTTGGAGCTTTAGACAAATTATTAAGGGATTTAGATCAGCCAAGTTGTGATTGTGTAATTAATTTTGACGTACCAGACTCAGTTTTAGTTCAGCGACTGAGAAAGAGGGCCATCAAGGAAAATCGTACAGATGATACTCCAGAAGTTATTCGGCGGCGAATCCAAATTTTTCAGGAAGAAACTGCACCTTTAATCAACTTATATAGTGAGTGGTTGTTGCTAGAAACCATCAACGGGTTTATGTCGAAAGAGGCAGTGACATCAGCAATTAAAGAAGTTTTGTCAGAACTAAAAAAGTCCACTAATTCCTAATTTAGTCCTGGACGCATACCTAACGCAATTCAGTCATTGTTAGCTGTGCGTCGCAATCTCAAACCCATGTTTTTCGTAAATCGTGCGTAAGTCCTTTAATTGATAAATCAAGGAGTACACAAGTTATGACTTTTAATCAAATTGATAGAAATATCATTCGCGGTGGCCCAGCGAGTAGCAGTGAAAATAGTGAGCTTAATTATGATATTTACGCTGAATTACTGTGTAATATGGCGATCAAGGCTACACAACCACTTTCGAGACAAAATCAAGATCATAAAGAAGGCGCTTTTACCATTGGTATTTTTGGTTCTTGGGGAAGCGGTAAAACTAGCCTAATGACACGGATGAAACGTGATTTTGAACAATTAGCAACTCCAGCCACAAAATATAAAACGGTTTGGTTTAATGCTTGGAAATATGACGATAAACTGGACATTAAAAATGCCCTAATCCAGACTATTCTCAGTCAAATATGTGAAGACGCAACTATTAATGTACAAGAGCGCAAGAATATTACAAAAGCGGCTTTAACCTATTCAGTTTGCGCTTTTAAGTTAGCTGGTGTTTTAGCCAGAGGATATGTTAATGCTCAAACAGCAGGTCTTGTTAATACACAAGACCTAGCTAAACAATTAGAAATGTTGGCTAATCCCGATGAAAAACCTCAGCTCATTAATCCTTATCAATTTATCAACAACTTTGAAAATGTCTTTAAAAATGCAGTGCAAAGTTATGTGGGTAACGATGGTCGATTGATGATATTTATTGATGATTTGGATCGTTGCTTACCAGAAAATGCTTTATCTGTCCTAGAATGCTTGAAATTACATTTAGATCAGTCTAACTGTATTTTTGTCATTGGAATTGATAAAAGAGTTATTGAGCAAGCGGTGGGACAAAGATACCCTAAAGAGCTTGGCATTACGGGTAGAGAATATATAGAAAAAATTATCAATCTAAACTTTTTTCTATCTGAGAAAGATCGGGAAGAAGTTAAAAGACTGTTTCAAGGTGATTTAACTGCCCAGTATAGTAATGATGAAAAAATATGGGGGATGATTTCTAAAGCTACTAATTCAAATATCCGTAAAATGCAGCAATTTATTACGGCTTTTTATATGATTCAAGAGATTGTCAAAAAACACAACTCTACCCTTGCTGATAAGCTGGTACAACCACGATTAACACCCGATCGTCGAAGCATACTTGAAAAGAAAAAAATAGACTGGAATACTGATGACAAGTATAAATTTTGCAAAATAATTTTACTCCAGTTAAATTTTCCTGAGTTTTACGATCGTTTAGCTAACAATCATCAACTTATGGATCAAATATACACTGCTTGGCAAACTGAAGGTGGAACAGATGATAGCATAGATATTGGCATAGATAATTTAATCAAGTCTACGAACAAATATCCAATATTTGCACAATTCTTAGAAAATCGAAATTTAATAGATTTTCTAGTTACCTACTATAATGATGGTAAAATCACAAATAGTGATGACTGGAAAGCGATTCAAAAATTATCTCAATCAGTAACTTATATGTAATCGTTGAAAACTTATGGAAAATAGCGATGCAGTTAGTATAGAAGATATGAAAGTTATAACCAATGACTTTTGTATCTTGAAAGATACAGATACAGTAGCAGAAGCATTAGCTTTAATTACTGTGCAAAATGCGAGTGAAATTGTTATTGTAGATGAGGATAAAAAATTTGCGGGTATCCTAACTGATTTATCAATTTTGCGATTTCTACCACCGCCAGTTTTAGATGTACCTGTTAAGTTTAGAATTAAAACCCCTAAATTTCGCAAACAATTAAATGAGGAATTGGTTAATAGTTTAAAGAAGCCGATAGCAGAGGTATTTAAACTAGAAAGAATCAAGCCTTATACTTCTAAAAATCAGAGGCTAATTTATGCGATGGGTAAATTAGTGGATTCTTATAGATCGACTTCAGCGATCGGAGTTTTACCTATTATCAATGAGGACGAAACAGTTTATGGCGTAGCTTCTCCCGAAAGCATCTTAAGTTACCTTAAATCTCATCAAAAATTTTGTCGATTGAAAGCCGAACGCTTTTTAGCGTTACCCGAAGTGAGTGGTATGGAACAAGCATATACTTTACTACCATCAGATACCCTAGCTCAAGCTCGATTTGTGATGAAATACTTGCCGATAGAGCATATAACTATCTGCGATCGAGATGGCAATTTGCTAGGAATGGTTGATAAAAAGCAGGTGACAACACTGACTCATCCCATGTATTTTAGTTTAATGGGTATATCTTTATCGGAAATAATGAAACCTGTAACTAAATTATGTTTGGTTGAGAAAAGTCAAACCTTGCAAGAGTGTATTAATGCTTACTTAAATTTGGAATTTAAGGAAGTAGTTATTGTTGAACAATTGCTAGGCAAAAGTTACCCAAAAATGGTAGTAACGCCGATTGATATTTTACAATTCCGCGTACAAGTTTACCGTCAAAATTAAACAACAATGGAGGATTTTAATTATGCCTATAAATAACCCGAATACACTTATTGGTAATGAGTTTTCTCACTTGGAAGATAATAGACCATTATACTGGTTAAAACCAACTGACACAGTAGCCGAATTAGATGCAATGATGGATATCTTTAATGTCAGGCACATTCCTATTATTGAACCTATCAATCCTACAAGTGATGAACCAAGAGGGGAGCTAAAAGCTGTCATTAGCAAGACAGATTTAGTGAAGATTTTAACTCCTCCTAATAACCAATATCCGATTGACTTTCCTCTTACGCCTAGCCAACAATCAGCCGTACAACAATTTATAAAAGATACTTATGCCAAACGTATCGATCAAATTCCAGAGTTTGTAGAACTTATGAGTATTCCCGTCAAGAATCTTATTCTTGGAAATAGTACAGTTGGTGATGTATTTGACGGTTTAATCAACCGTTTCAGACCTGATGGACAAAATGTTACTCTGCGATATCGGACTTTATGTGTATGTGGAAACCATCAGCTTATTGTAGGAACAATATCTTATACAGATGTATTGCGTAAAATCAACGATCCATCAAATTATGCACAGTTCTTAACGGCAACTATAGGTGAAAATAGCCTATTTAAGAAAGCAAATAATCTTACTGTATTAACCGAGAATAACAATTTGCTTCAAGCGAGAGGAATTTTGAAGAACAATCCCTTCACTCATATTCCTATCACAACACCAGATGGTAGATTTGTAACAGGAGTTGTTGATGATGTAATTGTTAATACTTTCTTACACCCAATATTGTTGGGTGCATTTGCAAAATTGCCGTTGAAAGATATTATGCTTCCGGTAAATGAGAGAAATAGTGTAAGCCCTGGAGATAGTACCTCTGAAGTGATTGAAACATTTGTTCCAGCTAATTCCAAGGAGAGACCTACTGCTCTTGTAGTTTGCACACAAGACCCTAATAATGGGAAATTTACATTAGACGGAATAATCAGCTATACTGATATCTTCCGAGGCTTCCAAAAATGGACAAATCCACCCATAGCGCCAATTCCTTAAACTCCCAAATAAACCGCAAAAGAATTGACGCAAACCAACTCCAAAAATGATTGTAGGTCGTCTCACCGTCAACCATCAGATTATTGATTATGAAAAACAATCTGATTTCAACGAAAACCTGAGATATTCTCCCTGGAACGGTTTGGCAGTTCATCGTCCAGTAGGTGCGATCAATCGGATACGCGGTGTTGTTTACCCGGTGGTAGCGAATTATCGCCTTCAAAAGCGAGGTCTTGTCCACCAAGAACCAACAGGATCGGAGACATTTAACTAAGAATTAAGGAGTCAGAATTCAGGGCTGACATTCTGCACTTTTGTCGAATAAATTAGTAGGGTGCGTTAAGCTTTGGCTGACGCACTCTCGTTAATTGATAGATAAACCTTCAAAAAATCCCATCCCTTTTTAGGGGGGTGGGAGTGTTGAAAATTATTAATTCTTACTCCTCAGTCCTCAGTCGTCAGTTTTGTGTCAGTAGCAATCAACCAATAACTGGGTTTATCCCCAATTATTAATTCTTTGCTAGCAACTAACTGATGACTAATGACCAATGACCGATCGCAAATAGATTAAGCTTGCCGCGAGTAGTATTCCACAACTAGCAGTTCGTTAATCTGAAGCGCAATCCACTCGCGTTCGATAACGCCGTTAACTTTGCCAACCAGTTTTTGCTTATCAAATTCCAAGTGACTGGGCAAGTTAGCCAAGCCTGGGTCTTTGAGATTAGCTTCAACCATTGTGCGAGAGCGTTCTTTATTTTTTACTGCAATCACTTCACCAGGCTTGCACTGATAGCTGGCGATATTGACTTCGCGGTCATTGACAGTTATGTGACCGTGATTTACCAATTGTCTAGCGGACGGAATGGTTGGAGCCATTCCCATCCGAAACACAGTATTGTCCAAGCGCATTTCCAAGAATTGCAGTAACACTTGACCTGTGGAGCCGGTGACACGGCGAGCTTTGCGGACGTAACGGAGCAGTTGGCGTTCCGTCACACCGTAATTGAAACGGAGTTTTTGCTTTTCTTGCAAGCGAACCGCGTACTCAGAGAGCTTTTTGCGGTTTTGTCCGTGCTGCCCAGGCGGATAATCCCGTCTGGGAGTTTTGCGGGTTAGACCCGGCAACTCTTTCAGGCGACGGACGATTCTTAATCGGGGGCCTCGATATCGAGACATTTATTTTCCTCTCTAATCTCTGTATGCAATATTTATGCAGACTCTATATTATATGTTTGTGATGGTCAAAATTCCAACAAACATAAAAAAAGAATCGATCGACCGCAACGCGATCCGTAATCTGCGGTAAATTCTGAAGCAAAAGCCGATCGATCGGCCTTTCCCAGCCAAAAAACTCACAACCTTCATCAGTCATGCACAACCGCAAATTTCCCGGCACTTCTTCCCCAAAGCCAGCAGCAACAGGCTCAAGCCCAACCGCGCGCTGGATCTTGGCTCTCGGTACGCAGCTAGCAACACTCGGTTTATTGGCCAGTGCAGTGCCAATTTCGCCAGCATCAGCCATCACGATTAGATTCCCTCGCCTTAGAAATGCCTATCGCGTCTGCGCTGTGGAACTAATCGAAGCCGGAGTCGGGGCCGAAGCAGCCGCAGCAGCTTGTGCCGACGCACTCCACCCCCGCGACATATCGAAATGCGCCCTCCAAATCAACCGCAAAACAAATATTTCTGGTGTCGAAGCCCTCTCTAGCTGTCGGCGGGTGAGGCGTCCCGCCGAATTGGCGAATTGCGTAGTGAATATCAACAGCAAAACTCGAACTCAACCCGCGGCTCCCCTGTTAGTCCTCGATGGATGCCGCCGCAGTTTATTGCCAGAACAGTTTGCTGAATGCGTAGTCGGACTCAGTGGCAAACTTGACTTTTCCACTGACAGGTTAATCTCCACTTGTCTCGACCCGAGAGACAAAGTGAGCCTGGACGGGCGTCCTGCACCGACGCCTCCTACGGAGCTAATTGCACCGCCTTCTCGGCTCAATTAATCACAGTTAACTGTTAACTGTTAACTGTTGACTGTTAACTGTTAACTGTTAACTGTTAACTGTTAACTGTTAACTGTTAACTGACTAATGACTTCTTTTTTATAATCAAATGTCAGAAATTTTTGCTCAAATTACAGTCGAAGAATTAGGTCGCAGATTAGCAGAAACCAATGCTGAAACATTGCAGCTTGTGGATGTGCGGGAACCTTACGAAATTGAACTCGCGGCGCTGCCGGGATTTGTAGCTTTTCCACTGAGTGAGTTTGCCGAATGGTCTGGTGAAATTGACGATCGACTAAATCGCGACACAGAAACCCTCGTTTTGTGTCACCACGGAGTGCGATCGGCTCAAATGTGCCACTGGTTGACCGATCGAGGATTTACCAACGTTAAAAATATCGTTGGCGGCATCGATGCTTACTCAATGGTGGTCGATCGAACTATCCCGCGCTACTAATATCAAATCAAGCATCGGAATTAATATTACCCGAAATCAGGACACGGCAGTGCCGTTTCCCTACGATTAATTACGGTAGGAAAACGGCACTGCCGTGTCCTCGCTTGTCATTCCGGTGCAGCCGGAATGTAGGATATAATTACCTGCATCTAATTAACAGCAGCAAAGCGAAAATT
The DNA here is from genome assembly GCA_031372825.1 of Cyanobacteria bacterium OTE_58_metabat_593. GTDB lineage: Bacteria > Cyanobacteriota > Cyanobacteriia > Cyanobacteriales > Microcoleaceae > Microcoleus. Next base: position 30,375 of record JANMLZ010000066.1, on the reverse strand, counting down.
TAAGAGCGTACTCATAGTCAGCCGATCGCGCCCGTGCCTTTTCGAGTCATAAAGAGCCTCATCAGCCGCCAGTACCAGCGTTGCGGCATCATTTTCCGGCCCCGGAACCACGCTGGCAATTCCCAAACTAATCGTTACCGCAGAATTAGGCAGACAATCAACACTTTCCGGGTTAAAAACAATGTTCAAAGCTTTAACTTTCGATCTAATGTATTCGGCAACCAGCACAGCGCCCGCTGCATCAGTTTGAGGCAAAATCACCGCAAATTCCTCGCCCCCGTAGCGAGCGGCTACATCCGCAGGACGCTGGAGCGATCGGCGAATTGCCTGAGCTACCGATCGCAAACACTCATCTCCAGCTTGATGTCCGTAGGTATCGTTATAAATTTTGAAATAATCGATGTCGCACAAAATTAAAGATATCGGAGACCCGGCGCGAGCCATGTGTTTCCACTCGGCTCGCAAGCAACTGTCAAAATGCCGTCTGTTGCCAATTTGAGTAAGTTCGTCCACATTCACCAAACCTTGCAGCCGTTCATTTTCTTGCTGCAACTCCTCAAAAACCACAGCCGAGAAATTGTCCTCGCACAAATTTTGCTCTTGGAAATACAGGCGATATAATTCGCAAGACAAGCTGCAGTTATTGCCGTCTAATTTGACAAGTCCCATGCTGTCTAACTGATAAGCCATTAAAGGTTCGAGGTGAATGCTATTTTTAGCATCGAGAACTTGGTGGAATGCGGCGGCGAGTTCCGGCTGCTGTTGAATGGCGATCGACTGGTTTCGCAAGTAGTCGCTATAAATTCCGCTTTGAGTAGGAGCTGCTTTTAACAGTTCTTGCAACTGGGTTCGCCCCAGATCCTCCCCGGGTTCATCCCCGACAGAGCCGCTGTTTTGCAGCAAAATTGCCAGGTGATAGAGCACTAAATGCACTAAATAAGGATGCCCGCCGACCATTTTCATCAGTTGCTCGATCGGATAACTATCGCTCCAGTTCAATCCGTGTCGGCGCGCCAAATCTTGGACTTGTTCCGCCGTAAATTCTGAGAGTTTAATCGGCAGTCCTACATTAAATGGAGATTGATTGAGACTCAAAGCAATATAAATTTCGGTCGAGTGAATGACGACGATGCGGAGTTTTTGCCAAATTTCGCTAGCGCGAGCTTGTTCGTACCAAAAACGGAGCAGCGGCAGGAATTCTTGAGCAATTTTGGCGCGTTCAAATACTCGGTTTACTTCGTTGAGTACCAAGACAACGGGACTGTCAATGTGTTCGAGCAAATAGTTTTCAAAGTAAAGAGAGCAACTTACTTTGCTCCCCATATCTTCATCCCAGAATTCATCGAGATTTGGTTCGAGTTTGAGTTGTCGAGCGATATTGACACAAAGCCAGCGCAAAAATTTATCTAAACTAGCAAAAACTGCTTCGTCGGCTTGCTGAAAGTCTACAGTTACTGTGCGGTATCCGCGATCGACCGCCGCGTCAATTATCCGCAGCATCAGAGAACTTTTGCCCATTTTCCTAGGAGCTTTAATCCGAATGAGGCTCCCCGGCTTGCTAATTTCTGCACAAGCTCGGGCTTCGGCGGGAGATCGATCGATATAAAATGGAGAGTCAAGCGGTATTGGGCCGCCGGGAAATTCTAGATGTGCAACCGTTTCGATTAAGTTTGGTGATTTTTCGATTCCTGCCATGGTGCTTCCGCGAGGCGATACCCTGACTGTATCTTACCCTTAAAGGTTGGGGGGGTAGACCAGCGGTGTCGAATGACCGATCGAGAATCCTACAAAATGTAAGTTTTTCAGGACTTCCCACGACTGACTTTGCTATAGTGGTTTCACTTTACCCAATCTCAAACCTGCTTCAACTAGACCGAACCGACAAAAATTCGACGGCGGCCCAGACGCGATGATTCTGCGCCTCTACCTGAAAAATTAGTCGTCTGTGGTCGATGTCGCACAAGAGAAACCCCAATTATAGGAGGAGCAATCATTGTCACGTCGCTACCTGTTTACCTCTGAATCCGTCACTGAAGGTCATCCCGATAAAATCTGCGATCAAATTTCAGATACGATCTTGGATGCCTTGCTGACCGAAGATCCTAAAAGTCGCGTCGCCGCCGAAGTTGTCGTCAACACGGGCTTGATGCTGCTGACGGGAGAAATTACCACTAAAGCTCAGGTAAATTACATAGAATTAGCGCGGAAAAAAATAGCCGATATTGGCTACGTTCACGCTGACAACGGCTTTTCTGCCAATAGCTGCTCGGTGTTGGTGGCTCTGGATACTCAGTCTCCCGATATTGCTCAAGGGGTGAATACAGCCCACGAAAGTCGGGAACAATCTAGTGAAGAGGAATTAGACGCTATTGGAGCAGGCGATCAAGGTTTAATGTTCGGCTTTGCTTGCAACGAAACGCCGGAATTGATGCCGCTCCCGATTAGTTTAGCGCACCGGATTTGCCGTCAACTGGCCGCAGTCCGCAAAACCGGTCAATTGCCTTACCTGCGTCCCGACGGCAAAAGCCAAGTTACGATTGCTTACGAGGACGGGAAACCTGTTGGGATTGATACGATTTTAATTTCTACGCAGCACACTGAGGCGATCGGCGATATCGTTGACACTGCCGCAGTTCAAGCCAAAATTAAAGCAGACCTTTGGACTGCTGTTGTCGAACCCGTATTTGCCGATATTGCCATCAAACCCAATGCAGAAACTCGCTTTCTTGTCAACCCCACAGGCAAATTTGTGGTCGGCGGGCCTCAAGGAGATTCTGGTTTGACGGGCCGCAAAATTATTGTGGATACCTACGGCGGTTATTCCCGTCACGGCGGCGGCGCTTTTTCGGGGAAAGACCCCACGAAGGTCGATCGCAGTGCGGCTTATGCTTGTCGCTACGTTGCTAAAAATATCGTGGCTGCTGGTTTGGCCGAAAAGTGCGAAGTACAGTTGAGTTATGCGATCGGCGTGGCGCGGCCTGTTAGCATGATGATCGAAACTTTTGGTACTGGAAAAGTTGATGACGATCGCCTGTTAGAAGTTGTGAAGCAGCATTTTGAACTGCGTCCTGCGGGCATCATTCAGGCATTTAACTTGCAGAATTTGCCTGCGGAAAGAGGCGGCCGTTTCTATCAAGATGTGGCGGCTTACGGTCACTTTGGACGCACTGATTTAGAGTTGCCTTGGGAGCAAACTGATAAGGTGGAACTGTTGAAATCAGCTTTGAGCCAGCAGTTGTCAGCCGTGGCGAGATAGTACATTTGTGGGGCGGGCTAAAAGCAACGCCCCACAAGAAATTTTATTGTTTGTGGAACGGGCTTCTAGCCCGTTGCTAGCTACTCATATCAATGCCCGCTGCGCCGGAAGGATATAGAGGAGACGGCAGTGCCGTGTCCCTACAGTCGATCGTGGTAGGGACACGGCAGTGCCGTCTCCTCCTTATTATTACTTGTTCTCATACAGAGCCGGAAAACCAGTTAAAATAACAAATAATAAATAATAAATTCCTATACTAAATGCCATTTTTGACAGCATTTCAGTCAGCTATCCGCAGTTTCAAATCTTTATTAAAACAGCAGTTTGCAGCAACCGTTGATGCAACAAAAAATAAAATAACGCTTCCCGAATCATTTTCGCCTCACAGCACAGGAATTCGAGGTGTCTGGATACCCAGCACCGACTGCAAAGTTCTCACCTCAAAACAGCGAATTGCTGAAGCAATGGACTTTCTCGCCGATACGGGATTTAATACAGTTTTTCCTGTAGTTTGGAACCGGGGTTTTACGGCTTATCCTTCTCAAATTATGCGCGAACAATTTGGGGTGGAAATAGACTCGCGCTATCAAGGACGCGACCCCTTAGCAGAATTAATTGTTGAAGCAAATAGAGTCGATTTAAAAGTGATTCCTTGGTTTGAATACGGTTTTGTGAGTTCTTACAATCTCAACGGCGGTCATTTGCTGGCGAAAAAACCTGAGTGGGCGGCGCGCGATTGCAGCGGCAATTTACTTAAAAAAAATAATTTTGAATGGCTGAATTCTCTAGACTCAGAAGTGCAAGACTTTTTGCTGGGTTTGATGCTGGAAGTTGCTAAGAATTATCCGGTAAACGGCGTTCAAGGAGACGATCGCATTGGGCTGCCGGTTGAAGGCGGTTATGACGCAAAAACGGTTGAACGCTATCGCCAAGAGTGCGGTAGAGAACCGCCGCCGCAGTGTAGAGAGCGACATTGGCTGCACTGGCGCGCTGATATTATTACGGAGTTTGTGGCTCGTTTGCACCGAGAATTGAAAGCGATTAATCCCGATTTGTTGCTGTCGATGTCGCCGAGTCCTTATGAATGGGGATTGGTGGAATATTTGCAGGATTCTCAAGCTTGGGTTGACAAAAAGTTGGTCGATATGCTTCACCCGCAGTTTTACCGCCGCGATTTTAACGGTTACAAACAGTTGGTCGATCGACTGATTGGGGAACAGCTTAGCAGCGAGCAACTGCGCTGCGTGTCGCCCGGTATCTTGTTGGCAAATCGAGGTAGCAATTACAGCATGAATCCCGAGCTGTTGCTGCAAGTAATTGCTTACAACCGCTGTCGCGGCATTCCAGGAGAAGTGCTGTTTTTTTACGAAGGTTTGCGAGATAACGGTAATGCTTTGGCTGAGGCTTTGAAAAATGGGCCCTACGCTCCTTGAGAGATCGTCCGGGCTGCCCGCAACAGGCAAGATGCCTGTTCCACAAGAAAATTCACTCTTTGTGGAACAGGCATCTTGCCTGTTTCCGATAATGTCCGTCCGCAACAGGCAGGATGCCTGTTCCACACAAGAAAATTCAGTCTTTGTGGAACAGGCATCTTGCCTGTTACCGATAATGCGCCCCAAAAAACAGATAATCAATCGTTGGGGAGTTGCAAAAATACTCGAATCGGACGTATTTTAAAAGCAGTGGTGCAAGTTTTTTTGACAAATTAAGTTTTTTAGGTGCAGCCGTATTTTTTTAAGACAGCGAGTTTAAAAGAGCAATCTCCAGCGATCGCCAAAATATTAGGATAAATGAATGAACTCAGCAGCAACCCCGATCCAACAGCTACCCGATCTCAGCGATGCTCAATTTAATCAAAAATATTTGAAACAAAAACAAGGGATGCACGCTTTGGCAGAAATTTTGCCGCAAGTAGAACAGCAAAGTCTGGCTCTGCGCGCCGTAAAATTAGCCCTAAAAGTAAATTTAAAACTAGGCTCGAAGCTAGCAGGAACGGTAAAGCCAGAATTTCAAGAAGCAACATTAAGATTAATCGGAAAAATCAAAACTTCGCCCCTGCTGAAAATTCAACTGCTAGCACTAACTTGTTCCGATCTGGCAATTCCGATGCTAGTCAAAGCGTTGAACCATTCCGACAGTTCAGTGCGCCTCCATTCGATTCGGGCGATCGGCAAAATTGGGTCTGCTGCTGCTGTAATTGAATTAGCTCGATCGCTAGAATCGGAAGATTCCCAAGTGCAAGCTTGGGCGGCTTGGGCCCTAGGAGAAATTGACTCGAAACCAGCCGCCGCCGCACTGCTCAAAGCCCTCAACCACAAATCCTCCGGGGTGCGCGCCTGGGCTGTCTGGGCCTTGGGCAAAATTAACCCGAAAACAGCCGTCCCCGCACTGCTCAAAGCCCTGAAACACCAAGACTCCGAGGTGCGCTGGCGGGCGGCAGTCAACTGCGGAAAAATCGCTGTCTCTGATGTGGTTCCCGGGCTGCTGAACGCCCTCAGAGATGAAAATCACATCGTCCGCGCTAGGGCGGCGGCGGCTTTGGGGAAAATGGGCGATCGATCGGCAGTACCGCGTTTGATAGAATTGCTGCACGATCCCGACTCCTATGCAGTTTCTTTGAGAGCAGCCGAGGCTTTGGGACAAATCGGCACAGAAACGGCTGTGGCGGGGTTGCTGCAAGCTCTCAACCACGATGACTCAGACGTGCGCGGCAGTGCAGTTTCGGCCTTGGGGGAAATCAGCACCGAGGTGGCTGCGGTGGCGGTAATGCGATCGCTCTCGGATCGAGACATTTTCGTGCGCGGGAGGGCGACTGTGGCCCTCGGGAACATCAATACAGCGGGAGATGCTAGCTTGCAAAAAATGGTGGCGGCGGGACTGGCGATCGCGCGAGGCGACAGCGAATCCTATGTCCGGTGGAGAGTTGCTGCTGCTTTGGGGCAAATTGGGACAGATGAGGCTGTAGCTGGTTTGGTGCGGCTGCTGGAAGACGAAACCTCTGGAGTGCGCCAAAAGGCTGTTAAATCCCTGGCCCAAATTGGCTCGACGGCTGCTGTTTTGGCTCTGGAAGCAGCTTTAAACCCCGAATTTGGTGATGTTCGCGCGCTGGCTGCTCAATACTTGCCGGATGTCAGCACTGAGCCGGCAGCGGTTGATGTTGAGTCTTCAGGGCCCACAAATTTCTGGGGCGAAAAACTGCCGAAAGTCCTGATTGCTTCGGAAATAGAGGCTAGCGAATACATTTTCGACCGGGCTGCGGGGCGCGAGATCGAGTACCTGATCTCGATCGGCAGTCCGGGCGTACCCGATCCCAAAACTTTTCACAAAGTCCCGAACCGACTGCGACGATCGTTTAATGACCTCGAAACCCCTGTTGATGACCCCGATCGGGTTTTGCCTACACTTGATGACGTAGTTCAAATTATTGATTTCGCCCTCAAAATGTCGGTGTCTCCCGGCAATTTGCTTGTCTGCTGTCAAAACGGGATCAGCCGTTCAACTGCCGCAGCTTTGACTGTTTGCGCTGCGGTTTTGGGCCGGGGGAAAGAACGGGAAGCTTGGGATCTGGTACTCGCGGCCAGACCCCAAGCCAGGCCGAATCGCTGGATTGTGGAATTGGCCGATGAAGCTTTGGGTAGAAATGGCAAGTTAGCAGGAGCGATCGAATTTAACACCGCCGAGAAAAGAAAGCTCGCAGTTGCCAACAGTTGAGCCGCAGGAACCAGGTTTCTTTTGGTAAGTCATAAAGTTATACTTAGCCTAATTGGACTTCGCCTCAGACTTGTCTTTGCGGGGCCCAGATGCCACCAGCCGATCGCCGGGGTGCAAAAGTTCGATCGGCGATCGCATTTGTGACACTCTGTGGTATGAAGTCCGATGCTCAACAAAAACTGTCAAGCAATCGTCGCATTGCTGGCAGCAAAACTCCAAAGCTGAGGAATCGGGTGCATTGTCAGCAGACAATATCAGCTTTGGGTCGATCGCAGGCCAAACAGATCGGACATAATTTTCTGCCTGTAACATTCCATGTGGGAATAATTTACTGCTGGAATAAATTTTTATTTTTTGCCTGTGGCAGACTTTTATGAGTCGAACAAGTAATTTGGCAACAGCCATCAACAGCCTAATTATCGATCGGACATCAAGCGAATTTAAGGTTTTAATCTACTCGACAAGAGTAAAAGATACTTTTTTCTAGATGTCTGCTGTCAAACAAACAAGCTTTGACCTTTGGAGAACTTAAGAGCGTGGTAGATTTTAACAGAATACAGCGGTTGCATATGTCAAAAATTAAGTTGCTCAAAAAAACAGGTAACAAAGCAAGTTTATCGCTTGCAGTTTGGGAAAGCAACGGCGAGTTTCATCCAGAGTTAGCAGAATTAAATCACTCGGAAAAAACAGCAAACACTAAAAGATTTAACCCAAAAAACAGCAAAGAAGGTAAAGAAATGCGCGTCTTTATTTCCGAACAAATGGTTTCGGGAGAAACCGCAGTAAAAAAGACATTAGTCCATAATTTTGTACAGAAATCCTCCTTGATAATTAGCAAAATTTTCCCATCTAAAATTGCTGGTTGGCGCATCCATCAAAAAATTGGCGGCGGGTATTTCATGGCAATCGGAATCGGCTTTATTGGCTCCCTGAGCGGATTGGCGATCGCCGACTACTACCAAGGAAAAGGAGTAACGCAACTCAATGATGCTCACCTGCAAGCCCAATTGCTGGGCAATTTTAAAGATGCAGCGCTGGCGGCACAATTGCAGGGAGCACAGCTAGATTCTTTTGCCGACAATCCAACTCAACTGCGATCGCAAAAAGCACAGTTTGCCGGCAGCGTGCAGAAGGCGAAAAAGCTGCGCTTGGAGATCGAAAAGTTTGCCGAGGGCCAACCCGCTTGGCTGGCAGCAGAACCAGCGATATTCAAGGCTTTATTGCAAGATTGCACGGCAAAATTAGACTCCTACGCCGATAATCTCAACTATACTTTGCAGCAAGTCGAGCTAACGCAATTATCACCAACCGAGATAGAATCAGCCAGAAAAATGCTGGCAATTGCCAGCGGACCGGGCGCACAACAACTCGACACCAGCCTTCAGGAATTGAGCAAAATCCTCGACATAGCCCAGCAGCAGGAACGGCAAGGCGGCGAAGTCATGGAGGACGCGCAAGGCCTCGAAAAGGGCATCATTATCATTAGTATGTTGGTGTCGGTAGCAATTGCGGGAATTTTGGCTTGGCGCACCAGTCGGGCGATCGCCCAACCAGTCATCAGCGTCACTCAGGTGGCCGAACAAGTAGCCGCCGAGTCTAATTTTGACTTGCGAGCCCCCGTCACCGGACAAGACGAAATAAGCTCGCTGGCTGTCTCTCTCAATCACCTGATCCAGCGAGTTTCGGAACATACAAAAGAATTGGAACAAGCTAAGGAAGTCGCCGTCGCCGCGAACACTGCTAAAAGCCAGTTTTTAGCAAATATGAGCCACGAATTACGGACGCCTTTAAATGCGATTATCGGCTACAGTCAACTACTTGTAGAAGATGCTCAGGATGTGGGACTTGATGATTGTGTATCCGATTTGCACAAGATTGAGAAAGCAGGCGTGCACCTGTTATCTTTGGTTAACGATATCCTCGATTTGTCAAAAATGGAAACGGGGCGGACGAAACTCGAAATCGTGGAATTTGACATCGAATCTCTGATTGAAAAAGTTGCGAGTGCCACGAAACCGTTGGTAGCGAAAAATGGCAATGTTTTAGATATAGAAGGCGATCGAACTGCGGGTACAATGCACACAGATTTCAAAAAACTGCGGCAGGTTTTGATGCACTTGCTGAATAATGCTGCTAAGTTTACCAAAAATGGCAGCGTGAAACTGAGTGTGAGCCGGATTGCAGGAAGCGCTCAATTGAATGCAGCAGAATCGGGTGTTGACAATTCAATTGCTGGTGAAACTGATTCGGCTGTCATAGCTTCTGGCCTGCTGAATGTTCAAGAGTCGGATTGGATTTGCTTTTCTGTTAAAGATACGGGAATTGGAATGTCCCAAGCACAACAGCACAAGTTGTTTGAAGCTTTTGTGCAAGCTGACTCTTCGACGACGCGAGAGTATGGCGGCACTGGATTGGGGCTGACAATTAGCCGCCACTACTGTCAGATGATGGGCGGCGAGATTTCGGTGGAAAGCGAGGAGGGGAAAGGCTCTGTGTTTACTGTGCGGATACCGGTGGGAAATGGGTGATGTGATGTTTGGGTGAAGTATTTGGGCCATGTTGCAAAGCTGTTGTTTTGCGTCCAAATGCTTTACTCTTGTCATTGGGGGCGATCGAACAGAAAGATCGAGGTTGCGGGAAAGTTAAGTGCTATAGGTTTTTGTTTGCCCCAACTAGAAAATTTTACATAGAGCCAAAATTTTCTTAATTCCCTGCACAAATACTTTTGTACAAGTTATAATAAGCGTGTGAAAGCATCTACCTTACTAACAACTATTTTTCAAGCAACCTTCCTGGAACTAGGAGATGTTTTATGCGAAAAGTCATAGCTTCGTCAGTCCTATTTGGTTTTCTCGCACTCTCGGTAATTGTAGGCCTACCAGAATCGGCTGAAGCAGCGCGAGTTTGTAAGTGGGAAAATAAACGAAATCGTTGGACTGGGAAACTTCAGCGTACTCGCGTCTGCGACAACGTATCTAACTCGACAACCTCCGGTCCAAGTACAAGTAGTGCTAATACTCGGAGCACAAGTAGCGCTAATACTAGAAGCACAAGTAGTGCCAATAGAAGGAACTAGCCATAAATAGTGACATATAGTTCAAGATGTAGGTGGTGCTAGAAGACCACCCACATCTTGTTTTTAGTACGAATCCCCAACTTGCCAGAGCATAAGAGTGCCGTCGTCAGAACTACTCAAAAAAGTTTTCCCATCGGGATTAAATACAACTGAAAAAGCAGCTTTTAGATGACCTTCACCAACTCCAAGCAGTTTACCTGTGCTAAGTTCCCATAGCCTTACATCGTTATCGTAACTGCAACTTGCAATTTTCTTACCATCTGGACTCACTGCAACATCCCACACCCAATCAAGATGTCCAGTTAGTGTATGCAAAACTTCACCAGTTCTTAGATTCCATACTTTAATACTATCTTCATGCTGGTTAGTAAATCCATTTTCACCGCTACTACTGACAAGAATTTGGTCATTTGGACTAAAAGTAATAGATAGAACTTGTCCTAAGTGACCCTCAAGAGTTTTGATTAGCTTGTGTTCTTTTACGTCCCATATTCTGATGGTTCTATCATCACTAGCACTAGCTAAAAGTTTACCCTCGTGACTAAATACTACCGATGTTACGGTATCTGTATGATCTGAAAATGTATAGCTCAGCTTCTGATCTAATACTCTCCAAATTTTAACCGTCCTATCTGCACTTCCACTAGCAAGAAATACCCCATCTGGACTAAATGCAACTGAGCGAACGTCACTTAAGTGACCGTTTAAAGTTCCTAATAACTGACCACTTTGTGAATCCCATAATTTGACTACCTTCTCTGTACGATGAGCACTAGCAAGCATTTTACCATCATGATTAATTGCAACATCCCAAACATCTTGAGAAGAAATACCAAAACGCTTATACAAACTTTTTGTCTTCCAATCTCTTACTTGTATAGGACTGTAGCGACTACCTCCAACAAAGAATGAGGTTTCAGCGTTAGAAGCGATTGAAACAATATTTGACTTTGCATCAATAGTTTCAACCAAGTTAAGCTTTGGAGAAACTGGGTATAAGAGACTATAGAGGAGTAAGCCTATCACACCTACCGATGCCCAGCAAGCTATTGACACCCTAGAAAGTGGAAGTAGTTTTTTCCATCTATTAGCTTGTTGAGGAAGTGGAATCTTTACTTCCGTCAGAAAGAGCGCTGACGGATCTGTTAGAAAAAACGAGATCCTCTCATATCAACATTTTGGACATTTTGATTTAGAACTCCAATTTGATCCGCCAGTTTTGACTGAGGCTGATTGATTATATCTGCAATAGCTTGAATGTCTTGCCTCACCTCTAAATTATCTCTTGCAGCATCTTCTACTTTACTGATTAGTAGTGCAAGATCAAAATTATCCGGCTGCTGCTTTGCTAGTTCGGGTTGTCGAGCTACCTTTTCAATTGCTACCGCCGTAGCGGGATCTTGAAGTTTCAACGAACGTAAGAACTTCTTGACTAAGTTCCATGTACTCTCACTGAGATTTTCGCCTGTCTTCTCAAAAGCTTTTGTAGCAACTAAGGTTGCAATCGCACCTGCCGATAAGCCTACTGGATCAACCACTCTTCACTCTCCTAGGTTTAAACATTTTTATTATAGCTTTTTCCTAACACAGGGCTTTGATCCGGACTACCAAGACGACCAGAACAAATGTCGATTAATTCAGCGCGGGTTTCGGCTTCGTCCATCATTTTTACTTGACGGAGGGAATGACCTGAATCAGCCCCGTCTGGAAGGCTTCATCATAGGTAATAACGGGCAAAATTTCCAGTTCAGCCTGTGCCATGATCATGCGATCGAAGGGATCGCGGTGGGGAATGGGCAGGCTTCCGGCTCTGAGGGCATGGGCTGCGGTGATGGCGAGTTCGATAAATTTGGCCTGATGCAGTATCTGGGAATATTCCTCGACTAGCTGTTTAGCTTCGGGAAGTTTGCCGATGCGGTATTTGGTCGCAATTTCCCAGGCGGAGGCGCTGCTGACAAAAATGTGACTATCTGGGTTGCGAATTATGTCTCGGCAGTCGTTGTTGAGTTTGGGGTCATTAAACAGCCACCACAGCAAAATGTGGGTGTCGAGGATGTAGCTCATTCCCATTGCTGTAGTTCCTCTTCTGGTAAAGGTTCAAAGAAAGCATCTCCAAGTTTTCCCTTCAGTAAACCGGGAGTGCGCGGCTGTGCATTCTCTCTGCCTAAACCGAGACGAAAGTAGTGAATCAGATCGTAAAGTTGTGCGAGTTTGTCTTCGGGGATATCTTGCAATTCTTGGATAATCTTCTGAATCAGCATAAATTAAATTCAAGGAGTGGTTAGTGGTTAATTAATCAGTGATATGGTCTTTATAGTGGTTTGAAATTCGGTTTATGTGCCCCGCGCGCGCCTAGTCCAAGAAACCGGGTTTCTGCAATAATTTACGCATCCCAATCAGATTTTAGGAAGAAACCCGGTTTCTGATTCCTGCGCGCCTATCGAATCCGATTATTTTCCCACACCAGCAGGCTGCTGACGGTTTCGCACTTCCAGAAAAATCAACAAAGCATTAACATCAGCCGGATTCACCCCACCAATCCTCGATGCTTGGCCAATAGTCAGCGGCCTCACCTTAGTCAACTTTTCCCGCGACTCCTTCGAGAGAGTTGTAATTGCCATATAATCCAAATCTCCCGGCAATTGTCGGCGTTCGTGTCGCACAATTTCATCAATTTGATTTTGCTGTTTTTGCAGATAGCCAGAATATTTGATATCGATTTCTGCACCTTCTTTCTCCGCCAACTTCAGACTAGAATCGCCTAAATTGTACCGTTCTAAATCGACATAATGAAAACCGGGACGACGCAATAAATCAGCTAGAGTAATTGAACCTTTAATCGATTGTTGGCTTTCAGCTAAAATTTGCTTGCCCAATTCCTCGTGTTCCTTCACCCGCGTCGAATACAAGCGTTTCTTCTCCGCTACAATATTAGCTTGTTTCTGCTCAAATAACTCCCAACGCCGATCGCCAATCAAGCCAATTTCCCGTCCCAGCGGAGTCAAGCGTTGATCCGCATTGTCCGATCGCAATAATAACCGATATTCCGATCGCGAAGTCAACATCCGGTAAGGTTCCCGCAAATCCTTCGTACACAAATCGTCAATCAAAGTCCCCAGATAACTTTGCTCGCGCGGAAACACAATCATCTCCTGATTTTTCGCGAATCTAGCCGCATTAATCCCCGCCACAATCCCCTGTGCCGCCGCCTCCTCATATCCAGTCGTACCGTTCACCTGACCCGCGCAAAATAGCCCTTCAATCTTCTTAGTCATCAGCGTCGGAAAACACTGAGTAGCCGGCAAATAATCATACTCCACAGCATAAGCCGGACGCATCATCTCGCACTTTTCCAAACCGGGAAGAGTCCGCAGCATTTGCAATTGCAAAGTTTCCGGTAAACCAGTCGAAAATCCTTGGATATAAAGTTCAGGAATATCTCTCCCTTCGGGTTCAATAAAAATCTGATGACTTTCCTTATCCGCAAACCGGACAATCTTATCTTCAATACTCGGACAGTAGCGCGGCCCCTTGGCATCAACCCAGCCGCCGTAAACAGGAGAAAGGTGCAAATTGTCTCTAATTAATTGGTGAGTTTCGGGCGTAGTTCGAGTCAGGTAACAAGGCATTTGTTCCCGTTCCACCCAAACTTCTGGATCGAAACTAAACCAGCGAACATCTGCATCTCCCGGCTGCGGTTCTAGGTTCGTATAATCGAGAGTTCGTTTGTCAACTCTTGCCGGAGTTCCAGTCTTCAATCTACCAGTTTCAAACCCCAAACGATTCAGAGTTTCCGTCAAACCAACGGCGGCAAATTCTCCAGCGCGTCCGGCCGGCATCGACTTATTGCCCACCCAAATTGTGCCACCTAAAAAAGTGCCTGTGGTCAGAATTACGGCTTTGCATTCAAAAGCGACACCGAAGTATGTTTCAACTCCGATCACTTCTTCGTTTTTGCCCAAAACTAAGTCTGTTACCATCGCTTCCCGGATGGTCAAATTCTCTTGATTTTCAACAATATTATTCATCACAGCGGCATATTCCCGCTTGTCTGTCTGTGCTCTCAGCGCCCAGACTGCTGGGCCTCGCGAAGAGTTGAGGATGCGTTTTTGCAGGTAAGTGCGATCGGCCATTTTGCCAATTTCACCACCTAACGCATCCACTTCGTTAGTCAGTTGAGTTTTAGCCGGGCCACCGACAGCGGGATTGCAGGGTTGCCACGCAATTTTATCGAGGTTGAGGGTGAGGAGAAGAGTGCGACAACCGAGGCGAGAAGTGGCGAGGGCGGCTTCGCAGCCAGAGTGTCCGGCACCAACTACGATGATGTCGAAACTGTCTTGGAATTGTACTGGGGTTTGTGCAGTCATTCGATTTTAGATTTTAGATTTTAGATTTTAGATTTTAGATTGAATAATTCAACTCTTAAAAGAATATTGAAGCGCCCTCATCACCAACGCCGTAACAGATCAAAAGGTATTGTGGATTTAAATTGTATATTTCGAGTTCATATCGACAATCGTCAAATCCTCTCCCCTCTAATATCATAATAGTATAATCTAGATGCACAACAACTTAAAATCGATATACGGTAAATCCTGATCCCTTAACCCCACCAACACCATGACACAGATCGCCCTTTCCGACCTTCCCGAAACCATCCAAGCCCTACTCACCCAAGCCATACAAACAGGCGAACCGCTCACCATCGCCCAAAACGATCGACCTGTTGCCATTATCTCCCCCATCAAAAAAAGTAAACGAGCAGCCTTCGGATCTGCCAAAGATAGCGGCAAAATTATCGGAGATATAGTCGAGCCAACCTCTAACCTCGTAACTTGGGATGCCCTGTCATGAAACTCTTACTAGATACCCACATTTGGCTTTGGTATCATCTTGGGAATCCTCGCCTATCAACCACTTTACAAACGGTGATCGCTAACGAAGAAAACGAACTTTGGTTAAGTCCCATTAGCATTTGGGAAACCCTACTACTCGCCGAAAAAGGAAGATTAACCCTAGAACCCACACCAGAAAAATGGATTCAAAAAAGCCTACAAGAACTCGACACAAAAGAAGCAATCCTCACCAATGAAATTGCGATTATGAGCCGTCAACTAGATCTCATACACCAAGACCCCGCAGATCGATTCATTGCCGCCACCGCCGTTCATTATGGACTAACCCTCGCCACCGTCGAGCCAACCTAACCCAAGCTACTTGCCTAAATACTCTCAGCTAATCCAAAATTTTGCACGCTGCAAACAACTTTAATAATTCTGCCATGCGAATTCGAGTAAATTTCCTGGCTTTTCGTAAGTCTTGCAAGATCATTTCTTCAGCCATTAATTCAAGGGATAGCTTAAAGATTGGATCTTTTGCCTAGCGAGCCCGATCGCAACTTATCTGACAATTCTGTAGATTGCTCCCCAACTGCTAGCATATTACCTACATCTGCTCTTCCTTCGCGTCATCAGCCTCTTCGCAGTTCAATAATTCCGTACAATTGCAGTTTTGCGCTATGTTAGACAAAAAAATCTCAACAAGCGTACACAACAAATGAAATATTTTTTCTTATCCGACGGCTGGAAAGTCGGGCGCGTCTGGGGGGTTGGTGGCGAGTGGACAGCAGCGGGTTGGAGACGCCAGCCGGACATCCAACAGCTCAACCTCTGTCTTTTCGATCGCAACCAAAAAATGTGGCTCTACCGCGTAGAAGACGCCGTACTCATGGTAGAAGTCCAACCCGGAGCAACCCTCGATCCCGCCGATCCGGCAAAAAATATCGGCAACGTCACGCTTACCAGACTGATCGATGCCGAGCAAGTCCTCGAAAGGCTTGGGACGATCGCCGCCCGCTGCGAAATGGGCAATCCGCCACTAATATAATGCCGAACATATTGCAATCGGCTCTAACACTCGATACACTTCTTTAAATAACTTTCATTTTTTACGCCTCCACCCTCGAAGGCAGAAAGCAGAAGGCAGAAGGCAGAATTTAAACCCCGCAGGCAACTGCTTGGGATTAAGAATCTGATTATTCCGTCAAAATAAAGATCATCACTTACACGTTGGAGAAGCGCAGTCAATGGGATTACCCTGGTATCGCGTACACACAGTCGTCTTAAATGACCCAGGTCGATTGATTTCTGTACACTTAATGCACACTGCCCTCGTGGCAGGCTGGGCCGGCTCAATGGCCCTTTACGAACTAGCAGTTTTTGACCACACAGACCCAGTTCTGAACCCGATGTGGCGTCAAGGGATGTTCGTACTACCCTTTATGACCCGCTTGGGAGTGACGGGTTCTTGGGGCGGTTGGAGCATCACAGGCGAAGGCAACGTCGATCCGGGCTTTTGGTCTTTTGAAGGCGTCGCTGTTGCTCACATCATCCTCTCTGGCTTGCTGTTTTTAGCAGCAGTCTGGCACTGGGTATTTTGGGACTTGGAACTCTTC
Organism: Cyanobacteria bacterium OTE_58_metabat_593; assembly: GCA_031372825.1. Classification (GTDB taxonomy): domain Bacteria; phylum Cyanobacteriota; class Cyanobacteriia; order Cyanobacteriales; family Microcoleaceae; genus Microcoleus. The sequence goes on along the minus strand of JANMLZ010000066.1, from coordinate 13,878 downwards.
AGAGACCCTCGCACCGGTGAACCCGCCCTCGATTTGCCCAAAATGTTTGGGATTCACTTGTTCCTGTCTGGCTTGCTGTGCTTCGGCTTCGGCGCATTCCACCTCTCTGGACTCTTTGGCCCGGGAATGTGGGTGTCCGACCCCTACGGCCTGACCGGTCACGTCCAGCCAGTGGCTCCTTCCTGGGGCCCTGAAGGCTTCGATCCGTTCAATCCGGGTGGCATCGTGGCTCACCACATTGCAGCGGGCGTAGTCGGCGTAATTGCTGGTTTGTTTCACTTGACAGTGCGGCCGCCAGAACGTCTTTACAAAGCCCTGCGGATGGGGAATATCGAAACTGTACTTTCTAGCAGTATCGCTGCTGTGTTCTTTGCAGCTTTTGTGGTTGCGGGTACGATGTGGTACGGTTCTGCTGCTACTCCGATCGAGCTTTTTGGCCCGACTCGCTATCAGTGGGATGGCGGCTATTTCCAACAAGAGATCGATCGCAGAGCTCAAGCTAGCTTAGCCGGTGGCGCTAATTTCCAAGAAGCTTACGAGCGAATTCCCGAAAAATTGGCTTTCTACGACTACGTAGGCAACTCTCCTGCTAAAGGTGGTTTGTTCCGCGCTGGCGCAATGGTCAACGGCGACGGCATTGCTAAAACTTGGCTGGGCCATCCAGTATTTACTGACAGCGAAGGTCGGGTATTGTCGGTGCGCCGCCTCCCCAACTTCTTTGAAACTTTCCCAGTAATTTTGACGGATAAAGATGGAGTCGTTCGCGCTGACATCCCATTCCGTCGTGCTGAATCAAAGTACAGCTTTGAACAAAGCGGAGTTACCGTCAGCTTCTACGGGGGTGAACTTAACGGTCAAACGTTTGATAATCCTCTAGAGGTTAAGAAGTATGCTCGTGCTGCTCAAAGGGGTGAGGTGTTTGACTTCGATCGCGAAACCTTGAATTCTGACGGGGTTTACCGCACTTCAACTCGCGGTTGGTTCACTTTCGGACACGCTTGCTTTGCTTTGCTGTTCTTCTTCGGCCATATCTGGCACGGTTCTCGGACTATTTTCCGCGACGTATTTGCTGGAGTTGAAGCTGACATGGAAGAACAAGTCGAGTGGGGCTTGTTCCAAAAGCTGGGCGACAGAAGCACAAGAAAAGAAGAATCTATCTAGATTTTTGTCACCATCGGGCATCGGGAATTTTTCCCGGTGCTGCAAAAACCCGGTTTCTTCAAGAAACCGGGTTTTTTTGGTTAATCAAAAAACCAGCAATAAATAAGTTGACACTCCTCGACCTAAAGGTACGAGGATTCTTAAGACTTTTGGGTCTTAATATCCCTATTGCTAGGGTTCCCAGGCTGACCACGTTTGCACTTATGTGCGTAGTCATATCTCCTCAAAAATGTTTTGGGCGTAGACTTTCCCCCAGTCCGGGGGTAGGTTTTTACATCTTGTCTGATGTGGTTATTTTACCATATTCATTTGTGGAGATGGATTTGTCATTTTACTTAACAATGGCAAAAAGCCGTCCTGAAAGGACGGGGTTTTTAACCCAATTTTCTGATAAAATAATACAGCAAGGGAAGATAAGGAAACTTTAAACATGGAAAGCGTTGCTTACATTTTGATGCTGGCTTTAGCATTAGGCGTGATATTTTTTGCGATCGCCTTCCGGGAACCTCCCCGCATTGGCAAATAAGCCGATCGGTATTTTCAGTCCAGCAATTCATCTGACTCCACCAGGGTCAGATGAATTGCAATTTTAAGGCAACGCCTGTTAAAATCAGCAATCATGCGCTGTTCCTCCTGCCAACACACAAATAGCCGCGTTCTCGAATCGCGCTCAGCCGAATCGGGTCAAAGCATTCGGCGGCGGCGCGAGTGTTTGAGCTGCCAGCACCGCTTCACAACTTACGAACGCATAGAATTTGTGCCGATTACGGTGATCAAGCGCGACGGCAAACGCGAGTCTTTTGACAGGTCAAAATTAGTCAGGGGACTGGTTCGTGCCTGCGAAAAAACAGGTTTGTCTTCCAGTCAACTCGAAACCCTGGCAGAAGAAATCGAAGCGCAACTCCAAGGTCGATCGCTCCGAGAGCTCGCCAGCTCAGAAATTGGGGAGCTTGTGTTGTCGCACCTGCGCCCGCTCAGCGAAGTCGCTTATGTCCGTTTCGCCTCTGTATATCGGCAATTTCAAGGCATCCGAGATTTTGTAGATACCCTAAATCACCTTCAGAATCCCCTCAATCAAGCTTTGTGTCCAGAAACTGGGCCAGAAAATAACCGAGATTTGTCCGAACCGGATGAGCCGTGCGATCGAGAAAGCCCCGCATCCTATGCTACTCCCAGCTAAGCTCGCTTAAATTAATTTATAGAAATATTCGCTTGAGATTGAAAACCTTGTCGCGAGGAAAGCCGGGAGGAATAGCGACACTGCGAGACTCTCATTCGAGCGAGTGTTCTTTTTTCTCAGTAAGAGTGCTGGGTGTGATATGATCGTCATCGGTCTAAAATAGAGTATAACTAGACAACGTAAAAACTTAACTGGATTAGTTGAGTGCGTAGTCACACCTAACGGTGTTGCAGTTTAGGAAAGCTCGCATTTGAACAAAACCTAACTAAAGATCGGTGACTAACTTAAATACGGTAGGGCATACCGAAATTTACGCTTCTGGAGAAACCGACCTCTACTTAGACTGGAGTAATCCTGTCGCCAGCAAGTCGGCTCGTTGAATGAAGAATCTCAGTTTATTGATACCTGAGAGTGTCAAAATAATCCACTGGACTCTGAATGTTAAAAATCAAACGCTTTAACATAGGGTTGGAATTAAGAGCAATGGCAAGCGCCGGTGTACGGTTACACCGGACAAAAGTTGGCAACCACTGACTTTCGTAAAAGATTTTGCAAGAAGTTAACCGCTTTTTTGGCAAAATCTTTGTTATCTGCCTGCAAACGAAAAACATGAAGGAGAGAAATCCTAGGAAACTATTCGCATGGTCAATACCAAAACCACAGTCAAAGACATCGGCTTTACTCACGAAGATTTTGCGGCCTTACTTGATAAATATGACTATCACTTTAGCCCCGGCGACGTAGTAGCGGGTACAGTTTTTAGTATAGAACCGAGGGGCGCTCTGATTGATATCGGTGCTAAAACAGCAGCGTACATTCCTATTCAGGAAATGTCGATCAATCGAGTGGAAAGCCCTGAAGAAGTATTGCAATCAAACGAAACCAGAGAATTTTTCATCCTCACCGATGAAAACGAAGACGGACAATTAACCCTGTCCATTCGACGCATTGAGTATATGCGGGCCTGGGAAAGAGTGCGACAACTGCAAGCAGAAGATGCCACAGTTCGATCGCAAGTATTTGCTACCAACCGTGGTGGCGCACTCGTGAGAATAGAAGGGTTGCGAGGCTTCATTCCCGGTTCTCACATCAGCACCCGCAAACCGAAGGAAGAATTAGTCGCCGAAGAATTACCATTAAAATTCTTAGAGGTAGACGAAGACCGCAACCGCCTAGTGCTCAGCCACCGCCGTGCTTTAGTAGAAAAGAAGATGAACCGTCTCGAAGTCGGGGAAGTGGTAACTGGTACAGTGCGCGGCATCAAGCCTTACGGTGCTTTCATCGACATTGGCGGCGTCAGCGGCTTGCTGCACATCTCGGAAATTTCGCACGATCACATCGATACGCCTCACAGCGTGTTCAATGTCAACGACGAAGTGAAAGTGATGATCATTGACTTGGATGCTGATAGAGGCCGGATTTCTCTCTCCACCAAGCAGTTGGAACCGGAACCGGGCGCGATGGTCAAAAATCGTGAATTGGTGTACGAAAAAGCTGAAGAAATGGCAGCTAAGTTCCGCGAGAAAATGCTCGCTCAAAAGCAAGCTAAAGCAGGCATAGACGTTCCTGTAGACTCAACTGATGCTGATGATGAACTCTCCGATGAAATACTCGAAGATGTACCGTCAGCAATGGAAGAAGATTTGCCGGAAGAAACAACCGCAGCAGTAACGGAAGCTACACCCGAAGTAGTCGCGGAACCAGTAACCGAAGCTACACCCGAACCAGTAACTGAAGCTACAACGGAACCAGTAACCGAAGCTACATCCGAACCAGTAACCGAAGCTACAACATTAGAGGTATTGACAGAAATACCTCCGGCGATAGTCGAATAATATCGGCATCACTGTTATTAATTAAGGAGGGAACGCCCTCTTTTTTTTAAATTAATTTTTTATCAAAAGAGAATAAATATCAACTGATCGATCTTCTGTCATTTTTAGCTACGCTAAAAATGACAGAAGATCGATTGAAATCATTTCCGTTGACAAATACGGGATTTATCGGAACATTTCTATGAGCACTTCTGAGGCAAATATACCGGACTCGATCGCACCAGTCGCCCTCGACATCGAACAATCAGCCGAAACCGATGCCCCCTTTCCGATTGTGGGGATTGCCGCCTCAGCAGGAGGGTTGGAAGCCTTCACCGGGTTACTGAGCCATTTACCGATAGATACCGGTATGGCGTTTGTGCTGATTCAGCATTTAGCCCCCGATCACAAAAGTCTGCTGAGCGAGATTCTGGCGAGAATGACGAAAATGCCTGTTAGTGAGGCACAAGACGGCATGGTTGTAGAGCCGAATCAAGTCTACGTGATTCCGCCCAACGCCAAAATGGTGCTATCTAAAGGCGTGCTGAAACTATCCCCGCGCGAGAAGATTTATGGCAAATATATGCCGGGAGATGCGTTTTTTACCTCATTGGCGATCGATCGCGGGCACAAAGCAATCGCCGTAGTTTTATCCGGGGGAGACGGAGACGGTTCGCTGGGACTCAAGGCAATCAAAGCAGTCGGAGGCATGACTTTTGCTCAATGTCAAGACACGGCAAAATTTGATAGTATGCCGAATACTGCTGTTGCTACAGGGAATGTCGATTTTGTGCTGCCGCCGGAAAAAATTGCCGAGGAATTGGCAAACTATAGTCACAGTCCGCTTCTCTCTGGCCCGATTTTCCTGACAAAAGTTGAGGAATCGCCCGAACTGGGAGATGCCCTGACAACTATTTTTGCGCTGCTGAAATCGACCACAGGCGTTGATTTTACCCACTACAAACGCACCACGATCGCTCGACGCATCCAGCGGCGGATGGTGTTGTACAAGCTGGAGAGCTTGGATGATTACGCCAAAAACCTGCGAAAAAATTCGGCTGAAGTCACAGCTTTGTATGAAGAAATCCTGATCCACGTTACCAGTTTCTTCCGCGATCCCGAAGCCTTTGAAAAGTTAAAAGAGCTGGTTTTTCCCACGATTACCCAAAATAAATCGGCAAGTGCTCCGATTCGGATTTGGGTGGCGGGATGTTCTACAGGTGAAGAAGTTTATTCGATCGCCATTTGTTTGTTAGAGTTTTTGAGCGATCGAATTATCCCGCCGCCGATCCAAATTTTTGCTACGGACATTAGCGAACAGGCGATCGGCAAAGCGAGGTCTGGCGTCTACTCAGAAAACCAGATGGTAGATGTTTCACCACAGCGACGTGCTCGTTTCTTTATTCCCGAAGAAACTGGTAGCTATCGAATCAGCAAAGCAGTCCGCGAACTGTGTGTATTTGCCCGACAAGACTTAGGTAGCGACCCGCCTTTTTCCAATCTCGATTTAGTTAGCTGTCGCAATGTGCTGATCTACTTGGCAGAGTCATTGCAAAAAAAAGTAATCCCGATTTTTCATTACAGTCTTAACCCAACTGGCTTTCTCCTGTTAGGCACTTCTGAGAGTACCGGAAAATTTACATCATTATTTACGGTAGTCCATAAAAAGTCTAAAATTTATGCCAAAAAGTTGACTGATACTCGTTCCATTTTTTCGTTTACGCCGAGTTCCTATCCCGTCGCTCAAGCTGCTCAACAACCGGGAAGGAATGTAGAAAATTTAATGGATAGCTTTGACTTAGAGCGAGAAACTGACCAACTGATTTTGAATCGCTATGCCCCAGCCAGCGTGCTTGTCAACGAGGAGATGAAAATCCTGCAAGTGCGCGGAGACATCGATTTTTACTTTAGAGTCGCAGCCGGGATGCCGGACTTAAACTTGCTAAAAATGGCAAGGGCAGGATTGCTGGTTGAGCTTCGCACGGCGATTTATGAGGCACAAACGCAAAACGTGACGGTTAGGAAAGAAAGGATATTGGTTGAATCGGGCGGACGATCGACTACCGTCAATATTGAGGTGATGCCGTTTCAACCCCACACCTCCACAGCACGCTATTTTTTGGTGGTATTTCAAGAAGTTTTACCCGTCGTAGCGATCGACTTGTCCACCCTCACTTCTCAAAGCGGCGAAGGTGCTTTAGATCCTGAAAATGAGCTGCTGAGGCAGGCACTTGCCACCGCTAACCAAGAAAAAACGGCGGCTCTAGTGCACCTGCAATCGCTGATTAAAGAGCAGGAAAATCTCAACCAAGACCTCAAAGTTGCGAACGAAGAAATCCTCTCGAGCAATGAGGAGTTGCAAAGCACCAACGAGGAGTTAGAAACTGCCAAAGAAGAGATTCAAGCCACTAACGAGGAACTCACCACCACTAACGAGGAACTTCGCAGCCAATATCTGGAACAAAGCCAGCTCAATAACGATCTGACAAATTTCTTTGCGAGTATCAATATCCCGATCTTAATGCTGGCAAACGATTTACAGATTCGACGCTTTACGCCAACGGCGCAGGGACTTTTTAATCTGATTCCGACAGATATTGGACGACCTTTTAGCGACATCCGATCGACTCTTGACGTTCCCGACTTGGAACAGATGATTTTGCAGGTGATTGATACTCTCCAAACCAAAGAACAAGAAGTCCAAACTTTATCGGGATATTGGTACAACATCCGCATTCGTCCTTATCGCACCACGGAAAACCAGATTGACGGTGTGGTGATGGTTTTGATCGATATTGACGCGCTCAAACGCAGTGCCGCCACCTTGGAGGATGCCCGAAACTACGCTGAAACGATCGTGGAAACTGTGCAAACGCCTTTAGTCGCGCTAGATGCTGATTTCCGAGTGAATAAAGCGAATCGATCGTTCTATGAAACGTTTCAGGTTTCATCCCCAGAAACATCGAAGATTTCGCTGTTTGAATTGGGAAATGGGCAGTGGAATATCCCGCAATTGCGATCGATATTGGAAGATATCCTGGTTAGTGAGGTTCAGCTTCACAACTTTGAGTTAGATCACGTATTTGAGCAGATTGGGCAGAAAACTATGCTGCTGAATGCTTGTAAACTTGAACGAGAAGACAAAGCTTTAATGATTTTGTTGTCGATCGAGGATATCACCGATCGCAAGCAGTTGGAGATGGAGCTAGCGCGGTTGTTGGAGCAGGAACAGTTGGCCCGCCAACAGGCAGAAAACGCTAACCGTGCTAAAGATGAATTTCTGGCGAATCTCTCCCACGAGCTCCGCAACCCCCTGACTCCGATCCTGGCATGGGCACAACTGCTGAAAACGGGGCAGCTTAAGGAAGCCGTCGCTAATCGCGCTATAGAGGTGATCGAACGCAGCGCGAGGGCGCAATCTCAGTTAATCGAAGATATCCTCGATATTTCCCGGATTACCAACGGCAAACTCACTCTCGATCGCAGTCCAGTCGATCTGGTTGTGGTGGTACAAAGTGCGATCGACGGGGTGCAATTATCAGCGGATGCCAAAAACATCCAAATTGTTTCGCAGTGCAGTTCTGCGACTGTTTTAGGCGATGCTGCTCGCTTGCAGCAAGTTGTGTGGAATCTGCTATCTAATGCCATTAAGTTTACTCCAGCGGCGGGACGAGTGGAAGTTGTCTTAGAGGCGATCGACGATCGCGCTCAACTTCGAGTCAGCGACACCGGAAAAGGGATTCTGCCCGAATTCTTGCCGTATATTTTCGATCGTTTCCATCAAGGCGATTCCAGCAGCACGAAGGCGAATCAAGGGCTGGGATTGGGTTTGTCGATCGTGCGCCATCTGGTAGAATTGCACGGGGGAACGGTGCAAGCCGATAGTCCGGGTGAGGGACAAGGAACTACAATGACTCTGAGATTGCCGTTGCGATCGCTACCTCCAGAGTTGACACCGGCGATCGATATAGAGCCAACTGCTTCTGTAGCGTCTTTAAACGCCTCAAGCGAGATTGTCCCCTCTCTCGAAGGCTTGCACATCTTAGCTGTGGACGATCGGATCGATACTCGGGAACTCTTAGAATTTGTGCTAGAAAGCTACGGGGCTGAGGTTTTGACAGTTGCATCTGCCAAAAGTGCGATCGCGGCTATGACGGAGAATCCCGGCAGATACGATGTGCTAATCTCGGATATCGGAATGCCAGAGGAAGATGGATATTTCTTGATTCGAGAAGTCCGAACCCTTGCTGCGGCAGCCGGAGGAGAAATCCGAGCCATTGCGCTGACTGCCTATGCGAGCGATAAAGAGCGGCAAAGGGCGATCGAAGCTGGTTTCAACGAGCATATTTCCAAGCCTGTGAAGCCCGTTCAACTAGCATTAATTGTTGCCAATTTAGTTGCTGAAAAGAATGTTTGATTGGGAATTATCATTGTTGGCGATTGTTTCGGAATGATTTAACCACAGAGAGCGCAGAGAGCGCAGAGGAAGAGAAAAGAGAGATAAATAATTCTGATACCAATTGCCAAAAACATGAAAGGATGAGAAAATAGAAAAAAATAAAAAACTTAGGGAGTTATGATTCTTGGTAACTATTAAATGTCGGGGCATTACCTTCACGAATATCCAAGCCGTAATCTTTGACAAAGACGGCACTCTAGAGGATTCTCAAGAATTTTTGAGACTTTTGGGGATGAAGCGATCGCGCCTCGCAGACGCTCAAATTCCCGGCGTTGGAGAGCCTTTACAAATGGCTTTCGGTATCGAAGGAAGTAGCCTCGATCCCACGGGTTTGCTAGCAGTCGGTAGTCGCCGAGAAAACGAAATTGTGGCGGCGGGATACATCGCCGAAACCGGCAGGGGATGGTTGGAATCTTTAACTATTGCGCGCCGCGCTTTTGACGAAGCTGACGAAATGTTTAAAAATAGTGCTACTTCTCCTTTATTTGTCGGCAGTTTGGAAGTATTGAAATCTCTTTCGGAAGCTGGTTTAAAACTGGGAATTCTTTCGGCTGCTACAACAGAAGCGGTGCAAAAGTTTGTGAAACACCACGCATTAGCCGACTACATTCAGTTAGAAATGGGAGTGGATTCAACGCTTCACAAACCCGATCCGAAATTGTTTTTGCAAGCTTGCGAGAAACTGGGAGTAAATCCCGCAGCAACTTTGATGGTGGGAGATTCGGCGGGCGATATTCAGATGGGGAAAAATGCGGGCGCGGCTGGCTGTATCGGGATTTGTTGGGGAAATGCCCGGGTTAGTCATTTGGAAAAGGCTGATGTGGCGATCGCATCTTTGGATGAAATTACAATTTTAGCAGATTGAGCAAACATCAGATCCTTGAAAAATCTCGTTTTTCCCTAAGTCTAGATCCCCCTAAATCCCCCTTAAGAAGGGGGACTTTGAGCGCTTCCTGTCCCCCCCTTCTTAAGGGGGGTTAGGGGGGATCTGGGCCTATATCGTCAAACAGCAGACCGGTACTACATTTAATGTTAAGTTAACACGATCAAGGGCTCTCGCCTAAGTCCCTACAGACAACGCAAGCCGAGAATTATCACGTCTCTTTCCACGCCGTCAAGTTCGGCGACTTGCGGCAGATATCCCCACTGCTGAAAGCCAAATTTCTCGAACAATCTTAAACTCGGCTGATTGTGTGCAAAAATTATGCCCATGAGTGTTTTAAGCTGCAATTCTGGACTCCGCACAATTGCGGATTGCAATAATTTTTGTCCGATTCCGCAGCGTTGGCGATCGGGCGCGACGTAGATGCTAACTTCTGCTGTATGCTGATAGGCGGCGCGTCCGTAGAAAAGCTGAAAACTCAGCCAGCCAACAATCTTTTGTTCTGATTCCATTACCCAAATCGGCAAGGAATTGGGAGAATGTTCTCTGTACCACGCGAGGCGGCTTTCGACTGAAACAGGTTTTAAATCTGCTGTTGCCATTCTCCCTGGTATTGCTGCATTGTATATTTGGACAATTGCTGGTAAATCGCTTTCTACTGCGTCACGGATTTTCATGGTTTGGTTGACGGTTGACTGTTGACTGTTGACTGTTGACTGTTGACTGCTGACTGTTGACGGTTGACTGTTGACGGTTGACTGTTACCAAGTAGCTGTAGGGTGCGTCGCCACCCTTAAATCCTAAAAAAGAGCGACAATCTCAAAGCGACGCACCTTACCTGATTAACAGTCAATATGTAGAGTGCGAAATGCGTACCTTACGGCAATAATTTGCGCGTCAAGCAATTTTTTGCATTAATTCTGCAACAGTCAACAGTCAACAGTTAACAGTTAACAGTTAACAGTTAACAGTAAAATTGTATAGTTCCATAATATCGCTGACGGCCATTCTTGAATTGGCGCCTAAAGTCAGCGGCGATGCGTGCCCTCGCTGCAAGTGTTCGGCCGCCGCACAGCCGATCATTGCTGCATTATCTGTGCAATATTTTAATGGGGGAAACAATACTCGCAAGTTGTTTTTGGCTGCTGCTGCTTGTAAGTGTTTTCGGAGTCCACTGTTTGCTGCAACTCCGCCACCGACTACAATAGTGGTAAGCCCGAAATTTAAGGCGCAGTCGATCGATCTTTTTGTTAAACCCTTAGCTACTGTTTCCTGAAAACTCGCCGCAATATCATTAATTGTAGATGCAGCCAAGATGCCTTCGCCGCCGGCACTAATATCTTGTTTTTTCAGTGTCTGTACTAATCGCAAAACTGCTGTTTTCAACCCGCTAAAACTGCTGTCATAGGGATGATATCCGCCTCCTGGTAGCGAAATTCTGCCTTCGGGCAGGGGGTATGCTTGGGGATTGCCAAGGGCTGCCAATTTGTCCATCAGCGGCCCGCCTGGATATCCTAGCTGCAACAATCTCGCAACTTTATCAAAAGCTTCGCCGGCTGCATCGTCGCGCGTTTGTCCTACTGTTTCATAAACACCGCAATCTTTGACATGAATTAAGCTGGTGTGTCCCCCGGAAACTAACAAACACAAAAACGGCGGCTGCAAGTCCGGTTCGGTAAGGTAAGAAGCGTAGATGTGTCCTTCGAGGTGGTGGACGCCTAAAAAGGGTTTTTGGTGGACTATTGCCAAGCTTTTCGCTGCTGTCAGCCCGACTAACAATGCACCTACTAAACCGGGGGCACAAGTCGCTGCAATGCCGTCAATTTGTGACCAACTCAGGTTGGCTTCAGACAGACACTGGGCAATTACCTGATTGAGCATTTCTAGGTGACTCCGCGAAGCTACTTCTGGAACTACTCCCCCGTACTGTTCGTGGATCTTAATTTGTGATGCTACAACATTGCTGCAAACTTGACGATTCTTAACAATCGCTGCTGCTGTTTCGTCACAACTTGTTTCGATCGCGAAAATGGTTGCCATTAACTGGTAATTTAATTTGATAGGTTAGCTATTGCTATTGCTAGCTTAACTAATAAAGGCGCAAGTCCCCCGCTATACTTGTACTCAGGTTATGGCGATCGGGAGTATCTGCCCCGTCAGGTAATATCCTCGCGATTTTGCTAGCTCGGCACTAACCTATGAAACGCGAATCCCTGATTCTATTGGGCTTTGCCGCATCCGCGATCGATACTTTAGACGGTCAACAAATGCGGTAATCTGGATTCGCGATCGGCAAGTTGAAATGCTTGTAAAAAAAACTTATTGTTTTGTAACAAAAGGAAACAATTTCATGCGACGATTGTTTGCTGCAATTTTAGTGGTTAGTCTGTGGTTCAGTTTTGCTCCCGTTGCTTCGGCTTACAATTTAGTGCCGTGCAAAGACTCTCCTGCATTCAAGGAACTTGCTAAAAATGCACGTTCTACCAATGGCGACCCCGCCTCTGCAAAAGCCAGATTCGATCGCTATTCTCAAGCTTTGTGCGGCCCGGAAGGATACCCACACTTGATCGTAGACGGCAACTTGAGCAAAGCAGGAGACTTTTTGATTCCTAGCATACTGTTCTTGTATATGGCTGGTTGGATTGGTTGGGTAGGCCGCGCTTACCTGCAAGTTAGCAAAAAATCAGCAACTCCAGAGGAAAAAGAGATTATTATCGATGTTCCTTTGGCAATCAAATCTATGCTGAGCGGCGTTTTATGGCCTCTGGCAGCTCTCAAAGAACTCACCACTGGTGAAATGTTTGCCAAGGACGACGAAATTACTGTTTCTCCCCGCTAAAATTGGGAAATCCAGAACTAATAGCTAGTAGTTAATCGATTAACTGCCAATTAGCAATTAGCGCGCTTACCGATCGGCAATTACCAACTGTCTCAAATTTTCAGGAGCAGAATTCATGCAATATTTTGTCAAGTTTCTTTCGACCGCACCAGTATTGGCTATCCTTTGGCTATCTATTCAAGGCGCGGCTTTGATTGAATTTAACCGCTTTTTTCCTGACTTGCTTTTCCATCCGATGCCTTAAGATTTGACCGAAATTAGGTCGCAAAATCTACGGCGGAAAAGTTGAGAGTTTTGAGTTTTGAGTTTTGAGTTAAAGGTTAATTTAAAACTCAAACATCAAAACTCTCAAACTATATAGCCTTTCTCAGTAACAGTGCGGTGGGAATAGGGAATAGGGAATAGGGAATAGGGAATAGGGAATAGGGAATAGGGAATAGGGAATAGGGCATTTGTATAGCCTCACTAATAACCAATAACCAATAACTAATAACCAATAACCAATAACCAATAACCACTGACTAATAACTAATGACTAATGACTAATATTTTGAATCGATGAAGTCTTATCTTGCCGCAGCAATTCAAATGACTAGCTTGCCTGACCTGCAAAAAAATTTGGTTCAGGCAGAGGAATTAATCGACTTGGCAGTGCGTCAAGGTGCGGAGTTAGTTTCCTTACCAGAAAATTTCTCGTTTATGGGAGAAGAGGAGGAGAAGATTGCTTGTTCAGAGGCGATCGGACAAGAGAGCGAAAAATTCCTCAAAACAATGGCAAGGCGCTTCCAGGTGACGATTCTGGGTGGCGGATTTCCAGTGCCGACGGATGGGGGGAAGGTATACAATACTTGTTTGCTGGTAGACCAAAACGGCAGCGAAGTTGCCAGGTACAAAAAAGTACATTTGTTTGATGTGAATGTCCCAGACGGGATTACTTACAGGGAATCGAGCACGGTGAAAGCTGGCGAAGATTTGCCGCCGGTTTACGTGTCGCCGGATTTGGGGACGCTGGGACTTTCGGTGTGCTATGACGTGCGGTTCCCGGAAGTGTACAGGCATTTGTCACATAAGGGTGCGGATGTTTTGTTCGTGCCGGCGGCGTTTACGGCCTACACTGGCAAGGATCATTGGAAGGTTTTGTTGCAAGCTAGGGCGATCGAGAATACTTGTTATACGATCGCCCCGGCACAGACTGGACACCACTACGGCCGCCGTCAAACTCACGGTCACGCGATGATTGTAGACCCTTGGGGTGCGGTTTTGGCAGATGCGGGTGAGGAACCGGGCGTGGCGATCGCAGAGATTAATCCCGATCGGCTAGAACAAGTCCGCCGCCAAATGCCCTCACTGCAACATCGGGTTTTTCTTTGAAGGAATTTTGAGACCCATGGGTCTCAAAAATTTCGGTTTGAAAAATGATATCAATTCCGGTTGCACCGGAATGATATAGAGGAGACGGCAGTGGGGGGGGCCGCACCCCAAAAATTGTTTGGGCCGCCCCGCCCCCCCCCCCCCGTGGGGCCGGCGCAAAAAAAAATTTTT
>JANMLZ010000031.1:0-37874 GCA_031372825.1 Cyanobacteria bacterium OTE_58_metabat_593 | reverse complement strand
AGTCAACAGTCAACAGTCAACAGTCAACAGTCAACAGTCAACAGTCAACAGTCAACAGTCAACAGTCAACAGTCAACAGTCAACAGTCAACAGTCAACAGTCAACAGTCAACAGTCAACAGTCAACAGTCAACAGTTAAATTCCGCTTCCCAAATCAAAACCAATTCCCCAGCCGCCGCACTTCCCTCAACCGGAAAACCGGGCAAAAAGTCTTTATCCGCCGCCACGTCATAAGGCCCTTCCTTGAACTCCAAAATCACAGTATCCGGTGTCAAAGCTACTAACGTGTGAATAGTGCCCTCGGGAAGTTCCACAGCGCGGGTGGGGCCAGCAGCGCTGACTCGCAACGATCGCAGGATTTGACCGTTTTCGTTCAAAATAACAATACCGACTTCTCCTTGAATCACCACAAAAAACTCAAAACCGTTAACTGTGGGCGGGCGCAGGTGTCGGTGAGGGCGGACGTAAGTCCCCGGTTGCAGCACGTTGACAAACCGCTGCACCTTTTCTGACAAATCGTGGAAATTATAGTTTTGTCGCTGGCGGGGACTGCTGCGGGAGGAAGCCGCAACTTCGTCTAGCAATTCTTGCGTCAGCAATTTGATCGGAGGGGACTGCACAACAGATATCCTGTATTTAAGAGTTTTTGAACAAATAAGCTAGTCTGGGATCATCTTTACCAGCATTTCTTGAAAGATGAAAATCGCAAATCAGGTGCGTATCACTAAGGCAATGCGTTTGTCAAGTATTTTTAGAACAAGTATTAGCTCGATCGCCCTTTCGACTATTCTAGTCTGTGTCAGTAGCGTTTCTGCATCGGAAGCGATGGCTGGGAAACTGTTGGTTCAGCAGGAATTGTCACAGCAGCAACTGAAAGAAGAGATTCGCGATCGAGTTCAAGAAGAAGTTGACATTGCTTTCGGGCGGACAGCGATACTGCTGAATGGGATCATAATTGCCTTAACTTTGCTTCCGACAGCAGCCGGAGTCGGTGTTTGGTTTCTGTTGGGCAAATTGTCCAAGCAGACAACAATTGCTCGCCAAGAAATTGAAAGTCTCCATTACGATACAATCTCTCAATTAAAACTCTTAATTTCCGACGCTGAAAGTATCTTAGGCGAAATCCAATACCAAAATCACCCAGCGGATGTAGAAACAGACCTGTTATTACCCGATGCCCAAATTCAAGAATTTGCTCCGGTTAACTACGGTAATTATCAACAGCTATTAACGGCGGGCGACTACGCCAAACAGGGAGATGCTTGTTTCTTTGAAAACCGCTACGAAGATGCGATCGCAGCTTACGATTGCGCCCTGCAAATTCAGCCGGATTTAGCCGATACTTGGAACAACCGGGGAGTTGTGTTGACGAGAATGCAGCGGTATCCAGAGGCGATCGCCTCTTACGAACAAGCTACGACAATTCGCCCGAATTATCCCGACGCTTGGAACAACCGAGGCGTGGTATTGTTGGAGTTGCAGAAGTACCCAGAGGCGATCGACTGTTACGAACAAGCAATCCAAGCCAAACCCGATTATGCCGACGCTTGGAATAACCGAGGCGTTGCCTTTTCCAAAATGCAGGAGTACGAACAAGCAGTAATTTCATACAATCAAGCTCTACAAATCAAAAATGATTATACCGACGCTTGGAACAATCGAGGCGTTGCACTTTCAAAATTAGAAAAATACGAAGCGGCGATTGATTCCTACGACAATGCTGCTAAAATTCGCCCTGATTTTTACCGAATCTGGTACAATAAAGCCCGATGTTATGCGCTACAAGGTAAAATTGAATTAGCAATTGAAAATTTAAAGCGCGCCCTCAATCTCAATCCTAATTTGTGCAAAGAGTTGGCAAAAACTGAAGCTGATTTGGAGAAGATTCGCGAACACGATTTATTTAAGCAATTAATAAGTTAATAGATGGGGCATTGGGTATTGAGCAACCGGGTTTCTCTACAAAAATATCTGTTTGGATACCAAAGTTGTTTGAGAAAGCCGATTTCTGGTTTTAGTAGCAAGTAAACGATAGGACAACTAATAGGTCGCAAGACTAAATGAACCGCGAAGGCGCTAAGGACACGAAGGAAGAAGAGGATGCAGTTCTTGCTTCGTGCTCTTCGCGTCTTCGCGGTTCGTTTTACAAATATTTTTGCAACAGCAAACCCATTTTTTCCTTGGTTGCGGTCGGCACTTTGTCAAGTTGAGTCAGAATTGCATATTTCAAAGCTGAATGTGCCTCAGAAACGGGGGGATTTTCGGTTAGTCTGCGGACTGTTTCTTGAATGACTTTCTGGGCATTTTCGGCATTGCGGTGCAAATTGGCGATGACCATTTCTACAGTTACACTTTCGTGATCCGTATGCCAACAGTCATAATCGGTGACTAAGGCTAAAGTTGCGTAAGCAATCTCTGCTTCTCTGGCTAATTTTGCTTCGGGCAAATTTGTCATCCCGATGACTGTCGCCCCCCAACTGCGGTAAAGGTGGGATTCTGCTTTTGTGGAAAATGCGGGGCCTTCCATGCAGACGTAGGTGCCGCCACGGTGCAGGGTAACGTCGGGGAGGTTCAAGGATTCGATCGCACTTGCCAATACTTTAGCCAATTCGCCACAAACTGGGTCGCCGAAGGTAATGTGGCCGACGATTCCTTCTCCAAAAAAAGTAGAAACTCGATTTTTTGTGCGATCGATAAACTGATCAGGCACTACCATATCTAAAGGTTTCGCCTCTGCTTTTAAGGAACCAACCGCCGACGCTGAGATTAAATACTCAACTCCCAAACTCTTCATTGCATAAATGTTTGCCCGATACGGCACTTCTGAGGGCAAAAAAGTGTGATTGCGGCCGTGTCTTGCCAGAAATGCCACGGTTGTACCGTCCAATGTTCCCACAATTGCCGCATCCGACGGCGAACCGAAAGGCGTGTCAATTTTCACCTCTTCAATATCCTTGAGGGCTGCCATTTTATACAAACCGCTGCCGCCGATAATTCCGATCTTTGCTTGTGCCATTTTTACGCTTTGCCTGACTTTTATAAGAGTGATTCTATCGGGCCACCGCCCGAGTTGCGGTAAAGATAATTGACTCTTCATGACAGCCGTCACCCGCCATACACTATGTTGTCACTAAGCAACTGTGATTTGAATCACCATATAGCTTCACTAAATCTTTAAAAATAAAAGTACAGGGTTCTGCTATATCTTGTAGGGTGTTAAGACCATGACAGTCAGTTCTGCTAACGTCCCCAAAATCTCTGTGGAGGCGATCGTCCAGCGCATCTTTGCTTTCCGCCAAATTACCCCCCTCGACAGACGGTTGCTCAAGTCAGCAGTCCAGGACGGGCTCGACCAAAAAGATCATTCTCATATCAACCGAGTGTGTCAGGGCATCCAAAACGGATTGATCTTAGTTGTAGAATAAATTCACTGCACTCTCTCTTGCTAGTTCAAAAAGCTGTTTGAGTCTGTATCTACTGGAACTGAGTTCGGGCGGTACTTTATTATTTTTGGCCACGAGATCGATCGACATCACAAACCAGATTATTTACCAGAAATAATTGGTTGAAACCAAGAAAGCGAGTGAGGGAGAATAAAAATCAGACTATTCATTACTCCAATACTCGGACTTCTAGGTAGAGGTAGCTCTCAAACTGTCAACTGCGTCGCCCTGAGCCCTTCGGCTCCGCTCAGGATAAACTCCGCCGAAGGGTCAACTGTCAACTGTCAACTGTTGAAATCTTATCGCTCAAAATTCAACAGCCAAAAGCCTGTATAAGTCATGCCACTATCATCAGGCTGCACTAATAAAAAATGCAATCCTTTACTCAACTGCTTACGCTGTTCATAAATTTTAGCAGCCTCTTTCACCTGATCATCTTCAAAAGTAGCAACCACAAATCTATCTGCTAATCCAGCTTCCAAAATCAATCCGTCGGGATCTCCAGCGATATAATTCAAAGCAAAAGGTTTAGCATCCTGAAGCCATCTAGCCAAGCGCATCGACTGTCGCCCGCCGTCGATCGCAACTCCCGGTACGGGTACTGTTGAAGATAATCCCAAATTCAGTGGTAACAACAATTCTGGCATGGACAATATTGGCAGGGGACGCCCTTGGAAAGCTTCTGCGATGTCGCCTGCGGGTAGGGAAGCAAAACGCCAGCCATCACCCCACAGGTTTTCGGGTAAGGGGACGGGCGGTGGTGACTCTAGGGCGATCACACTGTAATTTTCCCCAGTATAATTCGGCATGACTGGATATTCCTTAGCCCGTGATTGCAGCAGTAATTTGAGGGCCGCAGTGCGCCGAGTTGCTTCTACTTCGATGCCCAAAACCTTAGCCGCAGCCTGAATTAAGCTCAGAGACTGGGGTCTAAATACTTGAAGGCGATCGGGCTTTTTGTGAATTTGAGTTTGTTGCTGTAACTGCTGCGCCAGCCAATTAGAATTTGCTTCCGGCTGGCTACAAAAAGCACTGAATTCAAAACTTCGCGCCGAGTCGCAAATCAAAAGTTCCCAGACTGACTTTCCTGCTTCGTCTCGGAGAGGGCGGCGGTAAAAATCGGCTTGCCAAATTTGCATAGACAATTAAAAAATAAACTGAATAACTATATTATTGGAGTTTAGACTAAGCAGGTCAAAAAGTGCGATCGCAGTTCAACTAGCCAACAATTCTCAAGAACGGCAATGGTCGCTGGCGACAAGCTATAATTCCCAGGGAAAATTAGAGTGATTGACAATTAATAACCGTTAAAAACTGATCGACCGTTAAAATTGGGCAAGAAAATTTATCTGAAAGGCACAGTAAATCACCATCACCTGTTACTAAATAATTAGCCTGACCGACAACAGCTAACAGCAAAAAAGGGATATCAAATGGATCTCGACAGAAGCTAAAGGATTGACACTCCCCGGCATGAATGCGCGGGGATTCTTGGTTCACCGATACACCTTTAAATTACCTATCCTTTCGGCATTACTTAAACCAAAAACCCGTTCAATAGAACTAAGTTTCGAGCGTAACTTAGACAATCCCAGAGGGCTTATCTCCCCAAGCGAAGCGAGAGTTTCCTCTCTTGTTTCCGTGTGCCCCACGGTACGTTTAATATTCAAGATTTGAGTTTTCTGGTCTGGGTTACGTTAGTTACCCTAGCTATGTTTTACGCGCGAGTTCGCCACCCACTAACCATTATTATTTCCCGACCAGTCGTTTGAGCAGGCGTGTCTCATGTGTATCGGCGGTTATTCTACCTGTAGTATTGCTCTATTGTACCATACTGTTGAATTGATTTTCGGAAACCTTGAACCAGAAATTTAGATAATTAAAGCCGTCCTTTTAGGAGGGGGCTTTAGACCCTATTTACTTGTAAAGCGATTATTCTGCCATGCAAGGCGCAATCTGGACAGTCGCCCCCCAAAGACTAAGGCTGACAACACTAAATTTGTATCAATTACCACTCGTGGATGCTCAATCATAACTGACGCGCCCACTCCACAGCATCAGTAATATCCTGTTCATTCACATTTAAGGCTCCTAACTTAGCCCGTACAGAATCAGCCCCTTGAATTTTTACTGGAGTTAGAATAATTTGTCCACCTTCTATCTTAACCTCAAAATATTCAGCCGCCCCGATAGCTTGAATTATACTTTTAGGTAGAGTAAGCTGATTTTCAGATGTTAATTTGGCAAGCATAGCAAACTTTCCTATTTAGTTGTTTCAACAGTTGACAGTTGACAGTTGACAGTTGACAGTTTAAGAGCGACCTCTACCTAGAAGGAAGAGGATTGGAGTAATGAATAGTCTGATTTTAATTTCTCCCTCACTCGTGTTCCGGCTTTCAACCAATTCTTCCTGGTAAGCTTTGATTATTTTAACATATCCTAAATAATTCATAGAGATTTGTAGGGGTAGTGCCCCGTGCCTGCCCCCATCGATTTAACATAGGCAAAAAGCAGGGTAAATAATTTCTTTTGTCTTGGTTTTTAGAGAAGCCAAAAACTATTGCGATCCGACTATAGAGACGATCGCACATAATCTTGTGGTTTGGCAAGGGGTAGCGCAAAAAATCCTAACGCCTCCGACTGCGGTTATCATAGGTAAACTTGTATTTTTGTCGCCGCATTTGCTATGAAACCTGCCCTAACTCAATTTGGTGCTCAGATGTCCCAACTCACCGGAGTTCGGGCGATCATGAAAGACATTATTGAAACCCTGAGAGCCGGTAGCGGGCAGGAGTTTATTAATTTGAGTGCCGGAAATCCGGTGATTTTGCCGGAAGTCGAACAGTTGTGGCGCGATTGCACTGCGGAACTTTTGGCTAGTGCGGAATATGGCGAGGTGGTTTGTCGCTACGGTTCGAGTCAAGGCTATCAGCCGTTGATTGATGCGGTGCGGGAGGATTTTAACCGACGCTACGGACTCAGTTTGACCGATCGCAATATCCTAATTACTCCCGGTAGTCAATCGATCTATTTCTACGCAGCTAATGCTTTCGGCGGCTACACCGCACCCCCCCCGTCCCCCCCTTACCAAGGGGGGGCAACGACCAATCAATCCCCCCCTTACCACGGGGGGGCTAGGGGGGGTAGCCTCAAAAATATTGTTTTACCCTTAAGCCCGGATTACACGGGTTATGGCGGAGTCAGCTTGATTCCCGAAGCGGTAGTCGCTTGCAAACCCACCCTCGATATTGATGCAGCCGCCCACAGGTTCAAATATCGCCCGGATTTCAGCCAATTGTCGATCGACCAAACCACCGGTTGCGTCATCTTTTCTCGTCCCTGCAATCCCACGGGAAACGTCCTCACCGACGACGAAGTGAAGAAAATTGCAGCAATGGCGAGTGCTTTTGATGTACCAGTTTTCGTTGATTCCGCCTATGGCCCTCCCTTCCCGGCCTTGAATTTTACTGAGATGACACCGATTTTTGGTGGCAATATTATCCACTGCATGAGTTTGTCCAAAGCCGGATTACCGGGTGAAAGAATCGGAATTGCGATCGGCGATGAACAGATTATTCAAGTTTTAGAATCGTTTCAGACTAATATGTGCATTCATTCGCCGAGATACGGACAGGCGATCGCGGCGCGGGCAATTAATTCCGGTGCGCTGGCTGACATTGGTCTGAATGTAATTCGACCTTATTATCAAAGTAAGTTTGATGTGGTTGAAACGACTTTAGAACAAGCAATGCCACAGGATTTGCCGTGGTTTTTGCACCGGGGCGAAGGAGCAATTTTCGCGTGGTTGTGGCTGCAAGATTTGCCAATTACCGATTGGGAATTTTATCAGCAATTGAAGCAAGTCGGCGTGATTCTCGTGCCGGGAAGCTCTTTCTTTCCGGGCTTGCGGGAAGATTGGCGGCACAAGCAAGAGTGTTTGCGGATTAGTTTGACTGCGACCAATGATGAGATTGAAACTGCGATGAAACGCTTGGCTACAATGGTGGAAAAGGTTTATCAGTCAGTTGACTGTTGACGGTTGACTGTTGACGGTTGACTGTTGACTGTTGTCTGCTAACCCAATGCCCGATTCCCCATGCCCAATTCCCAATTACCCATTCCCAATTACCCGATAAACAAAACTCAGAGTCGCCCAAACATTCACATCCAAAGCTAAATCATCCGTCGATATCCCCACTTTCTGCACGCCGGGAATGCTAGCTGCGTGCAAATCTTCCAGCACAGCCCGCGCCACAGTTAAAGGATTCGACAACACCACGGGCAAAATATCCCTTGTTTGTGGCATTTCGGCGGATATTGCAGCCAGAGTTCGATCGAACGGACTGTCACTAAATACAATCAAAGTTTCCGTCAGCCCGATCGCCCCCGATACCGCCAACCCAACAGCCCCAGCCGCCGGTACGCTCAAATTCTCCCCCGGAGCGATCGCCCGCGACATCCCCCCAGCAGCATTTTGGCCCTCGAAATTCACGGCCAACATCCTTCCGGCGCTGTCCATCGCCAATACCGCAGCATAAACCGGGCGATCGCTCTCGTTATAAAGTCTGTACTGAATTCGGCTGCCAATTTTCACACTTAATAGATCGATATTTGCCGATTTCTCCGTTTCCGTACTCAGGGGTTCGAGACGGTAAGTGCGATTCCCTACGGGATAGCTACGCTTCACGGCTATAGCTACAGGCTCCCGCTGCGCCACAATCCGCGCTTGCGGCGCCAGAGTTGCCAGCACCGCCCGCACCTTCAGGCGCGAAGACCCCTCATTAGCCGTCAGCCGCAACAACTTCGTCGCCAGCAGCGCTTTCAACTGCGGAGTCAACCGCTGCACCGCCACCTTAACAGCTTCTCCCCCGTCGCCCTGAGTATCGGGAATCGGAATTTGACCTAAAGAAAACAAACCGTAACGGGTTTGAGACAAAGCAGGCGCAGCCGAGACACTTTTGGCTAAAGTCGTTTCCGGGACTCTACCGAACCGACAGTCAGCCGGTTGCTCGCTCAGGGCCGCCGAAACTTGTGGCACTGTCGCGAAGGCACTTGTAGCATCCACCCGCTCGATCCGTTCCAAACCAGAGTCCAAAGCTACTGTCAAACCGATGTTTCGCGGCAATACCCGAATTTCTTCCCTCACCAGGAGACCGGCTGTTAATTGGTCGAAAGTTCGATCGGGCTGATCTAAAACTTGAGCTTTAGCAGAAAGGCCCGTGCGTCCCCGCAGCAAAAGCCGTGAAGCGTAGCTATCCCGTAGGGAATCGCCCTCCGCAGCATCCACCGCAAACACAGAACCCCCTGCCGACTCCAAAACCCCCGGCGACAAACCACCCAGCCACAACTGCACAGTTTTGCCGCCCTCTTCCACCGCCGTCACAGCACCATCAGCAGGGGAATTCCCAATTAAATTTCCCAAATTCACCGCCGCTGTTGCTGTTAAATTGTCCGGGCGAATTTTTGGTTGCTGCGACAACCCCGCCACTTGCTCGACTGTACCGGCGGCGCGACTGAAACTGACGCTGAAACTGCTAGCGGAAGTTGCCCACCACAGAGTTTGAGTCAGGGCGTAAGTAAACAAACCAGCCGTAAATCCGTTCCACTCTTGTTCGGCGGCGATTTGGGAGTTAGCTGCGGCGGCAAGTATGACGGCCTCGGTACGGAGATTTGAGCGGGATTTCAGACCTTGGGTAAACGTTAATTCTGCGAGGCTTAGCTGCCCGACTGTGGGACGGGGATGGGAGCGGATGCGAAAGTTGCCGTTTTTGGGAAAACCTGGATAGGTGTAGCTGGTGTCGAGGATGGCGATCGCATTTTCTGTCGCGAGCGATCGAACCAACAGCAGCACCGTCTCCTCTAAAATATCGTTCACCACCCGGTTCCCCAACAGTGGCAAAACATCATCCGCCGGCACCAAACTGTTTTGGATGATACCAGGAGACTCGATCGAACTAACTTGGCTACCACAACCACTAAAGTGAAAAACTACCACATCACCGGGTTTTGCTTGTTCGCTCAAGTGAGTCACAAAAGCCGTCTCGATATTTTCCCTAGTAGCTTGAGCGTCAGTCAAAGTCAGAATGTCCGACGGCGCAAACCCAAACCGATAGATCAGCAATTCCCGCTGCAATTCCACATCCGTGACGCAGCCACGCAGGGGCGAGTCTGGATATTTGTCAACGCCAACCAACAACGCCAATTTGCGGACTGTCGGCTGGGCTAAAGCTTGGAGGTAGCGATCGCCCAACCGCAGCCACAAAGCATCGCTGATGCCGATGGCGGCCAGCATCCGGCCAGCTTGCTGCAAAAATTCCCGCCGCTTGAGTCCCATTTATAATTCCTGACCGTCGCCCTTGTTATACCATCTCACCAAAATGCCAAAGGCTAAGTATCGTTAACAACGTTCAAGACTTAAATCTCGTAACTGAAAATATTCATGGCTTTAGCCAATTCTGCCGCGACTTCCGGCCGAGAAAACTGCGGCGGCGGCAATTTTCCAGCGCGCAGCATTTCCCGAACTTTAGTTCCCGACAAATGCACCCGCTGTTCGGGAGTGCTGGGACTTGTCTTAGTTGTAGCCATTTGTTCCGTCAGCGTGCAATAGAAAGCGTGCTCGAATTTCATCGGCACAATTCCCAATTCTCCCGGCTCAAATTCGTCAAAAATGTGTTGGGCATCGAAAGTCCCGTAATAATCGCCAACTCCAGCGTGATCGCGCCCTACGATAAAGTGAGTGCAGCCGTAGTTTTTGCGGATTAAAGCGTGAAAAATTGCTTCTCGCGGCCCCGCGTAACGCATCGCCGCCGGATTAATTGCCAAAATTACCCGTTCTTTTGGATAGTATTTTTCTAGCAGAATTTCGTAGCAGCGCATCCGCACGTCAGCGGGGATATCGTCATCTTTAGTCGTCCCCACTAGCGGGTGCAGGAACAAGCCGTCTACTGTTTCTAAGGCGCATTTTTGGATATATTCGTGGGCCCGGTGGATCGGGTTTCGAGTTTGGAAACCGACTATGGTTTTCCATCCTTTTTCTTTGAACAGCAGTCTCGATTTCGCTGGGTCAATTTGGTATTGAGGAAACCGGACATCTAGTTCGCGTTCCAGCAGCCAAACCTCTCCTGCAAGGTTAACTGGGCCAGCTTTGTCTACTACTTGGACGCCCGGGTGTTTGAGATCGTCGGTGCGGTAGACGTTGATGGCTTCTTCTTCTTTGCTGTAGCGGTATTTTTCGGAGAGTTCCAAGATGCCGACAAATTCGCCTGCGGGGGAGTCGAGGCGCACTAAAGTGCCTTCTGTGAGGGTGTCGGCGACTGCTTCGCTGACACTGAGGGTGATCGGAATCGACCAAGGGAGACCGTTCCCGAGGCGCATTTGTTTAACGACCGATCGATAATCAGCTTCGTTCATGAACCCTTTGAGAGGACTCAGGGCGCCGATCGCGATCATTTGCAGGTCGGAGATCGATCGATCCGACAACTCGACTCGCGGCAAGACTTCTGCTTTGTCGAAAAATTCTTGTCTTTGGTCTAATGTGGCAATGCGGTTGACCAGGATGCCGCCGTGAGGGGCAATGCGGTCTGGATGCTGGCTCATGTCGATTTGAATTATTTGGATTTAGCTGCCAGGGTACATCTTACCAAAGTCTTGTTACAATTAATTAATTTTCCTACCCAAAGCCAACCCACATAGTTTTGAATATGAGGATTAACCCTAATTTATTTCTCCTGTCATCACACTTGATCGTTTATTAGTTAAATCTATCTATAGCAATCCTAAATCATTTGTGAATTTCTTACTCCCTCCCCTTAGTAAGGGGAGGGTTGGGGTGGGGTAAAACTATTTACGAATCATTTAGGATTGCTATATGCAAGTTAACCAAATCACTAAAATATTGATCTCTTGCCCCGGATTCATTTTTTCCATGACGCATAAAGTAATTCTCAACTCCACAATCCACAATCTAAAATCTAAAATCGGCTGACCATTTTTTCATGAATCATCTTCATCTGTGACAATTCTTCCACCAGTCCCTGCGGTAAGGGAATTTTCACAGCTTCCAGCATACTTTGAATCCGATGTCTCCAATCGTGACGGGCTAAACTCTCAACATAGTTGCGTTTGTATATAGAATTAAGCCTCACCTCGTCCTGTAAAAGTTCATTAATGAATTCAACACTTTTTTGCGGGTCATCAGGCAACTCAATAGTAGCATCTTCCCAATTCATCAACTCATCCATTAAATGTGTCGTTGGGCGCTTCCCAACTACCGCACCGCCAGTCGCAGTACCATAAAACCAACGCAGTGTAACAAACGAGTAAGGAAACCGACGCATACCAGGATAGAGCGTGTCAAATGCCAAAGTGAGTTTGCTATGTCTGAGAATGTGAAATAACAGCAGAGTATCTGGCTCGTCTTTACGCATTTCGTAAGGCAATTTCGGAAAGTCCTCTGCTGCTCTTGGCGTAGATTTATAGTAAATTTGTTCGGAACCAGGTTGATTGAATTTATTGCAAAACACAGTGTCATACTGTGAGGGTATCCGCCCGAAGCTGGTTAAATCTATTGAACGCTTTATTTGACAGGAACCCTGACCCAGAACATCAGCAGCAAAAGGGATCAGCGATACTGGTATACCAAAATTTTGTTTCAGTTCATCTATAATTTCTGGAAGTGCAACGAATAAATGATCTAAATGATAGACATTTTTTGAATAAATTGTCGGTTCCCAAGAATCGAAAATATAAGCGATGACAACATCAAAACGCTCCCTCCACTTAGGTATACTTGAGAGTAGTTCCAGATCGATTCCTGATATCCCAATCATCAGTAAAACATTGGGTTTGTCCGAAAAATCAGGTAAAAGTGGTAACTTATAGAAACCTGTAGTAGACTTAACAGCTTTACGGACTATTCGCTTGGGTAGCGCATAAAGTGTGGATGACCACTGGATTACATCGCGGCCAGATGGTACCAAAAGTTGTGCGTTGCAGGTTCGTACCACAATATTTTCTAATTCATAAACTGGATCCCAGGAAACGCTCGACCATAAAGCCCGTGAAGAGAGTACAAAAATATTCATAGCTAGTTCATGATTTGAGTAGATTATCCGATCTCTTGTACTAATCCAGAAAAGAATAGAGTAGATATGTTCACGTTTTGACTGCAAAATCTCCTGGATCTATTCCACAATTTACCCAGCCAATAGCTTCTTTCGCCGCTAGCGAAAGCGTTGCGATCCGAAGGAAAGCTTGCTTTATAGGATCGCACTTTTGCCGACACTCGCACAGCGTGAACGTGTCCCGTACTTGGATAAGTCATTTTTAACAAATAAATTGGCTCTATGTCAATATTATTCTCCATTTTCCACAAAGTATATTCTTGCCAAGTATCCTATTCTGTTGCTTGCAATTCTTGACAAATTCTCGGATAGCCGATCGCCTGAATCAAAACTCGCCGCACTTCGACATTATGTTCTGTTAACAGCCATGAAGCTTCCCAAGACTGTGGCGGAACTTGACCGATTGTTGCCGGTAGCTGCACACCACGATAAGAGTATACGCTGAACTTGTCCCAAAACTCAAATGCCGATTGACATAAAGCGTCGAGCAAATATTCGCTGTCAAAATGAAGTTGGAGCGGGCGATCGCACACAAAGCACATTTTCTCAAACGGGTAAATCCAGCCGCAGTTTTTTTGCTAAGGAGTTAAAGGCTGAGTATAAAGGGCGATCGTACTCCAAATTCAACACGCCAATACAAAAATCCACCCAACTTCCGTGACAGGCTGACAGTTCGGAAACTATGCCGTTATTATGATAAGTCTGAGCGATCAAAAATAAGCAGAAATCTCGCGCCCAACTTCCTGGCTAATTTAACGTAAAGTTCATCTTTAACATAAACGTGCAGTTGATTCATCAGTGGATATTGATGCCGACAAAAGTCCTCACTACAAACCTATTATAGTTATTAGATTATTGGTATAAGTTAACGATTGTTTGCAAAGCCCCTAAAATCATCGGAACATTATCAAGACAATAAACATCATCATCAATAATTAAATTATTTCCTTCTAATTTAAGAAACCGCCAGACAACGCCAGTAGTTACGCAGCCAAATACCGCAGGTATTGAATTTTGTTCGCGTTCGTTAAATAGCTGAGTAGCCACCATTTGTGCGGCACACTGCGGCAAACAAGATTCTATTTCTGGGCCTCTGATTTCTTTCAATGCAAAAACGGGGACTTTAATTTCAAAATCAAACGGTACGCAAGACAGTAGAAAGTCGCATTCTCCATTCAATCCCCGAGAAATATCTACATCAAATGACCAACCGGAAAAGAGAGAAAATTGTCTGTTGTTCCTTTCTCTACATTCTAACAAAATAGGAGAAATAATCCGTTCCGAACGTTCTTTTTCAGTTTTCACAGCAGTGTTAGAACTAATTTCGAGAGTTCTCCACAGCCATTCGGATGGTTCTAAAGGAATAACCTTGGCACTCCAAATTGGACTGAGTGACGGCTCCAATCCAAACCGATCGTTTAATTGTTGGAAAGTAAAGGATTTGTAAGACATATTTCTCACATAAGTCGGTGGAAACAAACATTACATCAAATCCGTTAGCATCAGAACAGTAAATTAGAGTTAACTGTTGACTGTTGACTGTTAACTGTTAACTGTTAACCCTCAACATCATCCATCCGGTGCAGCCGGCAACGATATTACATCAAGATAGAAAGCCTGGAGTTACGACTCATCAACCCGGTTTCTGCGAGAAATTTTGGCTTGGTAGAGAAGTATCTAGGAAGAAACCGGGTTGATGACCCCCGTGCGTCCAGAACTAATATAGCAACCGTTGCCGAATTTGTGAACCTCTCTTTTTTTCCTTCTTCTTTCTTCCTTGTTCCTTCTAAACATTTAACCACTGAACCAATACCTTGGGCGCTGGTAACAAAATAATTAACAAAAGCCCGATCGCCAGCAACCCCAAAAAATCCCGGCGATTATCCAACTCACTAACATCATTCAACGCCGGTTCGTCATTCAGTGGCGTCAGAAACAAAATAATTGCCCACAGCATCAAGCCCTGTTCCAAAAAAGCCAGCAGCAGCATACAAACTCTAGCAAATTGCCCGATCGCCATACTCGCCCGCTGGCCGAACATCGCGTGTACGATGTGCCCGCCATCGAATTGTCCCACCGGCATCAAATTAAACGCCGTCACGATCAAACCCAAATAACCAGCCACCGCTACCGGATGCAAATTAATCGCAGTTTCCGCATTCAGAGCACCGCCCAAAGTTAACTTGCTCAACAAAGTCATCAGCACGGAAAATTTCGGGCTAAAAGAGTCAAAATTTAACATTCCCGACTTGTCAGACAGCGGTACAATAGTCGAATGATCCAAACCCCAAATCAACAACGGCACTGTCGCAACCAAACCCGCCAGCGGGCCGGCAATACTGATGTCAAATAATGCTCGGCGGTTCGGAATTGGACTCCGCATTTGAATGAAAGCGCCAAAAGTTCCCAAGAAAAAAGGAATCGGAATAAAATAAGGCAAAGTCGTGCGAATTTTGTAGAATTGAGCAGCTAAATAGTGACCGGATTCGTGAATTCCCAAAAATGTAATTAGAGAAAGCGAGTAAGGCAAACCCTGGAGCAATACTAACGGGTTGACCTGCAAAGCTTTTTCAGTCACTCCGGCCATCCGCGCTCCCACAAGCGTTGTGGTAAACACCGTAATCAGCACCAAGGCTAATGCAAAAAATGGCCTGGTTAGAGATTCGGTTTTGACCGGAATTTCCCCTGATTCGTGGCTGGGATTGGGAACTATGGCAAAAAAAGGTTGATCGCTCAAGCTGTTTTGAAATATCACTAAAAAGCGATCGCCAAAATGCCTCTGGACATTCTCCCGAATCGCCTGATAAGCCGCCTCCGGGTTCGTCCGCAACTGTCCGCGACAAATTACAGCCTGCGGTCGAAATTCCAAATCCCGCAAACAGAAAATTGACCAAGGAAAACAATCGCGCAAACTCGCTTCTTCCGCTGCATCGATCGGGCGCACGGGCGGTTTGGACTCTGCTGGTTCAGTCGCAGCGCCTGCTACCACATCATCCGTTTTGCTGGTAATTTCCTTGCGCCCCAACTGTACCAGGAACCAATACAAAACAGGGCAAACCAAAAAAGGTACGATCAGCCAGTCTGGCGGTACTGTTTTGGTAGCGCGGTTTACTAAAACCCAACCACTCCAAATCAGCGCTGGCGCCATAATGACCAGCCACAGCAGCCACACCGGAGTTCGTGTGATGCGACTGATGCTAGTCTGCAACAAGTAGTACGAAATTAGTCCCAATACAAACAACAATAAAAAGAACATAATATTTATTCGAGTCCTTCTCAATACTTCCTTGAAACAACAGAATTCAGTCTCCAAACAACCCAAGCCCGTGCTAGAGAATATTTTGGCTTTCCCACCTAACCGGGAAACGCTGGGTGCGACAGCTTATTTCATTGTAGAAAACCAAACTAATATTCTGGTGGATTGTCCCGCTTGGGATGAGATGAACCAAACCTTTTTGCGGGAACGTGGCGTGCGACTGCTGTTTCTCACCCACCGTGGCGCGATCGCCCGCGCGCGAGAGATTCAGGAAGCCACGGGGTGCGATATCCTGATTCAAGAGCAGGAAGCTTATTTGCTCCCTGGATTGCAACTGACGGTTTTTGAACGAGAATTTGCTGTGAGCGATCGAATGAAAGCATTTTGGACTCCCGGCCACTCTCCGGGTTCCTCTTGCCTTTATGATAGTAGCAACGATGGAGTGCTGTTTTCCGGCAGACACTTGCTCCCCAACCGAGAAGCCGCCCCAGTACCGCACAGAACGGCAAAAACTTTTCACTGGCCCAGGCAAATTAACAGCGTCAAGTCTATTATCGATCGATTTTCGCCCTCTACTTTGCAATATATCTGCCCCGCTGCGAATACTGGCTTTTTGCGAGGAAAAGGATCGATCGATCGAGCTTTTGAACAATTAACCAATCTAGATTTAGCCGTTTGTTTGCAGAATCAAGAAGACCGGGCGGTTGAAACCGCCGTCTTATTTTAGACCGCCGATTATTACCGCCGATTGTTATGGAAAAAACCGAAAAACAAAAAATGCTCGCAGGTGAATTATATTTAGCTAGCGATCGACAATTAACTTTAGAGCGCCAGCGAGCCCGCCGCCTCGCCAAAACCTACAATTCTACCGACGAAGACGAACCCGAGAAACGGTTAGAAATTCTCACCGAATTGTTCGGCGCCCTCGGACCGAAAGTTGAAATCGAGCCACCTTTTTACTGCGACTACGGCAGCAATATTTATGCTGCAAACGGACTGTACATGAATTTTGGCTGCGTGATTCTTGACTGCAATCGAGTTAACATCGGCGAAAATTTGCTGTGCGGGCCCTACGTGCAAATTTACACGGCTTCTCACCCCACAGAACCGGAAATTAGACTTTCTGGGCGCGAACTCGCCGCTGAGATTAATATTGGCAATAATGTGTGGATTGGTGGCGGCAGTATTATTTGTCCGGGAGTCACTATTGGGGACAATAGCACGATCGGCGCAGGCAGCGTTGTTGTCAAAGATATTCCCGCAAACGTCGTGGCGGCGGGAAATCCTTGTCGAATCATCCGCCATTTACCTTAGTGTGGTACGATCAACTCACTGGCGCGATCGGCTCTTTTGAGCTTAACCCCAAAATTTTAGAGATGAGAACCGCCGATTTGAGATTTTACCTAAAAAATCCCCAGAAAAATCCGTGGAAAAAATCTCAAATTTCAAATCTCAAATCCCTTGATTTTTCGCTCCCAATTTTCAACTCCAACTCACCGAATAGCAGGGGTTTGAAGCCCCTGCATGAAGGCAGATTGCGATCAGAACGGAGTTTAAATCTCCGTTCTGATCGCTTCGCTGTCAACTGTCAACTGTCAACTGTCAACTGTTTAAAAGAATTTTATGACGACTGCAACAGTTTATCCCAACGCTCCCGAACTCTGCACCGACGACTACATAGCAGTGGGTGTCGCCACCTGCTTCATCAAAGAAGAAGGCGAAGTTTTTGAAGTAAAAGTAATCGAAGCTATCCCTTCAGCAGCTTTAGAAGCAATTGTCAAGGGAATTCCCACATCCTATGCAATGGCTTGGGGAACGACTTTAGGAGAAGTGTTCGATGGCGAATCACCTCAAAGACTGCCAGAATTCCCCGCCGAAGCTCAGTTTAGCGAAGAATTCGGCTTTCGGGCGATCGCCGCAGCCCGCACTTACAAAATCCGCCCCGAAGCTCGAGTTCACATCCCCTTGGGAACAGTTCGCAGCGACTTTAGTTATTCCTTAGAACGCAAAAGAGTCCTCAACACCGAGCGCGTCATTCGCACTGAAGACAATGTGAAACAGCACGAACACACTCACAAGGTTCTTTAAGTAAATTGCTCAAAGGCGGGAATTTAGCACCGAAAATAGTTTTGAGTTTCCACCTGTTATATCAAATCTGTTAGCATCGGAATTATTCATCTCTCCGCTCTCCCTCTGTGTTCTCTGCGTTCTAGAAAGGTTAAATAATTCCGATGCAACCGAAAACGATATTAATTAAAGATTTAACAAGTTTTTCGTTCATAAATGAGGGAAAATTTTTTAATATTTAATTATTAAAAAAAAACCAACATCTGAACCTAGGGTGCAACCTAAGCACCTTAGAGAATTGGTGGTTGCTATATTAAAAAAAACCCAAACATCTGAACGTAGGGTGCAGCTAAGCACCTTACATGATTCACATAAAATGTTAACGACTGTTGACAAAAATCTTAAGTTGTGGATGAAATGTTTTAATTTGTCAAAAACATGGTAAAATTATATTCCAGTTTAACAAAGTGAGCCGGCCAGCGGGAAAAAAATCAAAAATCCCCGCAATTATTCAATGCTAGTAGTTTTAGACTACTGGCAGGTTCGGAATACATGGCAGGCGATCTGAGGGTTTCAATCTCACAAATTGGTCAAACCATGCGAAGCTTTGCGAAAGTGAAGTGGTGGAAATTAACTCGACTATTGCCAGCGAGATTTAAGGGCGAATACCATCTTCGCTACAAAATTGCGCTATTAATTTTGGGCGTAACAATTCTGGCAGCTAGCATCGCTGGTTGTATCAGCTATCAAAGTGTTCGTCGCTTGATTATCAACAAAAGCGAGCGAAATGCTTTGTTAGAAGTTAGGGAGCGCGGTAACAAGATCGATCGCTGGATCGCCACTAGAAAGACTGAGATCGAAATCCTTGCCAACACCCCTCCCGTTAGATCGATGAATTGGTCAGTAGCAGAGCCTTATTTGAAATCCGAAGTAAATCGACTTCAAGAATTCCTGCATTTCGCATTAATCGATCCCGACGGTTCTTATTTTACCACAAAAGTCGGCAGAGCCTTGATTAATGTCAGCGATCGCCAACACTTCAAAAAGGCAATGGCTGGGGAAGTCTATGTTTCAGATCCTACCATTTCTCGCACGCTCAAAAAACAAAGTATTGTTCCCATTTCGGCTCCGGTATGGTCAAATTCGGCAAATTCTCTGGATAAAACAGTCGAAAAGCCGATCGGAGTAATGAACGGCGTGATTAGCATCGATCGAATTGCCGAAGTAGTAGGAAAGCTGGAATATGGGGCTGGAACTTATGCTTTTGTTCTCAATTCTCAAGGAGTGCCGATTGTGCATCCCGACGCTCGGTTAATGGGAAATATCGACAAGCCGACTCCCAGTCTGTTAGAGTCCGCAGATAATAATTTGGCGAATGTAGCGCGGGAGATGGTTTATCAAAAAACTGGTATTTTGCTGACAAAAATCAACGACGCACCAGTTTATGTTGCCTATCTTCCTTTAGAACAAACTGAATGGTCGATCGCCCTGGTAATTCCCCGCGACCATCTCGAAAAAGAACTGCTCCCGTTAAATATATTAGCAGCAGTCGCCGCCTTACTCTTAACCGCAGCTATTTTCTCCGCAATTGTGGCACTGAAACTGTCGGCCCGTCGGGGCATTAGCACTCGTACAGAAGCGCTTCTCCACCGCTTGACCGGCCGCATTCGCGCTGGCTTGCACCCCGATCGCATCCTCCCAACTACAGTAGACGAACTCGGTACTTTGCTGAAGCTCGATCGAGTAATTTTCGGATGGTACGACCCCCGACAAGATACTTTAGAATTTTGTTGGGAATATTGCCGGGAAGGTTTACCGGGGCGCTTGGGAATCTTCGGCGCATCAGGAGGGCCCTCTGGAGATTTAGCTGCACGGCTTCACCGATGCGAAACGATAGTTTTGAAGAAAACCGTCGCCCCTGATAGCCCAGCATCTGGGGAACCCCATCTCGAACTCACAAACAGTCGCTACGCAGCAGTGCCCGTACTGACTCAGACTAATCGGCTCGGATATCTGTTCGCCTGTGCAAATCGGCGGTTTGCGACTCCCGACGAGGTGGAAGTTTTGGAAGCAATAGCCGACTCGCTGGCGATCGCAATTTCCCAATCCCAACTCCAGGGGCAAATTCAAGAAGAACTCAAACTTTTGGAAGAAGTATTAGCCAAACTCAGAAGAACCGAAGAGCATTTAGTACAAAGCGAAAAAATGACAATTGTCGGCCTACTCGCCGCCGGAATTGCCCAGGAAATTAACAACCCGATTAACTTTATTTACGGCAGCCTAATTCACGTCAACGACTATATCAAAGATTTGCTCAATATAATTCGCCTCTATAGCGAACAATATCCCGAACCTGTAGCGGAAATTGCCAAAGAAATAGAGAACTTTGACCTAGATTTTATCAGCGAAGACTTGCCGCAAATTCTCAACTCTCTGAAAATAGGAACCGATCGCATTCGCCAGATAGTCCTGGCTTTGCGGAAAATTTCATTTCCTGACGAACCCAACAAAGAACGCGCCAACCTTCACGAAAGCATCGACAATATTCTGCTGTTGCTCGCTCATCGGCTGGATCAAAAAATATTAGTAGTCAAGGAATACAGCAACCTGCCGTCAATTTTGTGTTATCCCGGTCAACTGAGCCTGGTATTCGCGAATATCCTCAGCAATGCTATTGATGCTGTTAACACCATTGAAAACTCCGACAAAGTTATTACAATTAAAACAGATATTGTCGAGCATTCTCGAGGCAGATTTATTGCAGTATCGATCGCCCACAACGGGTGCCGAATTCCGCCGGAAATTCAACACAGAATATTTGAGCCGTTTTGCCATACTAAATCCTTTAAAAGTTTGACAGGATTGGGGCTGTCGGTTTGCTATAAAATTATTGTAGAATTGCACGGCGG
Source organism: Cyanobacteria bacterium OTE_58_metabat_593 (assembly GCA_031372825.1). Taxonomy (GTDB): domain Bacteria; phylum Cyanobacteriota; class Cyanobacteriia; order Cyanobacteriales; family Microcoleaceae; genus Microcoleus. The sequence continues at coordinate 17,077 of JANMLZ010000031.1, read as the reverse complement.
CCGCCTGAGTGTTCAATCTCCAGTGCAATCTCAAAGTGAATCTCAAACTGGTGGCGGTGCTGAGTTTATAGTAAAATTGCCGATCGTTTGATCTGACGCCGGGAGGGCTCTTTGTCCTCACTACGAACCTGATTATAATTTTTTAACCAAACTTGATATAATAGAGTTAGGGGAATAATAAAGGTGCGACCACAGCAAACAACCAACCTCCCATCACCAAGACTTCAGCAACAATTAATAGGATATTTCTGTTCATTTTTCAATTAAGAGCGATCGACCAAAGAGCAAATTTTCTGCCACCAACCAGCCGGCGAATCCTTCGGGTGGTACGCAGCATCAAACATCGACAAAATTAGCGGCAAACCCCCCACCTTCGCACTCATCAACAAGTGCATTGCCAGACAAAACACCAATACCACCCAACCTGATGCGTGCAAATAATACCAAAGCTGCGTTAATTCCCCAGCCGGCAGCCATTCTTCCTTAACCATACTGCCAGAAGCGATCGCCCAAGTCAGTGCTAGCAACATCAAAGTATTCACAATCCGGTGCAAACTGTACCACCAAATCGGTTTTCCCAACTGGGTTAGCTGGCCGAAAGAATCTGGCTGCACCAATCGTTTTTGACCTGCGTGGAAACTGTACAATGCAAAAGCTGGCATTACTCCTAACAGCAACATCTTGCCAAAAGTGCCGTGAATCCCGATAATATCTGCAATCCGAGCCACCGGCACTTTGCCCAACCGCCCGTCATAGGTGTTGTACACCAGAAAAGCGGTCAAAATTGCTAACAGGGCGATCGCAGCGTTCAACCCGTGCAGTAACCTGAGCAGCAATGGCTGATACGGTCTAGATTGCGGCATCGTCAATTCTGCTACTTGATAAATAGTCTTTCATCATAATACAGCTAAGCGCGGATTTTTTCAACCAGCCAATTGTGAAACAAATGTGATTAGAAAATGAAGTGATTATGATAAAAAAGCAATTTTATCAAATTTTAGTGTACAGTAAAACTGTCGAGAATAATAATTCTCCCATAACATATAACAGTTTATAAAAATGGATGCAACCACTACCGTCTTCCTTTCTTTTGGTCTAGCAGCAGATGCTTTTGCTGTTGCTGTTTCTAGCGGTTTAGCAATCAAACACATGAAGGTGAACAAAGCTTTGAAAATCGCCTTGTTTTTCGGCGGATTCCAAGCTTTGATGCCTTTGATCGGATGGTTTATCGGTCTGAGTTTTAGCTTTTGGATCGCACCGATCGACCATTGGATAGCTTTTGGGCTTTTGACTTTCATTGGCAGTAAAATGATTTACGAATCCCTACAAACCGAGGAATGCCCCAAAAAATTTAATCCTTTAGATACGGGAACTTTGATAACACTTTCCGTAGCGACTAGCTTGGATGCTTTAGCTGCGGGCATTGGATTTGCAGTCCTAAAAACTTCGATCGGTCCTGTGGTTAGTGCGATCGGATTTATTACTTTCTTGGTCGTATTTGTAGGCGTGTTCATCGGGAACAAGTGTGGCGACTTGTTTGGCAAGAAAATAGAGTTACTGGGAGGTGCGATTTTAATTGCGATCGGCAGTAATATCTTATGGTCGCATTTAACAGCAGCGTCGGCAGTCAATTGATTTTAGATTTTAGATTTTAGATTTTAGATTTCCTTGCTCCTAGGCTCAGCCTGGAAACACATACCCGGAGGCTCTGCCTCCAATGCCCTATGCCCAATTTTAAAATGCTACAGACATTGATCTCTCTTCTCTTGCTCTGCGTTCTCTGCGGTCTCTGCGGTTAAATAATTCCAAAACAACCGTAAACGAGATCGGCCCAAAAACTCAACAACTAAAAGCAGGGACAATATTTAAATTGCCCCTGCTTTTAATTAAATCAGAGTTATCTGAATCCGACAGCCGCTTGCCAAACAAAAGCCAGCAGCAAGAAAAACACGGGAATCACGGGCAAAACATTAACCAAAGGCTCAAAAATCGAATAAGCTTCGGGCAGTTTTGCTAAGAGTAATGCAGCTTCCATGAATCAACCTACCTATCCAACACAATTTTCATAATTGTCGCATATCTTCACCCAAGGAACTCATGTTCGATCGACACTCGGTGCAAGCCAGTGGGCAAACTCTTCAGTAAATCGATCGGCAAGAATCGCCTCCCGCATACGGACAGTAAAGCGAATCAACTCCGTCACATTGTGAAGCGCCAGCAAAGTATACCCCAGTGCTTCGTTAGCCCGGGCCAAGTGGGCCAAATAAGCCCGACTGAATTTTTGGCAGGTATAACAAGGACAAGACTCATCCAGCGGAGCAAAATCCTCCCGAAACCGAGCATTTTTCAAATTCCAGCGTTCCCCACCCACAAAAGCCGTCCCGTGGCGGCCCAGCCGAGTTGGAATCACGCAGTCAAACATATCTACCCCACTCGCCACAGCCAACGCCATTTCCCGATAAGTCCCAATCCCCATCAAATAACGGGGCTTATTGGCCGGCAACAGGGGCGCAGTCACTTTCACAATTTCTGCAATCAAATCTCCCGATTCCCCGACACTAACGCCGCCGATCGCATAACCTGGTAAATCTAAATCTACTAATTGGTTTGCGGCGCGCGATCGTAAATCAGGGAAAACACCCCCCTGGACGATGCCGAATAAAGCTTGATCTGGGCGCGAGTGAGCTTGAATACAGCGTTTTAGCCAGCGGTAAGTTCTGTCTGTCGCCGCCTCCACCTCCTCCCGCGTAGCTGGGTAAGGGGGACACTCGTCAAAGGCCATAATCACATCAGCGCCCAACTCATTCTGAATTTCGATCGATTTTTCCGGCGTCAAATTAATCATCCGCCCGTCGCGAGGAGAACGAAAAATCACCCCATCCTCAGAAATAGTCCGCGCTTGGCTCAAGCTAAACACCTGAAAGCCTCCCGAATCCGTCAGTATTGGGCCTGGCCAAGCCATAAATTTGTGCAATCCACCCGCGCCTGCGACAATGGCTTCCCCCGGCTGCAAGTGCAAGTGATAAGTATTTGCCAAAACCATTTGAGAGCCGGCATCCTCAAGATGTGCCGGCGTCAAAGTTTTGACATTAGCCAGCGTCCCCACGGGCATAAATTTAGGTGTTTCCACAACACCGTGGGGAGTAGTAAAAACCCCTGCACGTGCTTGGGTATGGCTGCAATTAGCCTGACATTTAAAAGAAAATTTCGCGTCCTCAGTCATTAGTCCCCGATGCTCGTTAACCGCTACTCGGCCGTCCGTGTGATCTCTAATCTATTGTTGATGACATCGCGACAAAAAACTCACCACCGTTGATATCAAATCCGGTAGCATCGGAATTGTAAAACCGAGTCAACAGTTAACAGTCAATTACCCCGTCAGTTTTTTGATTGAGAGTCAACAGTCAACAGTCACCTGACGGTGCAACCGGAATTGATATGACTAATGACTGACGATTAAAACGGGGAATCATCCTCATCCAATTGCAGATCCCAGTTATTTGAGAGTACCTGATCGACAACTGCATCCAAAGCCGCCGCATTTAAATTCCGGGCGACTTGCTCTTGCAAAGTATTGGACAGGGGAATTAACCGCAACTGCCGTCCGTCTTGGATCAGGTCAAAATAAGCACCCTCTACCGGGGACTTTTTTAGTTCCAGGTAATCAAAACTATAGACGTTCAAATAAAGCGAATGGTTGGCAATTAGGGTAGAACGGTGGGGGTTGGCGAAGACTTCGAGCACATAACCTTCCCCTTCGCTGTGAATCTTGCCATCTTGGATGTGAAGGTAGCGGACACGTCCTAAATTAAACAGCAATCTTTTGATGTCGATTTTGTTGACGACAATGCCTGTATCGATGATGCAAGGAGCAACTACCCTGTTATTTAATTGGTCACTCATGGAGTAAAAGCCTCTGTTGTAGTATGTTCCCGTCTAGGAAATCAGGGAGTTAGCTAGAATTCTGGATACGGGAAACGCGGATCTTGAGTTTAGCCATTTTAGATAGGGAGCTTCGGGATCGCTGCCGACAGAGGTTTTCGGGAGAAAATATCTTCGACAGGAGGAATGGCCGCTCCAAAAGACTAGGGTGTTACAGCTCCAATTCTGGCACACGCTAATGAATTCACAACTGTATGCAAGATGAAAAACTTTCTATCTTATGGTGGATGATAAATTGGTTCGCTCTACGATCGACTTTTTCAGGAATCAAGGCGCTGCCATCGCAGCCGCAGTCGCTTTTTATACTTGTTTGCCGGTGCCGATGTCTTGGACTTTGGAGTTTCGGGGCATTGCTCGCTTGGCACCGGCGATCGGGCTGTTGATTGGGGGGATACTGGGAGTGGCGGATGTTGGGTTGCAGTTGTTGGGAATGCCTGCTCTGACTCGATCGGCCTTGGTGGTAGTCTTGGGCATCGCCGTGACTGGCGGGCTGCACCTAGACGGGGCAATGGACGCGGCGGACGGGCTAGCTGTACCCGACCCGGTGCGCCGGCTGGAAGTGATGCGGGACAGCGTTACAGGGGCCTTTGGGGCGATGGCTGCGATCGCGATCGTGCTGCTGAAAACTACCGCTCTCTCGGACTTGAATAACTATCGGTGGTTAGCTTTGATGGGTGTGGCGGGTTGGGGCAGATGGGCGCAACTGGTGGCGATCGCCCGCTATCCCTATCTCCGGGCCGAGGGTAAGGGAGCTTTTCACAAAGAATCGATTTATTCTCCTTTTGATTTTATCCCAGGAGTGCTGTTGCTGCTGAGTTTGAGCGTGCTGCAAGTTGTGATGGAGGGCGATCGGTGGCTGTTGGCTGTGGGGATGGCTTTGGGCGGAAGTGCGATCGGAATTTTTGCCGGAGCCTGGTTTAACCACCGTTTGGGCGGCCACACGGGCGATACTTACGGTGCTGTAGTCGAGTGGACGGAGGCTTTGTTGCTGTGTCTTTTGGCGGCATTGGAAGGGTGAAGATAATTCGGCGATTGAAATCGCTTCTTGTCATATCAATTCCGGCTGCGCCGCAATGACAAGCGAGGACACGGCAGTGCCGTGTCCCTACCGCGATCAATTGTAGGGACACGGCAGTGCCGTGTCCTCCGTCTCCTCTTTGATATTTTCTATCCTGTCTGCCTTCAATTGCCACGCTAGATTAGACACAGCAAACCTCAACTTTTAAGAAAGCTATGGGATACTTTATTGCTGCGATCGTCCTGGGAATGTTAATTTGGGCCGGGTTCGAGATTGTCCAAACCATCCGCAACTGGGAAATGAAGCCCTCAGAAACCACTCAGAAAGTTCAAGCTGGCATGATCGAAGAAGTCTATCGCAGCCAGTGCGGTGGTGAAGCGTTAGAAGCTGGAACTGAGGTTGTCGGACGCGCTATCCATGCCAGTCACTGCGCCGCCGAAGCAGCTTGCGAAGCTTCCCCCACGGCGATCGCCCATGTCGTAGAAGGCTTGTTACACCTGGTGCATCATTAAGCAGGGCGATCGAGTAAAAAACATCATACCCAATAGTAGAATGCGTCAGGTTTTAGACGATCGATCGGCACTCCAAATCGCATTCTGATATCAAATCCGTTAGCATCGGAATGATATAGAGGACACGGCAGTGCCGTGTCCCTACCCCGATCAATTGTAGGGACACGGCACTGCCGTGTCCTACGTTTATATCATTCCGATGCTAAACGGATTTGATATGACGCACCGTTTATTTGCTGGTGCGTCAGCTTGGAGATTGTTAGTTTTTGGCAAAAATAATGCGAACTGACGCACCCTACAAAATGAATGGAAAATATCACTTAAAATTTTCCATTCATTTTCAATTTTTACGCCTTAGCTTCCACCCAAACCGTCATCCCTTCAACTCTCAAACCTTTGCCGCGAGTGCCACAATATTGACCGTTAGCAGTAACAGGAGTATCGCCCACATTCTGGATGTGAGCCGTATAAAATACGTCGTACTTATCAGCTTGTGGCCCAGTCAGTCGTGCGGCAAATCCCTCAATGCGCTTAGCTTTTCCCCGGAAACCAGCCAACTCGCCTTCCGATATCCAAGCAGTGTCGCCAACTCCTTCAACGTGAGCCATGTACTGCAAATTCAAACCGACGGTGGGAGGCTCTAATTTAATTTGAAATCCTTCGACGCGGCGGCCTTGAGCCTTTGTACCAGCATATTCGCGATCGCTAAAAGTTCGATCGCCAATTCCTTGAATGTGCGCCAACACTTTTAAACCCACAGGCGCCGCAACTTGGGAATTCGCAGACGGCGCGATCCAAACTTTGATACCCTCTATTCTCAAAGCTTTGCCGCGAGTGCCGCAATATTCGCCATTGGAAAAGACATCGGTGTCGCCAATATTTTGAATGTGAGCGCTATAAAATACGTCATACTTATCAGCTTGCGGCCCGCTCAATCGCACCGCCAACCCTTCAATTCGTTTCGCTTGACCCCGAAAACCTGCCAATTCTCCCTCGCTAAGCCAAGCAGTATCGCCAACACCTTCGACGTGAGCCATATACTCGACTTGTAAGCCGGGAATTGGTGACTCGATATTAATCCCAAATCCTTCGACGCGACGCCCTTGAGCTTTAGTACCCGCGTATTCTTGAGCACCAAAAGTTCGATCGCCAATTCCTTGAATATGCGCCAAAACTTTGATAGCCAAAGCGCCCTCCACAGGCACTTGTTGAACGTCCCGAGGTGTCCCAAACACAATATTCCCGGAGCCCGTTGTTTGGAGAGACTTAGGTACTTCTACACTAGGAACAATAATCACCTCGTGCATCGGGGCCGAAGGTGCGGGGGATTCCAAAATCTGGATTTGTGGCGCAACTGCAACTTGTTTCGGCGCGGCATTTCCCGACGGGATGATAATCACTTCCGGTAAAGGTTGAGCGACCATTTTCTGTTCTGTTGCTGCTTTAAATGAGCCTTCGACTTTAGCAGGTGCTGCTTTTACCATCTCAGCAATAGTTAATTTGCCTCTGGAAATGGCGACGGCTATTTGTTTGCCAAAAGCGGCGCTGACTGTTTCTTCCAGAATCACCCACTGTTCATCATCTAATTTGTCTTGCTGTTCTACCAGGGCGAGGACTGCTGAAACTGGGTGTTTGCCGCTGACTAAGGATTGTGCGTCGGAATGCAGTTGAGTTGGGGTTGATTCAGAAATCGCGCGCTGAAGTTCGCGGGCTTTGGCATGAACTGATTGTAAGGCTCCGAAGTCGCTTTGTTCGCGATGCCCGATCGCCAATACTCGATCGAGCACTTTCAAGGCTGCATCGCGAATTTCTGCTTTACCAACGGACGCTGCGGCAGTTTGGACTAAGTTTTGAATGTCTTTGAGGGAAGCAATTTCCCCCGGAGCGATCGCGGATTTATTCAGTTCAAGAGCTTGTTTTTTGACCGAGGCGAAGTTGCGACTGTAGGTGGCGATTTCTTGCAGCAAGCTGTCGGAGGGAGGAAGGCCCGAGTCTTGCAGTTGTTTTGCTGCGATTGACAGGCGATCGGCTAAATTACCATAAGTTTCCGATAATTTGGCTATTTGTTGTAGCAAATCGTTATGTGGTGCTTCCATAGGTCTTGCCGTAAATATTTAACTTGCTGATTATAGACGGTGAGCGTCTTCTGAAGGTAGAAGGTAGAAAGTAGAAGGCAGTAGTCATTAGTCATCAGTCCGAGGGAAGAAGAAAAATGCTCCGACTCGGACACTCTCCGACCCCCCCCCTATCCTCTCCCCACTCTCCGGCGTGATCCCGGTCACATCCGTGCAAATACTTAGTCACACACGGAGACTCCGGCTGTCACCACCGACCCCTAAAAATGTCACACACATCGAGCAATAGCCGTCACTGCGGAGTCAGTTAAAACCATTGATACTGAGTCTATTCAAGCAATAAAACCCAAAAGTGTTATGGTACTGATTCGCGACCTCGCCCAACAAGCTCTGACTCTAGGTTATCTAACTATTGAATCCGAAAATCAACTGCGGCGGATGTTAACGACGACCAAGTATGACTTGGAAGACTTAAATGCTTTTATGACTTTGCAACTAGCAGCTATGTCCGGGGGAGTGAAACAAGAGTCTCGCGAACTCAAAGAATTTGAAATGTTTGCTGAGACCGCCTCGGAAATTTCCTGTTAGTAATTAGTTGCTTTTGATACATTTAAATTAAGTAAGAAAAATTTTGATTTTGATGATTCGTGAAGTTGTAAAACAAGCTATTGCTGCTGGATATCTGAGCTTGGAAGCCGAAAACGAAATGCACCAGGTTTTTTCTTCAGCTAAGTGCGATCTGGAAGATTTGAATGCTTTTATGAGCTTGCAGTTAGCTGCGATGGCGGGTCGCGTCAGACAAGAGTCTTTGGAATCGATCGCTAAATTTACCAAAAATTTATGAACAAACTTAATCAGCTTTCTTCATTCCTTGGGCTGGATAGATATTAACTTCTCTGCCAGAAAACAGACTTAGATAATAATTTGATTTTCCCTAATTCTAGGTACTAATCAATTATAAAGTTATTGATATTTGTTTAAGTTCCAGTGGTAGGGAGCATCAATCGTGAGATAATTTATAGGGTGCAATCTCGCTCGCACTCCTAAAAGACGCTTTTCAATCTCCGAAAAAGATGCTCCAGATAGGTATTAATTGACATCAACTCAGATTTAAAAATTTTAGTTATACTAATTTTGAAAATTAGTGCTAGTCGTGAAATTATCAGGTATCCTCTGCAAGGAAACGACACTGCGTGTCCGGCCCGGGGTCAGAGCGAATGAACGATATCCTGCCGCACTTCCTAAAGCTGCTGACACCCAAATAGCGGCAGCAGAGGTAAGTCCGTGAACTTCAGCTTTGTCTCTTTCACGGGCTTGACATTCCCGCAGGATTTCTCCACCTCCCAAAAACCCAATTCCGGCGGCAATGCCTTGAATTACCCGCTCGATCGCATCTCGTTCATTTTCATGTTTACCAGAAATAATTGGTTGAAAGCCTCTCCCTTTGAGGGAGAAACAAAAATCAGACTATTCATTACTCCAATCCTCTTCCTTCTAGGTAGAGGTCGCTCTTAAAATGTCAACTGTCACAGGTCAACTGTCAACTGTTGAACTATTGCCAGCGGTATTGTAAAACTTTATTAAGTCTGTAAGCAGTAATAAGCAACGATGGTATTATGTAATCAGGAGGTCGAAATGAAACTACCTGACTACGCCAAAGCAATAGGCATAAGTTACACAACCGCTTGGCGCTGGTGGAAGGCGAATAAACTGCCGCATCCGGCACGGCAGACAGAAAGCGGTCTGATTATAGTTGACTATTTACCCCAATCGCCTTCAAACCAGACCAAAAAGAACCGAGTTGCCATTTACAGTCGAGTCTCATCTTCAGAAAACAAAGATAACCTCAACCGCCAATCGGAAAGGTTAACTGAATACGCCATTGCTAACGGTTATCAAATCGTTAGAAATGTTAAAGAAATTGGCAGCGGACTGAACGACCACCGAAAACAGTTAGAAGCACTACTGCAACAAGATGACTACGACATTTTATTGGTTGAACACAAAGACCGTTTGGCTCGATTTGGCACAAACTATCTAGACGTTCTTTTACTAAGGTTGGGAGTTAAATTAGAAATAGTCAACCTAGCAGAAAATGGAAAAGATGAGTTAATGCAAGATTTAGTGGCTATAGTTACTAGCTTTGCAGCTCGACTTTACGGACAACGACGTGCTAGTAGAAAAACGGAAAAGATAATTGCCGAGTTGAAAGACGGAGGTGCTGAATGCAGCTAACAGAGAGGCATATCATTAAATCGACGGAACATCGTTTTGCTGAAATTGACCAACTAGCTTTCAAATCCAAAAATCTGTACAATGCTGCTAACTACGTCATTCGTCAAAACTTGATCTACGGATGGGGCTATGTTAATTACAACGAGATGAACCGATTGATGAAGTTTCACGAGGCATACAAGGCTTTACCTGCCAAAGTAAGTCAACAAATCTTGATGGTTCTAGATAAGAATTGGAAGTCGTTTTTTGAAGCCACTAAAACTTACAAAGCCGACTTTTCTAAATTCACGGGTCGCCCAAAGTTGCCAAAGTACAAAGATAAGCTTAAGGGGCGAAACCTTCTCGTCTACACAATTCAAGCGATTAGCAGCAAACAATTGAGAAGCGGAATTATCAAACTTTCCGGCACTGAACTCTCAATTAAAACTAAAATCAACCCTGACCGAATTTGTCAAGTTAGGTTGGTTCCGAAATGCGATTCCTATGTAATTGAGGTAATTTATGACGAACCGGAGTCCACCACCAAAAATAATGACTTTGCCGCCGGTATTGATTTAGGACTGAATAATCTAGTGGCGCTAACTTCAAATCGACCGGGATTTATCCCGCTGTTGATTAACGGGCGACCATTGAAATCAATCAACCAGTTCTATAACAAGCGCTCTTCAAAACTGCAATCCCAATTGAGAGGGAACCGCAAAACTTCATCTCGGATTCAGCGACTAACTCGCTGTCGCAATCAGAAAGTAGACAATTATTTGCATCAGGCAAGTCGCACGATTGTTAATATTTTGGTCGCGCAACAAATTGGGACGCTAGTGATTGGCAAAAATGCACAGTGGAAAACCGAGATCGATCTCGGAAAGCAGACTAACCAAAACTTTGTCAGTATTCCTCACGCTCGATTAATTGAAATGTTGGAATACAAAGCTTTTTTGGTTGGGATCAAGGTAATTGTGCAAGAAGAATCGTACACGTCACGAGCCAATTTTTTAGGCTTAGATCCAATTCCTGTTCACGGGGAAACAAAAACAGAGCCTGTATTCACTGGAAAACGGATTAAGCGTTTGTACAAAACATCGACTAATCAGTTGATTAATTCTGACGTGAACGGTGCTTACAATATTCTCAGAAAAGCAATCCCAAATGCGTTCAGCGATGGGATAGGGAGCTGCGTAGTTCAGCCGAGGCGGGTCAATCCGCTCAAAGTAAAAGTGAAAGGGGAGGGACTCGAAGCCTCCGATGTCTATAAATGACTATACTTTTACCAGCTATTAACACAAACAGTGCAGAACCCATACTGACTAGCATATGAGTCCTCAATCCCGCTGGTTTGTGCCGCAGTTGGCGTTCCCATCCAATAATTCCGCCCACAAACATGGCTAGGCACAACCTTAATAGTATGCCTAGCCAATTATCGGGAGACCACAAGTTAGCGATCGACAATGTTTTACTGCAAATAATTAATCGGAAGATTACGATATTAGCGCAGCACGATGTCCGATCGCAATCTCACTGATAAATCTTCTTCAGGGCGAATCACAATCACGTCAACGCTGCGCCGCCCCAACAATACTCCAGCTAAAGCGCCGATGCCAGCGCCGCCCAATACTTCTTCAGTGGCGATCGCTTTGTCGCCGGTAATCCCACCCAGCGCGGCGGCTGCTGCTGCACCCAATGCTGCACCTTGGGCTACTGAACCTCCGGCAGCACCTTTTTGAACTCTTTCGGTTCTGGTAATAATTCCCGAATTTCCGTCAATCCGATAGCGTTGGCGACGACTGATAATTAACTCTCTGGCAACAAATTGAGTACCGATTTGATTGCCTCTTCTGACTGGTCGCAATTCCCCGACAATCTGACTCCCTGCGGGGATTAAAACTCTGCCTTGATTTGTGCGGATGTCTTGGGCTACTTCTAAAGTTAAAGGTGCTGTTTCTTCGCGGGTGACAACTATTTTGTCTTTTTCATATCTCACTGGAATTACACTGCCCGAGGGAATTCGGATGCTATCAAATTGTGAAATTCGTTGTTGAGCTTCTGCGGGAGTAGCTACCACCAGTGGCGCGCTGGTTGCAACTGTAATTCCCAGTGCGAGGATTGCTGCTGTTGCTGAACGCCATTTTTGAGAAGTAATCATATTATTTGTCTCCTTGGTTCGTTTTTTTTGTACTTAGGAATTGACTGCTGCTAAACTTGTTTTTGGTTGCGGATTCATTTGATGTTTTAATTATGGCAGGCTGGAATTGGGCAAGTTGGGAAGATAAGGTAGATAATAAAATATTTGAAAATTTCGGATAATCGAGACAATCTGCCAGACTGGAGGCGATCGGGAAGATAAGGAAGATAGTCAACTGTTAACAGTCAACTGTCAACTGTCAACTGTCAACTGTTAACTGTTGAGAGCCTTTAAGGCTAACAATCCTGCACCGAAAGCTGGTTCGTATCTGGGCGAAATTACCTTGGCTTTTGGGGCGATCGCACTTATTGCAGCTTCAAACCTACCCCGGCAATTTGCCTCGCCACCCCACACACCTCCTACGATCGCAATTTCAAATTCTTCGGTTGGGTTAAATAGCGCTGAAATGGCTATTTTTGTGGAAAATGTTAATTCTGCCACAGCACTATTAATAATGTCATCAGCGACGCGATCGCCCTCTGCGGCGGCGCGATCGACTATCGGCGCTAAACCTGCAATTTCCTTTACACCCCAACCCCGTCGGTAAACAACTTCTACCAATTCCTCAAGGTTTTTTAAGCCTAAATGTACTTGAAATTTTTCCGCAAGTGCGGTAAAGTCTTCGCGTCCGTCATAGAACTTCAAAGCAGCTTGCAAACCCTGAATGGCGATGTCATATCCGCTGCCTTCATCGCCTAAAAGATATCCCCAGCCGCCGACTCGTTTAGTGATTCCCTGACGGTTTTGCCCAAAAACAATCGAACCGGTTCCTGAAATAACCGCAATCCCTGAAGAATGCCCGATACCGCCCACAAGGGCGATCGCACAGTCGCTGCAAACTACGATATTCTTAGGCTGCCATAATTGGGTAATTGGTAAATCATGAGTTAACTGCAAATTCTGGACAAAAAACTGCACAATTTCAATATCTTTAGGGCGCGCGACACCTGCTAGTCCCAGACAAATTGCTTCAATATTGAGATTGCTGTTCGCACCGATTTTAGCGGATAAAATTGCTTGTTCGATCGCCAATTGAATCGATTGTTTGGCCGTCTCAATTCCCACCGTTTGATAATTTGATGGACCTGCTTCGCCGCGTCCCAAAACAAGCTTGTTTTCGTCCATTAACAGACAAATAGTTTTAGTTCCACCACCGTCAATACCGAATATATAACTCATGCCAAAATTCTTAATTTATGTTAACTAACTAAAATTGATTGACCGAAACCAGCCAGGGTATAAGCTCTCAGATTTAGCCGTGAGGTCGCTTTCTTCAATACTCCAATACTCCAATCCAAAATCTAAAATTTAAAATCTAAAATCGATTGACGGCGGGAGCACAATGCGGCTATGCTCAGTGCTATAGGTTGCTTTGTTCAGATAAAGCAACCGCCGTCGCCCAAAAATCTAGTAACGCCCCCCAAAGCTGCGCCAACAGCAATGGAAGGCTAACCCCCAAACTGTAAACGGCAGTATGGAGGCTAACGGAAGATTGTAACATCGTCTGTAGCCACCCTGCTTTGCATTGAAGTGCGGGGTGGCTGGATTTTTGGGTTTTCCTAGAAAACCCAAAAACAAGGACACAATATCATGACACAAGAGTTTTTGCCCAACTCCAATGAATCTGAGTGCCCAAATGACGACTCAGCAGCAGTATCCGAACAGGATGTGGTGCTGTTAACGGTTGTCGGTTCGCCCAAGGGTGTCAGGGAAACAATACTGACTTTGTACCGACTGGGATTTGCCGAAGTGGGGGATTGGAGTCCCGTACAGCGGGCGGCAAATCCGAAGCAAGTGATGAGCGTGCTGATCCGTCGCAGGCGATCGACTCAAAGACAATCCTAGAGTGATATCAATTCCGGCGCAGCCGGAATAATAAGCGAGGAGACGGCAGTGCCGTTTCCCTACCTAAAATAACATTGTAGGGACACGGCACTGCCGTCTCCTAATTTCGGCTAATAATTGCGATGCAACCGGAATTGATATGACCGCAGAAACGGCGAAAAACCCGGTTTCTTGGGTTTTTCGCCGTTTCTCAAGTCCATGTTTATGCGTTGTTAGGGTCGATTCCTGCTGCTCGGAGTCGATCGAGCAATCGCTCTTTTTCCACCCGTTCCCGTTCCAGTTGAGACTCAACCAAAGCAAGCTGAGTCTCAACTTCTTCTAACTGAGTCTCAACTTCTTCTAACTGAGACTCAGCTTGTTCCGCTCGGTGTTTTTCTATTTCAGCTCGTTCCGAACCAATTAGCAGCAAATTCCCCTCCGAATCCCACCACCGCAACCAGATTTGTGTTTGATTTTGATAACTTCCTTCCCACAATCCTAGCTCTATCCCTAAAGGAGGAATAGGATAATGCCCGCGCTCGTTGGGAGTCGTTTTTTGATAATCACCATTGGCAAATTGATAAACCTCCAACTTGTTAGTTTTAATCTCAAAAATGCCGTAAAAATGTACGCGCATGATGCGCTCGTAAACCCAGAATTTTCCAGGCTTTTGGACATCCCCATCGTTATTGTAAAGAGGAGTTCGATCTCTTTCATCAGAGCCATCGCCGGAAGCAAATTCGAGGACAATTAACGGAGCTAAATGCTCTCGCCACAGCACATAAGAACGGCGATATTGACCGTCTATTTTCGGCGGTACGTCGGGAACGTAGAACCAGTCAGGTGCTTCGGCGCCTTTTTCGGCTGGTTCGGTTTCCCGCCAGTAAATGCCGCAGTCTTGACCGATCGCATACAATCCATCGGGATGCCGTTTTTGTAAAATTGGCCCGATCGAATCTGTTAAAATTATGCTCTGAGGATGTTCTTGAAAGTTTTTCACAAAGGTGCCATCTTCCTCTGGTAATTGGGTGTGATCGGGAAAGGGTTTTGGTAAATCTGAGATGGTTGTAGAAGTCATTTTATTTTTAACCACTTCGGAATGCAGATGTGTCTATTGTATGCTTTGTGCTATTGGCTTAAATGGACAGGGCAATACTAATTACAATTAAACCTAATAAAACCAACCAAACGACATTTTTCTGACACCAATTTTTGATTGACTGCGGCCAGCCTCCGCTGATGTAACGGCTCTTCTGCGCTACAAGTGGCTGGGCTTTGTTGTGATAAAGCGTGCATTCTTGGGCTTTGGGACGCTGCGGGTAGTTGCAGGTGTCGTCTTCGTGGTAAGTACAGGTAGTGCACAGAAATTCTGTTGATGCCGATCGATACAGGGGGATACCGGGATGACCGAAAGCCTTGAGAGGGGTTTTGCAGTGCGGACACGAAATCGCTCGGGCGTCTACAGGTTGGTGACAGCGAGGGCAATCAGGCATTGACTTTGGTGGTGTTAGGGTAAGGTGATCGGTAGGCTCGGAGGGCGGGTTTTCCGAACGCTGATTGGTGCGATCGAACTCGCCATCAGGTGACTGAATGCTTCAAAATAGAAAGGTCGGTCAGCGCTGGTGTAACTTTAAGTTTACAAATGGTTTCGCAGCTTTGGCAGTCGGCTTGAGTCGATCGGGTATTACGGAGCAAACAACCGGAAAAATCTATGGATAACAATAACTTACTCAAACAACTGGTAATGCTGGGCATTGGTACTACCTCTCTGGTAGCCGAGAAATTGCAGGAAGCTAGCGAGCAATGGGTCAAAGATGGCAAAATCAATCCCGAGCAAGCCAAAACCTTTGTTGATGACATGACGGAACAGCTTAAGTCGGAGCAGGGTAATTGGGAGACGCAGTTGCAGCGGCAATTGCGGAATATCCTGCAAGATATGGGTGTGCCCCGCCAGTCGGAAATGGATGAGTTGCGCGGTAGGCTCGATCGACTCGAACGTCAGATGCGGGATCTAGAAAATCGCAACTGGCGCTGAGGAACGATCGGCGAACCACTTCGCTGCCCGACTTGTGATAAGATTGTCAACCGAAGGCAGAAGGCTCAAAAAAGCACTTATATCGAAGGCAGAAGGTGAAATTACAAACATTCTGACTTCATTGTTTCTTTTGCCTTTAAAATTAACTGAAACCTGCCATATTTTGGTAGAAAATTTCAGATAAAATTTGGTAGTTCTGGTTGTAATAGATGTCTTAGATATCTGAGATATCGCGGTTAAAAGTATCAGGAGGATTTAATTTTGCGAGGAATTCTAGTCAGCCTGGGCGTAATGCTGGTTTGCTTTGTGTTTTTGATAGTCGCTCAAATGAGCGGCTATGTACCTACAGCAGTTGCCTCGGAAGTGAATAATCCTTTAACCGATGCTGCGCTTGAGATAGTCTCAGCGAAGTCTTTCACTGAAGATAGTTTGCTAGTAGCTGATGCTAAATTACCCCAAGTACCAGCTACTATCGCTGGCAATAACATGACTGAAAATACAGAGAAAACTGTCACCACAGATTCAGGTCTGAAATATGTTGAATTGAAACAGGGTGATGGGGCGAGTCCAAAAACTGGCCAGACAGTTGTGGTGCACTACACTGGCACTTTGGAGGATGGCACGAAGTTTGATAGTTCGCGCGATCGTAATTCTCCTTTTCAGTTCAAAATAGGCGTGGGCCAAGTAATTAAGGGTTGGGATGAAGGTGTCGGTACAATGAAAGTTGGAGAACGCCGCAAGTTGATTATTCCTCCCGACCTCGGTTACGGTGCTCGCGGTGCAGGCGGGGTGATTCCTCCGAATGCGACGCTGATTTTTGATGTGGAATTGCTGAAAATCACTGGTTAGGTAAGTTCAACGGGCGTTGGTGATTTGGAGTATGATTTGCCTCCGAAATTTAGTAGGGGCAATTCATGAATTGCCAGTAGGGGCAATTCATGAATTGCCCCTACTCAGCGAGTTTCAGGGATTGCTATAGCGAGTGAATCATACCTAAATTCAGCAACGCCGTTCAACGTAACTAACCATAAAATTTTTAGGGTATTTAGAAACCCGGTTTATTTTAAGAAACCGGGTTTTTGTGCTTAGTTTGTAGTGAGGACTTCAGTCCTCTGATTTTTATGAGGACTGATATCAATTCCGGCTGCGCCGAAATGATATAGAGGAGACGGCAGTGGCGTTTGCCAAAAAAATTTAGGCGGATGGGAACCGCCCAGCGCCCTCAAAAGGCTCCAACCGTTTTATAAATAACATTAA
>JANMLZ010000190.1:0-10147 GCA_031372825.1 Cyanobacteria bacterium OTE_58_metabat_593 | reverse complement strand
TTGACACTCTCCGCCCGGTCGGTACGGAGATTCTTAAGAAGCTTTGACGCTCTTAAAGGCGCTGTCTTGACACAAGAAAGACGTTCAAAACAACTACCTTTTGGTGTTGCAATTACGCTTACTTTTTGTCTTATGCTTTCGTTCGCACTTTTCAACGCTTGCCTGTTCGGTACGCTCCCCATCCTGCGCTGCTTGGCTGTGCCTAGTGTCTTTCTCAAACAAAAATGTTGAGGGTGTCTTACTGCCCGGAATCTCACCGTCCTAGGAATGGTTCAGCACGTAGTTGATACGCCTACTTGTTCCGCATTGTTAAAATCATAACACAGATTACTCGCAGCCAGGCTACAACTGCGTTTCATCCCCGGCTTAAAAGACCGGGGTTCTCACGCGACGCGCTATAGGGTAAGATATTAGCATTCCCGATCGAATGAATCAGGATTTTTTAACCAATCCTCAATTAAGCGGTTTCCCGTAAATGATCGGTTGTGGTGCATCTGTAATACTTGTGCATTAACCACATAATTCTCTGGTTGCCAGCTACGGTTCGCTCAGCACGCACGATCGATGATAGTTGGTCAAAAGTGCGCTAGCAATCAACTAATTGTCAATCTTTTGGTAGAATTTGAGACCGGAATACAACAGAGAGAAAATTTTTAGACTAAATATTTTTCTTTCATAAAAGCTTCCAGTTTTCAGACGAATGCCTCCGTCAGGGAAGTTGCAGCATAAAATTTTCTCGCATCAGGTTGGTGCATCGAAGAGCCGATCGCGCTTCCGACTATAAAGCAGCTAATGGTATATACATCTTCAACAGACTCGGCAGCTACAATGGACTCCGATCGAATATTTCAACTAATCGACACAGTTGTCCCCTTTGAAGCTTGCCTTTACTATCAAGTTTTGCCTCTATCTCTAGAAGGTAATCAGTTTAAATTGGGCGTAGTCGATGCACAAGATGACTCCGCCTTAGACTACGTGCAGCGGATTTTAGCTTACATGAATTGCTCAGTCACAACGGAGCCCATTGACCCGGAAACTCAGCGCTCGATGCTCTCAGCTTACTTGCTCCACGGGAGCCAGCTCAGAGAACCCAGCCCGACAGAAACCGCAGCAGCCCCAACACCCAAAAATCCCGCACCAGCAACTTCAGGCTCCGAAGCCGACACACTGCTGTCTGTCCCCGAACCCACGATTCCGGCTCGCGGGTTTAAACCTGCTGTCGCTGAGGTTTCCCCGATGCCAACAGAGCTATCGGTTTTGGATGTCGAGAGCTTGCACTTGTCAAGCCCAATCGAAGTTTTGGCAACTTTGCCAGCGCCCCAACTGCTGCAAGAATTGCTCGGTAGAGTGCTGCTAGACGGTATCGGCCGCCTGTTTTTTGAGCGGCATCAGTCGCAAGGCCGGATTCTTTGGAGTCAAGACGGCGTTTTGAAATCGATGCTCGAAGGTATCGATATCGTCCTGTTCCAAGAGGTCATTGACGAGTTGAAGCGACTGACGGATATGCCTGTTTGCCCGGTGGAACAGCCCAAACAAGTCGAAGTTGAACGCATATATCAAAAAACTCATTTGCTGTTGCGCTTGCGGGTAATGGCGGTGGGGGGCAAGGAAGAAGCCACGCTGCAAGTGCTGCGGGGAGCAGCTTTGAGGTTTTACCAGCAGCAGCAGTTGTCTAATTTGAGTCGGGATGCGCTGCGGCTGGCCGAAGAATTGCAGCGGAAAGTGAATCAAATTCGCGATCGAACTCGGCTTTCTCCTTTGCCTTTGGAAGGTTTACCCGCCTTGGAACAAGTTGTCAGAAATGTTGACGATCAGATTGAGGCTTTAATGAGTCAACGCCATCTTGAGCAGTAATATAACCGAAGGAAGAAGCAACCAGTACAAATCAGTACAAACCAGTACAATTTATGTGTTATGGAACGGGCGCGCCAGCCCGTTCGTGAAAATAGTCCCAGATTACCCGTGATCGAAAACATCCTTGTACTGCAATAAATCCAAACTTACAAAAACTGGCAAGCACTGAAAACACTGCTGTGCAACTTCCCAACGTTCTTCTCGCTGCAACATAGCAGTCAACTTTTCTTTAGCGCTCAACAAATAGCGGACATCATTGGCAGCATAATTTAGTTGATCGTCGGAAAGATTAGTCGCATTTCCCCAGTCAGAACTTTGAGAAGTTTTATTTAATTCTACTTTTTCCAGTTCTAGAATTAACTCTTTCAGTCCATGTCTGTTGGTATAAGTTCTAGCAAGTTTACTAGCTAGTTTTGTGCAGAAAACTGGTGCAATGTCAATACTTAAATTGTAACGCATTGTTGCCATATCGAAGCGCGCAAAATGAAATACTTTCTCGATATTCTCAGCTTCCATTAACTTCTTTAAATTCGGCGCTGCTGTCTGGCCTTTGGCAATCCGCACCACTGCGACTTTACCTTCAGGGTTACACAACTGTACCAAGCACAGCCGATCGCGCCACGGCATCAAACCCATTGTTTCGGTATCAACGGCGATCGCATCTGCTGTCAAATAGTAGGATAAGAGATCGTCGGGAAGATCGCGATCGCACACTTGAAAATCTGAAAATTCCATTATTAATAATTGTTGACTGTTCGCTGTTGACTGTTGACTGTTGACTTCCTTCTTTTCCCCCCTTGGGGGGGGTAGGGGGGGTTCTTCTTCCTTCTTCCTTCTTCCTTCTTTTCCCCCCTTGGGGGGGGTAGGGGGGGGTTCTTATCGACTGCGAACAAAAAGCTGAGTAAAATAATACTCCCCTTTGGCATTTTTAGCAATCCCAATCCCAGTCAAATTAAACTGACCCTCCATATTCTTGCGGTGGCCATCACTTTTAATCCAACCATCAACAGCATTGCGTACCGGGTCGCTAAAACCCATATTGTAAGCCACATTTTCAGCTACACTTTGATACGGAATGGTAATCGCCTTTGCCCGCCCATCAAATCCATCATGACTAAACTTAACCTTACCACTCGCCATATTTTCGCTATGAATTCTGGCTTGCTGAGTAATCCGCGGATCGACACTCAGCGGCGGCAACTTCTTGGATACTCGATATTTATTAATCTGTTCGTGAGTCGCTTTTTCTAAATCAGCAATTGAACTAGAAGCAAGACTAATATTCATGGGGTTTTGTGGCGGGGATTGTGTAGGAATGAGTTGGGTACAATTAGGGAGGATTGCCAGGAATCCTAGAGACATTAAAACCAAAGATTTGTACATGAATTCAAACAATAAATAAACTTAATTGAATGTTGGCTTTCATGGATTTCCCCAAATCCATTCTGTAGGGGCAATTCATGAATTGCCCGAAACTCATGATACGGGCAATTCATGAATTGCCCCTACCAAATTTCAGGGATACCTATAGCGAGTGAATCATACCTAAATTCATCAACGCCATAATCTTCTCATTCCTACAGGACGATCGCCCAAAATTCCGCTAAACTAGATTCAGAACCTTCGCCACAGTCTGTACATCCTTGTCACCGCGTCCAGAACAGTTAAGCACAATCCGCGGACTGCCGGTTAACTGCGGACAAAGAGTCTCCAAATAGGCGATCGCATGAGCAGTTTCCAAAGCCGGAATAATCCCCTCCAACTGCGACAACCGTTGAAAAGCATCCAAAGCTTGCTGGTCAGTAACACTGTAATATTCAGCCCTACCAGCATCCTTCAAATAACTATGTTCCGGCCCCACACCAGGATAATCCAAACCCGCACTAATCGAATGCGGCTCAATCACTTGACCCTCATTATCCTGCAACAAATAACTCATCGCCCCGTGCAGAACACCAACAGTTCCCTTAGTCAAAGTAGCAGCGTGTTTATCAGTATCGACACCTTCGCCCGCCGCTTCAACACCAATTAACCGCACAGTTTCTTCCCCAACAAACTCGTGGAAAAGTCCCATTGCATTAGAACCGCCGCCCACACAAGCTAATAAGATATCTGGGAAACCATTCCATTTTTCTAGACACTGACTGCGAGTTTCTTGACCAATAATCGCATGGAAATCGCGCACCATCATCGGGTAAGGATGCGGCCCCGCCACCGAACCAAGAATATAATGAGTTGTTTCAACATTTGTCACCCAATCGCGAATCGCTTCGGAAGTCGCATCTTTGAGAGTTCCAGTACCCGCCGCCACCGGCCGAACTTCCGCACCCATCAAGCGCATTCTAAACACATTTAAAGCCTGTCTTTCCATGTCATGAACGCCCATGTAGACAACGCATTCCAAACCGAAACGAGCGCAAACAGTGGCCGTAGCAACGCCATGTTGACCAGCACCAGTTTCGGCAATTACGCGCTGTTTTCCCATGCGTTTTGCGAGCAGTGCTTGAGCCAAAGCATTGTTAATTTTGTGAGCACCAGTGTGGTTTAAATCTTCGCGTTTGAGGTAAATTTGCGCGCCAGTCCCATCTGGTTTAGCATAATGCTCTGTGAGGCGTTCCGCGAAATACAATGGGCTGGGGCGGCCGACATAATCCTTGAGTAATCCTTGGAGTTGCTGTTGAAATTCCGGTTCGCTGCGATATTTGTGGAAAGCGGCTTCGAGCTCAAATAAAGCCGGCATCAGGGTTTCGGGGACATATTTGCCGCCGAATTTGCCGAATCTACCGAGGGAGTCGGGGCGTTGGGCGGTGGTGGTTTCGGTGGTGAGACGCAGGGGAGTGACTGTCACGGACTTTGTGGGGATAATAGGACAGATTTTATTATATCTAGTCGATGGGAGTAAGGGCGATCAGGTGTGATCGGGTAATTTTGCGAGGGGGTACGCAAATCGCTGTGATGTCGATTCGATCGTTGACCACCTGGATATATTGCTGAACAAGGGTTTGAGCGATTTTTTCTGGTGAATTTGCGCTGTTTGTCAAAACAATTTTCGACCCCCTCGCAAATGGCCTCTGGACACATTGTCCTGTATGGGGTCTATAATGAATATTTCCCCACTCGCTGGGGAAACTAATTGAATGGAAACTTCGTAATGTATGGTGAACAATTATGAATTCAAATCAACAGTTTCTGCAAAATTTATACGATGCTTTTAACAAACGCGAAATTGAAACAATCATCTCGTTGATGCGCCCAGACGTGAAATGGGCGAACGGAGTGGAAGGCGGTTTCGTTTATGGACGCGATGCGGTGCGCGAATATTGGACTAATCAATTTAAGGATATTCAACCGGAGCTTGAGACGTTAAAATTCGAGACGGACGAAAACAATCGGAACATTGTCACCGTTCATCAAATCATCAAAAATTTGCAAGGCGATGTGCTTGCGGATGCAACAATTCATCAAATCTTTACCATTGAGGATGGTCTGATTTGTCTTTATGAAATTGGCGAAACCGAAACAATAGAGGAGATGATTCAAAAGACGAAAAGTTCCAACGAGCAATGATGTCCTTGGGCGGGGGCGGGTTTATTATATTTTTGGTTTCCGACGTAGATTATTCGTAAAACCCACCCCTACATGACCTGTAGGGGCGGGTTTTACGAATAATATTTAATACCAACAAACAATTTAGATAAACCCGCCCCGACACAGCCGATAATCTAGATTAACCTAATGTGCGATCTATAAAAAAATACAATCAGCTACAAATTAGCTGTTTCCCGCGATAAATTTGATTCCTCAATCATCGATTCCGAGTCACCACCCAACTCACCATCTTCCACAGTGATTCCTAATTTAAAACCCAACGCTTCGAGCAACTCTACAAAACAGTAAATTTCCGAACCAGAACTTGCTGTTAACATTTTGTCAAGCCTTTCATGATACTGCTTAGCCGAATCCGAAAGAGCATTCATCCTGCTTCGAGCCTCAATTACCTTTCTAATTGCATTTCTGAGCAATTCAGGTTCAGCATCTTTCTCTTCCAAGATAGCCCCGATAAAGTCACCAGCGTGTTCCGCATCTTTCAAAGATTCAATTAGGTATTCGTAGTAGCTATCACTCCTAGGCATTTTCATTTGTTTCATAGTCAGTCGAATACTCCTTCGCTTTTAGAATGTCTTGTTCTTGGGTACTTTTATCCCCACCACAGAGCAGAATCACAATTGTCGATCCTAAGCTGTTTCGCATTTAAACCACTAACAAGGCCTGTAGGGTGCGTCAGCTCAATCGCTTTCACTGGCAAGGGAAACGAGAAAGGGCTGACGCACCCTACAATACTATTTTAAATGCGAAACAGCTTACTTGTCTAAAATAGATCCGGTAGCCAGGGCCGTAGTTAATCCTGAGTTCACAAACACCATCTCCGACTGACTTATAATCCCCGAAATTACCCAGACTAACTCGCTCAAGCCTTGCATCAACCTTAACTTGGGCTTTGCCATCTCGTAGGGCATAGTACCACTCTAAGAAAGGAATCCTGCCATCAGATCGGATGTAACGTCGAATTTCTCTCGGCTGTACTTCCATAATTTTATCACACTCGATCGCCAATTTCCATAATAGGACGATTAGGAGTACATTCAGCAGGTAACTCACTATCAACGATATAATTTAGTTTAAACCGGGAAATGTGCGATCGACCTTAAGTCTAACAAAGAATCAATTGCCGTAGGGGCGGGTTCACCAACAATTTTACATCGTGCAAACAATCTAAATAAACCCGCCCCCACCCCACAGAAAATCTCCAAACACCAAACTACTATGAGTACATCAAAACCCAAAAACTCCAATTCCAACAATCAATCAGGGAAACGAATTGTTTACTCCGAATTTGGCAACGTTGACAACTCCGCCGCCCTCCAACGAGGAATACAAGAAGTCCCCCAAAATCAACAAAACCTGAAAGTCGAAGCATCCCGAAAAGGACGAGGTGGCAAAACAGTTACAATCATCAGCGGCTTTCAGGGAAAACCCGAAACATTAGCAGACTTAGCAAAGCAGTTAAAAGCTCAATGCGGTACTGGCGGCACTGTCAAGGAAAATGAGATCGAAATTCAAGGCGAACACAAAAAGAAACTACTAGAAATTCTGACAAAATTAGGCTATAAAGCTAAAATTAGTGGAGGGTAAAGAGGAGGATACGGCATTGCCGTTTCCCTACCCCAAAACAATCAATCTTTTTACCGCCAATTTTCATGTACACTAGACCCCTAGCCCGTTTGATCGAACAATTGCAGCGCTTACCCGGAATCGGCCCAAAAAGTGCTCAACGACTCGCTTTACATATTTTAAAACGACCGGAAGAAGATGTGCAAGCTCTGGCTCAATCTTTGATTGATGCCAAACAGCAAGTCGGTTTCTGTAAAGTATGCTTTCACTTATCTGCTGAACCTGTTTGCGATATTTGCCGCAATACTAACCGCGATAGTTCTACGATTTGTGTAGTGTCAGAATCCCGCGATGTCATCGCCCTAGAAAAAACGCGGGAATACATCGGAAAATATCACGTCGTTGGCGGTGTCATCTCGCCAATGGATGGAATCGGCCCGGAACAATTGAACATTCAACCATTAGTGCGGCGAGTCAGCCAGCAAAAAATTAGTGAAGTAATTATTGCTATTAGTCCTAGTATAGAAGGCGAAACTACTACTCTCTATATCGGTCACTTATTAAAGCCTTTTACCAAGGTGACGCGGATCGCTTTTGGTTTGCCGATGGGGGGAGATTTGGAATATGCTGATGAGGTGACTTTGGCTCGCGCTTTGGAGGGAAGGAGGGAATTGGATTAGTTGAATACGGTTGGTGACTGATTGGAAAGTAAGAGAAACGAACCGCGAAGACGCAAAGGAAATGAAGGAAGAGTTTATAATTGATTTGTCAAGCAAAGTTACCGAGAGTGAAAAATCATGGCTAAGTTCGATCGACCTTTAACCTACCCCACAACGCGCAAAATCGACCAAACCGACGATTACCACGGCGTTCAAGTATCCGACCCCTACAGGTGGCTGGAAAACCCCGACTCAGAGGAAACTCAAGCTTGGGTGGAAGCTCAAAACGCTGTCACCTTCGGCTACCTCAATGAAATTCCGGCGCGGGAAAAAATTAAGCAGCGACTGACTCTGCTTTGGGATTACGAGAAATACGGCATACCTTTCAAAGAAGGCGAACGCTATTTCTACTATAAGAATGATGGGCTACAAAATCAATCCATCCTCTACACCTTAACATCCCTGGATGGCGAACCCAAAGTATTAATTGACCCGAATACTCTCTCGGAAGATGGAACCGTTGCTTTGGGTGGCGTATCTATCAGCGAAGATGGCAAATTCATGGCCTATGGCTTGTCAACTTCCGGCTCTGATTGGCAAGAATGGAAAGTCCGTGATGTGGAAACCGGCGAAGATTTATCCGACCATTTAAAGTGGATTAAATTCTCCGGTGCATCTTGGACACACGACGGCAAAGGATTCTTTTACAGTCGCTATGATGAACCCAACGAGAAAAGTAAACATGAAGATGTTAACTATTACCAAAAACTGTTTTATCACAAGTTAGGAAGTGTACAATCTGAAGACGTACTAATTTACGATCGCCCAGACCAAAAAGAATGGGGATTTAGTGGTGGCGTTACCGAAGATGGCAAGTATCTAATTATATCAGTTTGGCAGGGAACTGAAACAAAAAATCTGCTTTTCTACAAAGATTTAACCGCACCAGAATCCGCAGTCGTAGAACTAATTAGTGAATTTGAGGCTGAGTACAATGTAATCGATAATGAAGGCTCTGTTTTCTGGATTCAAACCGACTTGAATGCACCGCTTGGTCGCGTAATTGCGATCGACATTAACAACCCTGCTCCTTCATCCTTAACTGGCGCAGAAAGTCAAGGGAAGTTCACAGAAATTATTCCCGAAGCAGCCGAAACTCTCGGAGGTATTGGCATCCTCAACAATCAATTTGTTACTTCCTACCTGAAAGATGCCTACACCCAACTTAAAATATTCAATTTAGATGGCTCTTTCGTACGCCAAATAGCATTACCAGGAATCGGTTCAGCGGGAGGATTCGGCGGCAAGCGACACGACACGGAAACCTTTTATGCTTATACCAGTTTCACTTCACCAAATACCATTTATAGCTATAATATGGTGACAGATGAAAGCAAGATTTACCGCCAGCCCAAGGTTGATTTTAATCCCGACGATTACGAAACAAAACAAGTATTTTATCCGAGCAAAGATGGGACGCAAATACCCATGTTTATTACGCATAAAAAAGGCTTGCAATTTGATGGAAATAACCCCACATACTTGTATGCCTACGGCGGCTTTGGCATCTCGCTGACTCCGAGTTTTTCGATTAGCAATGTCGTGTGGTTGGAGATGGGCGGAGTTTATGCGATCGCCTGTTTGCGGGGTGGCGGCGAGTACGGGGAAGCATGGCACCAAGCAGGGACAAAGTTGAACAAACAAAACGTGTTTGATGACTTTATCAGTGCGGCAGAATGGTTGATCGCAAATAAATACACGCAGTCTGCTAAATTGGCGATCGCAGGCGGTAGCAATGGCGGCTTATTGGTGGGGGCCTGCATGACTCAACGACCTGAGTTATTCGGTGCAGCATTGCCGGCAGTCGGCGTTATGGATATGTTGCGCTTCCACAAGTTTACCATTGGTTGGGCCTGGACTTCGGAATATGGTTCGCCCGAAAATGCCGCAGAATTTCCCACAATTCACGGCTATTCTCCCCTGCACAATCTCAAACCGGGAACGGCTTATCCGGCTACAATGATTACAACGGCAGACCATGACGATCGCGTAGTTCCGGCCCACAGTTTCAAGTTTGCTTCTGCTTTGCAAGAAATGCACGCTGGGGAAAAACCCGTGTTGATTCGGATCGAAACTAAAGCGGGACATGGCGCTGGTAAACCCACTGCGAAAGTGATTGAAGAATTGGCTGATGAATGGGCTTTTTTAGTGCGGGAATTGGATATTAACGTTTAAAAAGCGCGGGATTGACGATCGCATCCCGTAGTGTGCGCCGTTACAACACCTCTGTGTAGGGCGCGCGCCCTACACAAAGCTATTCCTTGACACTCTCCGCCCGGTCGGTACGGAGATTCTTAAGAAGCTTTGACGCTCTTAAAGGCGCTGTCTTGACACAAGAAAGACGTTCAAAACAACTACCTTTTGGTGTTGCAATTACGCTTACTTTTTGTCTTATGCTTTCG
>JANMLZ010000182.1:0-37923 GCA_031372825.1 Cyanobacteria bacterium OTE_58_metabat_593 | reverse complement strand
AATGAAGGAAGAAGGAAGACGGAAGACGGAAGAAGGAAGAAGGAAGACGGAAGACGTTATATCGTTTCCGGCTGCATCGGAATTATTAGTAACCGGAATTAGGAGACGGCAGTGCCGTGTCCCTACAATGTTATTTTGGGTAGGGACACGGCACTGCCGTCTCCTCTATCATTCCGGCGCAGCCGGAATTGATATTAATCAACAGTCAACAGTCAACAGTCAACTGTTTATTTCAAGTTTTGAGCGATCGCATTAACTGGCATTGACACATGAGATACTATTGCGATCGCAGTTTTCTCACTCAAAGCAATAATCACTCCCGGCTGCACTCCCATGATTGCGATGATTACTGCTAAAACTAGCGCTGGAATGCGATCGTTCCACCGGACTTGTGGTAAATTAACCACCAAATCCGAAAGGCGACCAAAAAAGGCACGGTTGACCATAATTAGAAAATAAATTGAAGTCAAACCAGTCCCGATCATGCACAGCAAAGTTTGCACCGGAAACACTTGCAAGCTACCCCGAAATACCAAAAATTCAGCAATAAATCCAGCCAAACCCGGAATCCCCGCACTCGCCATCACTCCGAGAATCATTAAACTACCAATCACTGGCAAACCGCGATCGGGATTGAACAAACCTTGGAGAACATCTATATTACGACTGCCGGATTTTTTGTAAACAACCCCGACGGTTAAAAACAGTAGCGCCGAGATTAAGCCGTGGCTGACCATTTGCAAAACAGTTCCCAACATACTCACCGGAGTAGCAGCGGCGCTAGCTAACAAAATGTAGCCCATGTGCGCTACTGAACTATAGGCTACCATTTTCTTCATATCTTTTTGGGCGATCGCGCAACTAGCCCCATACAGCACGCTAACCACCGCCCAACTTGCCAACCAAGGTGCAGCCACCGCCCACGCATCGGGAAACAAACCCAAACCAAACCTCAACATCCCATAGGTTCCCAACTTCAAAAGTACCCCCGCCAACAACACCGAAACCGGGGTAGAAGCTTCTACGTGAGCATCAGGAAGCCAAGTATGAAAAGGCACTAAAGGAATCTTAATTCCCAAAGCCAGTAATATCCCAGCCAGTAACACAATTTGCCTCACCAAAGGCAAAGGTGAACCTCCAGCCAAATGCGATTCACCGATCGCACCAACAATATCAAAACTAGAAGCACCACTTAGCCAACCAGTCCCCAAAAAAGCAGCCAGCAGCACAATCCCAGCAAACGCAGTATAGATTAAAAACTTAGTAGCAGCATAACCCCGACGCGCGCCTCCCCAAATGGCAATTAATAGGTAAAGCGGGATTAGTTCCACCTCAAAGAACAAGAAAAACAGTAACAAATTCTGAGCCAAAAACGCCCCAGTTACACCGCCTGTAATTAACAAAATCAAAGAATAATAAAGTCTTGGTCTAACAATAGACTCATCTGTGCTGTAGATAGCCACCCCTGTCAGCAGACAATTTAAAATCACCAAAGGCAGAGATAAACCATCAACACCCAGATTGTAGTTCAATCCCAAAGTATCGATCCAAGGAATGAATTCAGCAAACTGCAACTCACCGCTACTGACATCAAACTGAGTAGCCAAAATTACCGATACAATAAAAGTTATAGCTGCAATGGCGATCGCAACATTCCGAACAATTTTAGAACTTACTGAACTAGGCCAAAACCCAATCAGAGCAGCCCCCAACATTGGTATCCAGATTAAAGCACTAAGCATCAATTAAATTTTCCATCTTACACAGCTTTTCAAACTATATTTAACGGTAACGCAAACCCAGAAAATATAAAAGCGATCGGCTGATTTTTTTGGTTGACATGGATTCAAATTATAGAGCGAAAAGCAGACAAAATTAGAATAAAATTATCTGCGCTCATCTGTATTCATCTGCCTTGATCTGTGACTTAAAACTGCCAAATAACTAACGCCAATAAGCCAGCGACACCACCTGCAATAGTCAACACATAAAACTGTGACTGACCGGTGCCACTATACTTCAACCCTTCACCGCTGAAAATGGTAGCAAAACCAAATAAATTAACCGCCCCATCTACCAGATACTTGTCAGTCCAAGCGCTGATTTTAGCAATAGAAGCGACAGCCCAAACCACAGTTAGCATATAAATGCGATCGATATAAAAATCGAAAGCCAACAAATCCTGCAAAGCCGGAATCGGTAATCGTACTGGCCTAGGCAAAGCCCCATACCAATAAATCGCCACCCCAATCCCACAACCAATCAACCCAGATAACATCAACAGCGGTATATCTAGCGTCTTCAGCAGCAAATTTACAGAATCAAAATCTCCTGTTTCCGCCCAAGGCCCACTCCAACTAATTAATAGTTGCCACCTCTGTAACATCCAAGGTACTATCAGCGCGAATACTGTCAAAATTACCATCGGCAAAGCCATCGGCCAACCAACTTCTGGAGTTCTGCGAGTTTTCGCCTGCGGTTTCCCAGCAAACACTAAACCGAATACACGAGTTAAATTTAGCGCTGTCAAACCATTCACTAACAGCAACACAATTACTAACCACAAAGGTACTGTCCAAAAACCATTCAGCCAGCGCCGCATCGCCCAAAAATTACCAAGTGGCAGTAGCGCCACCATGCCCACAGCACCTACTACAAAGGCGATAGTGGTGGCAGGCATCTTCGACCACAACCCACCCATTTCTGTTAAATCTTGAGTGTTAGTTGTCGTAATAACTGACCCTATGCTCATGAATAATAGTGCTTTGGAAATCGAGTGGGTGAACAGCAACAGCAAAGCAATATCAACGTGATTTTGCCCTACGGCAATAAACACTAAACCCATAGAAGCGCTAGTAGAATGAGATAATGTTCTTTTGATGTCAATTTGGGCGATCGCCACCAAAGAAGCCCCAATAGCTGTCACCGTACCCACAACCACCAGCACTGCATCAGTCACGGGTGAAAGTGCCAAAACAGGCTGAAGTTTAATCAAAACATAAGCCCCGGCACCCACGACTACTGTATTCCGCATAATCGAAGCTGGGTTAGGCCCTTCCATCGCCTCATCCAGCCACAAATGAAACGGAAATTGAGCGCATTTAGCCGTAGGTGCGGCGATTAAAGCCAAACCCAAAAGAGTCGCCACTAAAGGAGACAAAGTTGCAGTTTCTGCCCATTTCTCCAAATCCGAAAAATTCAAACTTCCCGCTATAGTCGAAAGGGTTACTACTCCCATTAACAGCGGTACATCTCCGACACGCTTGGTTAAAAACGCATCACGAGCCGCTGTTACCACCAGCGGTTGAGCGTACCAAAACCCGACTAGCAAATAAGTTGAAAGCGTCAGCATTTCCAACAGAGCGTAAGTTAGAAGTAGCGAGTCACTAATCGCAATGCCACTAATTGCCGCTTCAAAAAACCCCATCAGCCCGAAAAATCGAGCTAGGGCCCAGTCTTTTTCCATATAGCCGAGAGCATAAATTTGTGCTAGCAAGCTCAGGACTGACACTAACTCCATTGCTCCCACGCTCACCGTGGATATTTCTAATGCAAAAGACAAATCTAAATCTGCTGCTTGCACCCAGTGGACGAGCAATTGCTGGGGCGGTTGATCCCAAGTTGCTGTAAAAACAACTGATCCGTGTATGAAAGCCAAGACAGTCATCAGCAAATTGAAATAAGCCGCCGGTCTAGGCCCGGTTCGGCGAACGGTTCCCGTAGACCAGGGCAAAGTTAAAATTGCGCCAATTAAACCATACAAAGGTACCCACCAACAGGCTTGGAGGAGAAATTGAGTCATAAAAATACTCGGTAAGTGAGAAACTCAGCGGTTTGAACCCTGAGAAGGATAGTTCGACGCAGCCTCGCGTGATGAGCTACGACACAAGCGGTTTCAACCGCCTACATCCATCAAAATGCGTAACGGCTTGCTTGATGACTCCTGCAAGCCCAGTCTGTTTAGGACTGGGTTACTGACTTAATTAATCCGTTATATTTTAAAATTGTGGCTGGCTTTGAAAAAAAAGCAGTCACTGGGGATAGCACCACGCCCTAGAACTTCGCTTAAACCAGATCGTATAGTTCTGGTAAAAAAAAATCTCATTCAAGATTAACTATACATTAAAAAACGTAAACTTATACTCAGATCATTAAAAAAAATAAATCTGACAGAGGCTCAGGACGCTCAGAAAAAATTCGCCCAAAACTTGGCAAACTCGCATTTTTTTCTCTTTTCCCGCGATCCCTATCCTTGAAACTCTCAATTCCCGCACTTCTTGACTTGCCCCATGTTGCCAGATCGAGCTCTACTTCTCAAGTATTTTTACTTAGGACACTTCCCGTTAGCGTTAGCGAAGCGATCCGAAGGAAAGCTTGCAGAAGAGGATCGCCCCAGCCATCTACTCATCTCAATATTAAGTTTATTAAATAAATATTAAATTATTTTAAGTAACATAAAAAATTTTAATTTTTGTTATTAAACATTATGATGTTAGTTTATATTGTCAAGGTGGACACCTTCCCCTATTCTTATAGTATAGGAAGCTTTACACTGCATTCCTAAATAATGTGGGCATCCCCGTCCAAATTTTGAGATTTATCAAAAATTTGTAACGGTAATTTCACTAATCCTCAAGGAGATTCAAAAATGTCAATTGCCGTGGGAATGATTGAGACAAAAGGTTTTCCCGCTGTGGTGGAAGCTGCCGACGCTATGGTTAAAGCTGCTCGCGTTACCCTCGTGGGCTATGAAAAAATCGGCAGCGCCCGCGTTACCGTAATTGTGCGCGGCAACGTGTCGGAAGTCCAAGCCTCAGTTGCAGCAGGAGTGGAATCCGTCAAGCGGGTGAACGGCGGAGAAGTCGTCTCTACCCACATCATCGCTCGCCCCCACGAAAACCTAGAATACGTTCTGCCGATTCGCTATACAGAAGCAGTAGAACAGTTCCGAGGCTACTAATTTCGGAGCGCACAGAGATTTCGTCTGAGGAAAATTTGTGCGATCGTCAAAAATTTACTGTTTAGTTACCCAAATATTCAATCAGGAGTAAAACCAATGGCAATTGCAGTTGGCATGATCGAAACTTTAGGCTTCCCCGCAGTTGTGGAAGCCGCCGATGCGATGGTCAAGGCCGCTCGCGTCACCTTGGTAGGCTACGAAAAAATCGGTAGCGCTCGCGTTACAGTTATTGTAAGAGGAGATGTCTCCGAAGTGCAAGCTTCCGTTGCCGCCGGAGTAGAATCGGTGAAGCGCGTTAACGGCGGACAAGTGATGTCCACCCACATTATCGCTCGCCCTCACGAAAACTTGGAGTACGTGCTGCCCATTCGCTACACCGAAGCTGTAGAACAGTTCCGCGAAGGCGTGAGCGGCATTCGCCCCCTCAACAGGTCTTAAGAATTGCGATCGGCTGTTAGAGGCGTTTGGTAATTTAAAAATTAAAAATTAAAAATTGCGATGTTTTTAACCTGAGCATTTTTAATTTTTAATTGAGGTGATCCTGGGATATTGGTTATTAGTCATCAGTCATCAGTGATTAGGTAGACGAAGAACTCTAAAATGCGGATAGCGGACTGAGAAAAGCTAATTTAAAAAAGACAAGTGACGCGCGCGCAAATGACAATTACCAATTACCAACTACCTACTAGCTAAAATGCAAATGGCCAAAGTTCTCGGCACAGTTGTCAGTACCCAAAAAGAGCCGACGCTGAGAGGATCGAAATTTCTACTGCTGCAATTCATCGATGAGGAAGGTTCGCCAGTTGCCGGCTATGAGGTAGCGGCCGACTGCGTGGGCGCTGGTATAGATGAATGGGTTCTAGTGACCCGAGGCAGCGCAGCCCGGATCGCGCCCGGAAGCGAAAACCGTCCGATCGATGCTCTGGTAGTAGGCATTATAGATACTGTCAATGTAGAAAACCGCCTCATTTACAGTAAAAAAGACGACCCATACCGTTAGTTGACAGTGAACAGCTAACAGCTAACAGTCAACGGTCAACAGTCAACGGTCAACAGTTAACAGTCAACAGTTAACAGTTAACAAAATTTTTTTCAGTTCAGGAGAACTTAACTTATGGCAGTCCGCAGTGTTGCGGCTCCCCCGACGCCTTGGTCGAAAAACTTGGCTGAGCCCAAAATTCACGATACCGCCTACGTACATTCCTTTTCTAACATTATTGGGGATGTGCATATCGGTTCTAATGTGATGATTGCCCCCGGGACATCTATCCGCGCCGATGAAGGTACTCCTTTTTATATCGGATCGGGAACCAACATTCAAGACGGAGTGGTGATTCACGGCTTAGAAAAAGGCCGAGTTACAGGGGAGGATAGCAATTCTTATTCGGTATGGGTGGGGAAAAATACTTCGCTCACCCACATGAGTTTAATTCACGGCCCGGCTTACGTGGGGGACGATTGCTTTATCGGCTTTCGCTCTACGGTGTTTAATGCCAGAGTAGGAAACGGCTGCATTGTGATGATGCACGTACTGATTCAAGATGTAGAGATTCCCCCGGGCAAGTATATACCTTCGGGAGCGGTCATCACCAATCAGCAGCAAGCCGATCGCCTGCCAGATGTTCTGGATTCTGATGTTAAATTTGCAACCCACGTGATCGGAGTCAATGATGCTCTGAGAACGGGTTATCGCTGTGCTGAAAACATCGCCTGTCTAGCACCAATTCGCAACGAGCAATCTAAAAACTCTAATATGCCTCCCATCACTTATTCTACCCATTCCACCAGCCAATTGACCTCTTCTCTAGCCGATAGCATCCGCAATTTGCTAGCCCAAGGATACAGCGTAGGAGCAGAACACGCCGACGCCCGCCGCTTCCGTACCGGTTCTTGGCGCACTTGCGGCCCGATTTCTTCTACCCGCGAATCTGAAGTAGTCGCGGCTTTGTCAGCTTGCATGGCCGACCACCAAGGAGAATACGTCCGCTTGATCGGGATTGACACCAAAGCCAAGCGCCGCGTACTCGAAGAAATCGTCCAAAGACCGGGAGACAACGGCTCTAACGGTTCTAACGGTTCTAACGGGGCGAAAACTCACCAATCTAACGGTCAAGTTGCACAAGCTTCTCACCACAATATTGGTTCCGCCTCAAGTGCAAAATTGAGTGCCGAAACAGTGGCTCAGCTTCGCGGCTTGCTAGCTCAAGGCTATAAAGTGGGGACGGAACACGCTGATGCGCGCCGCTTCCGTACCAGTTCTTGGCAAAGCGGGGCTTCGCTGCAAGTCAAAAACGAATCTGAGGCGATCGCCGCTTTGGAAGCTGTGATGAACCAGTACCCGGGCGAATACGTGCGCTTCATCGGGATTGACCCGAAAGCCAAGCGGCGCGTAGTTGAAGAAATTATTCAACGTCCCGACGGCCCTGTTGCTCAATCGGCTAAGCCGGCTGCCACAACATCGGGATATGCTGCAACAACATCGGGATATAAAGCCGCAGCGACCGGTTCGGCATCGGGTAGCGGAATGTTGACCGGCAAGACGATCGACCAAATCCGCAACCTGCTCTCCCAAGGCTACAAAATTGGCTCGGAACACGCCGACGCGCGCCGTTTCCGCACCGGTTCTTGGAGCAGTTGCACGCCGATCGCCTCTAACCGCGAATCCGAGGTGATTTCGGCTCTCGAAAGCTGTCTCAAAGAACACAGCGGCGATTACGTCCGCTTGCTCGGTATCGACTCCAAGGCCAAGCGCCGCGTACTCGAAGAAATTATCCAGCGTCCTTAATTTGCTGGGCAATTAACTGGTTTCTCCCGTTAATTCCGAGCATCGGCTAACGGGAGATCCGCTCTTCAAATAGAAGTGAGAGTTGAGACGGTTGCACAGCTCGATCGATAATTATTGCTCAAAATTAGGCATTTTATCAGAAAACTGGGTTGAAAACCCCGTCACTTCGGCGGAGTTTATCGCCTTCAGTCGCCGACTTTAATTGTAAATCTTTGTGGCAATACCAAACATCTTGTGCTGACTAAGTTAGTATAAAGAAACTAGGAGGTAAAGTAATGCTAGTTTTTGAGTTCAAGACTTACGGAAATAAGAGTCAGTTCGTAGCCGTAGATGAAGCAATTCGTACAGCCCAATTTGTTCGCAATAGCTGTTTACGCTATTGGATAGATCACAAAAAGGTGGACAAGTACGATTTGAACAAATACTGTGCGGTACTGGCTGCATCATTTCCGTTTGCGGATGAACTCAATTCTCAAGCTAGACAAGCCAGTGCCGAACGAGCGTGGTCTGCTATCTCCCGATTCTCAGAGAACTGCAAAAAGGGAACTCCTGGTAAAAAAGGATATCCACAATTCGTGAAAGATTGTCGCTCAGTTGAATATAAATCAACTGGATGGAAGCTGGCTGACGATCGTAAATCAATCAAATTTACCGACAAGAAAGGAATTGGGAAATTAAAGCTAAAAGGAACGCGCGACTTACACTTTCACCCAATAAGCCAAATAAAACGGGTTCGATTGGTAAAACGTGCAGACGGTATATACGTTCAATTTTGTATTGATGTTGACAGAAAAGAAAACACAGAACCCTCTGGGAATACTATTGGCTTAGACGTTGGTTTAAAGGAATATTACACCGATTCAAACGGGGTAATGGTTGAAAATCCCAAGTTCCTCCGCCAAGGTGAAAAAGTCCTGAAGCGGTGTCAACGTCGAATATCAAGAAAGGTAAAAGGTTCAAATAACAGAGGCAAAGCTAGACAGATTTTAGGTAAACGCCATCTCAAAATAAGTAGGCAGCGTAAAGACCATGCAATAAAACTTGCAAGGTGCGTAGTTCAGTCTAACGACTTGATAGCTTACGAAGATTTGAGGATTAAAAATATGGTGAAAAATCATTGCCTAGCTAAGTCTATTAATGACGCATCTTGGTATCAGTTCCGTGTCTGGATTGAATACTTTGGCAAAGTATTTGAGAAAGTAACGGTTGCGGTAAATCCGCAGTACACCAGCCAAGAATGCTCTAGTTGCGGTGCAACTGTCAAGAAAACTCTATCCACAAGAACTCACGTTTGTCAATGTGGTTGTGTGATGGATAGAGATTTCAATGCAGCTAGAAATATCCTAAGTCGAGGATTGGGTACGGTAGGGCATACCGGAACCTTTGCATTAAATGCAAGCAACGCTTTGGGAGAATTAACCTCTACTTTGGTTGGAGAAATCCAATTATAGCAAGTGAGCTCGTAGATCAAAGAATCCCCATGCCTTCTTGTGGGGGAGTGTCAACTATCAGTATGAGAGTGGAAAGTATCGGCGTTAAATCTAAAATCCTAAATCTAAAATGGTTAAGTTGAATGTATTTATCGCCACTGCAATTAAGTAGCAACTCTCAGATTTTGATGAGTGGCGATGTAGTTGTGCATGATGGTGCGGCGATCGCCCCTGGAGTCATCCTGCAAGCAGATCCCGGTAGCCGGCTCTCGATCGCCGCCGGTGCTTGTATCGGTATGGGAGCGATCCTGCACGCCCGTGAAGGTAATCTGGACATCGGGGCGGGCGTGATTCTGGGTGCAGGGGTGCTGGTGGTAGGTTCCGGGACGATCGGCGCAAATGCCTGTATCGGCGCGGCGGCGACGCTGATCGACCCTTGTATTCCTCAAATGCAAATTTTGCCAGCCGGTTCTCTCCTGGGAGATAGCAGCCGCCAAATTGTCCCAGAAGACGCACCGCTGGAAACCCCCGCAAGTACGCCACCGGTCGATCGACCGACCGAGCCGCCAGAACCCCCAGAAACAAATTTTCAAACACCGCCGGAGACAGCAGCAGAGCCGCCGCCGGAATCTTCTAACGGCGCACAGCCACCTCCCCAACCCGGGGAAACGCCAACTATTCTGTATGGCCAAGCTCACATCAATCGGCTGCTGGGGACGCTGTTTCCCCACCGACAAGCTTTTAATCGATCGGACGACAACGGTAACTCTTTCTCGGGCGGTTCCGAGTAGCAGTCATTTCGGCAAAAGACAGCTATGCTAAAGGCAGAACGATCGATATAAATAGGTAATCTCAAATTATTGGTAGCTCAGCAATTTTTAAAGCCTTGCAGCATAAATCTCTGTCTAGCCGGGAGTGCAGTCTGTCTTCTCATCTGAGAAACTAAAACTATCAACAAATTTTTATTTTTGGAAGTTTCTAAGGGTAATTGAAGATGGACGGACAAACAGATAATTATAGCAGCCAATCGGATTCCCAACGCCAGGAATACTTTAAAGACACTGCTTTGGGTTTGGTATCCACCAGGAGTTTTCCGGCAATTGTCGGGACTGCTGACATGATGCTGAAGTCGGCGGGAGTGATTTTAGTCGGATACGAAAAAATTGGTTCCGGTCACTGTACCGCGATCGTCCGGGGTCGAATCTCGGACGTGCGTTTGGCTGTGGAAGCTGGAGCTCAGACAGCCGAACAATTCGGGCAGTTTGTTTCTAAGTTGGTGATTGCTAGGCCTTTGGCTAATTTGGAAGTGGTTTTGCCGATCGGCTTTCGGCTGACTCAACTGTCGGAAAGCGGCAGTTATTCTCGGCTGAGCAATCAGGCGATCGGTTTACTCGAAACGCGGGGATTTCCGGCAATGGTCGGTGCTTGCGATGCTATGCTCAAATCCGCAGACGTACACTTGGCCGCCTACGAGAAAATTGGCGCCGGTTTGTGCACGGCAATTATTCGCGGTGCAGTCGCAGATGTAGCAGTAGCCGTAGAAGCGGGGATGTACGAAGCTGAGCGCATTGGCGAGTTGAACGCGGTGATGGTAATTCCGAGGCCTTTGGAAGATTTGGAGCAAACTTTGCCGCTGGCGAGTTGCTGGATAGAACAGCGTCAACCTGTGATGATGCCCGTGTCGGTTAAGGAAAAGGAACAAGAATTGATCGAACTTCCAGATTTGGAGAAGTTGAGGGTTTATGTGGAAGAGGAAATCAATCGGTAATTAAGCAATAAAAGTTTGTAGATACTTCTTGCGGAAAATACTGAGACGAATTTGGTCGAAAAGTTATAAAATTTACTCGCTAGGAGTCAGTGCAACAATTTGTACCTTGGAGCTGTCAGGAGCTGAATTTGGCGATCGAGCTTGGCGCAGCCGCATCAAGAGATACACAGCGCCGAATAAAGCTAGACTTTTAAGCGAAAGTCGTAGCGTAGCGGGGCGTAAGCCATCGGGTAAACAATCGAACCGCCGAACTAAATCCAGCCGAGATGCAGCCTCTTTCAACAGGATTTAACTACTGTTAAGATCGACCTAAAATCCTGTTTCCGGTAGATTTCCTGGAATAAGTCAAGAGTTACTCAGTTGTGCAGGTGAATGCTCTTTCAACAGATTAACGCCTGTCGAACTCAACACTCAGTGCAAAGCAATCACTCCCGAGAATCAAGCAATCCTGAAAGTTGACCCATGAACCTCAAACAATTGAACCTCAAAGATATTTACAAACGTGGTTTGCACAGCGCCAAAAAAGGAAACTACGGAGCGGCTCTGGAAGACTTCGATCGGATACTGGAAGTCAATCCGGCAGATGCCAAAGCTTATAACAATCGCGGCTTGGTTTACTATTACATGAAAGACTACCAAAAAGCGATCGCAGACCTCAGTCAAGCGCTAGATATCAATCCTGATTTGTTCGAGGCTTACTTGAATCGAGGTAATGCTTGGCGCCATCTCGGAGAACACGAAAAAGCCATTGACGATCTAAACTGCGCTTTAGCCAGCAAGCCTGACAGCCACGCTATCTACAACAACCGGGGGCTGGTACTTGCTAATTTAGGACATTACGAAGAAGCAATAGAAGACTACAATCGAGCTCTCTCGATCAATTCCCATAATTATAAAACCTATTACAACCGGGGGCGCGCTTACTACCTTTTGGGAGAAAAAGAGGCAGCCACGGAAAACTTTAACGAAACGCTGCGGTTGAATCCGAGATATATCAAAGCATACATAAATCGGGGTTTGTGTTACCACCAATTAGGAGACAACACGCAGGCGATGGCCGATTACAACACTTCGCTGGGCATCGATCCAAACAATGTTTACGCGTATTACAACCGAGGTTGCGTTCGCTACAAATTAAAACAAATGCAGCTTGCAATTGAAGACTTTGACAAAGCAGTGCAACTCGACCCAAACTATGTTAAAGCTTATCTCAACCGTGGTTTGGCGCTGTATAAACTCGGAGATGTTGCAGCAGCGAACAAAGATTTTTACCACGTAATGTGCATTAATGCGGAAGCTTATTTATACTACCAAGCACAGCGCTGCACGCCGGATATTAATTCCTACTTCAAGGAAGCACCGCAGATGGATCTTAATAATGCTGTCGAATATTACAATACAACCTTAAACAATACGCTGTCAACTTCCTTAAGTTCGGCTGTATTAAACGCGATCTGGAATCAAGAAGATTTGGATAACAGAGAATCGATTATTTGTGAAGGTGAATTTTTGAATGATTGATTTTTTATGAAGGAAGTTCGGCAACGGATTTTGTAACGGATGTAACGGATGTCAGGAAGAAGGAAAAGGGAAAAAGGAAGAAGGAAGAGCGAAAAATTAAAGTTATTGCTGCAAAAAACAGCAAGGACTTTAACTGTTCATATCAATTCCGGTAACATCGGAATTAATATTACCCGAAATCAGGACACGGCACTGCCGTGTCCCTACAATTTATCTGGCGTAGTAGGGACACGGCACTGCCGTGTCCTCACTTATCATTCCGGTGCAGCCGGAATTGAGATCATTCCTGGATTTTAAGGACTTGCATTTTTGACTGCAAACCTTAAATACTACCCATCACTTCACGAGCGGCGGCCAAAGTTCGATCGACATCTTCCTCAGTATGAGCCAAAGAAGTAAATCCAGCCTCAAACTGCGAAGGAGCCAGATAAATTCCGTGCTCTAACATTCCCCGGTGAAAGCGGCCGAACTTTGCCACATCAGACTTTTTCGCATCATCGTAATTGTGAACTGGGCCGGCTGCAAAAAACAAGCCAAACATTCCACTGATTTGGCCGCCACAAGCAGCGTGTCCGGTTTCTTTAGCAATTTGCAGCAAGCCGTTAGATAATTTTTTAGTAATCCTATCCAACTGTTCGTAAGTACCCGGTTTTTGCAGCAATTCCAAAGTTTTAATCCCAGCAGTCATTGCTAAAGGATTTCCCGAAAGCGTACCCGCTTGATACATCGGGCCTGCTGGAGCAACCATCCCCATAATATCGCGCCGTCCGCCGTAAGCTCCCACCGGCAAACCGCCGCCGATAACTTTACCAAGAGTTGTCAAATCCGGGGTGACACCGAATTTTTGCTGAGCTCCACCGTAGGCGATGCGGAAACCAGTCATTACTTCATCAAATACGAGCAAAGCACCGTTATCTTTAGTAATTTCCCGCAAACCTTCGAGAAAACCTGCATCCGGTACAATAAATCCGGCATTACCCACAACAGGTTCCAGCATCACGCCTGCTATCTCGCCCGGATTTTCGGCAAATAAAGCTTTTACTGCTTCCAAGTCATTGTAGGGAGCGTTGAGGGTGTTGGCGGTAACGGATTTTGGTACGCCCGGAGAGTCGGGAAGACCGAGAGTTGCGACACCGGAACCGGCTTTTACGAGGAACATATCGGCGTGCCCGTGATAGCAGCCTTCAAATTTAATCAGTTTGTCGCGCCCGGTGAAGGCTCGCATCAGGCGCAAAACGGCCATGCAGGCTTCGGTGCCGGAATTGACAAATCGCACCATTTCGATGCTGGGAACGGCATCGATGACCATTTCTGCGAGCACGTTTTCCAAGAGTGAGGGTGCTCCGAAACTCGTACCTTTTTCTAAGGATTCGTGCAGGGCTTTGATGACTTCGGGGTGGGCGTGGCCGCAGATGGCCGGGCCCCAAGTACCTACGTAGTCGATGTATTGGTTTTCGTCAACATCCCAAATGTAGGCTCCTTTGACTCGATCGAATACAATGGGTTGTCCGCCTACTGATTTGAAGGCGCGCACGGGGGAACTGACGCCACCGGGCATCAATTTCTGGGCGGCGGCGAAGATTTCTTCTGATTTAGTGGTTTTCAAGTTTGTTGTGGAAACCAATGTTTTCTCCTTAGTTAACGTCTGTTGTTGGTAGAATACTTTAATAGCGACTTCAGGATAAAGGTTAGGTCGATTTAAGGAAACTATGTTAATAGATTTTAGGATACAAACCAATGAGTAGCAATACTAGCTTGAGTTTTTCAGGCTTTGCCGCAGTAACATCGTGAAGCGAAGCTATCCCGTAGGGAATCGCCCAAAAGTGTAATTTTTTGTAAAGTAGTTCTTGACAATTCACCCATCACTTACTCAATCTCCTCTCTTCTCTCTGTGTCCTCTGCGCTCTCTGCGGTTAATAAAAAAAAATCCAACACGAAAGCGTTAATTTATATTAAAAGTTGCAATAAAGTTATGTCTGCTAATGATTTGTCTAGTTTGAGCCGATCGATACCAGTGGAAAAGATCCGCTACGACGATCGCGGTTTAGTACCGGCGATCGTCCAAGATTACTTAGATGGTACGGTGTTGATGATGGCCTGGATGAATCGGGAGTCGCTACAAAAAACCTTGGAAACTGGTCAAACT
The DNA here is from genome assembly GCA_031372825.1 of Cyanobacteria bacterium OTE_58_metabat_593. GTDB lineage: Bacteria > Cyanobacteriota > Cyanobacteriia > Cyanobacteriales > Microcoleaceae > Microcoleus. The sequence continues at coordinate 23,313 of JANMLZ010000182.1, read as the reverse complement.
TGGTTCTGGAGTCGATCGCGCGCCGAATTTTGGAACAAAGGCGCAACTTCAGGACACATTCAAAATGTGAAAGGGCTGCGCTATGACTGCGATAGCGATGCTTTGTTAGTGACAGTGGAACAAGTCGGAGATATTGCTTGTCACACGGGAGAAAGAAGCTGCTTTCACCAAGTTGATGGGGAAATTGTCGCGCCGCCGGGAGATATGTTATCTCAGTTATTTGACGTAATTTGCGATCGGCGCGACAACCCGAACGAAAGTTCTTATACTTGCAAATTGTTCGCGGGCGGCGACAATAAGATTCTCAAGAAAATTGGCGAAGAATCGGCCGAAGTTGTGATGGCTTGCAAAGATGACGACAAAGACGGAATTGCTGGAGAAGTTGCGGACTTATTTTATCACGCTTTGGTGGCGATCGCTCACCATCAAGTTGATTTGAGAGATGTTTATCGCAAATTGGGCGATCGGCGAAAATAATCGGTAATTGGGAATTGGAAATTGGGAATTGGTAATGGGTAATTGGTAATTGGGCATCGATAATTGGTATGTAGGAGCGGGTTTACGAACAATATTTGCCACTCACAGATATGCTCAATAAACCCGCCCCCACCTCACGAAGAGGCTATAACAGCGGTTTTTTTAACAACATTCGATCGAGCTTTTGCAGAATAAAAATAGCAGCAATCACACTAAGAGCCAAACCCAACCAAAAATTATCCGCCGCCCATTTACCCCGATCCAAAGCCAAACCGCCCAGCGGTGGCCCGATCAAATAGCCGATCGCCCAACACTGAGAATTAACCGCCAAATACACGCCGCGCAAAGATTCCGGCGCTAAATCCACCACCAAAGCCGAAGCAAAAGGCGTATAAGCAACAGTCGCCACCGACAAAAAGCTCAAGCCTAAAACAGTTAAAAATAGATTGCCAGTTGCAGCCATTCCCGTCAAGCCGATCGCGATAAATCCAATTCCCCACAGCAGCGCCGAAATCATCAAAGCTTTCGGAAACGAAAACCGCCTCAAAGCTTTCACCACCGGCATTTGCAAAGCCACAGTTAAAAACGTGCTAAAAGCAAACAAAACGGTAATTGTAGCAGTTGAAAAACCCGTCCCCGATGTCCCCACCTGCACAAACTTGCTAAAATACAGCGGCATCGTGGTTTGAATTTGCGAAATGTAGAGAGTGAAGAGAGTATTTACCACAGCATAGATCAGCAAAGTCCGATCGCGCAGCGCCACCATCCAGCCATTTTGCAGATTTTTTTGACCTCTATCGGCTGGATTAGGTGGTTTGTACGTTTCCGCGACGGCGATCGCCACCACCGCAAACAGCACTAAAAACGAGATACCGTCGATAATAAAGAGCGATCGGTAATTCCCCGTTAGCGCAATCAAAACACCGCCAAAAATAATCCCAACTTGCAAACCCAAATTATCAGCAAGCCGCGTCAAAGCAAAAGCCTCCTGTCGCTGTTCGCCCTCAGTTAAATCCGCCACCATCGTCTCAGTTGGAGGCCAATACAAACCCACGCCAAAACCCATCAGTAAATTGCCCGCAACTAATCCCGTAAAATCATTAGTTGCCGCTAGTACAAAAGAAGCGACAGCCGAAATAATTGCCGCCAGCAATAAAGTTCGCCGCCTTCCCCAAAATTGGGAATCGCAAAAAGAACCGCCCAAAACGCGGCCCAATATTCCCGAGATTGAACCGCTACCCAAACCGATGCCAACAGCAGTTGCAGATAAGCCGACGCGATCGACAAAAAAGATCGGCGCGTAAAATAAGGTAAAACCGGTGCCGCTTTGGGAGAGGAATCTGCCTGCGGTGAGAATCCAAACTTGATGCGGGAGGCGGGGAAGCCAAGATGATAATTGAAATTTAGGCATATATTATTTACAATAGTCGGCGGTTGAAACCGCCTCTGCACAAACCAATAGTCGGCGGTTGAAACCGCCTCTGCACAAACAAAGTCCGCGAACGCGGACTAAAGAATCAAGGAGGTATTACAGCAGGGTTTGGTATTATGGACTTAAGCATCTATGCCAAAGAAACCGGGTTTTTTACCGAATCTGCGGGTGAGTGCGAAAGATTTTCGTAAAAAAACCCGGTTTCTAACTACCCGTGCGTCTAGGACTATATTAGGAGTCAAACCCAAACTGAACCTTACTTGTTCGCAAACTTCGCCACAAATTCAAGCATAACGAGTCTGTCTTTCCAATGAGTAATTATCGATCAATTTTGGACGATCGCCGCAACTATTAAACTGTGGCTGTGCGATCGCCCCTTAGCGAAACCCAGTAGGGTGCGTCAGCTTTTAGCAGTCAATTCTTGCTCAAACAATCCGCGGATGACGCACCCTACAACCCGCCAGCTTAACAATTCTTCAGGGTTAGTTAAACAAAAGTTACCATTAATTTAAAAATACTTAACACGATTTTAGGAAAAAGTTAGTTAAGCTCTAGAAAAGGCAGAAAAAATTTAGAGGGTCTAATTATATGACAGCTATTACTACATCGAGAGTGGAATCAATCAGACCCCGCTGGCAAGCAATTGTCATGGTAGCCTTAATTTTCTGGCTCAGCGGTAGCCTGATTATCGATCTAGTAATTATGCCCAGTCTCTTTGTATCGGGCATGATGACATCTCCCGAGTTTGCAACAGCCGGAAATTTAATGTTCTGGGGATTCAACCGCGTTGAGTTAATCTGTTCGGGCTTGGTAGCAACGGGTTTGATGGTTTTGAGCAATTTATTCGGTGACTTCGGCAAGCGCAGCCGCACAGCAATCTTATTATCATTGGTACTTCTGGCGATCGCCCTGATTGACACCTACGCCCTCACACCTCAAATGAGTGCCTTGGGAATGCAGCTAAATCTGTTCGATACAGCAGAAGTCCCCAGCAGCATGAATCTACTGCACCAAGGATATTTTGCATTGGAAGCAGTGAAATTGGCAGTCGGCGCTACGCTGCTCGGCTGGTGCTACCAAAACCAAGTTTAATCAACCATAAAAATTAGCACGCGACGATAAAAATTAGCACGCGGCGATAAAAACTAGGACACGGCGATAAAAACTAGGACACGGCAGTGCCGTGTCCCTACAATGAATTGAGGTAGGGACACGGCACTGCCGTGTCCTCTTATTCGGATGCTTCGTTTCCTCTTATTCGGATGCTTCGTTTCCTCTTATTCGGATTCTTCCGATAAATCAGATTTTGGCAGCAGCAGGCGCACGCCCATCACCGCAAATCCGATCGCCGCGATCGCCTTTACCACTCGCTCCGGCAACACCTCCGCCGTACCTTGCCCAACCAAAACGCCGATTAAACTCGCCAGCAGCAGCGCCGATGCCGTACCGAAAAATACAGCCCGGGGCGAATTGCAACTGCTACCAAGGGCGATCGCCGCTAATTGACTTTTGTCTCCCAATTCTGACAAAAAGACTGTAATAAAAGTTATTCCCAAAAGTTGCCAGTCCATATTTTTTTCAGTTATTAGTTAGCTCTTGTAGAAATCTAGGACTTGTATCGTTTCCGGTTGCATCGGTATTATTCAAATGTCCAAACAGTCAACAGTCAACAGTCAACAGTCAACAATCATCACGAAGAGTACAACCGGAATTGATCTTACTGACAAACTGACAATTAACCCAGCACTTCCCACAGCAAAACCGCCGAAATCGCCAGTAAAATCACTCCGGCTGCTCTCTCCAAAGTTCTCGGAGCAATCCGACTAGCCAGCCACCTTCCCAGCAAAACCCCCAGCAAACTGGTTGCGATCAAAGCCGAACCCGCACCCGCAAATACAATCAAAGGATTCCGAGATTCAGCCGTCATCAGCAAAATTGCGAGCTGAGTTTTGTCTCCAATTTCAGCCAAAAAAATAGTTGCAAAAGTCGAGCCAAAAATTGCCCAGTGCTTCGGCTTCAGTCCTTTTTCTTCCTGACAAATATCGCGATTTACACTTGCTGGAAGTTCAGGCGACTCCAGAGGAGTTGAAGCAGCACAACTCTCAGAAGTTTCTTTTTCTCTGAGTTTTTGTACTTGTACCTGTGGTGGCAAATCGGAATTTGGGTTTAGTGAGTCAGCAGCAGACAAGCTTGGCGGTACAGAATCAAGTTTCACGGGCAATGAGTGCTAAATACTATTTATTTTTGACTTCTAGTTTTAATCTTAACTTTGTTAGTGCCTGGTTTTACCAAAGCAGGGTCATCTTTTTTACCGGAGATTTCTGCAACTGGTACCTGAAACAACTTGCCGTACCCAAATACAGATACAAGCCCCCAGATTTACCTGTCGAGTCAATTCTTTAATCTAAAATCTAAAATTGACTGACTGATTAAGTGCCGGAAGTTCGATCGCCCGCATCGCCCAAACCGGGTACAATAAAGCCCTGTTCGTTGACTGTTTCGTCGATCGTTGCCGTGTAAATAGTCAAACTCGGATACTGGGCACTGAGCCTCTGCAAAGCCGGAGGAGCAACCACCACAGAGATAATCCGAACCAAGCTTGGATCGACTCCCCGCTTCGTCAATTCTTGCATTGTCGCCATAATTGTGCCGCCAGTCGCCTGCATCGGCTCGCTAATTATCACCCGCGTTTCCGGGTTAAACTGCGCCGGCAATTTGTTCAAATAAAAACTTGGTTCCAGCGTCTCCTCATTCCTGGCGATACCCAGGTGGTAAACCGAAGCCAGCGGCACAACCGTCTGAATTCCTTCCAGCAGTGCCAAACCCGCCCGTAAAATCGGCACCACGCATAACGGAGCTTGCGGGTTGATAAACGTCGCCGGAGATTCGCCTAAAGGAGTTTGCACCGTTGTTTCTACGGTCGGCAGCCAATCTCGAATTGCCTCGTAAGCTAGCCACCTTCCCAATTCTGTCATCGCAGAACGAAAAAGTACCGAGGGGGTGCCTGCGTCGCGGGCGACAGCCAGCCAGTGCTTAATTAACGGATGCGGAGGAACGTAAACGCGCAGTTGCAGAGGCATTGGGAATTTGGGGAGATTGCTAAGTTTCAGGGATTTTATATCGTCTTCGAGGGCTTCGCCAACCGACGATCGATCGCCAATCGCAACTTATCACATCCTTGAGGGCGCAGACAAGGGGAGAGGCGAGAGTAGGAGAATTGGTTGGTTTGATCCTGGCCTTTGGCCTCCTGCATACATCAGTGCTCTGGGAGGCCGATCGACCAAACGAGAGCTTATTGAAATATTTTTCCAATAGTATTGACATTTATTAGCAACAAGCTTATAGTAGTTTTTAGTGTTCTCCTCTCAAAGGATCGGCAGACGGGAGCAGTCGGCAATGGTAGACTGCTCCCGCATTTTTTTTTGGAGGTATACAGCTAGAAGCTAGAGGGCATAAGGGAGAAGGCACAAAATGCAGAGGAAAAATGAGAGAGGTAAGAGATCGGCGAGAGCGATCGACTGTAATATTGTAGGAATATTAAGATTTTTAACCTAATGTCAGCTCCTACCCAATCCCAGTTATTTTCTGGCAACTCCCATCCGACAGAGCAAGAGTTTGATGTAATTGTCATCGGTTCCGGCATTGGCGGACTCGTCACTGCCACCCAGCTAGCCGCTAAAAAAGCCAAAGTTTTGGTACTCGAAAGCTACCTGATTCCCGGGGGTAGTGCTGGATATTTCGATCGAGAAGGCTACAGATTTGATGTCGGCGCCTCCATGATTTTTGGATTCGGACAGCGCGGCACCACCAACCTCCTCACCCGCGCCCTCAAAGCAGTCAACGTCACCCTAGAAACAATTCCCGATCCAATCCAGCTTCACTATCATCTACCCGACGGCTTGGATCTAGAAGTTCCCCAGCCATATGATAAATACTTGCAAGAACTAATTGACAGATTTCCTCACGAGAGCGCCGGAATCCAGAAATTTTACGGCGAATGCTGGAACGTCTTTAACTGTCTCAACGGGATGGAATTGCTATCCCTAGAAGAACCCGGATATCTGGTGCGAGTCTTTTTTCAGAATCCTTTAGCCTGTTTGGGATTAGTAAAATATCTCCCTCAAAACACTGGCGACATCGCGCGGCGCTACATAAAAGACCCTGTGTTGTTGAAATTTATCGACATGGAATGCTACTACTGGTCTGTAGTACCCGCAGATTTGACCCCAATGATTAACGCCGGAATGGTATTTTCCGACAGACATTATGGCGGTATCAATTATCCCAAAGGCGGAGTCGGTCAAATTGCCCAAAAATTAGTCGAAGGATTAGAAAAATGCGGCGGGCAAATTCAATACAAAGCTAAGGCTAAAAAAATTATCACCGAAAACGGCCACGCTGTCGGAGTCGAACTCGCAACCGGCGAAATTTACCGTGCCAAGCGAATAGTTTCTAACGCCACGCGGTGGGATACCTTCGAGAAATTGCTGCCCCCAGAAGAGATGCCAGCTAGCGAGAAGAAATGGCAGCAGCGCTATCAAAAAGCCCCCAGTTTCTTGAGTTTGCATTTGGGAGTAGAAGCAAGCGTCATCCCTGCTGGTACTGCCTGTCACCACATTTTGTTAGAAGATTGGGACAAGATGGAAGCGCCGGAGGGAACTATTTTGGTTTCTATTCCAACGCTGTTAGATCCAGATTTAGCGCCAGCAGGATATCACATTGTTCACGCTTTTACGTCGAGTTGGATGGAAGAATGGGAAGGACTTTCGCAGCAGGAATATGAGGATAAAAAAGAAGAGGCGGGAGGGAGAATTATTGAAAGATTAGAAAAGATTTTTCCTGGTTTAGATGCAGGTTTGGATTATATGGAAGTTGGCACAGCACGTTCTCACCGCCGCTTTTTGGGGCGCGAAGACGGAACTTACGGCCCGATTCCGAAGCAGAAGTTAATGGGTTTGCTGGGAATGCCGTTTAATCGAACTTCGATGCCCGGTTTGTATTGTGTTGGTGATAGTACGTTTCCGGGACAAGGTTTAAATGCGGTAGCGTTTTCTGGGTTTGCTTGCGCGCACCGAATTGCTGTGGATTTGGGGTTGTAGGAGGAGTGTGGCAACACAGGTTGCCCCATTTCTAACATCAAATCCGGTAGCATCGGAATTATTAATATTACCGAAATCAGGAGACGGCAGTGCCGTTTCCCTACAATGAATCTTGGGTAGGGAAACGGCACTGCCGTCTCCTCTCCTCTATATGATTCCGGCGCAGCCGGAATTGATATAACTCAGAACTTATCAAAGAGATTCGCCTTTCATAGTCCCAGTTTGGCTTTAGCATTTTCCCAGGAAACGGTTTTGCCCTCGCTTGCTTGGGTGATGCTTTGGCGAAGTTTGGTAACGAATTCAATATCGGTGAGAATATCCAAGGTTTCGAGGAGTTCAGTCAAATGGTTGTAGCTGATTGCCGCCATCACGGGAACACCATCTTGAGCGATCGCGATCGGCCCATCGGTGAGTTCTTGAAGTAGGTTGGGAAGCTGCTGCTGTGCTTGGGCAATGGTGAGTCGTTTGGACATGGCTGTATTGTACAACTTTATTAAGATTATCAGCATTAAAGCAATGCTAATTTTAATTTAGCACCTGGGCCCAAATACGGCGAATCAATTAAAAACCCGGTTTCTGGAGAGAAACCGGGTTTTTAAAGTAAAAATTGGCTGTTTGCATTCTTTGAATGAGTTACTGATCGTAGCTGCCGCCGACGCCGATTTGGGTATTATAGATTTTGGCATCAGTGATTGTCATATCTTCCATTGATGCGCCGGATACGTCAGTGGTGTTAATGATGGCGGCGGTCAGATTTGCCCGATCGAGGTCTGCGTCATTTAAACTGGCATTAGTCAGGAAAACAGCGGTTAAGTTAGCACCAGTCAAGTTAGCGCCCGTCAAGTCAGCACCTTCGAGGTTGGCGCGAGAGAGATTTGCACCTTGCAAATTCGCTTCTCTCAAATCTGCACCAATTAAATGAGCTTCCGCCAAATTTGCTCCTGACAAGTCGCACTGAAAACATTGCCCAGTTGACAATAACTGTTTTACATCAGCAGGATTTGCAGCGCGAGCCGGGCCTGCCAACAGTAGGGGAGTAATTAAAAGAGTAGCTGCTAATAGATGGCGTTTCATAATCCCTGTTCCTCGGCAGAATGGGTGTTTAAGTTCTTCTTGTTTATATCTACAATCTTACCACAGTTATTTTCGGAAGTTGCGATCGAATTCACAGACTGGCTATGATATCCATTACCTCCACAACGCACAAATAGTCTCGAAAAGCTCGCAAAACTTAATATCGCAAAAATTAACACTACCAAACTTAATACAGTGTCTTTTGGTAGTAAAATCTCCTAACTATGTTAGCAAAAAAAGCTAACATATGTGTATTTCGGAAGATAGATTTGATTCCCGATGCTATAAGTTAATTTTATAGCAAAAAATTGAAAGCAGATAAATTATTTTTAATAAAACTGTCACGGGACAAAAAATTTAGACTTAAAATACTTAAAATAAAGATACAATCATAACTTAATAGGTAGAGGGAGAGCCGTCAACGGCAAGCTCCCCAGCCAAAAGATCGGGGTAAATTTTTAACAACAAATTTTAATTAGGTTTCCGCAGCGCTGTAAAAATCCACCTACTGCTTGGAAAGCAGCGCTTTTTAGGAATGTCGCAGAGGCGTACCCGCAAAAATGAATCAACTATGATAAAAAACGATTCCTCCAAGTATCTGCCGACTTTAGATCAAGTCATTGACAGCTCTCCCTTGACAGTTGGGTCTGATACCGCACTATCCGAAGTAATTACCCTGATGGGCCAACAGCGCCCAAGTTGCTCTCTCAACACAGACATTCCACCAAACAATATCTACTACCAGCAACTAACAGAAATCGCAAATCCCCTCACCTCAAGCCCAGTCAGAGACGCCAGAGGTATCTGCGTCTTTGTCGTGGAAAAATTAGCAGAAAAATCCGCCCGGGAATCTGCTCAAAATTCTCAATTGCAAGGAATCTTTACAGACAGGGATCTCGTCGATTTAATTGCTTCGGGCAAAAACTTAAAAAATGTCACCATCGCAGAGGTGATGCGACCGCCTGCTGCAACTCTGACCAAAAATGAAGATCAAGACATTTTCAGCGCCCTAATTCTGCTGGGCCAACAAAGAATTCACCATCTGCCAATATTGGATAAGGACGGTCAACTTCTAGGAGTAATTACGCCCGAAAGTATTCGCCAAGCGATCGTGGAACCGGCAAAAATATTAAAAATGCGGACAGTGAAAGAAGTAATGACTCCACAAGTCATTCAAGCGCATCGCTTGGCGTCAGTTATGAGTTTAGCTGAGTTGATGGCGCAGCACCGGGTTAGCTGCGTGGTAATTACGGAGTCCACAGAATTTTCGGTGAATTTGCTGTTGCCGATGCCGGTAGGTATAGTCACAGAACGAGATATTGTGGAATTTCAAGCTTTAGATATAGATTTGTCGCAAACGATCGCCCAAACTGTGATGAGTACACCCTTATTTAGTCTCAAGCCAGAAGACTCGCTGTGGGTAGCTCATCAGGAAATGCAGCAGCGTTTAGTCCGCAGGTTGGTAGTAACGGGGGAACGCGGAGAATTGCTGGGAATAGTTACTCAAAGCAGCTTGCTGCGCGTACTTGACCCGATGGAAATGTCCGGGGCGATCGATCTTCTGCACGCAAACGTCCAAGAACAGACTAGCGAATTGCAACAAGCGATCGCCTCCCTCAGCTTGACTAACGCCCGACTAGAAAAGGAAATCGCTACCCGCGTTCAGGCAGAGGTGCGGCTGCAATTGCTAGAATCTGCCGTAGTTAACGCTAACGATGCGATCGTGATTATGGATGCGGGACACAGCGATATCTCCGATCCCACCATTATCTACGTCAACGAAGCTTTTACCCAAATGACCGGTTATCGGCCCGAAGAAATTATCGGCCAAACACCTAGTTGTCTGCGCGGGCCTGACAGCGATGGCGCTCAAGTTGCCAAAATTCGCCGCGCTTTTTCTCGCCGAGAACCGCTGCGCTTGGAATTGATCAACTACCGCAAAGACGGTTTAATTTATTGGGTGGAACTCAACAGCGTACCCGTTGCTGACGAGTTGGGGAATGTCACTCACTGGGTGTCCGTGCAGCGCAATATTAGCGATCGCAAGCGCATGGAACAAGCATTTTTTGATGAAAAAGAACTTGCTCAAGTTACTCTACAGTCGATCGGCGACGCAGTAATCACCACAGATGCCGGTGGCTGTATTTTTACCCTGAATCCAGTGGCCCAAAAACTGACTGGTTGGTCAACCTTGGAAGCTCAAGGTTTGCCACTCGCCAGCGTGCTGAGAATAGTTGACGAAACTACCCGGATGCCGATCGAAAATATCGCCCAAATTGCTTTGTCCGAAGGTCGGATTGTTGACCAAGGGCACAACAGCTTGCTGATCGCCCGCAACAACCGCGAATTTGCGATCGACCACTGCGTCGCCCCCATCCACGCCAGCAACGGCGAAATTGTCGGGGCCGTCGTTGTGTTCCGAGATGTCACTAAAGTGCGAACTCAAGCGCGGCAACTAACCTGGCAAGCAACTCACGACCCCCTGACGCAATTAGTCAACCGCCGCGAATTCGAGTACCAGCTAGAACACGCCCTGCACAGCGCTCAAGGTTACGGCCAAGAACACGTGATGCTTTACCTGGATCTCGATCGCTTCAAAATAGTTAATGACACGAACGGTCACGTTGCAGGTGACGAACTGCTGCGCCAAGTCAGCCAGCTATTTAAAAGTGATATCCGCAAAACCGATATTTTGGCGCGTCTGGGCGGAGATGAGTTTGCTGTACTCCTGTACGATTGTCCCCCCGAACGGGGGTTGCAAATTGCAGAATCTCTGCTGCAAAGCATTCAAGGATTCCGGTTTGGGTGGCAGGACAAAACTTTTTTGATCGGCGTCAGTATCGGTTTGGTGGCAATTAATCCCAAAACAGCATCGACATCTACGGTTTTGAGCGCGGCAGATATTGCCTGCTACGCTGCCAAAAATAAAGGCCGCAACCGGGTGCAGGTTTATGAAGCGGGCGATCGGGAATTAATCAAACAGCATGGCGAAACTCAATGGGTAGTCCAAATTAATCAAGCTTTAGAAGAGAATCGCTTTCGCTTGTACTCTCAGCCGATCGTACATTTGCTCAACTCTCCAACAACCACCGGCACCCACTGCGAAATCTTGCTGCGCCTCCAGTTGACAACCGGTCAGTTGGTGTCACCGATGGCTTTTATTCCCGCAGCCGAGCGCTACAACTTGATGCACGCGATCGATCGCTGGGTAATTCGGACTTTATTTAGCAATTTATCTCAAACTTTCACGACAAATCTATTAGTCCAAAACCCCGGAGGAGACAGCGATAAAATAGTTAGCTTGCCCGCTTGCTATCCCCTGTCTAATTCGCAATCCTCATTTGGCAAATATCCCAGCCTTTATGCAATCAACCTTTCAGGGGATAGCATCAATGACGAAAAATTTATCGAGTTTATTCAGGAGCAGTTTTCCATCCATCAAATACCGCCAGAAATCATTTGTTTTGAAATTACAGAAACTGTGGCGATTGCTAATCTCAGTAAAGCTGCCAGCTTGATTTGGAAACTCAAGGAACTCGGCTGCCAGTTTGCCTTGGACGACTTCGGTAGCGGGATGTCTTCCTTTGCTTACCTGAAAAATTTACCAGTTGACTATATCAAAATTGATGGCAATTTTATCAAGAATGTTGCCGATAATCCTATTGATATCGTTATGGTGGAAGCGATCACCAAAATTGCTCATGTCATGGGAATCAAAACAATTGCCGAGTATGTGGAAAGTCAAAGAGTTATGGATAAATTGATGGAACTTGGGGTAGATTACGCTCAAGGTTATTTTTTGGGAAAGCCTCAACCTTGTAACTTCCGATATCCTAGTTTAGAAGGATTTATGGGAGAATTTTCGGTTAATTCTTTGGCTTTTGAGACAAAGCTGGCTTCTTGAAAAAGCCAGCAACGGAGGATACAGCAATGCCGTTTCTTGCGCCGCGATTAATTGTAGGGACACGGCACTGCCGTCTCCTCTATATCATTCCGGCGCAGCCGGAATTGATATCATTCCGGTGCAGCCGGAAACGATATTACCTATTCCCCATTCCCGATTACCCATTACCTCATACAGTAGTTTCTATAGATTCAATATACTGACTGTCTAACAGAAAAGCACCTTTTGCAAAGCGAATGCCCCAATAATTGCCGGGACGCCGATCGATCACAATACCTTCATCATCGATCGCAATTAAACTTGCAGCCCGCAGTGTCGGCATCGGTTCGGCAGTTTTGACGTAGGGCGGCATCGCCACAACTCGCACTTTTTGACCGATTGTAAATTCTTTTTCCATGAGTTTTATTCCTGTTTGGCGATCGGCATAACCTAAGCGTAACTGGGAGTGCGATCGATCGGACATGAAATTTCAGATGCTTTAGTTACCGCGCCCCGGTTTGCAATCGGCAAAACCAAGTGCTTCGCTGTCGAGGAAGTTAGCAATTGCCATTTCCACAACAATTTCGATCGGATATTCAATTTCCGCAGCACGGGGAATGAGGGCTGCGCGAATTCGTTCTGGAAGGTATTTTAGGATAGCTTCGGCATCGGCAACAGATAGTTGTTCAAAAGTTGTTGATTGCATGAGTCTAGTTTTCTGGTGGGATTTGAACGTTGTAGGGCGGCTCAACGGTGCAAACAGCGTGTGTAACTTTCTATTTTAAATACTCCTGCAACAATTTCCAAGCCATTTGAGAACCCTCGCCTGCATTGACTTTCTCAAAGTCTACATCTTTTCTCAAAACTACAAAACCCACACCTTCTTTAATTTCTATGCCATCAATTTTGCTAATTCTCGCCAAAAATAAATGATTATCCTGTAAAACTGCTTGATTGTTGTTTCGGGTCTTTTGGTGAATAAAAGTTGTGATAAATTCCATTTCGTAAGTTTTGAGACAAGTTTCTTCCTCCAATTCTCGAACTGCTGCCTGCATTGGACTTTCTCCAATATCTACACCACCACCAAAAGTAGAAAGCATTCCTTGACTTGCGATACCTGGAATATTATCTCGGAGTTGTGCGAGAATCTGGCCGTTTGGGAGAATCAGAAAAATGCGAACAATTGAGTTGGGAATATTCATATTAATAAGAAATTGGGAGACTGCACGTGCCGTGTCCTCTATCCTAATGGCATTTATATCATGCAAAAACTCGATCGATCAACCTAATTCATTCATCTTAGGACAAGATCGCGCTACAATTGTCAGTCGGGATAAAAATGGCCGATCAATATGTTATGGAAGAAGTAGGGGATAATTAGTATGGCTACAAGTCGTCGCATAGAGCGCGTAGCTTCAATGATTAAGCGGGAAGTCAGTCTGATGTTGCTGAACGGCATTAAGGACGATCGAGTCGGTGCAGGTATGGTTAGCGTTACCGAAGTAGTTGTTTCGGGAGACCTTCAGCACACAAAAATCTTTGTCAGCATTTACGGTACTGATGAGGCCAAGGCCGAGACGATGGAAGGTTTGAAATCGGCTACTAGCTATGTTCGCAACCAGTTGGGGCAGCGGTTGCAACTGCGCCGGACACCAGGAGTGGCATTTCTCGAAGATGGTTCTCTGGAACGGGGTGATAAAATGGTGATATTGCTGAATCAGCTTTCTGCCGATCGCAAACCAGGTATGTTTGATGACGAAGAATTGACCAATGATGGCGAAAAATTGACCAATGATCATGATGATGATGATGATGATGATGATTTAGAAGCAGACGATGATTAGCGTCTGAAGGCACTCAACAGTCAACAGTCAACAGTCAACAGTCAACAGTCAACAGTCAACAGTCAACAGTCAACAGTCAACAGTCAACAGTCAACAGTCAACAGTTAACAGTCAACAGTCAACAGTCAACAGTCAACAGTTAACAATATCCCATGATTGACAATCTTTCCTTGCCAGAATTGGTAGCCCAGATGTTCGTAGTGCGTGCTTCTGGTTACTTATTCGACCACCAAATTCGCTATCTGGAATGGGAACCAACCGCCAGCAAACTCCGCTATTATCTGGAAAAGTTGGGCGTTGGTGGGGTGATTTTGGTCGGGGGAAGCGCTGCGGAATTGGCAGTTCGATCGCACCAATTGCAATCTTGGGCAAAGTTTCCGCTGCTGCTGGCGGCTGATATAGAAGAAGGTGTCGGCCAGCGGTTTGCGGGCGCGACTTGGTTCGGGCCGCCGATGGCAATTGCTGAAATAGCGCGCCGCGATGCAGGTAAAGCCGATCAGTATGCCGAACAAATGGGCGCTGTCACGGCGATCGAAGCTAGGGCGATCGGTCTCAACTGGATTCTCGCACCAGTGGTTGATGTTAACAATAATGCCGACAATCCCGTGATTAACGTCCGCGCTTTTGGTGAAACATCGGAAATTGTCGGCAAGTTAGCCAGTGCTTTTATTCGCGGCGCGGGCGAACACCCGGTTTTGACGACAGCTAAGCATTTTCCCGGCCACGGAGACACGGCGGTTGATTCTCACTTGGAATTGCCGGTTTTGCCGCATTCGCCAACTCGATTGGCTGAGGTTGAGTTGCCTCCTTTTGTCGGGGCGATCGCCGCTGGAGTCGATGCTGTGATGAGCGCTCATTTGCTGATTCCGGCTTGGGATGCTGAGTTTCCCGCTACTCTTTCTCGCAAAATTTTGATTGGGAAACTGCGGGAAGAGTTGGGATTTGAAGGTTTGATTGTGACGGATGCTTTGGTGATGGGGGCGATCGCCAGTAAGTATGGCGCGAATGAAGCTGCTGTATTGGCTGCTGAGGCTGGGGCTGATGTTTTGCTGATGCCGCTTGACCCGGAAGGCGCGATTTTGGCTGTGTGCGAAGCTGTTACTCAAGGGCGGATTGACATATCACAAATCAAGGAATCTGTCAAGCGAATTTGGAAAGCTAAAGCTAAAGTTGGTTTGCCGATTTCTGACTCGAAAAACAAAGGACACGACAGTGTTGTGTCCCTACAGGGGGAGAGCAAGAATTTAGAATTTATCGACTCGATCGACTTAAGTTTGCTGGCTAATCCCAAAGCAAGGGCAACCGCTGCCGATATCTTGCGAGATTCTTTAAAATTAGGTGGTTCTTTGCCTCTAGTGCCGAAAAAGCTCTCAGATAACCAGGTTTTACGGAATTTGATCGTTGTAGATGATGTTTTGGGATGCGATTTTTTGGGCAAACACACTCCGGCGATCGCCCTGCCCGAACAGTTTGGTTACAAATTGCAACTGATTGACGATCGTACGGGCGCGATCGTAGATAATGCAGATTCAAAGCATTTTTCTCCGACACTGCTGCAAATTTTCATTCGCGGCAATTGCTTCCGAGGCAGTGCTGGCTTGACCCAAGCTGCACAAGATTGGTTTAAGAAATTATTAAGCACGGGAGAATTGCAAGCTGTCTTAATTTACGGAAGTCCCTACGTTTTAGAGCAATTTTTGCCACACTTGCCTCCGAGTCTTCCTTATGTATTCTGTTTCGGGCAGATGCCGATAGCTCAATCTCTCGCTCTAGAATTACTGTTCGGCATTCACAAAACGGGAAATGCTTGACTTGTCGCACTCCTAAATCTTTCCTTGGCTGCGTTAGGACATAAATTGATTGACCCGGTTTTTCCGCATAAATTTTGCCTGATTGTGGCAAAGCATCTATCCAGAAACCGGGAATCGGGCGCGAGTGCCTAAGTCCTAAATCGAGCTTTGCAGTAACTGGGCCTGTTAGCCTGGAAAATGTGCCTCGTGTCAAAATCCAAAGACAGATCCGATCGCTTACTCATCATTCATATAACTTTTTAAAATCTCCCAGTGAATAGTATCTGTGTATACAGCAAAAAAAATAACTTACATATCAGGAAGTTTGGATTATATTATTACCAGGGCCATAAATTTTTAGTAAAACGTTGAGGGCGCATTATGATTCAGTCAACTATCAAACTCCACTACTCTTTAGATGTTATCCAAGATGAAGCGCGCCACCTCGTGCACGAGGGGGTCTTGAGCCGACAACAGCCTATCTACACCATGTGTCAGTTCATCCCGCCCCGAGAATGGTCTTGCGTGGAATGCGAGTTAGAAAAATGCGACTTCTTGCTGCGCGATCGCATCGCCGACTTGATCGGTTCTGAAAACTGGGACAATGACTAAAGTTTGGTTCTCTTAAATAAGTTTCCAACTCAACTCTGGCCGTGTTAAAGATGCTTGATTCTTTAATTCTGGGAATTTTCGGCGCGCAAATTTTCCAATTCGGCCCTCAGCGCTGCCATGTGTGCAGTTAATTCTTGAATTTCTAGCTTGACATCAGTCTGTACAACCGACTCGGAGGGGGTGTCAGTTGCTGTATCCGATTGCTGATGCGAGACGGATTCGCTTTCTGCATTCTCCCTCGCGCCCGGTTGAGAGAAAATAGTATCAACAAAATTACGCGCTTCTCGATCGGTCATTTCTCCTTTTTCCAGCAATTCATCGGCGAGTAAGCCCAAATCTGACCGCGTGAGTTTGTCCAGATTTTCCGATCGTTTCAGAGGATCCTGCAATGTCTCAATTAAAAAAGAAGTTGCACCTAAAGTTAGGTGAAATCCTGTTTGCAACATTTGAGGCAGGTTGTCGAGATTCATCTAAAGATGCCGCTAGAAAGTTTTTAGGAGTTCTTGGGTCGCGAGTTTCGCTCATGCGGCAACTTGGCCGCTTCTGAGCAGAAAAATGCGCTGCCCGCGATCGCGATTCAAGAAAAATCAGCCTTTAGAGGGATGGCTTTTTCTGGTTCCAGTATTAACATTACCATTAATTCGCAAATTTGTAAATGTCAAGTGTAAAGTTTGGTAACTATAAATAGAAACCTCCCCACTCGAAAAATCAGTCTATCAGGACTTACGCATCGGGGCGAGAAACCGGGTTTCTACGAAAAATTTGCGACGAGGAACCAGAAATACAGGAAGAAACCCGGTTTCTGAGGTCAGCGTGCATAAATCCAATCTATTTGAGATTTGAGATTTGAGATTCAATCCAATTAAGGATACAGCGCCTCGCCGGTGGATGGGTCAAATATAAATAGTCGATCGAAGTCCAGCAGCACCGTCAGTCGATCGGCAGATCGCAGGCGGATACTCGCAGGTACTTGTAACTGTATAGTAGTTTCAGCGCTCAACGAAGGCAAACTCGCCCGGATCAAAGTTTCTCGCCCCAGAGGTTCCACTACTTTTACCTCTACATCAAGAGGGACTTTTTCTAAGGCCCAAAAATCGGTTTTCAAATCATCATTTGCTGCTGTTTGCGACGTAAAAATTTCTAGATTTTCGGGACGGATGCCCAAATCAAATCCTTGTCCTTCTCTTGGCTGCATTTTTTTTTGAATCGAGGGCGGACAGGCTAAATATTGATTTCCAACTTGAAAGGATTCGTTAGCATAAATTGCAGGCAAAATGTTCATGGCGGGATTGCCTAAAAATGTAGCAACCATCCGGTTAGCAGGTTTAGCATAAATGTTTTGGGGGTCTCCAATTTGCTGAATTTTCCCCCCATTTAAGACTACAATTTTATCAGCTAAAGTCATTGCTTCCACTTGGTCGTGGGTGACGTAAACTGTGGTAATTCCCAGCCGTTGATGTAGTTGTTTGAGTTCGGCTCTAGTGTCGTCTCGCAGTTGGGCGTCAAGGTTGGAAAGCGGTTCATCTAAGAGGAATACTTTGGGTTCGCGGGCGATCGCCCTTCCGAGTGCTACCCGCTGCTGTTGCCCTCCTGATAGCTGTTTGGGCTTACGATTGAGGAGATGGTCGATCGAGAGCGATCGGGCTACAATCTCTACCCTTTCTTGAATTTTTGTTGCGTCAACAT
This sequence comes from Cyanobacteria bacterium OTE_58_metabat_593, assembly GCA_031372825.1. Lineage (GTDB taxonomy): Bacteria > Cyanobacteriota > Cyanobacteriia > Cyanobacteriales > Microcoleaceae > Microcoleus. Next base: position 5,416 of record JANMLZ010000182.1, on the reverse strand, counting down.
TCCGCATCCGCAATCCAAAAGCCAGATTTTCGGCGACAGTCATGTGCGGGTAAAGCGCGTAATTTTGAAACACCATTGCGACATCCCGCTGTCTCGCCGGAATATTGTTAACTAAATTATCTCCGATGTAAAGATTCCCGGAAGTTGCTATCTCCAAACCTGCGATCGTCCGCATAATTGTAGATTTTCCGCAGCCGGAAGGCCCGACTAATACCCAAAATTCCCCATCCGGGATTTTGAAACTAATGTTTTCGATCGCGGTGACATTTTGATATCGTCGGGTAATATTTTCTAAGCGAACGTTTGCCATTGGTTAGTAGTTATTGGTTAGTAGTTATTGGTTGCTGATTTTTAGTTTTTGTCTTCAGCAAGCTTGTTTAATTCTAAAACTGTGCGGGCTAATTCTTCAACGATTGGCGTAGATTCAGCTTGGCGGAATGCTGCTACCAAAGAATTGTAATACCAGAGAGTACCATCTTTTTTGCCTTTGAAGCGTTCCCAAACAGTATCACCTAATTGACGATAATCTTCCAGGATCGATCGAACATTATAGAGCTTATCAGCAGCCGATACTAATCTGACTGAGCCAGAAGCGGTGACAATGTGGGCAATATAGGTTTCTTTTCGCTGGCGCCAAGGGGGTTTCGGCGTCGCGTCGCTGTCGGTACAGCCGTCTACAATCGCTGTGACGGTATCGCCAAAGCGGCGGCGGATGGCTTCGCGGGTGATGGAACCGCCTTGATCTTCGATCGCATCATGAAGCAAAGCTGCGATCGCCTCATCTTCCGAAGCCCCGTATTCCAAAGCTATACTAGCAGTACCCAACAAATGAGCGAGATAGGGAACGCCGGAACCTTTGCGGACTTGAGTTGCGTGCAACTCGGTGGCATAGATGAGAGCTTCAGAAAACCTGTTTGATAGTATCATAGAAGTTACCTTATTTAATCATGTAATCAAAGGTCAATCACTTGTAAACTTAAATCATTAAAGAGAGGTTGCAATCGTGACAGCTACTATAATTACACCCAAAAATGCCGACAAAAGATCTGAGTCAGAATCACAATCCAAATTAGAAATTCTAGCAGAAACTCAGCCCGAATTAGCTCCTGAACAAGTCATATCTATCGAAGATTTTTTAATCAAACCTCCTGATAGAATGGAATGGGTTGACGGCAACTTAGTGGAGAAAACAGGAATAACATTTAAACACGGTCTGGCTCAATCTAAATTATCTACATCCTGGGGAAATTACAAAAATTCCAGCAAACAGGGAGGAGAAGTAGTTATAGGAGTTCTTTGTCATACTGGCAAACAGTGCCGCCGGCCAGATGTCGCATACATCACTCCTGAACTCTTGCCACCATCGGGCAATTTTACAGCATTTCCCCAAAGTTTTCCGCTGATAGCAGAAGTTGCTTCCCCCGAAGACAGTGGCGAAGAGTTATTCGCGAAAGCTCAAGAATATTTAGAATCGGGATGTCTAGAAGTCTGGCTGCTACTTCCTGAAGCTAGATTAATCTTTGTGAATGCAGGGAACAACTGGCTGCTGTTTAATACGGATCAAGTTGTTAACACTCAAAGGGTACTTACAGGTTTTAGCGTAGCTGTCAACGAATTATTAGCTTAAAAAAACTTAAATTGTTTTGCTAAATATTCAGATTTTATTGAAATCAATGATTGCTTAATCTCTCTCTTTCTATATTTCTTTATCTCTCTCTTCTCCTCCTCTGCACCCTCTGCCCCCTCTACCCTGCGGTTAATTCATAAAAATCTGGGTAAATTTTTAGTAAAAATGTCCTCAGAGTTTGTTAGGCTGTTGTAGCAGTTTTTTTTGACTTGTAGTCAACCATCACAGTAATGAGTCAGCAGGCAACCGTATTCCAGTATAAACCACTACATAAGCCCAACCAACTGATTTGCGGAACTGGTCAAACCGCTGTAGTGACTGGATGGACTGTAAAGCAAGCGATCGCCAAACACCTTCAGCCCCATGAGTTTGCTGCGATCGGACAGCTTTATAGTCCAACTCGTGGAATTAGCTTTCTGATTCGGAATCTTTTATTAAATCCCCATGTCCGCTTTTTAGTAATCATGAACGCTACAAAAGAAGACCTCAATGCTGGTGGATGTAAGTGCCTGCTGGACTTCTTCCGTAATGGGTTTACAGAAGGAACCAGTGATACCGGACGAAAATGTTGGGCGATCAAATCTCCCATTACTGGGTATATTGATATTGAAATTCCAGCTAGTGCTTTGGAACAATTACGACAATCGATAGAGGAACCTGTAGAAGCAAAATCCATTTCTGAAGCTGTAGCCTCTCTCAAGTCTTACTCACAACGGAACATACTTGAACCGTGGGGTAATCGCTTAGAATTTCCTATCTCTGAAATCGTTCCTACTATTCAACCTGGACCGCGTTACGGTCATCGAATAGAAGGAACAACCATTGCAGAAACTTGGGTTAAAATTATTCATCGCATCAAAACAACAGGTACAATTCGACCGAGTGGCTACGATGGCCAATGGCAAGAATTAATTGATTTAATAGCTGTGGTGAAAAATGAGCCACCAGGCTTTTATTTCCCGGAGCCAAATTATCTGCCCATTGACCGTCCTTTTGTTCAAGAATACACTTCACAAATATTAGATGATTCAGTCAAACGAGAAGGTGTTAAATACACTTATGGGCAGCGTCTTCGTTCTTGGTTTGGTGGACGCGACCAGATTGAACAAGTTATTAATAAATTAATAGGTGAGATTGACGCTGCTAGTGCTGTTATGTCGCTGTGGGATGTAGCCGATCACGATTCAGGTGGTAGTCCATGCCTTAACCATATCTGGTTAAGAGTTGTGGATAACGAATTGTCAATGACTGCTACTTTTCGCAGTAACGATATGTTTAGTGCTTGGCCCGCTAACGCTATAGGATTGCGAAAGTTGCAAGAACACATTCGAGATGCGATCGCTCAGCGATCGGAGTACGATCTAAAGATGGGGCCACTGATTACCATTAGTCAGAGTGCTCATATCTACGATGATACTTTCGATTCAGTTGACCGGATTATCAACCAGCACTACCAAAAAATTGTTGATGCAGAACGTAGACGTTATTTTGATCCAAGTTATTCTGACTGCGATCCAGTGGGAAACTTCCTGATAAAATTGGAGGATAAAATAATAGTTGTTTCCCAAACAACTCCTGGTAGTGGTGAAATTACCAAGCATTATAGTGGCAGAGATCCTCTCAAGCTATTACGAGAAATTTGTGCTAATTCTCCGTCAATACAGCCTGAACATTCAGGTTACTTAGGACTGGAACTCCAAAAGGCTTTTGGCTGCATTGAAACTGGTAAAAAATATATTCAGGATCAATAAATTTAAGCGTCGTAAAGTTAAAGCATAGGAAATAGTTTATGTCAGTTCTAAGCGAGTGGGATATTATCAACGAGCTAGGTAGAGGTATATTGATTTATCCTTTTAAAGGGAAAGAACAGAGCATCAGAGGTTGCTGTTTACGCCTAACGGCAAGTGAATACGCTTATACATTTAACATTGATCAACAGACTCAACAGAAACAAACCTTGCTTTTAAAAGATCGGCAGGATAATAAACTTATTAAAATTCCCAGCCGAAAAACGGCTATAATATGGACTAATGAGTCAGTGTTTGTTGACAATTACTTATGTGGAGCAATTCATTCACAAGTAAAATTAGTATCACAGGGCATAGGACATCTTGGAACAAGAGTTAATCCTAATTATGGAGGTGTTATGGCTATAGCTCTTCATAATTTATCAGACAACGATATACAGATTAAAGTAGGTGATACTATTGCATATTTAAGAATTCATAGGTTGAGTTCAAAATCTTCTTTTTCTTCGGCGTATAGAGACGATCCTGGCAAGCTTCATGATGCTATTCCTGAAGACTATCCAACACCGCCGGAACTTAGAAGCTGGTTAAACGATTCACACAATCTGTGGAGAAAAGGAGATAAAAATGATATTTTAAAAGCGTTAGAGCAATCGTCTGAATATAAAAAAGCCAAGGATGAGCTTAAACATAAATCTATTCGCTACCGTTTAGTTTTTAAGTATTTGCCACAGTGGGAGCCGATGGTTTGGGCTACGATTGTCGCGGCATTAGCAGCAATTGGGGGAGCAATTGGGACATGGGTAGCAGTTTTGAGACCTTCTTCACCACCTTCTTTTGATCCAACACCAATCATCACACCAAAGACAAAAATAGCACCCACTCCTAAAGCAACCTCTGTTCCAAAATAATACTGTTGAGAAAGCGTAAAAATCAATGAACAAAGTATATATATCTGGTGCTTTAACAGGAATTGAGAAACCAGCAGAAGTCAAGAGTTTCTATGAAGCCATTGGTCTGCTTTGCCAAGAAATAGGTTTTCAAGCGTATGTTCCACATATGTTTACCGATCCCATCAATAACCCTGATGTTAGTCCTAACCAAGTATTTGAAAGAGACAAACATCAAGTTAGTACATCAGATTTAGTCATTGCTTATCTTGGCTCCTTCTCTTTTGGTGTGGGAATGGAGCTAGCTTATGCTGAAACGAATAACATTCCTATTGTAATTATTTATGAAAAAGATAAAGTTATATCAAGATTTCCACTGGGTATCCCTACATTAATTGCTGAAGTTCAGTTCCAGACTTATGAAGATGCTTTGAACCAACTCAAAAACGTTTTGGAACAGAAAAAAATACAGCAGCTTATGAATAAAACTTATCAAAGACCAAGCTGGGACGAATACTTTTTAATGTTGGCAAAACTGGCCGCAACTCGATCGACTTGTCTGGCATTTCCCGTCGGCGCGGTAATAGTCAACAATCGGCAAATTTTAGCCACGGGTTACAACGGTTCGCCGTCAGGTTCGGCACACTGTACGACTCAGGGCTTCTGCTATCCTGGTTTGAGCAGTTGCGACGCCAGCAAGATTTTGCCCTCGCGGGCGGTGCACGCAGAAGCAAATGCGATCGCCAAAGCTGCCAAACATGGCATATCTACTGCTGGCGCTAGCATTTACGTCACCTTAGAACCCTGCATCTATTGTTTGAAATTAGTGATTGCGGCTGGGATTCGGGAAATATTTTATGAAACGAGTTTTAACAGCGGCGAAAAAGCTGCTTTGAGAGATACTTTTATTAGTGAAGGTATTGTTGAGTTAAAACAAATTCAGCTATCTGAAGATACTGCAAAAAACGCGGCTTTGTTTTTGTTGAATCCTACTTCTGTACCCAAAGATGCTTTAACAGTTATTCCCCATAATTTGTAGGTTGGGGCTATGGAACAACTCTCTACTATCAGGAGTAATATCAATTCCGGCTGCGCCGGAATAATATAGAGGAGACGGCAGTGCCGTGTCCCTACGCGATCAATTGTAGGGA
>JANMLZ010000176.1:0-5433 GCA_031372825.1 Cyanobacteria bacterium OTE_58_metabat_593 | reverse complement strand
GTTATTGGGGAAATGTGGCGATATGGGCTGGGGTTTTGGGGAATCATGCGATCGCCCAATTAATTAAAAATGACTTGGCTGAGTATAATGTGAGGATAGTGGATTTGGCACCAGGGCGATCGGACTCACCGCCAGTTTCCTCAATTATTGTAACTCAAGGAACCGGAGCGCGATCGGTAATTTCGATCAATGCTACGAAATCGCAAGTTGACAATCAAACAATTAACCAGGATATTTTAACCTCAGTTAATATTATCCTGATTGACGGACACCAAATCTCAGCCAGCACAGAAATTGCTCAACTTGCCAAGTCCAACAACATTCCAATTGTACTCGATGGCGGCAGTTGGAAACCCGGATTAGAAGAAATATTACCATTTATTGAATGGGCGGTGTGTTCCGATAACTTTCATCCACCAAACTGCTACAACTCTGACGAAGTATTTGCTTATCTGTCAGCAGCCGGAATTCCCAACATCGCCATCACTCGCGGCGAAAAACCAATTTTATACCTCAGCAATGGCAAATACGGTAGTTTAGAAATCCCTCAAATTCAAGCCACAGACACTTTAGGTGCAGGCGATATTTTCCACGGGGCTTTCTGTCACTACATTTTACAAAACACCTTTACAGATAGTCTCACCGCAGCCGCTAAAATTGCTTCCCATTCCTGCAAATCTTTCGGAACCCGCGACTGGATGAAAAATAGTTAATTTCAATTTAAAATTAACCAAAGTATCCGGGAAAAACCCATCCCCGCCAGAAAACTTGAACAGACAACACTCCCTAAGTTAAAATCTAAAAACAACCCAGACAAAAATCATAAACTTCTCTTCCCTCTTCCTTAGCGCCGGCGTGCCTCGCGGTTCGTTAAAATTGCTATATTAGTCCAAAACAACATACCCGAATCATGCCTGACACCCAACCCCTAACCATCACTCTTCCCCCTTTGCGGATTACCATGACTGACCAACAACAGGTTAATCTAGAATGGTTGACGCAAAACTTGCCAAATCTACTTACTCAAAGTAAACCAGAAGTCCCCGACAATCTGAAACAGTGGGTGGCGACTAACAAATTATTAAATACACCCGATGCCGAACTCATTCAAATCTTAATAAGTACCGGAATTGATGCAGAAACAGCAACAGCAGAAGTTACTCAAATATCCTCTCACCCGTACTTTCAAGCAGGTAGTCAATACGTGCAGTTATTGCAGAAATTAGAATCGCAACTTACAATTAACAATCAATTAGCCTCACTGTCTTCAAAGTTTGGGACAATCGAACGCAAAAGCAGTCTATCGCGAGAGTATTTTTTAGAAAATTACTACGCGAAAAATACTCCTGTTATCATTAGCAATATCATGCACAACTGGAAAGCATTGCAGTTGTGGACACCGGAATATTTGCAGCAAAAATATGGCGATGCAGCGGTAGAAATTCAAGCCAACCGCAACTCAGATCCCGACTACGAAATTAAGGTACACAACCACAAAAAAACTGTTTTGTTCCGCGAATATGTAGATATGGTGGTCAATGGCGGGCCCAGCAACGACTGTTACATGGTTGCTAACAACCAGACTCTGGAAAGAGAGGAATTTAAACCTTTATTCAACGACATCGAAATTTTTCCAGAATATCTAAATCCGGCAGATACAAGTGGCAGAGTTTTCTTTTGGTTCGGTCCAAAAAGTACGATTACTCCGCTACACCATGACCCAGTTAATTTGATTTTAGCACAAGTGTCTGGCCGCAAACTAATTAAGTTAATTTCTCCCCAGCAAACTCCTCTGCTTTACAATCATGTCGGTGTTTTCAGCAAGGTTGATGGCGAAAATCCCGACTATGACAAATACCCGCTTTACAAAGATGCCAAGGTTATTGAAGTGATTTTGGAACCGGGAGAAGCGATATTTATTCCTGTTGGTTGGTGGCATCATGTAAAATCATTGGAAGTGAGTATTTCGGTTTCGTTTACTAATTTTGTGTTCCCCAATTACTATGAATGGAAATATCCTCATATTAATTGGTAGTCTCTGGTAGGGTGCGTCAGTTGGGGTTTTTTCGATTATTATGAAGTACATAGAAACTGACGCACCCTACGACGGGAATTTATCAATAAAATATGAAAAATCTCGAAGAATTAAGTGAAATTGTGCGATCGATCGCCTGGAGTGCATCAGATATCCTACAATCCTACTATCGCCAGGATTCTCAAAGTCCAAACCTCGACATCCAAGAACAAAAAGACGGCCCCGTTACCGCCGCCGATGTCGCTGTCAATGCTTGTATTCTCGACGAATTGCAGTCGATTTTAGGCAATACAGAATTTGGCTATCTTAGCGAGGAAACTTACAAATCTTATTTAGCAACTCACGGTCAAATTCCCTTACCTCAAGATTGGGTTTGGATTATTGATCCTTTGGATGGAACGCGAGACTTTATTGACAGGACTGGCGAATTTGCAGTACACATTGCTTTAGTATACCACGGAAGACCAGTATTAGCAGTTGTCGCTTGGCCGGAACAACAAAAGATTTATTACGCCATGAAAGATGCTGGCGCTTTTGTGGAAAGTCGGGACGGTTCTACGGTAAAGTTGCAGGTTTCGGCGCGCAATATAGTGGCGGACTTATCTATAGTAACCAGCCGCAGTCACCGAGACGATCGCTTTAATCAATTATTGCACAAACTGCCTTGTCAAAATCAACTGGCTGTGGGTAGCATCGGCTGCAAAATTGCGACAATTGTCGAACAAAAAGCTGATGTTTATATTGCACTTTCGGGGAAGTCTGCACCTAAAGATTGGGATTTGGCGGCACCGGAATTGATTTTGAGGGAAGCGGGTGGCCGATTTACTCGTTTTGACGGTTCTGCTTTGCAATATAACCGGGGAGATGTGAGTCAGTGGGGGGGATTGTTGGCGAGTAACGGTTGCTGTCACGATGCTATTTGCGGGGAAGCTGAGAGGATTTTAGCAGGAATAGATGCGGGTTGAAAATAAGTGCGATCGCCCTTAAATAATTTGTTATATTGATAATATAATGATGTGGCAAAATGTATGAGCGTTAAAGAACTTGAAACAGCAATTATGAACTTGTCGGTTAAGGAACTGTCGGAGTTAACTGCTTGGCTGATAGAGTATCGCCAACAAGTCTGGGATCGGCAAATAGAAGAAGATTTGGAGGATGGGCGCTTAGATGCGCTACTTGATGAAGTCGATGCAGAGTATGAAGCGGGATTGGCAAAAGTGTTATGAAGTATCTGACTTTACCGCGTTTTTGGCACTGCTATCACCAGCTACCTAAAGAAATACAAGCCTTAGCCGATAAAAATTACGAATTACTCAAAGTCGATCCGTATCACCCTTCACTACACTTTAAAAAAGTTGGCAGGCGAAAGCAATTGCAATCGGTGCGAGTAGGCGATAGTTAAAGACTGTTATTGTTGTTACAACTTTCAGAAAGAGTTTCCGATGTAAGTCGCGAAACAGGGAAGTTATTGTCTTTTTTTTAGCCCGCAGTAGGGGTATTATGCCAAATTTAAATATTCAAGTTTCAGGAAGTTCGATCGCCTTTATCGACTCTCAAGTACCAGATTATCAAAGTTTGGTGGCTGGGGTAAAACTGGGTACGAAAGTAATAATTTTAGATCGGAATCAAGATGCGATCGCACAAATTACTCAAATATTAGCTCTTCGTACCAATATTGACAGCATTCACATCGTTTCTCACGGTGCTCCCGGTAGCTTGCAACTTGGCGACGGTAGTTTGAGTTTAGATGATATAGAGTGCGATCGGCATGATCTACAGCAGTGGTTTTCGCCACTCAGCAAAAATCTACCTAATATCCTCCTGTACGGGTGCGAAGTAGCAGCAGGCGAGACAGGTTTAACATTTGTCAAACGCTTGAGTGAGTTAACCGGGGCGTCGGTTGCAGCTTCCCAAAACCTCACAGGAAGTGTAGCAAAGGGTGGGGACTGGGAACTGGAAGTAACCACCGGGAAAATAGAAACATCGCTGGTATTTGAACCTGAAGTATTGGCGAATTACGAACACGTTTTGAATAGTTTTGGTGCAGCGACAAATTTTGGCGCAGGTCCATATCCTGTCTTCGTCGATGTCGGAGATTTTAACGGCGACAAAATAAAGGACTTAGCCGTGACAAACGCTAACGCTCCCATCAACGGCAGCAATCCTGGCACATCAATTTTATTAGGAAATGGTGCGGGTAGCTTTGGCACCGCTACTCAGTTGGGAAAGGGACCAAATGCCTTCGCTATCGCTAACTTTAATGAAGATAGCTATGACGACTTGGTTGCAGATAATAGCAATGGTTCTGTATCAATATTTTTGGGAAGTAGCAATGGCTTGGGTGCTCTCGTCGATCTATCTTTCGAGCCACGGATTTTGGCTAATTATATTGCTGTGGCAGATTTTGATGGTAACAAAAGACCAGATATAGCTATAGCAACCACTCGGTTTACTGGCCAGCCCAATACTAACAGTGGTATCTTCATTCTGTTGCAAAATCTCGACGGAACTTTTAGCGCGCCAGTCATTTCTTTGGTAGGAAGACAGCCCACTTCCATCGCCGTGGGCGACTTTGATGGTGGCGGGAGACCAAACGACTTGGCCGTGACAAATCGCGCCGATAACACGGTTTCAATTCTGTTCGTAAATAATACTGGAGTCTTTACAAATGGCCCAACTATTCCAGTGGGAACGGGGCCGAATTCGATCGTTGTAGGGAAATTTGATGCGGACAATACAGATGATTTAGCCGTAGGTTTGAGTCCCTCTAACAGTATCTCAATTCTGTTACAAAAAAACCTTGGAACTTTTACCGCTGCTCCCAATTTAGCAGTGAGTGCAGGTTTCCTGGCTGCTGGAGATATCGACGGCGATGGCAAGTCTGACTTGGCCGTACCAAACGGTGCTAAAGGCGTGTCAGTTCTGATTGGAAAAGGCAATGGTGAATTTAGCACTCCGATCGACTTTCCGCTGGGTTCTTCTGCTAATTCTTATCAAAGTGTTGTGGTGAAGGATATTGATGGAGATGACAGGCCGGACATTGCTGCAACGAGCTTCAATGACAATAACGTTTCAATCCTGCTAAATACACCAAACACAGTCAATTTTGGTGCGGCAACTTACAGCGGTACAGAAGGAACAACAGACACAGTAATTAATATTCCCGTCACCATCAGCGGCGGCACTCCCTTTGGTGATGTAGTTCTACCAATTGCGATCGACTCCAGCAGCACAGCCACCCAAAATTCAGACTACACTATTGCCCCGACATCGATTACATTCCCCACAGGTGCAACAGGTGCGGCACTCACCAAGAATGTTGCAGTTACTATCAAACCCGACACCATAGCTGAAAACGCCGAAACCGCAATTCTCAACTTGGGCACAATTACCGGAGG
>JANMLZ010000108.1:0-11529 GCA_031372825.1 Cyanobacteria bacterium OTE_58_metabat_593 | reverse complement strand
GTAGTGAGGATTTTAGTCATAATTCATGATTTTTTGAGGACAAAAGTCCTGACTACAAACCTGTAATATCAATTCCGGTTGTATCGGAATTAATATTACCCGAAATCAGGACACGGCACTGCCGTTTCCCTACCACGATCGATTGTAGGGAAACGGCACTGCCGTGTCCTCTATATCATTCCGGCGCAGCCGGAATTGATATAAGTTCTATCTCAATGAGAATTAAACTTGCTATTGACTGCAACAGGCTCGGAAAAAGAGTCAGGCTCTGACTGATTGTTCCTTCTGTTAGCAATACGGCGTTCCGGGTCAATTCCCTCGAAGGTTGGTGGCAACCAAACTCGGATGACCAACAACACTCCCAAAACCAGCAAAAATGCGCCTGTTGATAATATTTGAACCCAGGGAGTTTCGAGCACTCCCCGCACGATAATTTCTCGCAAAACTGATACAATACAAACTTCCACCGCCACACCGATCGAAACACGCTGCTCTTGCAAGTAAATAATTAGTAACCGAAATAATTCCACCAAAACCAATAAAAATAGAATGTCGGCAGTCACTTGCTGAAAATCCAAAGGAGGCAACAGCGAGAAAAACATTTCTCGCAATTCAATGACCATGAAACAGAACAAACCGATACACAAAGAAATTACAATTAAGTCTTGAACTGTTTCCAGAGCGCTGACTATGAGTTTCAAATTCAACCATTGCGGGGGGTGATTCGTCTGGTTATTTGAACGGTTTTCCATTGATAGCTCCTGGAATCTGTTTGACTTGCTTACAGCTTAATTTAAATTGAGCTGATCTTTGACAAAAAATAGGTTTAATTTATTTATAACCATCATAAAACTTCCGTCTGTTGACAATTGCCCACAAATTTTTATTTATCGCGCAGGCGGGTTGACATTTCGCCAAGGTTTGTGGTATTCAAGAGCTGCTATCAGTAGATTTTGACTGGTAAAAAGTAGAAGTCAAAATCCTAAAATGCTGCAACTGCTATAAAATATGAATATTGTAAAGAATTATTTACAATAGCTTGATAAACTCAAGCTAGGGAATCTAGGCTCAAATCAGACAAAAGCCGGAAAGTAAACCCAAAAACAAACAGCCACCAAGAGAGGATCGAACACAATGGCATTTACACTTGCACCATTACCCTTCGCCGCTGACGCCCTAGAGTCAGGTCATATGTCGGCCAACACGTTTTCGTTCCACCACGACAAGCACCATGCTGCTTACGTGACCAACCTCAATAAACTGATTGAAGGCACCGAACTCGCCAGCAAATCTCTCGAAGAAATTGTGATGGAATCTGCCAAAGACCCATCCAAAGCAGGCATTTTCAACAATGCAGGTCAAGTTTGGAACCACAATTTCTTTTGGAATTCCCTCAAACAAGGCGGCGGCGGCGCTCCAACTGGAGCTTTAGCTGAGAAAATCAACGCAGACTTTGGCAGCTTTGACAAGTTCAAAGAAGAATTCAAGACTGCTGCGACAACTCAGTTCGGCAGCGGCTGGGCTTGGCTGGTTTTGGAAAATGGCACTTTGAAAGTTACCAAAACTGCTAACGCCGACACTCCGGTAGCACACGGCCAAACTCCGTTGCTGACTTTGGATGTGTGGGAACACGCTTATTATTTGGATTTCCAAAACCGCCGTCCCGACTATATTGCTAATTTCCTTGACAACTTGGCTAATTGGGATTTCGCAGCAGCAAATTTGGCTGCGGCGTGAGTAGCATAGGACTTTGAGGACTTGCATTCCGATGCTGCAAACTTCTGACGGTTCGTAGTCAGGAATGCAAGTCCTTCTTGAGAGACGGGGAAGCCGATCGAACTACAACGAACTAGCTGTTAAAAAAATCTGAAATTGTGTTATAGTGCGATGGGTAACTCTTTTACAAACTTTGTAGTTTCAGTGGCTGTTCGCGCGATGACCTCTTCACCAACCATAGCACCCGTTCGATCGAGTCAAGTTACCCGCAAGCCTTATCCTAACTATCGGGTAATAGTCCTCAACGACGATTTCAATACGTTTCAGCACGTTGTGGAATGTTTGACCAAATACATTCCAGGAATGACGAGCGATCAAGCTTGGGAATTTGCCCACCAAATTCATAACGAAGGACAGGCCACGGTCTGGGTTGGGCCGCAAGAGCAAGCAGAACTTTATCATACGCAATTGAGCCGTGCTGGACTGACAATGGCTCCGCTAGAGTCTACTTAAAAAGTGTGTGCAATGTCCGAAAGTTCGATCGACTGTCGCGACTTAATCTCAAAGTGTTCTGACTTCTGTTAACTGATATCAAATTTGGTAGCATCCGAATTATTAATATTACCGAAATCAGGACACGGCAGTGCCGTGTCCCTACAATCTTATTTGGGGTAGGGACACGGCACTGCCGTCTCCTCTATCCTGACGGTACAACCGGAATTGATCTGACTAATCACTTAATTCGATCGCCAAACTGCATCCCAAGGCCCGCCCCCAACTTCCAAACCAGACAAAGAACTTTCAGCCTCTAAGATAATTCTAGAACGCTGCTTGCCATTTTTATCAACATTTCCACCCAACAACTCTCGCAGTTGCAAGCGTAATTGGCCGTGCGTCGTATCCCGGCAACAAAAACTCATACCTTTTTCTGTAGGAGTTCGCACATAGATACCCGGAGAACTTGCAGTGCCAATTAACTCAACTTCAAACTGGCTATTTCTAGCCTGCATTTTCCACTTTCCCCAAGGTTCAATATCCCAACTAACTTGAGAATTCCAAGGCGCAAATTCGTATAGTTGCCCTTGATAATGGATGCCAATCATGGCGACAGATTCCATCCACCAGAGCACGCCGCGCCTGCCACCACCAGCAGTTAAAGCTAAATCGCTTTCGCCTTGAAAACAATTGCAATTAATCCAAAACCACTTTTGCGGAAAAGCACCACCCCAATTTTTTTCGCTGTAAGCCGGAGCATCTTTAAATTCATAGCGTTCGCCATTCCAATCAATCCAGCCTGTGGCTAAACCGTGAGCCATTAAAATTTGCCATCCCGGTTCAAATACGGGCAGAAAAGATAGGACTCCAGCCGTGGATTTCTGGAGTTCATCGGAGTTTCCCCAACCGTAAATAGGTGTGATTTCATATTGCCAAAAACAGTGACTGCGGCTGCCGGGATCGTGCAGATAACCTTGATGCAAAGTAGCAGTAGCTTGATAGCCTTCTTCGACACGACTGTCGAATACTTGCGGCTCTAAATATTCGGGTTTAATTTGCAAATCTGTTCTGCCCCAATGTCCGAAAGCCAAGTTTTCTCGGTGCGCCCAAAACTTATTTACATCGGGGAAGGTGCGGCACAAATAGCTATCTTTCGGGCCGAGGATTTGAGCTGCACCGCCGCTGTAAGGTTGACCGCCTCTGGGGTCTTCGATGGAATACATGAATGCAAAGGATTGTCCGTGAATTGGTAAGGTGATTCGATAGTACCAGCCTTCAAAAAAGCGCCGGGAACTGCCGTCCCAGTGGTAGCCGCTGTGAGGAGTTTGAATATTTTTGAGTTTTGAGGGTAAATTTGACATAAAATTATGAATAGCACGACACGGAATTCACGGATACACGGATAGTTTTTTGCAGTTACCGATTACCGATTACCGATTACCGATTACCGATTACCGATTACTAATATGATAGAAGATTAATTATGACTTTAGCACTTTGGCGATCGCATCTTGCTGGTACTCTCCACCGCAACCGCAGTCTTCCTGTTTCTAGGTACTTACAATTGGCAACAGTCCGGGCTGATGGTCGTCCGGCTAACCGCACTGTTGTGTTTAGAGGTTTTTTGGAAAATACGAACCAGTTAAAGTTTATTACAGATATTCGCAGTGAAAAGGTAGAGGAAATTAATTTCTATCCTTGGGGGGAGATTTGCTGGTATTTCCCCAAAACTCGGGAACAATTTCGGATTGCTGGACAACTGGTTTTGATAGTGGATGAATACCCAGATGCAGAGTTGTGCTCGTCGCGCCGCACAGCTTGGCAGGAGCTTTCTGAGGCGGCTCGATCGCAGTTTGGTTGGCCGCATCCGGGCGCTGACAAAGCTCCTGCCAGTGCTTTTGATTCTGCTGCCCCAGATGCGATCGAGCCGCTGCCTAATTTTTGCTTGCTGTTGTTGGAACCGGAAACGGTGGATTTGTTGGAGTTACGGGGGGAACCGCAGAACCGATCGCTTTATGGGCGCGACTCTGAGGGAAATTGGTTTGTGCGCGAGGTGAATCCTTGAAGTCAGTTGACTGTTGTCTGTTAACTGTTAACTGTTAACTGTTGACTGTTGTCTGTTAACTGTTGACTGTTGACTGTTGTCAGTAGGAAAGTTTTAAGTTGAAAAATTCCCAGTGAAAGATTCAACACTCAAAACTATTTTTAGATGCCGCTACCGTCGAAAAATTCTTGAATTGCTTTATCTTTTAACTGACAGCTAGGGGTTGTAACAAGCTGGGTTTTTTCGGCTGTGGCTACGTTGCTGGCTTGGCTTAAAGCTTCTGATACTGAGTAGAATTTGTGAGAATTGGGATCGGAAGTTAGGGAGACAGATGGTTGAGGAATCAAACTTTTTACTTGCTGTTCGAGGGATTCGATACGATCGAGCAACGAGCGAATTACCACAGCTTCGGAATCCGGCAAACTGCCGTGTTCTAGGGGATTTACTCGTACTCCCGATCGGTAGACGATGCGGCCGGGAATCCCTACCACCGTACAGTCAGAGGGTACGTCGCGGAGGACGACGGAACCGGCGCCGATGCGAACGTTGTTGCCAATTAGCAGATTGCCGAGTACCTTGGCGCCAGCACCGACTACTACATTTTCGCCGACGGTAGGGTGACGCTTGCCAATTTCCTTGCCTGTGCCGCCGAGGGTGACACCTTGATAAATTAGGGCAAAATCGCCGATAATCGCTGTTTCGCCGATTACAACCCCCATACCGTGGTCAATGAAGACGCTTTTGCCGATCGTTGCTCCTGGGTGAATTTCAATTCCGGTCAAAAAGCGAGCAATGTGGGAAATTAAGCGGGGGATGAATGGAAGTCCCAGTAAGTAAAGCCAGTGTGCGAGGCGGTGCAGCACTAGGGCCTGAAGACCGGGGTAACAAAACAAAACTTCCAGCCAGTTGCGAGCGGCAGGGTCGCGGTCGAAAATTATACTGAAGTCAGCTCTAAGGGTCTTTAGCACTTTCGGAGTTACCAATTTTGGTTAAACACGGCACTTTAGATCTTACATTTTACTTGACGGGGGATGTTAGCGGTCGATCGGGAGATTGGGGGAGTGGGAGATTGGGGGAGTGGGAGATTGGGAGATATTTTACAGCGTATGCCATGTTTGTGAAGTTTAGGGACACGGCACTGCCCAAGGAGTGTCAACTTAAGCCTGAAAGCCTCGATAAATCTCGTTTTTCTCTAAGTCTAGATCCCCCTCGCATCCCCCTTAAGAAGGGGGACTTTGATCCATTTCCGGTCCCCCCCTTCTTAAGGGGGGCTAGGCAGGGTGGATTAATTGTCAGGGGGGAATGTATGATATTCGAGCTAATCAAGTCTGCCCGTCCGGGTAGACTATCCCTGCTGTAATGAATCAACAATGAATTTAATTGAAGCTATTAAAGCTGTTCCAGATCATAGACATGCGAGAGGTATTAGACATGAACTTTGGCTGATATTAACGATAATTTTGCTGGGTAGTTGCACGGGATATTGGGGGTATAAGCCCTTAGTAGAATTTACCAAAAATCATCGCAAGACCATGATAAAATTATTCAACCTCCCAAGTGATATTCGATTTCCATCAGACTCAACATTTAGAAATGTAATTCAATCATTAGACTTTGAGATATTAGCCGTTCTTTTTAATGTATGGTCTCAACAAAAATTGTCAATAGACGAAGGAGAATTGATGGCAATGGATGGAAAAGGTATCAAAAGCACCTTAGTTGGTGGAAGTATTTCCTACCAAAACTTTGTCAGTATGGTTTCCGTTTATAGTCATCATCATGGATGGGTAGTTCGACATCAAGTCATGGAAAATAAACATAAAAGTGAAGTGGAAGTCGTTATTGAGCTAGTTCAAGAACTCTCCGGTAAAAAAGTAGTAATTACCCTCGATGCACTACACTGTAAAAAAAACACTAGCCTTAATTATTGATAGTGGGAATGACTATATAGTTACCCTCAAAAAAAATCAATTAAATTTGTTTAAAGCTGCCAATAAATTAGTCAGTTCTACTATGGCAGCCCAGGAAAATGAAGTTTCTGAATGTATACATGGACGAACCACAACTCGGCACACCAAAATTTATCCAATTCCGCCTCAATTATTGCCCCTTTGGGCCAGTGCAAAACATATAATTGTGGTCAGGAGATATGGAACTCGATGGGAGGGAAAAAAAAGTCGTCGTCACCAGGTTTATTTCGATGAAGTACACTATTATTTAAGTAGTCTGGATTGGTCAGCCAGTCAATTTGATAAGGCTATTCGTGGTCACTGGTTGATTGAAAATCGGCTGCATTGGGTTAAAGATGTGACGTTAAACGAGGATAACGATATTCGCCGAGGTGGTAATGCACCTGCTAACTGGGCAATGGTTAGGCAATTTTTAGTTTCATTGGCTCGCATGAAATGTACTCATACTTTTCCCGAAGCTTTAAGATTAATGGCTAATCAAATTGAAGATTTGAGTGAGTTACTTTTTAATTTATCTAGTTCAGATAAACCTGTTAAATGCCTCACAGAATGTCGGTCAATAGCCTTCATAGCCTTAATTTAGGCTCTCGACAATTAATCCACCCTGCTTCTTAAGGGGGGCTAGGGGGGATCGAGGCCTAAGCGTCAAAAAGCAGACCGGTATTACGTTTGACCTTAAGTTGACACCTATGGGCTCTCGGAGTGTCCCTACAGGGAATATCGCGATAGGCAGGTGTACTTGATAAATGTGGAATCTGCTGTATTTGGCCCATCCAACAGCCCTGCTGCGTTTGATTATCAGGAAATAGGGTTTAAAACCCCGTCACTTCGGCTACGCGAGCGTGCATCGCCTTTGCTTGACGGCTTTATATTTACTGGAGACATACTTGCCACTAAATATGCTAGAGTAGTGGAATGTTAACCATGAACTACTGCTACCGAGTCTACCCAAAAACCGCTCAAGAACAGTTACTCAAGGAGTGGATGGACACTTGTCGCGTTGCGTATAACTACGGGCTGCGAGAAATCAAGGACTGGTGCAACAGTCGGAAATGTATGGTTGACAGATGTTCCATCAGTCATGAGTACATCATGCCTACTGATAGCCCTTTCCCTGGCGAGGCAAAACAGCTTAATGCTCTGCCAAGTGCTAAAAAGGTGTTTCCAAGGGTTGGGTGAAGTACCAAGCCAAGTGTTGCAGCAAGCGCTCAAGCAATTACACCGAGCATGGGAGAGATTTCAAAAAATTGGGCATGGGTTCCCTCGATTTAAAAAGTTTGGGCAATTCAAATCTTTGTTGTTTCCCCAGTTTGCCAAGAATCCGGTGAGTGGGATACATATTGCCCTGCCGAAACTTGGGTTGATTTCCATTAATTTGCATCGCCCAATTCCCAGTGGTTTTGTAGTTAAGCAAGTACGGATCATCAACAAGGCTGATAGATGGTACGCATCTATTAACATCCAATGTGATGTTAACATCCCCAACCCTAGTCCACAGGGTTATCCAATTGGAGTAGATGTTGGGCTTTCCAAGTTTTTAGCAACCAGTGACGGGGCGATCGTAAAATCGCCTAAGTTCTTGAAAGTCATGCTCCGCAAGCTGAAATTGCTGCAACGTAGACTTTCTCGAAAAAAGAAACGGTCTAAAAATTACGAGAAGCAGCGCATCAAGGTTGCTAGAATTCACCACACAATTGATAACACCCGTAAAGATTTCCACTTCAAACAAGCTCATATCCTTTGCGATTCCGGCGATATGGTCTTTATGGAAGACTTGGATTACCGAATTCTTGCTAAAGGAATGCTTGGGAAACAAATGCTTGATGCCGGATTTGGACAATTCCGAACTATCACCAAGTATGTGTGTTGGAAGCGCGGTAAATTCTTTGGCGAGGTTAGTGCTAGGGGGACTTCGCAGGAGTGTCCTGAGTGTGGTGCAGAAGTTAGAAAGGATTTGAGTGTGAGAGTTCATTATTGTTCTAGCTGTGGCTATACAACGGATCGGGATGTTGCTAGTGGTCAAGTTATCAGAAATAGAGGAATAGCTCTGATTAGTACCGATGGGCAGTCGGGAATTCAAAATGCCTATGCAGACGGTTTGCCGGGGATTGAGATGTCTCAGCCTAGGTCAATGTCGAAATCCCGTAAGGGAGTAACTAGGAAATCTAAGAAGTGATTCTTAGAAGCTCCGCACCTTTAAGTCGGAGTAATGTCACTCCTGTAGTGAGATTGTATAGTTAGATTTGACTCCGGGTTCGAGAGTACCTACCCAAATCCTGTAAGAGCCTGCTTGCCAGTCTGAATCTACAATGCCGGCATCTTTATTCTGACCTGCATCGTCTCCGCAGCGCACCGCACTGCCGCCTTGTACGAGTATGGTTGTGTCGTTACCTCCGCTGTTGACTTGGATTGTGAGTTTTGAAAAGCTTTGCTGCAAGACTATGATGTGGTCGGGAGTTGGGGTGGCAAAACCCAAACATTTGTTTTTGTGGCGATCGGCATTGGCAATCGCAGATAGAGAGTAAGATCCGCCTGTGGAACCTCTCAAAACTGCTGTTGGGGCCCCAAAACCTCGGGATAAAGTTAAAGTGCCGAAATTGGCTGTTTCTGCTAAAACTGGTAGGGCTGCGATCGCGGCGATCGCAGCCAAGAGCGTACCGTTTTTGAAATAGGCTTGCGGATTAAACAACATGGCAATACTCCTCCGTCACAACTTAAAATTACAACTCAGAATTTACTGATCGCAGCCCCAAGAATCTGATTTCTGGAGGAAGAATAATTTTTTTCAATTAGTTCAAAACCTTCTGGCTTCTCTTCCTTACTTGTATCAGGATCATATCTGTGCGATCGCGATCTCTCGTGCCACTCCGACTTCTGCCACAAGCGCGATCGGCTCACCTCCAAAATTGTACGGTGTCAAGATGCTAAATTCGATCGTGCTGGCTTTGATATTGACGCTAGCTTAGCTATTGACACAGGTTTTGGTACTATTGCCTATGGGTCTATCCGGCTGGCTCTACCTTCCTAAGTGGCTGAGCTTGACCTTGATTTTGCTGGCTATTTCTTGGTGCTTAGAGGATTAGTTATCCATGAGTTATTGGTGATTAGTCACAAGTCAACAATCGATTATTTCGGGGAAGCCGAACGGTCAATGCCCGATCGCCTCTGGTGTAATGATGTATACTTCACAATTGACAATTCAAGAATCTAAAATCTAAGACTTGACATCTACCTATAGTAATAATGCAACGAGAAATTTCTGCGCTCTCTGAATTTCGCTCCTCTGACAAAACCCTGCGGGAAAATGCTAAGCAGCAGTCGCGTCCGATACACCGGGCGATCGTGTTAATGCTGGTGGCAACTGGTTTGCTGGGCCTGCACGCTAGTCGCCTAGTGGAATTGCAACTGGTACAAGGGAAGCAAAACCGGGAACGAGCCGAAAACAATCGCGTCCGCCTAGTGCCAATGCCGGCGAATCGCGGACACATTGTCGATCGCAAAGGCAAGCTGCTAGCAGCGAACAATTTAGCTCGATCAATCTATTTGTGGCCGAAAGAACAAACACCGGAACAGTGGAAAGCCACAGCAGACAAATTGAGTCCGCTGCTGAAAATCCCGGCTGCGGAAATTTTACAAAAAATAAAACAGGTCGATCCTCTCTCCTACAGACCGGTGCGACTCAGGCAAGCAATGCCACCAGAGGTGTTTGTGCCACTACAAGAACAGGTTGGACAATTGCGGGGAGTGGAAGTGCGGCCCGAAGCGAAACGCTACTATCCCGAAGGTAGTTTGGCAGCTCACGTAATGGGATATATTGGCGAAGCTACGGCAGAAGACTTGAAAGCTCACCCGGAATATCCGATGGGGATGATTGTGGGTCAGATGGGCATAGAAGCGAGTTCTAACAAGCAAATTGCGGGAGTTTGGGGCGATCGACTGATCGAAGTAAATTCCCAAAATCAAGAATTGCGGCTGATGGGAGAGACACCGCCCAAACCGGGCGAGTCCTTACAGCTAACCATAGACTTCAAGATGCAAAAAGCTGCTGAAGAGGCCCTAGGAAATCGGCGGGGAGCAGTAGTGGCGCTGGATGTCAAAACCGGCGGGGTATTAGTTCTCGCCAGCCACCCCACTTTTGACCCCAATCTGTTTACGCGCAAAATCACTAAGGATGAATGGGCCACTCTTCAAGATCCCGAAAATCCATTTTTAAATCGGGCCATGCAAGGCTATCCCCCTGGTAGCACTTTTAAAATTGTGACTTCCGTCGCTGGTATGGAGTCGGGCAAGTTTTCGCCGGACTCAATTATCGGTACTTCGTCTTACATTACTGTGGGGGGAATTGATTTTAACGAACACAGTGGTGGTTACGGCGACATCGGCTTTCGGGAGGCCTTGGCTTTCAGCAGCAATACGTTTTTTTATCAAGTGGGGATAAGTACCGGGCCGGAGGAAATTGCTAAGTGGGGACACCGCTTGGGAATTGGCAAGGATACGGATTTGAATCTTTTGGGGCTAGGCGGGGGAGATCACGGTCAAATGCCGACGCCGGAGGAGAAGGAGAAAATCTATAAAGAACCTTGGTATGCGGGTGATACGGTAACAATGTCCATCGGCCAGGGTTTTGTGTTGGTGACTCCTTTGGAGGCGGCGGTGATGGTGAGTTCGATCGCGAATGGTGGCTATCGAGTCAAGCCCCATCTTTTGAGTTCTATGACGGGGACAGCCCAGACTCAACGGGTAAGTACGGGGATGAAACCTTCGACAGTTCAGGTGATTAAGGAAGGACTGATCGCGGTGGTTGCTGAGGGTACGGGACAGGGGATGAATGACGGTTCGATTCCGCTGACGGCTGGAAAAACAGGGACTTCGGAAGTGATTGGACAAAAAGATCATTCTTTGTTTGTCGCCTTCGGGCCTGCTGATAAGCCGGAAATTGCGATCGCCGTGGTTGTGGAAAATGGCGGTTTTGGTTCTGTTGCTGCGGCCCCGATCGCCAAAGAGGTGTTTCAAGCTTATTTTGGGACACCGAAAAAGGTAGATCAACCAGTTGTAATTAGTCCTTAGTTATTGGTTAGTTGTTATTGGTTAGTTGTTATTGGTTATTAGTTATTGGTTAGTTGCTACTACTTGCCAATTACAATTACCAGTTACTAATTAGAATCATATCAATTCCGGCTGCGCCGGAATAATATAGAGGACACGGCAGTGCCGTTTCCCTACCCCGATTAATTGTAGGGACAAAGGCACTCGCGGTGTCCTGGTTATAATAAAATGATTAATGACTGCTAAAATAGGCTTCGC
>JANMLZ010000057.1:0-33646 GCA_031372825.1 Cyanobacteria bacterium OTE_58_metabat_593 | reverse complement strand
TACATTTTTGGCACCCGTAACAATATTCACATCATTAATCTTGAAATTTCCCATCAGAATTTTAAAGACGCATTGAGTTTCGCTGCTGGTATTGCTGCGCATCGGGGCAAAATTTTATTTGTCGGCACCCCCCACGCCCGTCTCCTCTTCAGGATCCGAGAGACGGATTTTCGCTGTCCACTATCAACTTTCTAACTCATTACTTTTTGGGCTTGTCTCAAAGATGTAATAGTTGCGATCGCGTGTTCCGACACTGCATCTATTTCTGCTGCGGTATTGAAGCGGCCAATCCCAAATCGAATCGAAGCGTAGGCTAATTTGTCCGATCGCCCGATCGCAGCCAAAACATGAGATGGTGATATCTTCGCCGAAGTACAAGCAGAACCCGAAGACACCGCCGCCGCTGACTGTAACCCCAACATCAAGGCTTGACCGTCAACACCACCTACACTAATATTAAGATTCCCAGGTAATCTCTTAGTCGCATGACCGTTCAGAACCACATCTCCTAAACCTACCAAATTCCCCCACAAACGCTCACGTAAACTCACAACTCGTGCAGTTTCCGCCTCCATTTCCGCAATTCCTAACTCTACTGCTTT
Source organism: Cyanobacteria bacterium OTE_58_metabat_593 (assembly GCA_031372825.1). GTDB lineage: Bacteria > Cyanobacteriota > Cyanobacteriia > Cyanobacteriales > Microcoleaceae > Microcoleus. Next base: position 33,044 of record JANMLZ010000057.1, on the reverse strand, counting down.
GGCAAATCCCACGATTTGCGGTGGGTAGAGAGTACCCGATCGCATTCCCCGTTCATGGCCACCTCCGTGCATTTGTGGTGCTAGCTGCACTCTCGGTTTATTGCGGCGCACATAGAGAGCACCAATGCCTTTTGGCCCGTAAATTTTGTGCGCTGTCAAGGACATTAGATCGATATTCATTTCCTGGACATCCAGGGGGATTTTGCCGATCGCCTGTGCTGCATCTGTGTGGAACAGAATGTCATTTCCGCGACAGATTGCTGCAATTTCGGCGATCGGTTGAATCACGCCAATTTCGTTATTTGCAGTCATCACTGAAACTAAAATTGTCTCGGCCCGAATCGCTTTTATCAACTCGCCTATATCAATCAATCCGTCGCTTTTTACTGGTAAAACAGTAATGTCAAATCCCAATTTTTGCAAATATGTACAAGGATCAAGAATTGCATTGTGTTCAGTCTTTACTGTTATAATGTGCTTTCCTTTGCTGAAATAGGCTTCAGCGATGCCTTTAATCGCTAAATTATTTGCTTCCGTTGCACCGCTAGTAAAAACAATTTCTTCTGGGGAGGCATTGATCGCTTCTGCGATGATTTGTCGCGATTGTTTGACCGCTGCTTCTGCTTCCCAGCCGTAGACATGGTTGATGCTGGCTGCGTTGCCGAATTGTTCGGTGAAATACGGCAGCATCGCATCAAGTACCCGTTTGTCTACCGGGGTTGTGGCGTGGTTGTCGAGGTAGATAGGACGTGCGGACATAGTGGATTTTTGGTTGAAAAAGGTGTTAGGTTTATTGTAGACGAGCCCTTTGTTCTACCACAAAACTTTATAATTAACAAACATTTGTGAAGATTTATGCGAGCTGACATTCAGGGATTAGAAATTACTGTCGGTGAGCTCAAGCGCCTCAGCGGCGCGGGGTCCGATCGCGTATATCGACCCGCGAGTGCGACTAAGTTTGCCCGGGAAGCTTTGAAAACAGTCGGTTTAATTATTTTGGTGCTAATCAGTTGTTGGCTGCTGGTTGCGATATTTCCTAGAGGTTATTTGTTGTGGTTCGCCCTCCACCTCGCTGCGATCGCCTGTTTAATCTTTGAGGATGCGTGGAAAATTTGGTGCAGCGGCCACAACAAAGATTTAATCAATCTTTTTGATGATGTCGATCGCTATAATGGTATCATCAAAGCGGTCGAAATTAATGACAAAATAGAAGATGCTGGCAATGCGGAAGTCAAAATAGGCGATCGCCCAAAAGTCATTCAAGCCTTGCAGCTAATCAGAGAGGATTTAGTCCGAGCTTTGAAAACCGAGAGAATTCTCAGGGAAAACAAAAAATTTGTCGCTACTAACTCAGAACTATTTGTCAATAATTTGAGAACTTTGAATGCCCTAAAAATTAGCGATAGAACCAGCGAACAAGGGAGATTGCTCAACGAAGCTTTGCAGCTAGCTATCCGAGTTCAAGCAGAAATGAAAAAGTTGCAACACCGCAAAGAGGCCGATCAAAAAAACGGAGAATATTAGTAGGTGCTGATATCGCACCTTATTTTGTAGCAACGCGCACCTTACTGAACCGATCGAACTAAAACACATTTTAAAATTTATGAGTTATAAGAATTGTTAAGGAAATATCATGATTGTAAATTTTTTCCTGTTACGTAACAGGTAAGGATATCTTGGAAAGGTGACGTTAAAAACCAGGTTAGTATGTCTTCTGCCAAACCCAAGATTATAGTTCTCGATGACGATCCGACAGGTTCTCAAACCGTGCACAGTTGCTTGCTGCTGACACGTTGGGACGAAGAAACCCTGCGTTTGGGACTGCGGGACAAGTCACCGATTTTCTTCATACTCACAAATACTCGATCGCTAACTCCCGAAAAAGCAGCCTCCGTCACCCGCGAAGTGTGCCAAAATCTCAAAAAGGCGATCGCGATCGAAGAAATCGAAGACTTCCTAATAGTTAGCCGTTCCGATTCTACCCTGCGCGGCCACTATCCGATCGAAACCGATGTCATCGCCGAAGAACTCGGCCCCTTCGACGCCCATTTTCTAATTCCCGCCTTTTTTGAAGGTGGCAGAATTACCCGCAACAGCGTCCACTACCTAATGGTTAACAGCGTCGCAACGCCAGTTCACGAAACCGAATATGCCAAGGATTCAGTCTTCGGTTACAGTCACAGTTACCTGCCAGACTACGTAGAAGAAAAAACCAAAGGTCGCATCCACGCTGATACTGTCGATCGCATTTTACTCGCAGACATCCGCTACGGAAGTTTAGACCGACTGATGGAGATGACAGACAACCAATGTGCAGTTGTTGATGGCGAAAGTCAAGCCGATTTAGACTCATTTGCCAAACACATTCTGGATGTAGTTAGTCAAGGCAAAAAGTTTTTATTTCGCAGTGGAGCGAGTATCTTAACATCCTTAGCTGACCTCGGCTCGCAGCCAATAGCAGCCGACGAAATGGCAAAATATGTGAGGGATGGCAAACCGGGTGCGGTAATAATTGGTTCCCACGTTAAGAAAACTACAGACCAATTGGAACGCTTGTTAGAAGAACCCAATACAGTTAGCATTGAAATAGAGGTATCTCATTTGCTAGAAGATTCACCAGAGTATCGCACCCAAATACTCAATGAAATTCTGGAAAAAGTCCGCACTGCTCATGCCGATGGCAAAACACCTGTAATTTATACCAGCCGCAAGGAACTACAATTTGATAATGTAGAAACTAGGTTGAAATTTGGAGCTGCCGTTTCTGCTTTGTTGGTGGATGTCGTGCGGGGAATGCCTGCGGATATCGGATTTTTAATTAGCAAGGGCGGCATTACTTCTAATGATATTTTGAGTACCGCTTTGTCGCTGAAAAGTGTTAGGCAAATCGGTCAAATTATCGCCGGTTGTTCCGTGGTAAAAACCGAAGCCGACCATCCTCTGTTTCCCAATTTACCAGTGGTTTTGTTTCCCGGAAATGTGGGAGATAGCAATGCTTTAGCTACGGTTTACAAGCGGCTGAACAAGCAGTCTAGCTAGTTGAATTTCAGGCGTTGCTGCTGCAGGAGTATGATTTGCCTCCGAAATTTAGTAGGGGCAATTCATGAATTGCCCCTACTCAGCGAGTTTCAGGGATTGCTATAGCGAGTGAATCATACCTAAATTCAGCAACGCCGAATTTCAGATTAGCGCAGATGAATTGAGTTCTAATCAGGGAGAATAATGTTCATCTGCGGTTGGTCGTGAGGTACTCCACACCAACTGATCTAAAAAAGCTCTTTTTTAATCTCTTCTTGCCAAAACCGCCCAAATATGGTATCTTAATGAGCTTGTTTCTGAATAAGATACATCGCCCTTCAGCAGCCGCTCTTACAAAAATCAAATTTAGGAAAAAAATTCAGTTAGAACTCTACATATAGGGCTAACAGTCCCAGATATACTGCTATCAGTAGCGTTTCCAGCTTGTATCAGCCTAAATTTAAAAATTCAGTAGAAATTTTCACATAGTAATTTTTAGTTGAAAGGATTAACATATAAGGGTGACAGAACATTATCATCCACTAAACTCATTAAAAGGCGGTCATTGGTTCAAGCTGATCTGCGGGGCCAGCTTTCAACACCTGCCGGCTGTTCGGAATCTCACATTGGCTTACACCTTGGCAGGTGCTGACTGTATCGATGTCGCGGCAGATCCCGCCGCCGTCGCCGCAGCGAAAGAGGGCCTACAAGTTGCCAGCGAATTACAGGCAAGAACTCAAAACCGCAGGTTTGGCGGCAAAGGGTTGCCGTGGCTGATGGTGAGTTTAAACGATGGGGAAGACCCGCATTTTCGCAAGGCCGAATTCAACCCAGCCGATTGTCCGGTGGACTGCTGGCGGCCGTGCGAAAAAATATGTCCAGCCGAAGCAATAGTTTTTCAGGGTGCTGGCAGTGGTTTTTCCGGGGTGATAGACCAGCAGTGCTATGGCTGCGGTCGCTGTCTGCCGGTTTGTCCGAGCCAATTAATTTACACTCGTTCTTACGTGTCTGCTCCCGGCGCGATCGCACCTTTAATCTTGCAATCCGGTGCCGACGCCCTAGAAATCCACACGCAAGTAGGCAGAGAGGCAGATTTTGCGCGACTTTGGTCGAGCATAGCTCCCTGGGTTAGTCAACTCAAGGTAATCGCAATTAGTTGCCCGGATGGAGACGGTTTGATTGATTATTTGCGGACACTCTATCAAATAATTTCCCCCCTTCCTTGTCCCCTAATTTGGCAAACCGATGGTCGGCCAATGAGTGGAGATATCGGAACAGGAACTACTAGAGCCGCGGTCAAACTCGGTCAAAAAGTTTTGGCAGCCCAGTTGCCGGGATACGTGCAACTTGCAGGTGGAACTAATGCTCATACTGTCAGCAAACTCAGATCCTCTGGACTGATAAGGAAGCATGGGAAAAATTTGTCAATTCCTGATGCACCAGTAATTGCGGGTATAGCTTATGGCAGCTATGCCAGAGTTTTGCTGTCACCAGTTTTAGAACAATTGGAAACAATGCAGATCGATCGAGCATTGGCAATTCCGACGATAGCCCAGCCAGCGACAGCCGGAGTTCAAACACTTCGGCATACTCAGCTCGAAGCCGTTCCAGAACTTCTCTGGCAGGCCGTGAGTTTAGCTCGTTCTCTAGTTTCCCAGCTCAAAGAATATTAGTCAGCTAACAGCTAACAGTTAACAGTTAACAGCTAACAGTTAACAGCTAACTAATGACTAAAAAAGGTTGAAAACGTCACCGAACACACCGAGGCGAATGCAGATTACAGACGACCTCAATAAATTACTCGACATCGTGCCAGATTACATCCGGCAGCCTTTAGAGCAGCACCCGCAGCGCAACAATCTGATCGAGATTGTCATGGACTTGGGTCGCCTTCCAGAAGCTCGTTTCCCATCAAATGCCGAACACCTTTCGCAAACGCCGATTTCTAAGACTGACCTCAAATACTGTATTGAGCGAGTCGGGCATTTCGGCGGCGACAATCGAGCCGGTATCGAGCAAACCCTACACCGAATTAGCGCCCTTCGCAACCGCAGCGGCGAGATTATCGGCTTAACTTTGAGGGTTGGCCGCGCTGTGTTCGGGACGATCGGCATTATCCGCGATTTAGTGGAAACCGGTCAGTCAATTTTGATGCTCGGCCGCCCCGGAGTCGGCAAAACCACAGCATTGCGCGAAATCGCCCGCGTGCTCGCCGATGACTTGGAAAAACGAGTGGTAATCATCGACACCTCCAACGAAATCGCCGGAGATGGAGATATCCCGCATCCGGCGATCGGCAGAGCTCGCAGAATGCAAGTTTCCCGTCCCGAACTCCAGCACCAAGTCATGATCGAAGCAGTGGAAAACCATATGCCCGAAGTGATCGTGATTGATGAAATCGGCACGGAATTGGAAGCTTTGGCCGCTCGGACGATCGCCGAAAGGGGCGTGCAGTTGGTCGGTACCGCCCACGGGAACAGGCTCGAAAACTTGATGAAAAACCCGACTCTGGCCGATTTAATTGGGGGCATCCAAGCGGTGACGCTGGGAGATGACGAGGCGCGGCGACGTGGTTCTCAAAAGACGGTTTTGGAGCGCAAATCACCGCCAACTTTTGAAATTGCGATCGAAATGTTGGAACGCCAGCGCTGGGTGATCCACGAACGAGTTTCAGATTCGATCGACAGTCTGCTGCGGGGACGCGAACCCAACCAGCAAACCAGAAGCATCAGCGACATCGGAGAAGTAATTATCGAGCGCGAGTCAGCCGCTCCCCCGGCGCGCTTCCCAGGAATCTCAGCTTCGTCGGGCGGACAGGCTGCTGTATCGGCAATCCGGCCCGTCACACCCATCTCTGGGTGGCGGAGTGCCGGGAAAATGGTGCCGATGCCGCCTCCCAGCGAGAAATTCGCTGCTGCTGCTGTTAACAGCGCGCCAGTTACTGAGACTCGGTATTTCGAGCAACTCCTCGAAGAATCCCTGTCTGTCGAACCTGTACCGCAGCACCGGGGGCGTTATTCCCAGAATGTCGGCCCTAACGGCGAAGATTTGCCCCTCCACGTTTATCCTTACGGCATAGCTCGCCACCAGCTCGAACAGGTGATTTCGACGCTGAACCTGCCGGTGCAGTTGACTAAGGATATTGAGAGTGCTGATGTGGTGTTGGCTTTGCGATCGAACGTGCGGAACCAGTCAAAATTGAGGCAGTTGGCAAAAACTCGCCAAGTTCCCCTGCACACAATTAAGGCAGGCACCATTCCCCACGTAGCGAGAGCTTTGCGGCGCTTGTTGGATATGGACGACCCGGGCACCCCGGAAGTGGCAGACCTCGCCTTATTCGCCCGCAGCGGTACTTCTGACGAGCTCGAAGCCCTGGAAGAAACCCGCTTAGCAGTCGAGCAAATTGTGATTCCCAAGGGACAGCCGGTGGAACTCCTGCCCCGTTCTCCCGATGTCCGCAAAATGCAGCATGAACTTGTGGAACACTATCACCTGAAATCCCACAGTTTTGGGGAAGAACCGAACCGCCGCCTGCGGATTTTTCCAGCTTAAAGTTGGAGATTGACGCTTCTGAAGGCAGAAGGTATACGGCAGAAAGTAGAAATTTTTTGATGCTTCTTTCTGTTTTCTACCTTTTGCCTTTGGGTGCATCGCCATCAGAGCTTTCATATCAAATCCGGTAGCATCGGAATTAATGTTACCCACAGTCAGGACACGGCGCAGTGCGGTTTCCCTACAATTAATCGGGGTAGGGACACGGCACTGCCGTGTTCTCCATCTCATGAAATATCCCAAATGGCTTCTATAGCGAAATCTTGTCTGGCGACTTAAATCCTAGTAAGTGACTCCTGGAATCGCGCACTGAGGAGTCTCCAGAATTATGGCACTTTTGCAAGAAGTCTGCTGTTACTATTATGGTCGATCGGCAAGGGCGATCGAACTTTGACTGCAAAAGAGACAAATATCACCAACTCCACATCCTCAGCTATGAAGCAGTTTTCTGTTATGTTTTTGATAACGGCTTTCTTCTGACCAGTTTTTCAGCATTGACCATGTATCTCAACTCCTGATTTATTTGTTATTTGCCCTGCTTGACAAATCTACTGAGTGGTGATAAGGTTTAATGTTACAGAATAACCTAAATTAAAAACTTTTGTGAATTTAATTTATTATGAATAAAAAAAATCGTAAAATTCGTTGCCGTATTAATTACAAACATACTTTATTAGAATTATCTGTTAATAGGAAAGATCCCTGTGAAGTAATTCGAGAACTAATTTCCAACTCCTATGATGCTAAAGCATCTGTTATAGAAATATATCCTTTACTTCAATATGAAGGGTTTATATTTATTGATAATGGGATTGGTATAAGCTCGGAAAAAGAAGTTAATGGAGTAACTCCAATAGATGCTTTCTTCTCAATAGGTCTTTCAACTAAAACTCCGGGAAAATCTATAGGTTACAAATGCCAAGGCTCAAAACTTTGCTTTGCTTCAGCAAAATTTGCACTCATTACCCGATGTAAAGAGGATAATGAATCTTGCTGGAGTTCCGTAATTATAGATAATCCGAGAGATACTTTAGATTCTGAACAAGACAACATTGATATTCAAGAAGATCTGGAACCGTGGTTAACTTTAAATAGCCTACTACCGCAACCTGATGCTCGAACAGTAGGTATTCTAGATAATTTAGACCAAAAATATTTCCAATCACATCTTGCAACTGGCTCCCTAATACTTGTGAAAAATTTAGAAATTGATAATTTTTCCAGCTATTACGGTACCGATAAAAAATATCCCTATATCAAAAGTTATATCAAATTTTATACCCGACATGGAGATGTCAGAATCCTAGATAACGAAAGAACAGGGTTTAGGGCAATAGACGCTAAAACTTTTAAAACTTCATCTTCTACCTATAACGATAAATGCCAGCTTTTTCTTTGGAATTGCAGGGAAAGTCAATTAGAAGAGATTAATTCGGGATATCCATATATTGATAAAATTGATAAACAAGACTTTATTATTCCTGGAATGGAAGAATATTCAAGGAAATCGCCAACAGAGATAAAGAGACTTAATTCAGGTAGATTTTATTATCGTAGCGCCCAGCCGTTTAAATTTGACGGCATTACCTACTGTTTAGTATTGGCTATTGATGGAAACAGAAGAGCTTTAGAATATTATGAAGAGTTAGATCGCCAAGGAAAAAAGAAGTCAGGTATTGGGTTTAGTTCACAAAGAGGAACCTTTATTTGTTCGGAAGGCCTAAAAATATGTTCTTATAATGAAATATTTAATCATAGTTTATTACAAGATTATATGGTTTTAAGTGATGGTAAAGCTATGACACATTATGTGTTGATGATTAACGGTAGCTTTCAGCTAGTAACGGACAGAAATTCTTTAAGTGGAACGTCAATTAAAACTCTAAGGAATGAACATTTTTTAGAACATATTAAGAGCTTTTTAGATCGAGCTTGGAATGACAGCAAAGTTTTTAAAGAGTTGATACAGAGAATCGGAAGTGAAGTTAGTGAATCAAAGACCGAAGTTCAAGTCAAGCAATTCAATAAAGTTAAAACACAAATACTTCACAGAGATTATTTTCATATTTTAGATCGTGAAGTTTTAAAAGGCAAGAAGTTCTTTGTTCCTAGTGTCGGAGAAGAACATGGAGTAGGTGCATTATATACATTGTTAGCTCATCTGATTCCTCCAAATTCTTGCTACTCTAAGTTTTGGTTAAGACCTTTAAATTTTTCAGGTCAAGGAATTGATAGTTTAGCCGCCGAATTTAATGATGATACATTAAAAAAAGAACTTAAAGGCTTGGAATATAAATATACATTTTCAAGCGATGAGCTATTTAACCATCCATTGGTAGTCACCGATCAGATTGTATGTTGGAAACTCGATGAATCTGTGCAAGATGGTAATCCTGTGGATGATGGAGATTATGTTGGAGAAATCTCATTTACTAATGATTTAAAAGGTATAGGCTGTGAAATTATTAATATACAAAACAGATATGGTTCATGTCATAATTCTAATATTAAAGTCGTTTGCTTAAAAGACTTAATAGATAAAACTTTCCAGTGTCAATGGAAAAAAGGTTTGAGTAGTTTAGTTTCACAATCATCTAAAAAACGAGCCCGATAGTTAAAAACTATAAACATAAATAGGCTGGATTTCGTTATCGATTAGATTGGCTTTGTCGGGAAGAATTACCCTTTGTCAGTCCCTATTATTGGGCTGGATTTGTATCGCAGGGTTTGGCATAGGAGAAACAGTAGCACTTAGAAATATTCCTTGCTAATCTATTCTTGATTCTCTCCCAGTTTTCTGATGAGAAATCTGACTTCTTCGAGCAGAATATTAAATCGTTGGTCATTTTCTATTTTGTACTGTTGAAAATCTCGCTCCCGCCGCCGCGTTTCTTCATCCCGCTGCGAGTCTCTTTCTAAAAGAGCATTGACAGCACCTACAAGCATATCGACATTCCGAGTCGTTTGCTCTACAGTGGAAGCCAAATCATCCACCATTTCATCTGTCCAGCGTTCGGTTGTCATTGTTCTTATTCCTTTACGTTGTTCAATCAATATTTTACGACTGTTGGCTTGTATTTTTAGTCGATCGCTCTTCTTAGAAATGTTCCAACAGATATTTCTCTTGTGCGTAAACTTTTCGCAGCGACTCCACAGCTATTCGACTTAACATCAATTTAATCACCCCCACCAACTCTCCCCACTCCAACAATTCAGCAACAGAAACCGCCTCCCGAAATTTATCCCCATAGAAATCCACCCAAAAATCCGGCGCGTATCTCTCCTTCAGACTCGCCATCCGACGCTTCCAATAACCAAAATCTAAACCTGACGGCGATTCCACTCCCACCACTGGCGGAAAGTCGGCATAACTCACAAACCGACTCATCCCTTGGGCGTGCACGTACAGGATATGCGCCCAGCACTCGAAGCGATATATTTGTTCTACCTTGATTTTCAGCAGGCGCGCGATCGCCTCTTTCGTCACAAACCGGCTCAATCTGTGTCGGGGGGTTGATTTTCGCGAAAATTTTGTTAACATGATGATCAGCAAATCCTTTGTAAAGAGTACAAACTTTTGTAAAGGGATTGAATTTGGATAGGCGATCGTCTTTAAGTTTTGCAGACGTTGGGGCGATCGCTTTTTACGTTATAATGATTGTACGACCTATATCAATCATCTGTCAAGAGCTTATGGGCTTAATTAGATTGCGGGTTAAAGAATTTGCTGGTGAGAAAGGCTGGACGATCAAAGAGGTTTCTGACCGATCGGGAGTCAACTACAGCACCCTCAGCACCTATTCGCGTTCTCCAGGAATGGCAATGGTTGATTTTACTTGTTTGCTGAAGTTGGCACGTACTTTTGACGTGATGGTCGAAGACTTGGTTGAGGTCGTCAAAGAGTAGCCGATCGCCTTTTGTAGTATAATTTTGTGACTGATATTAGTCAGGTTTCAATAGCTTATGGGCTTAATTAGATTACGGGTTAAAGAATTTGCGGCTGAGAAAGGCTGGACGATCAAAGAGGTTTCGGAGCGATCGGGCGTAGTCTACAGTACGCTGAGAACTTATGCCCGATCGCCCGGATTAGCAACAATTGACGTGACAGCCTTGGACAAGTTGGCGAGGACTTTTGACGTGATGGTCGAAGATTTGTATGAGATTGTCCAAGATTAGTCGATCGCCTTTTGGAATAAAAATGTCTTATGATGGTACACCATCATTTGTCAAGTATGGGTTTAGTAAGACTAAAAGTCAGAGAATTTGCTGCTGAGAAAGGTTGGACGCTAAAAGAAGTTTCAGAGCGATCGGGAGTAATTTACAGCACCGTCAGACACTACGCCCGCTGTCCGGGAGTGTCAACTATTGATTTTATTTCCATACACAAATTGGCCCGCACCTTTGATGTGATGATCGAAGATTTGGTGGAAATTGTGCAGGAATAGTCGATCGGCTTTTACAGACTAATTATCGACTCAATATTACTCGACAGTTGTTAACATTTGATTGACAGACTCGCTTACTAATGAGACTATTTTGATAAAGTGATTAGTTCAGGCAATTGTTCGCGATCGGCCCACCAATCATCTAACGATATAGACACAAGTTGTACGTCATCGGAATTGCTCAGCGATACTGGGGGTGAATCTGACCAAATTGTTCTGTAGATAAAATCAATTATTTCTATGATATCATCGCTATCGTAAGGGTAACGACCGCCAGAAAAATCTTCATAGTTCACATCAGGATGTGTCAGCAAATATTCAAATGCCATTTTCAAATACTCCAAATCTCGATGATTACTGGCGTTTTTTTTCATCCACTGAACTAATGGCAAATATTCTTGCATTTCATCCGGCGGTAGTTCGTGATGATTGAACCACGCAACTGTTATATCAGATAAATAGTGATTGACCATTGCTGCACTAATTTTCATAATTATTTATCCTTGTTTTTGGATATGATTAGGGTGGTGCTGTATAGCTTGCCGTAAGCTGATCCCAATTTCGAGCGTCAGGATAGTGCTGTTTTACTTCCCAACGGTTAGTTGATGAATTCCATTCTAACTGAGTTTGAGTTCGTGTAAGTCCCTTAACAGACTGAGCGTTGGTGTAAACTTTCCCTTGTTTTCCGCTAACAGAATCAGTTATTTTAACTTTAGTTCCTGAACCGACAAAGCCATCATCAATCGGCTTTCCGTGCTCTAGGATAATATTGAATGACCCTTGTTTTCCTACTGGTGGGGGTTGGCTCAAATCAATACCTTCTCTTTTGGCGATCGCATTTAAGGCTGCTTGACGGGTTTCCAGCCAATCTTGATAACTATTGAAACGAGTTGAAGCCTGTGTCGGACTGAAAACCCCGTTGGGAGCAATACCAGTTGTCAGTCGATTTTCTAAGTCAATATTCGACCGATCTGGGCCATGTCTGGCTAGACTATGACCTCCATCTTGGAGTTCGAGATTTTCAGCAGTTGCTTTGGCTATTTGCTCGTTTTGATTGGATTGCGTAGATGGTGAGGATGCAGGATTGTTAGAGGGACTAGGATTTGGGTGATTGGGGTTATGAGTCACATTGGTAGCTAAATTACTAACATCGTCTATGAGATTAGTTGCTAATGTCGTTGTTGGCAATAAGAGCGATCGCACCTCAGCATAAATGATTCCTCTCCCATCAGGTTCTACTATTACCCTAATACTAAATCATGGTGCGTCGCCGTGAGATTGTCGATATTGAGTTAAAGATTTTTCGTGGCGACGCACCCTACGACGACTCAAACAACTACACAAAAAAAGCGCCTGAGTTCCCCCAGACGCATAGCATAAAATTAAAAAATTGTCAACCCTAATATCAAATCCGTTAGCATCGGAATAGTAAATTAGAGTTAACATCATTCCGGTACAACCGGAATTGATATAACCTAACCATTCAAAGCCTCAGCACCGCCGCAAACTTCCAGGATTTCCTGAGTAATTGCTGCTTGCCGCGCTTTGTTATAAGTCAGCGTTAAACTACCAATCAAATCACTAGCATTCTCACTAGCATTATTCATCGCCGTCATCCGCGCAGCCAACTCACTCGCAGCAGATTCTTGCAACGCCCGCAGCAATTGGTTGTTCAAATACAAAGGCAAAAGTGCCTCCAGAATTTGCGCCGGATCTTGCTCAAAAATCATGTCGCGCGGCAAACTCTTCGTAGGTGAAGCAACCTTCTCCCGCGATACTTGAAACTGTCCGCCTTGAGATGTCAAGCGGAAGATTTCATCATCGGGAGTTTCCAAACCTTGGGGATCGAGGGGTAGCAATGTTTGAATTACTGGACGAGAACTAATTAGCGACACAAACTTAGTGTAAACTAACTCAATTCTGTCCACAGTTCCTGACAGGAACAAAGAAAGCAATTCGTCAGCAATCATCGCTGCTTCCGGTGCTGTTGGAATCTGTTCCAAGTTAGTGTAAGTCGCATCAATTGGTTGTTCCCGGCGCTGGAAATACTGAGTAGCTTTGCGTCCTACCAAGATATATTTGTACTCTACACCTTCAGCTTTTAGTTCCTTGGCGCGATTTTCGGCGTATCTGATGATGTTGCTATTGTAACCGCCGCACAAACCCCGATCGCCCGAAACGACCAAAAGTCCCACAGTCCGAACTTCGCGTTTCTTCAACAGCGGCAAATCCAGGTTTTCAAATTGCAACCGTTCCGCCAAACCGTACAATACTTCTGCCAGGCGATCGGCAAAAGGCCGAGTTGCAGTCACCTGTTCTTGAGCGCGGCGCACCTTAGCAGCAGCCACCAAGCGCATTGCTTCTGTAATCTTTTTAGTGTTCTTGACCGACTTAATACGATCGCGAATAGTTTTCAGATTTGCCATAAATTTCTCCTTTTTTCTTAGCCTTTATTTCTGAGTTCTTAGTTCCCAGCCATCAATTTTTAACTTTAGCTACGGTAGGGATACGGTATTAATCATTGGTATTAACTTAAGACTGAAATCCTGTGTCTTGATGTTTTTCTCGAAGTCTCTATCCCCCTAAATCCCCCTTAAGAAGGGGGACTTTGAGTGCTTCTAGTCTCCCTCTTAAAAAGGGGAACTTTCACGCTCTTGCCCCCCCCTTGTTAAGGGGGGCTAGGGGGGATCTGCGACTTAACTAATGACCAATGACTGATGACTAATGACTAATTACGCAGAAACTAGGAAACTTTGCTTAAATTCAGTGATGCCTTCTTTCAGCAGCTTCTCAGCTTCATCAGTCAAAGCCTTACCGCCTTGAACGATTTCGCCATACTTCGGCTTGCTAGTCCGCAAATAGTCGCGCAAACCAAGAGTAAACTTGGTTACTTTGTCTACATCGATGTCATCCATGTAGCCATTAATCCCAGCATAGATGATAGCAACTTGTTCGTTCATTGGCAGAGGAGAACTTTGTGCCTGTTTCAAAAGTTCGCGCAACCGTTGACCACGAGCCAATTGGTTTTGAGTAGACTTATCCAAGTCGGAAGCAAACTGAGAAAATGCTGCCAATTCTTCAAACTGCGCCAATTCCAATTTCACCTTACCGGCTACTTTTTTCATCGCCTTAGTTTGAGCAGCAGAACCTACCCGCGATACCGAAATACCGGGGTTTACTGCTGGACGCAAACCAGAGTTGAACAAATCAGAAGAAAGGAAGATTTGACCGTCGGTAATCGAAATTACGTTGGTAGGAATGTAAGCAGAAACGTCGCCAGCTTGGGTTTCAATGATTGGCAAAGCTGTCATGCTGCCTTCGCCCAAATCATCGCTCAATTTAGCAGCGCGTTCTAGCAAGCGAGAGTGCAGATAGAACACGTCTCCTGGGTATGCTTCGCGACCGGGAGGACGACGGAGTAACAGAGACATTTGGCGGTAAGCTTGTGCTTGTTTGGAAAGGTCATCGTAGATAATCAAAGTGTGCTTGCCTTTGTACATGAAATACTCGGCTAAGCTGGCCCCTGTGTAGGGAGCCAAATATTGGAGTGTGGCGGGGTCGCTAGCGTTGGCTGCTACGACGATCGTGTAGTCCATTGCGCCTTTTTCTTGCAGCACGTTGACAATGTTAGCCACTGTAGAAGCTTTTTGTCCGATCGCCACATAAACGCAAATCACGTTTTCCGATTTTTGGTTGATAATCGTGTCGATCGCGATCGCCGTCTTACCAGTTTGTCTGTCACCAATAATCAGTTCCCGTTGTCCTCTACCAACTGGAATCATCGCATCAATCGCGGTAATCCCTGTTTGCATCGGTTCGTAAACAGAACGGCGAGAAACAATCCCCGGTGCCGGAGATTCAATCAAGCGAGTTTCAGTAGTTTTAATTTCTCCTTTGCCGTCAATCGGACGGGCCAAAGCATCAACTACCCGTCCCAACATGGCTTCTCCCACGGGGACTTCAGCAATTCTGCCAGTAGCAATAACTGCCGAACCTTCTTGAATTCCCAAACCTTGGCCCATCAGCACTGCGCCGACGTTATCTTCTTCCAAGTTCAGTGCAATACCGATGGTGCCATCGGCAAATTCTAGCAATTCGCCGGATCTCGCTTTATCCAAGCCATAAATCCGCGCAATGCCGTCGCCTACTTGCAAAACAGTACCGACGTTAGATGTTTTAACATCTTGGTCGTACTGTTCAATTTGCTGGCGAATAATGTTACTAATTTCGTCGGGTCTGATTGCTGCCATGTCAGTTATTATGTGTCAGTTGTCAGTTGTCAGTAGATGTTTTCTGCAAGAAAGCCTTGGGATTCTGTAATAAGAATTAGGGATTGACAACTCGGTAATAGAAATAAATTAATTTCTAGTTCCTGTTTAACTTTTCCCTTCTTCCTTCTTTGTACCCTGAGCGAAGTCGAAGGGGCTTGTACCCTGAGCGAAGTCGAAGGGGCTTTTACCCTGAGCGAAGTCGAAGGGGCTTCTTCTATCAAGAAGCCAAGCGAATTCCCAGACGGCGTAATTGTCCTCGCAGGCTGGCATCAATCACTTGAGAGCCTACTTTGATCACAACACCACCGATTAAATCTGTGTCAATTTTGGTTTCAATTTCCACTTGCCGTGCGCTAGTCATCGCCTGCACTTTTTCGCGAACAGTTTGCTGTTGAGCATCTGAAAGCGGTACAGCCGAGGTAACTTCAGCCAATACTGTTTGGTTGAGTGCTCGGAGTTGGTTCAAGTATTGCTTGCCAATTCCTTCTAAAAAAAGAATCCTTCCTTTGTCTATTAACAGGCTCAGAAAGCTGCGCATCAAGGGGTTCATTTCTTCCCCTGCTATTTGCTTAATGACAGCCTTTTTAGCATCTGGTTTGATCAGAGGATTGCCTAAAAATTGACGTAGATCCTCCGAACTTTCTAGCAGACTCAGTAAGGAACGAATATCATTGCCAAACTGCTCTGAGAGATCGTTAGACTTAGCCAGTGACATCAAAGCGGATGCGTAAGGCTGTAAAACTTGTGTGTTGACTTTACTCACGTTTTAGCCTCCCACTAAGGCAATGCTGCGATCGATTAATTGGTTTTGAGCGTTGTCATCCAAGCTACTTTTTAGCTGGCTTTCCACCCTTTCTAATGCCAGAGATACAACCGCCGATCTCAGTTGGGCGATCGCTCTTTCCTGCTCCGCTTCCAACTCTTGACCTGCTGTTGCTTTCATGCGTTCAACGTCCTGCGCCGCTTGAGCTAGAATTGCTTCTTTTGCCTTCACAGCCGTTTGTTCAGCAGCGGTACGAATTCGTTCCGCTTCTGCTTGTGCTTGAGTCAATTTTTGCTGTTGCTCTGCGAGAGCTGCTGCTGCATCTTTTTGGCGTTTTTCTGCATCTAGAATCGCCTGTTCGATGCCCGATCGCCTTTCAGTCAGGATTTTTCCTAAAAAGCCGCGCCCGAAATAAAACAGCACTGCAATAATAATGACCAGGTTAATCAGGTTGGTTTCTAAAACATCAAAGTTGAAACCGAAACCACCTTCCCGGCTAGCTTCTGTGGCTAGCAATAAAACAGTCCCCATGATACTCTTCCATAATTGCGGGTGCAGATTGGGTGAACCGATTTTAGATTTAAGATTGCATCAAAAACCTAAAACTCTTCGGTCTCGCTATTTGACCAGCGATGGCCCTAATAGCTTTTCGAGAATTTGGCGGCTGAGGGAATCTACTTGTTGTTCCAGCGAGCGCATTGCTTCTTGCTTCTGCTGCTCAATCTCTTGTCCTGCCTTTTCTCGCGCCACTTGAGCTTCTTTTTGAGCCTCAGCTACTTTTGCTGACGCGATTTTTTGGGCATCAGCTTGAGCCGCAGCAATTACTGATTGAGACTGCTTGCGAGTTTCTCCCAGTTTTTGTTCGTACTGCTGCGCTAGTTGCTGAGCTTTTGCCAAGCGTTCTTGCGCGGAGACTTGAGTGGTGCGAATGTAATCAGCGCGATCGTCGATCGACTTGCTGAGCGGCTTGTAAAAAATTACATTCAGGACTGCGACTAGAATCAAAAACTGCACCGCCATCAGAGGCAGCGTAGCATCTAAATCGAACAGTCCGCCTTCTTTTGCAGCTTCTTCAACTGCTAGTAATACTGTCCAGTGCATCATGATTTTTTGACGGCTTCTATCTAGTTCGCTTAATCGAATTTAGACTTGAGATTTTGGATTAGAATCGCCAAAACCTCAAATCTAAAATTTCAAATTATTATGCGAAGGGGTTGGCAAACAATAGCACTAGGGCTACGACCAAACCGTAAATTGTCAACGCTTCCATGAACGCCAAACTCAACAGCAATGTGCCGCGAATTTTACCTTCTGCTTCAGGCTGACGAGCAATACCTTCTACAGCCTGACCTGCTGCATTTCCTTGACCGATACCAGGGCCGATAGCGGCTAAACCTACTGCCAAAGCAGCGGCGATTACGGAAGCGGCAGCAACGATTGGATCCATGATGATTTCCTTATGTAATGTACAAAATTGAGAGCAGAAATTCTACAGAATTGTCCGATTTTACGGCAAAAGTTTTGAGGCATAAAATTTGATTTTTCCTCCTCTATTCTTCGCCGCTCGATCGTTAGTTAATCGTGTTCTTCTTCGCCGTGACCGCCTTCTAGAGCTTCACCAATATAGGCTGCGGCCAAGGTAGCAAAAATCAAAGCTTGAATTGCACTCGTAAATAGTCCCAGAACCATTACTGGCAGAGGAACAAATAAAGGCACTAGCAACACTAGCACTCCGACTACCAATTCGTCAGCAAGGATGTTGCCAAACAAACGGAAGCTCAGGGACAGAGGCTTAGTGAAATCTTCTATGATTTTGAACGGCAGCATGAAAGGCACCGGTTCTACATAGTGGGCGAAATACCCCAAGCCGCTCTTGCTGAGACCTGCATAAAAATATGCTAGAGAAGTCAGCAGTGCGAATGCTACCGTCGTGTTGATGTCAGCGGTAGGAGCTCCCAATTCGCCTGATGGGAGCTTAATCAGCTTCCAAGGAATTAGAGCGCCAGACCAGTTTGACACAAAGATGAACAAAAATAATGTACCAATAAACGGTACCCAAGGGCGATATTCTTTTTCGCCAATTTGGTTTTTAGCCAAGTCTCGAATATATTCCAGCGCATACTCCATAAAATTCTGCATTCCGCTGGGAATTCTTTGGATTTTGCTGGTTCCTAAAAGCGAAACTATGACTAAAACGGCAATTACAAACCACGAGGTTAGAAAAACCTGCCCGTGCACTTTCAGATTGCCAAGTTGCCAGTACAATTGCTGGCCAACTTCCAATTTGGCGAGGGGGAAACGATTAAAGGTGTTTAGAACGTCAAGCATTGCCATTCAACGGGCTTCCCCATACAAATCGATGAGTTGAGTTTTGCTCTTCTTACCTGACCTACCTAGAGTCTAATGCTAATGCACTTCGGATCACGTAAACCATCAGCGCTGCTTTGTAAGTCAGAAATCCCAAAAATATTGGTAAAATCTGTAGCTGATTCCACTGTGTTCCTACTATCATCACCGCAAAAAACAAACCGAGCCTCGTCTTGCTGATGCGCTGATTTTGGCTACCGATTCGTTCAACGTCTCTAGCCAACATCTTTAAGTAAACCACACCTGTAGTTGCCCCAAGCAAATAATTCAGGGCAATGTTGAGGGAGTAAAAAATCCAAACGGAGATAAAAATAATCGCCGTAAAAGCAAGGGTGTACGCCAACAACTCTTGTTGTAGGTGATAAAAGTCTTGCATGGGATTGGTAGTCTCCGACGAGACTGTCGAGACTGTCGAGACAGTGCCAGCTTGAGGAATATCCTCGTTTGCTGGTGTGGGTTGGGCGGGTGTGTTTTGCGTGTTCACGAAGCTTAGAAACTAATGCAGGTAGCAGGCGAGTGCTTTGCAAACTCAGAAAAATCATACCACGCTCTGGTAACAATACTTAAAATAAAATTAATTATATTTTCGGAATTTGGTGTCGGGCGATTCGGAAATCTCAATTGGTTAAATGCCCGATCGACCTCACCCTAACTCTTTCACCGCGAAATCACACTTTTTTACACATTGTTCTCGTGATTCTCACTAAGTATTCTCATTTAGTGAGATGACGACCGAGGTCGATCGGGCTGGGTGCATCTCAATTTGGCAAGGGCGAAGCATTTCGGCAGACAATTTATTAGTGATAACCACAGATTTACTGCCGAAATGCTTCGCCCCTACGAATATATCTGCAAAAATGAGATGCACCCATCGGGCTTCTCGATAAGCAGACTCTCGCTTCTGGCACTATGCCCCAATATTACCTAGACAAGTTAATTAAAACTCGATCTCATTCAACCACCTTAAACTCTTGAAGCGCCGGGAGAAAGTTTTTATTCTCGTGGCTCGATCGACTAAGTTTGATTAAAGCAAATCGCTGTAGCGGCTGCAAACTCGCCCACTGTTCCAAACTAATTGTCACGCCTAACTCTTGAGCTTTTGCAGAAACCGACTCAGGTACAGTTCCAGCATCCATCCAGGGGGGATTTTCATCAACAGCCAAATCAGTTCCCGGTTTACCAGTCTGTTGAATCAATACTTGGTTTAGCTGTTCTCGGTAATCGATAATTTCTGCACTTGTCAAGCAAGGACTCTCTACCAGAATTTGACGTTCTGCTTGGTTAAAATGATTCCAATCCTCCAACTTTAGTTTAATGCCGCAAGTATCTAACTTGAGACGTACCTGCATCGGGATGCAGCGCAGGGCTTCTACAAAGTCAGCTTCAAATTCAAAGAACATAGATATACAAATTTGTGAACTAGATTTTTTTTTATTAACCGCAGAGGGCGCAGAGGGCGCAGAGTAAGAGAAGAGAGAGAAATCGATGCAGGTGCATTGTCCTCAATCAATAATGGCAGAAAATCGAGTCAGCATCTATAATTAAGTGATATTACAAAGTATTGACATGAATCCCGTAGACTACCTTCGGATTAGTTTGATAGACCGCTGCAATTTCCGCTGTCTCTACTGTATGCCGGAAGGTAGCGAGTTGGACTATGTTTTGCAGCAGCAGTTGTTAACTCACTCGGAATTGCTAACTTTGCTGCGGGAAGTTTTCATACCTGTGGGATTTACCAAGTTTCGGTTGACCGGTGGGGAACCGCTGCTGCGCCCTGGGGTTGTTGAGTTGGTTGGGGCGATCGCATCTTTGCCCGAAACGCGAGATTTGTCAATGACAACCAACGGGTTTTTGCTGGCGGGAATGGCCGAAAATCTCTACAATGCTGGTTTGCGCCGGATTAATATTAGTTTGGATTCGCTGGAACCTGAGACTTTTGATAAGATAATTGGTAGTCGCGGTCGATCGCGCTGGATGCAAGTTTGGCAGGGTATTCAAGCGGCTTATGAAGTTGGATTCGATCCGCTGAAATTGAATGTGGTGGTGATTCCCGGTGTGAATGATGGCGAAATATTGGAGTTGGCAGAATTAACTATTAACCGGAATTGGCACGTGCGGTTTATTGAGTTTATGCCGATCGGCAATGGCGATTTATTTGGCGATAAGGGTTGGGTAGCTTCGGCAGATTTGCGGCAACAAATTAGCGACAAATATGGGTTGGCTGAGTCTGGAGTGCGGGGAAATGGGCCGGCGGATGTGTTTCAAATTCCGGGGGCGAAGGGTACTTTAGGGTTTATCAGTCAGATGTCCGAGTGTTTTTGCGATCGGTGCAATCGGATGCGTTTGTCTGCTGACGGGTGGCTGCGGCCTTGTCTGCTGAACGAAACGGGTCAAATTGACTTGAAAACGGCTTTGCGGAATGGGGTGTCTACGGTCGAATTGCGCGATCGAGTGCAGCAGATATTGGAGATTAAACCAGAGATTAATTTCAAGCAGCGAGATTCGGGAACTACTCAAGGAAATTATACCCGCACCATGTCTCAAATCGGCGGGTAATATCAATTGCGGTAACACCGGAATAATATAGAGGAGACGGCAGTGCCGTGTCCTCTATATTATTATTTTCGGTAGGGAGACGGCACTGCCGTCTCCTAATTTCTTAAGACTTTTCCCTGAAATAGATTTCATACAGCAATTTAAATAATTTTATCTGTGGAGGCAATTGCTTCACGACTATTAGCAACATCGAGCCAGCCGACTATCGCATCTTTTAAATTAGCCATCACTTCTTCCATCGTATCTCCTTCGGTAATGCACCCAGGAAGTGCGGGAACTTCAGCCCAATAGCCACCTTCTTCTGCGGGATGAATAAGCTGTTTCGCATTTAAAATAGTATTGTAGGGTGCGTCAGCCCACAGCGTTTTCCTTGCATAGTAAGCGATTGAGCTGACGCACCCTACAGGCCTAGTTAGTGGTTTAAATGCGTAACAGCTTAATTGCTCTAATTTTCATACATTTATTCAGTCATTTGTTGAAAATATTATAACGATAGTTTCATATGGCTGCCACAAATAACTTTTTCTCACTGTCGGCTGCAAAAGCAAGGCAGGCTTTGATGTCTTTGGTAAATAACGGCATTGCCGCTAATCTCAGCTTCGTGCAAGTTAGATTGCAGATCAGCCTTTTTGCCGGGAATCGCACCTGGGAAATGATACACTTGCAGTGAAAGCCGATCGCCCCAAGCAAGCTGCACCACAGGAATACTCGAAATAACACGAATCACAGATCGGGAAACTTGGAGAATCGGGAATAGGGAATAGGGCATCTTCGCCGAAGAGCATTGGGCATTGGTAACTACCAACTGACAACTGACAACTGACAACTGTCAACTGTCAACTGTCAACTGACTTCATAGCCGATTTGGTGACGAAGGTCTAAAATCAATACAGTTCTCTGCTGCCTTGCTTTTAGCAAGATTTAAGCATACTTACCCTGAAACCTCATAATAATCCTTGTGTCAGACACTGCCCAGAACCGCCCAGAGCTGGATCTGAAGACCATATTTCCATTTGAGCTAGATAACTTTCAGAGAGAGGCGATCGCCGCCCTCGATGCAGGCAAATCCGTTGTGGTGTGCGCTCCCACAGGCTCAGGGAAAACGTTAATCGGCGAATACGCCATCCATCAAGCACTTTCCCGGGGGCGGCGTGTCTTTTACACCACTCCCCTCAAAGCTCTCTCCAACCAAAAGCTGCGCGACTTCCGCAATCAATTTGGAGACGACAACGTAGGTTTGCTGACGGGCGACATCTCCTTCAATCGAGATGCCCCGATTTTGGTGATGACTACCGAAATTTTTCGGAATATGCTCTACGGTACGCCGATCGGCGCTGTCGGTGCTTCCCTCACCGGAGTCGAAACTGTGGTGCTCGATGAGTGTCACTACATGAACGATCGCCAGCGCGGTACAGTCTGGGAAGAATCAATCATCTACTGTTCCGGCGAAATTCAACTGCTCGCCCTCTCAGCAACCGTTGCCAATAGCGGGCAACTCACAGACTGGATCAACAAAGTTCACGGGCCCACAGAGCTCGTCTACTCAGACTTTCGGCCAGTGCCGCTGCAATTCCACTTCGCCAACCAAAAAGGGATATTTCCCCTGCTAGACGAGACTGGCAAAAGAGCTAATCTGCGGTTAATCCCCAAAAAGAAGGGGCAAAAAATAGAAAGAGGTAGCATCCCCACTCCGAGTTTGACCGAAGTTTTGTCTCGGTTGGACGATCGAGATATGCTACCAGCAATTTACTTCATCTTCAGCCGTCGCGGGTGCGACCAAGCAGTAGCAGAAGTAGGCAATTTCTCCCTGGTTAACGAAGCCGAAACAGCCGAACTCAAACGCATCATTGACGATTTTTTACAGCGAAACCCAGAAGCAGAACGCTTCGGTCAAAAAGAAGCACTTTTAAAAGGCATCGCAGCCCACCACGCAGGTATTTTGCCCGCTTGGAAAGGTTTAGTAGAAGAACTCTTTGGCAGAGGTTTGATTAAAGTCGTATTTGCCACCGAAACCCTAGCAGCCGGGATTAATATGCCCGCCCGCACCACAGTCATTTCCACCCTGTCCAAGCGCACCGACAAGGGACACCGACTGCTAAACGCTTCAGAATTCCTGCAAATGGCCGGTCGGGCCGGTCGCCGGGGGATGGACGAGCTGGGGCACGTGGTCGCAGTTCAGACGCGCTTTGAAGGCGCAAAGGAAGCCTCCTATTTGGCAACAGCCAAAGCCGACCCCCTTGCCAGTCAGTTTACGCCCAGCTACGGCATGGTGCTGAATTTGCTGCAAACTCACACGATCGATGAAGCTCAAGAGTTGGTAGAGCGCAGTTTTGGTCAATACCTATCTACCTTGTACTTGGAGCCGCAGCAATCGGAATTAGACCGATTGCAAACAGAATTGGAGTTACTCGAAGAGTCCTTGGCGGCCGGAGGTAATGTCTCTACCCTGGAAAAACAACTCGCCCATTACGAAAAATTGCAGGGAAGACTCAAAGAAGATAAACGTTTGCTGAAAACTTTATTGCAGCAAGCAGAAGAAGCTCGAATTAAGCAGATGTCGGTGGCTGTGGCTTTTGCAGTTCTCGGTACAGTTTTGAGTCTCAAAGGCAAGCACGTTCCGACAGCCAAACGATCGCACACAACTCCCGTGCCCGCCGTATTGGTTGCCAAAACCGCAGGTTCGGGCCAAGCGCCAAATTTGGTATGCTTGGGCAAAGATAACCGCTGGTATGTCGTCGCCATCAGCGATGTAGCCACCCTGCACGCCGAATTAGCCCGATCGAGCATTGCAGATACCTTGATTCCGCCGCCGGAAATGGCTCTGAGACTAGGCCAGTGTCGCATGGGAAGTGAAGAAACTGTCTCAATTGCTCAACTAATCCCAGAATTGCCCGCACCAGCACCGAGCCCAGAGGCGATCAAGCAACAGGAAAAAATCACAGCCCTAGAAGCTAAACTAGAAATCCACCCAGTTTTAGAATGGGGCAATCCCGCTACCTTGCTCAAACGCCAGCGTCGCCGGGAAGAATTGAAAAAAGAAGTCCGCAAAAGCGAACAAGACTTAGAAAAACAGCGAGCTCGCTATTGGGAGCAATTTCTCAACTTAATTGACATCTTGCTGAATTTCGGCTGTTTGGAAAAAGTAATTTCGGCAGATGGAAATCGAGATAACTCCTCCGAAAGATTAGTGCCCACAATCTTAGGTCAAGCTTGTGCCGCCATTCGTGGCGATAACGAACTGTGGTTAGGTTTGTCGCTAATGTCTTCGGAATTTGACGAACTCGACCCCCACCACCTCGCTGCTGCTTGCGCGGCCTTAGTAACAGAAGTTTCTCGGCCCGACAGTTGGACTCACTACTCGCTGTCTGCGGAAGTTTTGGCACCTTTGGACAATCTGCAAAAAGGTCTCCGCCGCCGATTGTTTCAAGTTCAGTATCGTCATGAAGCTGCGATCCCGATTTGGCTGGAACGTGACATAGTGACTTTAGTTGAGCAGTGGGCTCTGGGTGTTGAATGGCTGGATCTGATTAGTCATACGAGTTTGGATGAAGGGGATGTGGTGCGGATTTTGCGCCGGACTTTGGATTTCTTGTCTCAGATTCCCCATGTTCCTCATGTTTCCGATTCTTTGCGGAGAAATGCTTGTCGGGCGATGCAGTTGATCGATCGATTCCCGGTGAATGAAGCTGCGAGTTGACAGTTGACAGTTGACCCTTCGACTTCGCTCAGGGCGACGCAGTTGACAGTTGGCTGTTGGCTGTAAGCATTAGTGTCAAGTTAAGCCTGAAACCATTTCTAAATCAGGGTTGTAGCCGAGTCTAGATCCCCCTCGCATCCCCACCCCCCCTAGCCCCCCCCAAGGGGGAAGGGGGACTTTGAGCAGACTCTTGTCCCCCCCTTATTAAGGGGGGTTAGGGGGGATCTAGACTCGGCTACAAACAAGAGAGACGGTCGGTTTAACGTGTTTTTTGACACCAACGGGCGGTCAACTGTCCCCCATCTAAATTGTATTTTTGGTTTTTCAAGCAAATGCACCCACATTTTAATCTAAAATCTAAAATCCAAAATCTAAAATTGCTCGATCGCACATTTTCCTGATTCAGGTTGCAGGACAGAATAAAAAATTGTATGGTGCGGATTAGCAGGTTAATTGCTCGAAATTGTTATTTAAATTTTCCTAAACGGTGTGTTGGGTAATTCTCATATATATATGCAACAAATCAAAAAGTCCGATGGAATAC
This sequence comes from Cyanobacteria bacterium OTE_58_metabat_593, assembly GCA_031372825.1. Lineage (GTDB taxonomy): Bacteria > Cyanobacteriota > Cyanobacteriia > Cyanobacteriales > Microcoleaceae > Microcoleus. Next base: position 7,831 of record JANMLZ010000057.1, on the reverse strand, counting down.
CTGAGACCTTCTCCCAGGCTCAAAAAATTCGCTTTTTCACTTTCTTACAAAGAGTCTTAATTGGAGCTCTAGCAAGTACATTACTCAATCTCTTCATCCTATTTCCCAGTCCGAGTTTCGCCGAAGTAGTTCTGGGAGTTGTTCGCAGTTCCGAGAATTCTCCCGATTGGGTGAAGATTACCACGCGCCTCTGGGAAAGCGGCATTGCTTACAAACCAATCAATCTCGAACAAATCAAAAGTGTGGCGGATTTAGCAGGCGTTAACGTGCTGTTTTTGCCCAACATTGAAAATTTGACTCCGGCGCAACTTAAAGTTTTAGAAACTTGGGCCTCCCAAGGCGGCCGCTTGATTGCTTCGGGCCCAGTTGGGCGCAGTTCCCCGGCTTTGGTGCGCCAATCTTTGCGATCGCTCCTCGGGGCCTATTGGGCTTTTCCGTTAACCCAGCGGGCGGCGCTGCAACCCCGCACGCGCTGCCGGGATCTCGCCTGCACCGCTTCTAGCAATTGGGTTCCCGCTGCACAACAAAATGCCTCAGTCCAAGGCGGTGTCTTGATTCCCGCTGATGCAAACAGTCAAACTGTTGCTACTTGGAAAGATAGTTCCGGTTCCTCTGCCGCGATCGCCACCGATCGCGCTACCTATCTCGGCTGGCGCTGGGGTAGCGACGGTTCGGCAAATGTAGACAAGGCTTGGCTGCGCGCCTCGATCGCCCGCTGGGGAGGAACAGTCGGCTCGCCTGTTGCGCCGTCAACAGCCGCCGCGCCACCCACCCCCCTTCCCCCCTCCAGAGTTCCTAGGAACACGCCTAGTTCTGCGCGAAATACCCCGCAGAGCCCTCTTTATCCCTCGGGTGTACTTCCCGATCCAGTACCTGCCACTTTTACAGACCCTTCGGATCAGTCTGCGCCGGCGGGTTTGGATGTGCAGGTAAATTCCAATAAGCCGATCGTCAGCATTGAAGCGTACTTGATGCGCCAAGAACTCACCAACCTCCTTGGTAGGTTTGAAAGCGCTCTGACAGCATCTAATTCAGGCAATACGCCCGTTAATCTGAGTGCTGCTACTACTCAACTGGTGGCGGGAAGTAACAGTGTCGGCGGCCCGGCTGCGAGTCGCCCGCCTGTTCTGCAAGGCCCCAGAGCCCGGGCGATCGCCAGTGCGCGACAGGTTTTGCAAAATTTTGACCAACTCCTGCAACAGCAAAACTACGCAGCAGCTAGAAAGCAGTGGGTGGAAGCGCGACAGTTGCTATGGCAAAATTACCCCCAGGAAGGGCAGCGGGTTGGGGCTGAAATTCGGGCGGTTTGGCTCGATCGCGGGACGATCGTTGCAGCGCGATCGGAACAAGGTTTAGCAGCAGTGTTCGATCGACTCGCCGCCGCCGGTATCAACACCGTTTTCTTTGAAACTTTGAATGCCGGATATACCATTTATCCTAGTCAAGTTGCACCGCAACAAAACCCCCTCACAGTTGGCTGGGATCCGCTGGAATCTGCCGTTAAATTATCTCACGAGCGAGGCATGGAACTGCACGCTTGGATTTGGACTTTTGCCACCGGAAATAAACGGCACAATACTTTAATTGGTCAGCCGAGTTCTTATCCAGGCCCGGTGCTTTCCGCTCATCCAACTTGGGCAAATATTGATAATAAAGGACGCATCCAAAATCCTAATGACGGTAAATTTTATCTCGATCCCGCAAACCCGGAAGCCCGCAGTTATTTGCTGCAAATTATCAGCGAAATTACCAGTCGCTACAAAGTAGATGGAGTGCAGTTAGACTACATCCGGTATCCTTTTCAAAATGACAATGCTGGTTTTACCTACGGCTACGGTGCTGCGGCGAGGCAGCAATTCAAGCAGTTGACTGGTACCGATCCGGTGAATATTTCGCCTAGTTCTGGCAGTTTGTGGCGGCAATGGGTTGAATTTAAAACAACTCAAATTAATAGTTTTGTAGCTGAAGTTTCTCGGCTGGTGAGGCAGAATTCTCCGCGTACAATTCTGTCGGTGGCGGTGTTTCCGCACCCGGAAAGTCAGCGGATTTACAAGATTCAGCAAAATTGGGAAGTTTGGGCGCGTCAGGGCATTGTAGACTTGATCGTGCCGATGACTTATGCTTTGGATACTAACCGACTTCAGCGCGTTACGGAGCCTTTAGCAAAGGAGCAAATGCTCGGTTCGGCTTTGATTGCTCCGTCGGTTAAGTTGTTGAGTTTGCCGGAAGTTGTGGCGATCGACCAAATTCAAGCTTTGCGCGATTTGCCAACAGGGGGCTATGCTATTTTTGCGGTGGAAAGTATCGGCAGCGGGATGCAGGGATTTTTTAACCGCACCCAAGGCCGGCCAGTACGTTCCTCTACGAGGGCTTCGCTAACAACTTCTGCTGCGGAACCAATTCCTTACCGGCAGCCGTTTGCGGCGGTGGCTTCGCGGTATACTGCTCTTAAGCAGGAATGGAGTTTTTTGTTGGCTAACAATCAGTTGCGGGTTTCGGAATCTGAACTGAAAGTGTTGCAAGGTCGATCGGACGAATTGGGTCTTGCTTTGAGTAAATTAGCGGCCAATCCTTCTACAGAAAGTTTAGCTACTGCTAAAAGATTGTTGGCGAGTTTTCAATCTCAATTTCAATCTTCCATGCGCTTACATTCTGGGGAGAATAGCTATCAGGTACAAACTTGGCAAAATCGTTTGGAGAGTTTGGATATGCTGTTGCGTTACGGCGAAAGAGTGGAGTTGAATCGCAGGTAAATGCAGGTTTTTGGGCGGGGTGCTTGTTAGCTACTGTTTGTTCAAACTGAGATGTTGGGCGTTGCTGAGAAAGGAGTATGATTTGCCTCCGAAATTTAGTAGGGGCAATTCATGAATTGCCCCTACTATAAATTTCATGGATTGCTATAGCGAGTGAATCATATGTAAATTCAGCAACGCCAGATGTTTTACCATTCTCGCTTAACAGGCAGAATACCTGTTCCACAAAGAGTAAATGTTTTTGTGGGGTGGGCCCGATATCTCGCCCCTCAAAGCCTTATTGACAATTGTGCAATATATAGCAACCTTCTAATTCTTGTAGGGCTCCCCTCACCCTGATATTCAACACAAATCCCAAATCCAATAAACCCGCCCCGGCCGGATATGATTGTCGATCGACTGGACACGATCTTACTCCTGAATCCTGACTTCGGCTATATAAGATGATTTCGATTTAGGTCGATCGCCCAAAATTATCTGTATCAGTAGTTGCGAAAACAATCAGCAAAAATACGCTATATTAATTTAAATTGCTCGACTGCACTATTGTCAATAGACTACAGCCAACAGCAGCAAAAAAAGCAGAAAAATTCCAATCAAAACTCTTCCCAATTCCCAATTCCCCATTCCCAATTCCCAATTCCCCATTCCCAATTCCCCATTCCCCATTTCAACTACTCTTAGGATGAATATGTTTCCTAAACGCCTCAATCGCTTTGCTAGCAAAATTATCGGCAAAGCTCCCTTACAAACTGTCCTAGTAGTTCCTTTTTTAGTCCAAATTCTCGGCACTGTAGGAGTGGTAGGTTGGCTATCATTTCAAAATGGTCAGCGGGCAGTCAATGATGTTGCCGGTCAGTTGCGGGGAGAAATTAGCGATCGCATCAAAGACCGCATGGAAAATTATATGTCAATTCCCCACATTGTCAATCACCTGAACGTTCAAGGCGTAAAATTGGGGCAGTTGAACCTCGAAGAAACACAAAGACTAGAACATCATTTCCTCGAACAAATTCAATATTTTGATTCGATCAGCATCATTTACATAGGTAGACAAAATGGAGATCACTCGGGAGCAATCCGCACTAAAGATCGGACTTTGATCTCTGCCTCAGACACCTCTACAGGCAATAAATTAGCTCGATATACTGCTGACTCTCAGGGAAACCGTGTTCAATTAGTAAAGATTTCACCCAAGATTTATGACCCAAGAACTCGCCCTTGGTACATAGCAGCAGCTACGGCAAAAAAACCTATTTGGACTCCTATTTATACAGATTTTTTGACTAGGGAACTGGCAATTACTGCTGCTTTGCCTATCTACGATGACGCTGGCAAACTGTTAGGAGTAGCTGGCAGCGATTTGCTGTTTTCCAAAATCAAAGAATTTCTCGTCAGCCTCAAAATTGGCAAGTCGGGAAAAACTTTTGTGCTGGAGCGATCGGGGATGTTAATTGCCACTTCAACGTCGAGTCCAGAATTTGTGGTGGAAGGTCAAGAAACAAGACGCATCAAAGCTTCAGAAAGCGAGAATTCAGTAATTCGCCAAACCGCACAGCATTTAGAAAAATCCTACGACAGCTTAGCTAAAATTACTAATTCTCAACAGCTTACCTTTGATATTGACGGCAAGCGAAATTTTATGCAGGTAGCTCCTTTTAAAGACGATCGAGGGTTGGATTGGCTGATTGTAGTTGTTGTGCCAGAAGCCGACTTTATGGAGCAAATTAATGCCAATACGCGCACCACTTTTTTGCTGTCGGTTGCAGCTTTGATCGGGGCGACAATTCTGGGAATTTTGACTGCAAAATGGGTGGTGCGGCCGATTTTAAAATTGAATGCGGCGGCCAAAGCTTTGGCGCGGAATGAATGGGATACAAAGCTGACTCTGAATCGCGAAGATGAACTCGGAGAACTTGCCGCTTCTTTTAACAGCATGGCAGAGCAATTGCAGCAGTCATTTACTTCGATCTCGGAAAGCGAAAATCGAGTTAAACAATTTCTTAATGCATTACCGATCGGCATTTTTATTACCGATCAAAATGGTAAACCTCACTATATTAATCCGATAGGAGAGCAACTTTTAGGTCAAGGACTTGTGGCGGCAACAAATTCCGAAAATTTGCGCCAAGCCTACGGAGCTTATTTAGCTGGAACTCAGGAAATTTATCCGGCGGAGCGCGACCCAATGTTAAATGCTTTGCAGGGCAAAAGTGTGACTATTGATGACATTGAAATCTCCTCTAAGGACAAAACTGTTCCCATGCAAATTTCGGGAACTCCTATTTACGACTCCCAAGGAAATATGATCTATGGAATGTGCGCTTTTCAAGATATTACGGGACGCAAACTAGCGGAGAAACTGTTAACGGAATACAACGAAAATTTAGCAGTTCAAGTTGCAGAACGCACCACGGATCTTGCTAAGGCAGAAGAAAAGTTTTCTAAAGCTTTTCGTTCGAGTCCGAATGCAATTACGATTACCAGAATCAGTGACGGCCGCCACATAGAAGTCAATGACAGCTTTTGTCGGATGATCGGCTATAGTCGGGAAGAAGTTATTGGTAAAACAGCGGTAGAACTCAATTTTTGGGCGAGTTTGGGAGAGCGGGATCGCATGATTAAAATGTTAAAAAACAAGACTGCACTTCACAATTACGAGCTCAAGTTTCAAAATAAAAGTGGTACAGAAAGAACGGCGCTGCTGTCAATCGAAACCATCGATATTGACGGAGAAGCTTGTTTTTTGTCGATTTCTAGTGATATTACCGATCGCCAAAAAGCCGAAACCGCCCTCCGCGAAGCAGAAGAAAAGTACCGCAACATCTACGAAAATGCTTTGAATGGAATTTTTCAAACTGCTGGTGACGGGAAATACATCAGCGCTAACCCAGCTTTAGCTGAACTCTACGGTTACGAATCTCCCTCCGAATTAATCGCAGCCCAGCCGAATTTCAAAAACCTGCTTTATGTAAAACCCAACCGCCGCAGCGAATTTGCAGCACTGATTGACGAGTACGGGATACTGTCAAACTTTGAATCGGAAATTTACCGCAAAGATGGCAGCATCATCTGGATTTCCGAAAATTGTCGCGCTGTCTGCGATGCAGCCGGAAATTTACTTTATCACGAAGGTTTTATTAAAGACATTACTGATAGCAAAGAAGCGGCATTCAAAATGCAGCAGGCGAAAGAAGCGGCCGAAGCAGCAAACAAGGCTAAGAGTACCTTTCTCGCCAATATGAGTCACGAATTGCGATCGCCCTTGAACGCAGTCATCGGCTTTGCTCAAGTCATGATCCGCAGTAAAACTCTGTCTCAGGAAAATCAAGAAGATGTCGGAATTATCCTGCGGAGTGGCGAACATTTGCTGGCTTTAATCAACCAAGTTTTAGATTTGTCAAAAATCGAAGCCGGACGCACTACCGTCTATGAAAGAAGCTTTGATTTGTACCGTCTGCTGGACGATTTAGAGGATATGTTTGCTCTCAAAGCTGAGGAAAAAGGCTTGCAGTTAATCTTCGACAGGGACGCGGAAGTTCCCCATTATATTTGCACCGATGAAGTGAAATTGCGCCAAGTTTTAATTAATTTGCTCAACAATGCAATTAAATTCACTTCAGAAGGGGGAGTTTCGCTGCAAGTTAAGGGAGGCAAGTGGAAGGTATCCAAAAATAGTGCTGACGAATTGCCTGGCCGCTACTGGCTGCATTTTGAAGTTCAAGATACTGGTGCAGGCATTTATGCTGAGGAAATTCATCAGTTATTTGAAGCATTCGTGCAGACAAAAACGGGGAAAGATTCTCAGGAAGGAACGGGTTTAGGTTTAGCGATTAGCCGCCAATTCGTACAATTGATGGGAGGTGAAATTAGTGTTAGCAGCGAAGTCGGAAAGGGTGCATTGTTTGAGTTTGATATCCAAGTTCATCTGGTTGAAGCTGCTGATATTGAAAACAAAAAAACTCAACGTCGAGTTGTTGCTTTGGAACCGAATCAGCCGAGTTATCGCTTGCTAATTGTGGACGACAAACCTTTGAACCGCCAACTGTTGGTAAAACTTCTCAGTCCGCTCGGATTTGAGTTGAGAGAAGCGAATAACGGTAAAGAAGCGGTGGATATTTGTGAGGAGTGGGAACCGCATCTGATTTGGATGGACATGAGAATGCCTGTGATGGATGGGTACGAAGCAACTAAACAGATTAAAACTACAACTGGCGGGCAAGCAACGGCGATTGTGGCCCTGACTGCTAGCGTTTTGGAAGAGGAACGGGCGGTGATTCTTTCGGCTGGTTGCGATGATTTTATGCGGAAACCGTTCCGAGAGGAGGATATCTTTGCGGCAATGGGGAAACATTTAGGAGTACGCTATATTTATGAAGATCCGACAGCAGTAAGTGCCGCAGGTGTAGGGGAGTCCAGTCAGGAAGTGCTGACACCGGAGGCGATCGCCTCTGTTTCTCCCGACTGGATAGCACAATTCAAGCAAAATATTTTGAGTGTGGACATGGAGGCGATCGCCAGTTCGATCGCACAAATGGGCAGTGTCAACCCCTCTCTTGCTGACAAGCTTGAAGACTGCATTAATAATTTTGAATACGACAAAATTTTGAACATAATCGAGATCAGCGAAAACCATTAAATACCCGATGACTTCAACTTTACCGAAAACCAATCGAGCTAATATTTTAGTGGTGGACGACACGCCAGAAAACCTGCGGCTGCTGGCAGGAATTTTGAGTGAAAAAGGCTATCAAGTTCGTCCGGTTCCCAACGGCAAGCTAGCACTTTCTGCAGCTCAAAAAAGGCCCCCCGATCTCGTGCTACTGGATATTATGATGCCGGAAATGGACGGCATTGAAGCTTGTAGACGAATCCGTGAATCAAAGGAGTTAGAACATATTCTTATTGCATTTTTAACAGCACGAAATGAAGAGTATTCGCAGCTTGCAGGATTTGATGTCGGTGCAGATGATTACATCTCTAAACCGATTAAACCACGAATTTTAACTTCTAGAATTAAAGCACTTTTAAGAAGAACGAGTTTTAACCAAGAAACTCCCGCTGTGCAAATTGGTAAT
>JANMLZ010000037.1:0-6115 GCA_031372825.1 Cyanobacteria bacterium OTE_58_metabat_593 | reverse complement strand
CGCCAAATCCACCGTACCGCCCGCAAACACCACCCGTGCAATTTGCCGTTCCGCATCCAGTAATACAAACCCAGCATTGGTGCGATCGGCAATTTTCCGAGCAGTCTTCACCGCCCGTGTTAGCATAACAAAATCTAAATCAAAATAATGCGATCGTCTCCCCAGCAGCGCATCCCGCACAGCACCACCCACCAAATAAGCAGGCGGTGTCAACAGTTCCAAATCAAACGGCCAAGAATCAGGAGATAATGTAGGTGGCAAATTAAAAGACATCGCAACAAAAATAAATAAACTTACAAACAATAAAGCTCTTGCTACGCTAGATTAACAGAAGTGATCAAATTTAACCAATTTTTTTGAAATGCACAGAGGATATCAAGGATGTGTATTTGTATTAACTGCCATTATGTAGACCGCTGCTTCACCTACCACGCCGTAGAAGGACAGCACGAACAGATTCACCTCACCGAAACACCCGATTTCGACCCCGTAGAACCAACAATCAACGTCAACATCCGCCCCCGCCAAGACGAAATTGAAATGGAATGGGATGTAGTCGGCTGTCAAAGTTTCAAGCAAGAGACCGGCAAATGGGCTGCATTGCGGCCAGGTGAACTCGTACCAACTTAAGTCAGTTGACAGTTGACAGTTGACAGTTGACAGTTGACAGTTGACAGTTGACAGTTGTCAGTGGTTATTGGTTATTTTTTACTCGCTTAAAGCTGGCAATAACCAATAACAAATAACCTCTCCCCAATTCCCAATTCCCAATTCCCCATTACCAATTCCCAATTCCCCAATCTAAAATCTAAAATCTAAAATCTAAAATCTAAAATCAAATGAGCTATTGCTTAAATCCAACTTGTCAGAATCCGCAGAACCAAAGTGATGCAGAATTGTGCCAAAGTTGCGGCTCAAAATTGTTGTTAACTAACGAACAATCGCCATCAGCATCTCGCTACCGTACCGTAAAGCCGATCGCACAAGGAGGATTTGGAAGAACATTTCTAGCAGTTGACGAAACCAAACCCCAGATATTTTCGCAGTGCGTAATCAAGCAATCTTTACCGCAAAAAAACGCAGCCGAAAAAGCCGCTCAACTATTTCACCAAGAAGCCGCCCAGCTAGAAACCTTGGGGAAACATCCCCAGATTCCAGAATTAATCGCGCATTTTGAACAAGAAGATAGACAGTATTTAGTACAAGAATTTATCGACGGTAAAAACCTAGCCCAAGAATTAGAACAAAAAGGAGCATTCACCGAAACTCAAATTCGGCAAATCCTCAACGATTTATTGCCAGTGCTCCACTTCGTCCACAAATCCAAAGTCATTCACCGCGATATCAAACCAGAAAATATCATTCGCCGTCGGCTATCTCCAACTCCTTTACCCGCATTAGAAAATTCCTATCAACCCTCTCCTTTCCAAAAAGATATCGTTTTAGTAGACTTTGGTGCAGCCAAGAAAGTAACAGCAACTGGCTTGCCCCAAACTGGTACAATCATCGGCAGTGCTGCTTATACAGCCCCAGAACAATTGATGGGAAAAGCAGTTTTTGCCAGCGATATCTACAGTTTGGGCGTTACTTGCATTCACTTGCTGACTCATATTCCTCCCTTCGATTTGTTCGACAGCACAGAAGATTCTTGGGCTTGGCGAAATTATTTGAAAACCGCTGTTAGCGACGATTTCGGCCGCATCCTCGATACCATGCTCCAAAGTGCCACTAATCGGCGCTACAGTGCAGCATCAGCAGTCATCCGGCAGTTGAACCCCAAACCGGTGTATTTAGATGCACAGCCGGTGCTAGATGCGCCGGAAACGCCCGCCGAACGGGTGCTGACACCTGCGCCCGGTGTGTCGCTTTTCACTCGCCAAGAGCAAGCCGAAATTCAGCAAGCTTTGCAAAGTGCGATCGCCCCGTACAATGTCATAATTCAAGTTAACCAAGCCAAGCACAAGCTGAATATCGTCATCAACAGAACTCCAGACAATCCTGTTTACTATCCGCACTTAGCTCAAATCATTACCACCAGACTCACCGATTTGCAATTAAATAAAGTCGCAGCCGTTAAGCTGTTGGGCAGAGTCAACAATTCCCGCGTCCCCGAGTGGAAGGAAGTATTACAAATCGATCCCAAGATTCAATTGAGAAACAAACTCGTGCGACTGCAACACAGTGAATTAGTTAAGAAAATTGCCCCTGTTGCTACCCAAGAATTTTGGCTACCGAAATTGAGAACTAAAGATTTTTGGATAGATTCACTAATGTTTGCCTTAGTTTGGTTTATTTTTGGCTCTCAAATCGTCATTTTTAATGCTGTGTTTGCCCTCATAATTTCAGCGGCTTTTATGGCTGTAAAGCATCAAGTTTCCCAAAAGAAAGAATTTGCAAATAACAATTTATTTGCAACTTTAGTAGTGTTGTTTCTGATGGCAGGGAATATGGGCAATTCCAGGATTTTAAATACAGGAGTATTTGGCTTTCTTTTAGCTTGCTTAGTTGTAGCTTCACCTTTATTTTATGTCAAGGAAAATTATCAATGATCGTGAATAGCAATCCTCAAGACGCAACATCAGTTAAAAAATACGGCTTAGCCCTGCACACAGCTAGTCGCGAACTCGGTTTAGCCATCAGCAATTTTGCAGGTGATTCTCGCTGTGAAACTTGGAATTTAGATCGCGATTTAGCAACTCATTTGCACCAGCATTTAGTCGAGTTTATCCAGCCACAAACTTGGGCAGATTTAGCTTTTATTGCAGTAGCGAAGGGGCCAGGAGGCTTCACGAGCACTCGCATCGGTATGGTGACGGCGCGGACTTTGGCTCAACAGTTGGATATTCCAGTTTTTACGATTTCAACTTTGGCGGCTGTCGCTTGGGCACAACCCCAACCCCCCCTTGCTAAGGTGAATATTTTAGAATTAGAACCCCCCCAACCCCCCCTTGCTAAGGGGGGGCTTTTGACAGATGATATCGCGCTGCAAATGCCCGCACAGCGGGGACAATTGTTTGGGGCTGTTTATTCTGTTAACAGTAATTCTGGTGTAAGTGAGTTGTTTCCCGATACGGTGATGACGGCGGAATCTTGGCAGGAAAAGTTGGAAAGTTGGGAAAATTCTTATCAGTTAATTGAAGTTGGTAGCGAGTTGGGTTTGTCGGTTTCTAGTGTGTTGGAATTGGCTTATTTGAAGTGGCAACAAGGAAGTCGCCCCGATTGGTCGGATGCTTTGCCTTATTACGGTCAACATCCGGTTAAGGGACACTAAATAATGATATGATAGTTAAAGGTTCTTAGAGGTAAAACCCATGAAAATTACTCTCAAGCCTGAGCAGGAAAAGTTCATAGAAGCACAAGTTACAAGTGGCAGATATCCTTCAGCAGAGGAGGTAATCGCAGCGGCATTAGCACTTCTAGCTGACAGAAGCGATCCAAAAGAGAGCAACACTTATCAAAAATGGGTAGAAGAAACGCGGCCCAAAGTAGCCACAGGAATAGCTCAACTCGATCGCGGTGAAGGGATTGATGGAGAAACAGTCATCGCAAGATTGCAGGAAAAATTCCGCAAAATACGAGAGAACAAAAGATGAGTCGCTACATTTCTTTTAAATCCCCGACTTCTTAAAGAAGCCGGGGATTTGAGTATTCCGTAAAGTTTATCGCCCGCTAGCTAAAACCGATCGCAAATTGCGATCGCGCTGCGATTTATCCCTAAGTTCAGGAGTTGCCATCCGCAATACAAAGTCTAGCAGCCAAGGCGCAATTCTGTGACACCAAACTGCTAAATGACTTTGATATCCTACCAAGATTTCCGGCGCATCTTTGTGCAATCCCGCCACCAATGCGAGGGCAACTTTTTCGGGAGTTGTGGGAACTACCCACCGAAATTGCTCTAAGTCTCGCACCATGTCGGTATCTGTTAGAGATGGCAGCAATGCTGTGACTCGGACATTGTAGGCGGCTAACTCGCTGCGTAATGCTTGGGTGAATCCCAAAATGGCAAATTTAGTAGCAGAATAAGTGGCCATTGTAGGAGCGGCAATTTTGCCCATTAAGCTCGAAACATTGACGATTGTTCCGTCTTTTTGGGCAGCCATTCGCCTCGCAATCAAGCGGGTAATTGTGTAGGTTCCGAGCAAATTTAAGGCGATTTCTGACTCGATTAATGAAAGAGGGGAACGCAAGAATGATGCTTGGTGCGCGACGCCTGCACAGTTGACTAGCAGGTGAATCGGGCCGCAATCTCGCCAAGCTTGGGCGATCGCAATATTCACCGCTACCGACTGAGTTAAATCTAAAGCTAATGGCACTACTTCTACACCAAGAACATCGATTTCCTCTGCCAATTCAATCAATTGGTGGCGATTGCGCGCTACAATCAACAACCGTTTGATTCCTTGTCTCGCTAATTCCAGGGCGATCGATCGCCCAATTCCACGTGAAGCCCCTGTAACAAGAGCTGTTTTTCCTTGAAGCTGCATAGATTAAACCCTCTGGATTTGAACCTCACCGTGTACGGAGTTATAAGTTGCGAGTTATGAATTTTGTGGAGTTAACTCAAAACTTTTGAATCGCCAACGTACACGTGAGTTGAACTAAACTTTGTTTGATCTACCAGATAATTTGTCAGGAATCTGGTAAGTCAACCTCATTCAAGCAGACAAACCTGAGATGGGAGAACAAGGTGAGAAATCATACTAACTTTGGCTAAATTTTCCTCTTTTTTGAGTCCGCAGAGGCGGACTTTGTTTGTATCCTTGTAAAACTGCGGGAATTTCATTCACCGGGAATTTACAGGGATTAGAGGTGTTTCTTTAGTCTGCAAAGGCAGGCTTTGTTTGTGTGCTCGTAAAACTCCGCGAATTATATTCGCCAGGATTTTTGGGCAATATAGAGCATAAATTCCATACCTCCTAGATATGAGTTTTTCGTCTCTGTACACACAGTAACAACGGGATCGATAAGCCGCAACAATTTTTAATAAATCTTCCGCAACACTTCTTTACAAACTCCTCAGACGGCATTTTTCCAAGTGCCGTGAAAGCCCAAAGGTATGACACCAGGCAGTTCTAGCTGACAAACAGGAGTGCGATCGAGTCCATCACTGTCGAATATCCAGACTTCGCTTTTATCAGAATTGCCGTCATAAATCACTGTTACTATCCAACCTTTGTCCGAGAAAATATCTGAAACGTAGATAGGTTCTGTGGGATAGCGATTTTCACCACAGTCGGCAATTGTGAGATTTTGGTTTTCTGTGTCCAAACGGGCGATCGCGCCATAACGTTCAGCTACAATATCTACATCAGGTCGATACATTGCTAGATAAACATACCGTGACATTTGACCGATTTCTGAAGCAGGTACAACCGGAAACTCGCAAGGTTTATCCAACAATTTTTCTGTTGCTGTCACTTTCCCCGTCTGCGGATTGAGATGCACTCGGCTGAGAATTCCCTCTGCATTAGTACGAGTTTCGCCTGTCGCTACTTCCTTCAATCGCTGATTGGTTTGAAAATCAGCCAAGCGTACAAAATCAACTGCTACATCGCCATCTTCTTTGACAAAACCATTAGAAAAATGCCATTGAAACCAAGGATCAGTTTTGCTGCGACTAACTAAAGATAGAGTTTCTGAATCAACAACTAATATCTGGGTTCCTAACTCCGGTTTCCACTCAAAGGAGTCACCATAACTGCTAATTCCAGCTAACACGGGTAAAAGCTTGACTCTCACTGGTGGGATGAAAAATATTAAATACTTGCCAGCTAAAACAAAATCATGAATTAGGGGAATTCCATCCAAAGGAAGAGTTAATTTTTGGACAATTTTTCCTGTATAATCACTTTTATAAACATTTAACTTGGTAGTCGCACCAGGGACAACTCCAAAGTTATAGATATTACCACTAATCGGGTCACGTTTGCAATGAGCCGAATAGCTAAATTCTCCTGATCCAGTGCCTAAGTTATCTATACCAATAGTTTCTAAGGTTTGTAAATCAAGGCGGTGAGGTGGGCCACCTTCCCATAGTGCTAAAAGGCGATCGGGCAAGGCTAAAACAGAAGTATTTGCAGCATTTTTAACAGGTTTAGTCCACCGTAACCAAATA
>JANMLZ010000204.1:0-25458 GCA_031372825.1 Cyanobacteria bacterium OTE_58_metabat_593 | reverse complement strand
CACATTCCAACCTGCCAAATCAGTCAAACAAGCCTCGATCACCTCCCCTATATTAGGGTCTTTGTGAATCAGTAAAATTGTGTTTGTGGTCAGAGGAACCACTTGCAAAGCCTTCATTTTATTCTGCAAAAAACTTTTTTTAGGTTGCCAACTTATTGTTGTATACACATTTTTGAGCCATCCAGCGAATTTATAGAGCTTTGAGCCGCATGAAAGTAGACTAAATAATAACGGTAAGGAACTGGTAAAGATTCTGTTTCTGTTACAAAAATTTACAAAGTTGCATCGGAATGATACAGAGGAGACGGCAGTGCCGTTTCCCTAGAATATTATTTTGGGTAGGGAGACGGCAGTGCCCATTGGTGTCAACTTAAGGTACAACCAATAGTCCGACAGGGAATGAATTCCCTGTCTCATAGCGAAAGTCCTCTCAAAGAGGACTGAAGAGAAGAATCTCAACTCATTAGTCCTCTTTTAGAGGACTTTAGCTTTGAGGCAGGGGTTTCAACCCCTGCCGGACTATTGGTTGTACCTTAAGTTGACACCTATGGGCAATGCCATGTCCCTACGGATGACGCTCAATTTACCTTGACTGGGGAAACACTTACATTAGGATTTTTGACTCTTTTTAAAAGTTCTTGTCGGGCTTGTTCGGGATTTTGCCCTCTGGGTACTTGATATAATAATCTACAGGAACCGTCTTGAGGGTTAGCTGCACAAATAATTAGTTGCCCGGTGGGGGATGCACCTGCTGTGATAATATTGTCCCAGTTTCCTTGCGATTGCGAGTTGTTGAGAATTCCCGATACTCGGGTGCACCGAGTAATCGCGTCTTCTCCCGATTCATTAAAATAGTTATCAGCTACCCACAGAATAACGGGAATATTTTTGCCTTGTTGGACAGCAATTGTAGCTGGGTGCCCGCTAGCAGCGCTGCAGAAGAATGAAGTTGTTTGAGCCGAGGCTGGACTGTTTCCTGAAATCTGAGCTGTAATGGCGATAATTGACGCGCTAAAAAGTGACTTTAAGAGCCGAGATTTCATGGGCTGTAATAGGCTTTTTTATTTATGGTTGCTAATACTCTAAAAAGTTAGACTCGTTTTTGCCGGGAAGATTAGGCATTTAGGGAAAAAATAAAATTTATTGTGCAATTTCTTGACTGGGTAGAGACTAGGGCGTGTTTTGAAACCTGGAGATCCCCCTAGTCCCCCTTAAAAAGAGGGGGGGACAAGAGCATTCAAAGTCTCGTTAAAAAGCGGGATCAGGGGGTTTTGCTGGTTTGATTGGAAAGTTTGACAACAGACACTGGCCTCATGTTTGCCAAAACCAAGCAAGAAATGCGTCCTGCGGGATTTTTCGGCAGAAAATCGGTGGCGCGACGGGGCCTCTGCGGTCAGGGAGGCGGTAAAGCTGCTGTTTCAGGACTTACGCAGCGTCGCTATTTGTAGGGTGGGTAAGCTCGTTAGCGTCACCCACCATCCACTAAGTAGATGAGTGGGAAAATACATAAGTAGTCAAAAGCGAGGTGAAACGAAGTGAAACGAAGCAATCGCAAAGGTTCTGGCAGGTTTACATTTGGTTACACAGCAAGGTTTATTTGTACCTACCTACTTACAGATTGAGAAAAGTTAAGTTTAAAAAATAATAGAGGACATCGGCAGAAGCTAGACCGATAATTTAGAGCAATACCACCTTTCTTCCTTTCTCTCTTAATTTCGGGGTCTTCCTATGGCAATAAATCTTTTAAGTCTAACGTTTACCAAAAAGGATGACATCGTCCCCGATGGAGGGACGATTGCGGAAATCATCAATACTGGTGCCGTCAATACCCTTGCTGGTAAGGACAGCATCACCGGCAGCGGCGGCGGTGGCAGCGGTGGTAGCGACGGCAGCATCGGCAGCCCCAGGAGTCCCGGTGGTCCCGGCAGTCCCGGCAGTCTCGGCGGCTTCGGCATCAATAACAATGGCACGATTGATACCGACAACGATAACGACGGAATCACTGGCAGTGGTGGCAGTGGCGGTAGTGGCGGTAGCGGTGGACGCGGCATCGTCAATAGCCGTGACAGCGGTGCCAGTGGCGGCAACGGCGGCAACGGTGGCTTCGGTATCAACAACAACGTCACCGCCATCATCGATACCGGCAACGGTACAGACAGCATCACTGGCAGCGGCGGCAGCGGCGGTAGCGGCGGTAGCGGCGGCGACCGCATGGGCGGTTTTCCCTTGGGCGGACGTGGCGGCAGTGGTGGCAGTGGTGGCAACGGCGGCTTGGGCATCAACAACAAAGACACCGCCATCATTGATATCGGCAACGGTGACGACAGCATCACTGGTAACGGTGGCAGCGGCGGCAGCGGTGGCAGCGGTGGCTACAGCCCTGCCGGCGGCGGTGGCGGCATCGGTGGGATCGGTGGCATCGGTGGCGAAGGCATCAACAACCAAGGCACCGCCATCATCGATACCGGCGGTGGTAACGACAGCATCACTGGCAACGGCGGCAACGGTGGGAACGGCGGTAAAGGTGGCGGTGCCAACAACGGTGGCTTTGGCGCCAGCGGTGGCACTGGCGCCAGCGGCATCAAAAACATCAGCACGATTTATACCGGCAACGGTAACGACAGCATCACTGGCAACGGTGGCAACGGCGGCAACGGCGGGAACAGTGGCAACGGCAACACCGCCGGTGGCGGACGCGGTGGCAACGGTGGCGAAGGCATTAATAACAACGCTACCGCTATCATCGATACTGGCAACGGTGACGACAGCATCATCGGTATTGGTGGCACTGGCGGCACTGGTGGCACCGGTGGCAACGGCGGTGGTGGCTCTGGCATCCCCGTCGGCGGAAGCCGTGGCATCGGCATCTACAACGCCGGCACCATCAATACTGGCAATGGTAAGGACACACTCACTGGCAGCGGCACCACAGGCATCTTCAACGACGGCACCATCGATACAGGCGCTGGTCAAGATCTCGTCGATGCCAGCAATGGTGGCTTTGCTGGCAATGGCACTATCCTTCTCGGAGATGGTAACGATATCCTCAAAGGATTTGGGAGCGGAAGCTTTAATGGCGGCAGTAGCAAAGATACGCTGGAATTAACGACAGGAAATTATACCGTCGGCATATCGGGATCAACAGTGAGCTTCGCGAAGGGTAGCACCATCATGAACACGATCGAGTTTGAGACACTCATCGCTGGAAGCTCAACGTATAACTTTACTAATCTATCTGCTGGTCAGATCATCACTGTCGCCTAGATGTTGTTTCTTAATATGGGGTAGTTGACATACTCACCGCCTTAAAACAGGACTTACGGAGCCACACTACCTGTAGGAGATGGTGAGTGAAGCTAACGAGCTTCCTTACCCTACAAATAGTGGCGTTGCGTAAGTCCTGTGTTTTTCACCGTTTTTTGCGATCGACCTCGCCCTTCCTGAGCTCGCCCCCCTAAATTGGAACCTGTGTTAACATCGGGAAAAATATTCTCTTTAATAATCAACAATGGGCAATGTTCTGGTGCTGAATGCCTCCTACGAACCCCTTAACATCACCAATTGGCGAAGGGCGGTAGTTTTGTTGCTGAAAGGAAAAGCAGAGCAGGTAGAACATAACGGGAAATTTATTGCGCCAAATTTCCCGCTACCAACTGTGATCCGACTGCGGCATTACGTCCGAGTTCCCTATAAGGATATTCCGCTGACCCGCCGGAACATCTTGCACCGGGACGCGCACTCTTGTCAATACTGCGGTTATACCGGGGATGATTTGACGCTGGATCATGTGATTCCCCGATCGCGCGGGGGAGGCGACAGTTGGGAAAACCTCGCTACGGCTTGTATGCGCTGCAATGTCAATAAAGGCAGCCGCACGCCGAAAGAAGCGGGAATGCCGCTGCGCCATCCGCCGAGGAAGCCTCACAGCGGTCTTTATTTTGAAGTGACGAAACACGTGAAGAGCGGTATGCACAAAGAATGGCAAAAATATGTAATAGGCCTTTAAAAACCCCTGTCAGCGCAAGCGCGGGGGTTTTTTGCAAGTTCTGATTTCTGAGATTGCTTCGTTCTTCGCAACCCACGCGCAGTAGATGAGTTAAAAAGTTAAACAGAAAATTTACGCTCTTAAATTTGGTTTCTGGTAACAAGTATTGGCTTTGACAGCGAGGCATTTACAAACAAACCGGGTTTAAGAGCTTTTGCCGCGCAAATTCTGAAACATTTAAATTGTTGATTTTAGCGATGAAAGACCGCCCCCCGATCGATTTAGACGAAACATCTGGCAACCGCGAAGGTGAAGTTGACCCGAGCCGCGAGGTTTTACCCGGAGTGAGTGCGCCTGGGAAACGGCGCGGCAAAGCCGAAGTTGCTTCCGAAGAGAATCGCGCCAGTCTGCGCGAGGAATTGCACGATCGCAAAGTCGAGCAGTTGCGCCAAATGTTCGATCGGCACAAAGGCACTCGCCAGTTAATATTGTTACAAGATTTTCCAGACCCCGACGCACTTTCAAGCGCTTGGGCTTACAAATTAATCGCCGAACAGTACGATATCAACTGCGAGATGATCTACGCCGGCGCCCTCAGCCACCAAGAAAATATTGCCTTAGTTAAATTGACAGGGTTGCCGCTCCAGCGGTGGACGCTGGAAACGGCAAAAAATAAGGATTTGTCTGTGTTTAAGGGCTGCGTTTTCATCGACAATCAAGGCACGACTTGTCAATTAACCGAGTTTATTTTAGGGGCCGGAATTCCGATCGCCGCCGTCATCGACCACCACAATTTGCAGGGGGAAATGAACGCAGAATTTATCGATTTGCGCCCTCAAATCCGCGCTACGGCCACGATTTTTGCCGAGTATTTACAGGCGGGAATGCTAACTCTCGACGGCAGTGTCAGCCTGCACATCAAGTGCGCTACAGCTTTGATGCACGGTTTGCGATCGGACACCAACGCCCTCAGACAAGCTCAGGAGGAAGACTTTTTAGCTGCGGCTTATTTGAGCCGTTTTTATGACCCGCAGTTGCTGAATGCAGTGTTGCAGTCGTCTCGTTCTAAATGGGTGATGGACGCGATCGAGCGATCGCTCAAACACCGCACCGTTCAGAACAATTTTTCGATCGCGGGTATCGGCTACCTCCGCTATGACGATCGGGATTCTATTCCCCAAGCGGCGGACTTTTTAGTCACAGAAGAGAACGTACACACAGCAGTTGTCTACGCAATTGTTCACGACAAAGACGAAGAAATTGAAGTAGTAATCGGCTCGCTGCGAACTAATAAACTTACTCTCGACCCCGACGAATTCATTAAAGAAGCTTTCGGGCAAGATGCTCAAGGACGTTTTTTTGGCGGCGGCAGAAGTCAAGCTGGAGGTTTTGAAATTCCGGTGGGATTTCTTTCGGGCGGAAATGAGAATAGCGATTATGCAAGGCAGAAGTGGGAAGTATTCGATGCTCGTATCAAGCAAAAATTGCTGAATTTAATTAGTCCGAAAGACAATCCTGTTTACGATCATTAATTCTGGAGTTTGTAGGTGAGTTTTTTAGGCTAGCAAGAGCCGGAAAATGCCGATCGCCCTCGGTGGTAAGCATAAACTTTCTCGACAGCGCCAAATGTCCACACAGTTGTAAAATAGACAGAAAATGTCGATCGAACTAGCACGTCAACCGTAAGTTCGTAGGCGTAAGCTAAGGAAGTAGCCATCGCACAGCAATCAAAAGGACAGCGAAAGTGCATTTATATCTGATCCGTCACGGTATCGCAGCCGAGCCCGAAGAATACGATACAGACTCAGAACGCCCGCTGACAAAAGAGGGCGCGAGTAAAACCCGAAAAATCGCCCAGCGGCTGTACGAACTCGAAATCCAGTTTGACCTGATTCTCACTCCTTCCCTGCTGCGCGCCCAGCAAACCGCCCAAATCCTGCAAACAGTCGGTTTGAGTTCCAAAATTGAAGAATCCGCAGCCCTCGCGCCATCGGGAGACTTCGGGCACTGGCTGAAGTGGTACAAACAGTGGCAGGAAACAGGCAGCCGCAGCTTGGCCCTGGTGGGTCACCAACCAGATTTGGGCAACTGGGCAGAAACTTTGCTCTGGGGACGATCGCAAGACAGCCTCATCGTCAAAAAAGCAGGTATCATAGGCTTACTCCTCCCGGAAACAGGCTCGCCAGTAGGCCGCAGCCAAATGTTCTGGCTGACTGCGCCCAAGTTTTTCCTCCAATAGAAACAGCGAACTGCGACATTAATCGAAGGCGCCAGCTTTCTTAAACCCGCATTCAAAAGACGCAGAAACCGGGTTTGAGGGGCGAAAATACTCAGGGGCGCGATCGTTCATGCGGTTGAAAAACCCGGTTTCTGAGCCTTAAGAGCGCCGGAGTCCGATCGAATAATTATTTGTCAAGACGGTGACACTCTCTTGGTTTCTGGTAATGTACTTTGAGTAGATTCAACACACACAAAACGGTATCGCAATGGTCGTCGGCGAATTCAAACCAGGTTTAGAAGGTGTTCCCGCTACCTTGTCCAGCATTAGCTACGTCGATGGACAAAAAGGGTTGCTGGAATATCGCGGGATTAGCATCGAAGAACTAGCACTCAAAAGTTCCTTTCTCGAAACTTCATATTTATTAATCTGGGGTGTACTTCCGACAAAGGAAGAACTAGAAGCTTTCGAGCATGAAATTCGCTATCACCGCCGGATCAAATACCGCATCCGGGACATGATGAAATGCTTTCCCGAAAGAGGACATCCAATGGACGCCCTGCAAGCTTCAGCGGCCGCCCTGGGCTTGTTCTACTCCCGCAGAGCTCTAGCCAACCCAGCATACATTCGAGAAGCTGTAGTGCGGCTGCTGGCCAAAATTCCGACAATGGTGGCGGCCTTCGAGCAGATGCGACGCGGAAATGACCCAGTGCGGCCAAGGGATGACTTGAACTACTCGGCGAACTTTCTGTATATGCTCAACGAGCGAGAACCCGATCCTCTGTTAGCTCAGATTTTTGACATTTGCTTGACTCTCCACGCCGAACATACAATCAATGCCTCTACATTTTCGGCAATGGTAACAGCTTCGACGCTGACAGATCCCTATGGGGTAATTGCTTCAGCAGTGGGCACTTTAGCCGGGCCGCTGCATGGGGGGGCGAATGAAGAAGTGATTGAGATGTTGGAGCAAATTGGTTCGGTAGAAAACGTACGGGCTTTTGTCGAGAAAAGCGTGGAAAACAAGGACAAAATCATGGGCTTCGGGCACCGAGTTTACAAGGTGAAAGATCCGAGAGCAACTATTCTCCAAGGGTTAGCAGAACGGTTGTTTGACAACTTTGGTCGTGATGATTATTATGACATTGCTGTCAAGTTAGAAGAAGTGGTTGAGGAGAAATTGGGTCACAAAGGAATTTATGCCAATGTAGATTTCTATTCTGGTCTGGTTTACCGCAAAATGGGAATTCCGATCGACTTATTTACCCCGGTTTTTGCGATCGCCCGCGTTGCCGGCTGGCTGGCCCACTGGAAGGAACAGCTAGAAGCAAACCGCATTTATCGCCCGACTCAAATATATACTGGTACTCACGGTGCTCCTTATATTCCGATCGAGGAAAGGTCATAAACAGTTGACAGTTGACAGTTGACAGTTGACAGTTGACAGTTGACAGTCACCTGACGGTGTAACCGGAATGGATTTGAAAAGTCAAAACAGCCTTCTCTGTCTGCCAACAACTGCCGTGCTGGGTTTAACCCCTCTTGTATTTTGTGCTGTCTGTTGGTGACAATATTCTTAAGTGACGATTTTCAGGAACTCCGGTCCTCAGACTTGCAGGTCTGAGGCTTTTTATTGCCCTGAAGTAGGGTGCTTAAACAGTTGACAGTTGACAGTTGACAGTTGAGGGCGAAGTGATAAGAACGGAGATTTAAACTCCGTTCTTATCACAATTTGCCGACCTGAGTAAGGGCTTCAAACCCTTGCTATTCGGTCAGCTAAGAGTTTCGATGTAAATTAACAATCTCAACACTTTAACTGGTTCCCAGGCAGAGCCTGGGAACCGATATCCAGAGGCTCTGCCTCGCTTTCCGAGCCGAAAAAATGGAGGCAGAGCCTCCCGATCAGCATTACCAGGCAGAGCCTGGTAACAAGTAGATAGATGCTAAATCTAAACAGATTGAGTTACGTGATGACGGCTGGTCAATTTATCCAATTGATTCACCAGCAAACTCAGGAACAATCCCACATCGGTAACAACTCCAGTAGATTCGATCGAACCTCGATCGCTCAATTTAGTCACCACCGCCGGATTAATGTCCACACACACCATCTTCACACCAGCCGGCGTCATATTTCCCACACCAATTGAGTGCAGCATAGACGACAGCATCAACACCATATCCGCACCGCGTAACAGCTCAGTATATTCTTCTTGAGCCTTAACTAAATCCATTTGCGTGTCAGGAAGCGGCCCATCATCGCGGATCGAACCTGCTAGGGAAAACGGGATATTGTTCTTGACGCATTCGTACATCACACCGTTAGTAACCAGCCCAGCTTCAACAGCTTTCGCAATACTCCCGTAGCGCCGCACAGTGTTAATTATTTTCAAGTGATGTCGGTGTCCACCGCGCACAGCAACACCGCGTTTCATGTCAACCCCCAAAGAAGTTCCCATGTTCGATTGTTCCATGTCGTGAACGGCGATCGCATTGCCGCCCAACAGCGCTTGGACGTAACCTTCGCGAATCAAATGCGCTAAATGTTCGCCGCCGCCGGTGTGGATGACAACAGGCCCTGCGGTAACAACAACTTTACCGCCCCGATCGCGAATTTGGCGCAATTCCCACGCTACTTGTTCCACTACCAACTCGACGCGGCGCTCGCTAGAAACGCTCCCAGACATAAAGCTAAATTCCTGAGAATTACGCTGTTCCCGCGATTCTGTTTTGCGAATCGTGCGAATACCAACAACATCAACAACGACTTTTTCTCCTACTTTTAAATCTCGCAATAATTTGCATTTGGCGATAGGAACGCCCGCATTTTCTGTAATAGCTACTGCGCCATCCATCCGCTGATTTTGTACCTTCACCCACTGATTATCTACCCGCACTTCAGTGGGATAAATCGTACTAACATAAAAGTCATCCGGGCCAACGCCATCTTGCACAACAGGCTCCAAACTAGCATCGCAAATTTCTTGCGGCGGGGCTACTGCACCAAGGTCAATCAGCATTCCCATCATTTCTTCCATCACATCATGGGAAGGAGCCGAAACTTTAACATCAGCACTAGATGTGCTTTGTCGCTGCTCTCCCAGGTTGAAATTCAGCACCTGGAAACTGCCGCCGAGATCGACAATTAAGTCTAAAGCACGACTAATTAAACCAGCATCGAGTAAATGACCTTCCATGCGAATTGTGCGGCTTTCTACCATCACGTTTGCCGATCGATCTTCTTGCACCGGTTCGATCACCCGCAGGGTCAGACACTTACAAGCACCGCCAGCTTTCAGAAATTCACTCATCGGCGTTTCAATTACTTTAAAGCCAGCCTTAGTGATGCGCGTTTTTAAGCCCTCGCTCACCTTATTCATTACCACAATATCGTTAATATTGACAGCATTACAAGCAAAATTAGCGGCATCAGCTTCTTCAATGGCAATGCGTTTTTCCGGTGCAACTCGCATTTCAATTAACCGATTGGAGTAGGAATCAAAGGCGGCTGGATAATAAAGCAAATATCCACCTGTCAATGGACAAAAACAGGTATCTAGGTGATAGAAACGTTCGTCTACTAAACGCAGGGAAAGCACTTCGATGTTGAGCCATTTTGCTAGTAATGGGTGCGAGTCGAGTTCGGAACGGAAACCGTATCCAGCCCATAACCAGCGTCCTTCGCGATCGAGCAAAGCATCTCCAGCACCTTCAAATGGCAAGTCTTTCGGCAATTCGTGAACGGTGAAACCTTTGTCCTCAAACCATTCTTTGAAATAGGGTTCTTCGCCTTGGCGTTCTTTGTGATAGAAACGGCTGAGGACAAAAGTATTGCCTAAAAGTAGACCCGCGTTGGCGGTGAAAACCATATCAGGCCAGCCTTTTTGGGGTGTTACGAGGTCTACAATGGCATTTTCTTTGAGGACGTGGTAAAGTTTCTCCCACTGTTCGACAGCGCGATCGCGCGATGATTTGTGGACATTGCCCTCCATCCACGGATTAATCACGTAGTCCACATCGTAGTGGTCAGGAGCGCACATCAGGAAGCGAATTGAGTCAGTCATAATTTAGTTAAAATGTTGTAGATGCTACAGAAGTAAGTTGACAGAGTTTGCTCGATAAAAACTGCAATATTCGCTCGTCACAGCAAGAATGCAACATCAGGTCGCGAAAAAACGAACTTTTAACTATACCACATCAGGGTCTATTTGCGGTCAAAAAGAGCTGCCCGTGAGAAGTAATGAAATCTTGACACGTGCGATCGCTCGGGCCGCTCAAACAATCAGGTATATAATTAAACTAATACAAACGATATTGCTGACATTAATTTTATCAACAAACAAATAGCCATGACAATCACAGCCACTGAATATAAATCAATACGGTTCACTTAAGACAGATCCCCCCTAACCCCCCTTGAAAAAGGGGGGGACAAGGGGGGGTCAAAGTCCCCCTACAACCAGGGGGATGCGAGGGGGATCTCCGGCGCATAAATAGTGTTAAGTGAACCGTATTGGAATATAAATACGTGCAACTCTTCAGGATCGCAATATCCCCATCATAGAAGGGACATCCATGAAAATCGTAGAGTTACTTACCTCTGTGAAAGCCTACGGTTGGACTCCTGAAGAATTATTGCAAAGTTACCCTCACCTTACCCTGAGCAAAATTTACTCAGCATTGGCTTACTACTTGGATAATCAACAAGAAATAGATGCAGATATCGAGCGACGAGAGAAGTATGTAAAACAGTTAGAACAAGAAGCTGGCGAATCTCCTTTTGCTGCTAGAATGCGCGCTCAAGGGTTGTTGAAATGACTCTATTTTCCTTCTTCGGTTAGATCCGTTATACCAATTTTTTATGAGGCCCCGTAGAATCCGATCCCCCCTAGCCCCCCTTAATAAAGGGGGGAGAAGATTCCGATCAAAGTCCCCCTTTTTAAGGGAGATTTAGGGGGATCGAGATATGTGCAACTTCACCTTAAATTGGTATTATATCCGTTACAAAATCCGTTGCCGAACTTCCTTTTTTTAAATTTTCACCTTCAACTTTTGCGAAATCGGCAGTTCGATCGCAAATTCTGCTCCTCGCCCAACTTCCGAAAGACATCCCAACCTACCGCCGTGGGTGTCTTTCACAATTTGGTAGCTAATCGACAGTCCCAAACCAGTCCCGCTGCCGATCGGTTTCGTAGTAAAAAATGGGTCAAACATCCTTGACTGAACCTCGGGAAGGATACCTGGGCCGCTATCAGCAATGCGGATCACAACTTGATTGTCCCTGTTTATTTCAGTGCTAATCTGAATCTGAGGATTTTTCTCAAACATTTGCTCAGAACCATTAGTAACTGGTGGAATATTGTTTATTAATGACTCTTCACAAGCATCGATCGCATTCGACAGCAAATTCATGAACACCTGGTTTAATTGAGCCGGATAACACTCGACTTTTGGCAATTCACCATAATTTTTAATAACTTGAATTTCCCGACGTTTCGGCTGAGACTGCAATCGGTGTTGCAAAATCACTAAACTACTCTCTATTCCTTCATGAAGATCGATTACTTTGCGCTCTTTTTCATCGAGTCTCGAAAAGTTTCGTAAAGACAAGACAATCTGCTTAATTCGGTTAGCGCCTGCTTGCATTGAAGCCAGAACTTTGGGAAAATCCTCAGCGATAAAATCTATTTCGACTTCTGCCAATTCTTCAGCAATTCTGCGAACTGGTTCGGGATAGTATTTCTGGTAAAGCTGAATCAATCTTACCAAATCGTTAGCGTACTGTGCGGCGGGAATAATATTGCCGTAGATAAAGCTGATGGGGTTATTTATTTCGTGGGCAACTCCGGCTACCATTTGCCCGATACTTGACATTTTTGCGGCTTGAATGAGCTGGGATTGAGCATTTTTTAAATCTTCCAGACTTTGTTCTAACTGCTTAGATTTTTCTCGTTCTCGCTGTTCGCTAAATTGCAAATTTGCTTTGGCTTGTTTGCGATCGCTAATATCGATATGCGTGCCCGTCATCCGCAAAGGATTTCCAGTATCATCGCGTTCCATCACTTTAGCTTGAGCCAAAATCCATTTCCACTCGCCAGATTTTGTCAGCATCCGAAATTCCACTTCGTAAGTCAGTTTTTTGTCTTCCAAGTGAGCGTTTAGCGCTGCTATAGCCGATGGTAAATCCTCTAGATGTACCAGTTGCTCCCACGCTGCAACACTATTTTCTACCTCCTCTACTTCATATCCCAGCATTGTTTTCCACTGCGAATTAAAATAGACTTCTCCCGTAACAAGATTCCAATCCCACAATCCAGTCGCACTAGCTTCAAATGCCAGATAAAAACGTTCTTCGCTAAGAAGCAAAGCTGATTCGGCTTCTTTGCGATCGGTGATATCCATTACTGTACCCAACAGTCTAATTACTTCTAAGGTTTCGTTGAAAACAACTTCTCCCCTTGTTTCCAGATATCGAATTTGACCGCTAGGATGTAAAATTCGGAACTCTTTTTTGTAAGAATTTCCTTGTAGGATAGCACGGCTGACGGTTTGTTGAAAAAAGTCTCTGTCATCTGGATGATACATCTGTAAAAGTTCCACAAATGTCGGTTCAGGTGCGGTTGAGTCAAGACCAAAGATGCGAAATACTTCTGCTGACCAAGTAATTTTATTTGTGATAATATCAAATTCCCAACTGCCGATATGAGCAATTTTTTGAGCTGCTGCTAGACTAGCTTCACTCTGTTGAAGTTTAAGCCGCTGCTGTTTGTCTTGCTCGAGAAGATTGGCTTGAGCGATCGCAATTCCCATTTGAGCAGCCACAGTTTTCAATAATCTGCTCTCATCTTGCGTCCAGTGACGGCTTTTGTACTGGTGCAAGCAGATCGTGCCGTTGGCTTTTCCCTGGTAGGAAGTGCGGACGGCTATCATCGACTTTAGACCTATTTGAATGCACAAATCTCTGACATTTTCTAACAGCGGTTCATCAAAAACATCATCACAAACTACAACTTGATCTTGGGACAGCACAAATTGAGCGTGAGAATTTCCCTGCACCGGAATTTCTACATCTAAAAGCGATTGGGATTCAGGTTTTATGTACTTAGCCACACAATGGATGCGGGGAATTAGGTCTTCTGTATATGTGTGAATTAAGCAGCAATCGGCATTAAAAATACGACCGATTTGGGCCGCCGCTGTCTGAAAAATTTGATCCTGATTTAAGCTGTAGCGAATTTCCAGACTAATTGTTTCTAGCAGAAATCTTTGCTTGATTTGGCGTTCCAAAGCAGCCAAAGCTGTTTTAAGTTCGAGTTCGGCTTGTTTGCGATCGCTAATTTCAGTAGCAGTTCCCAGAATTTTCCAAGGTTTGCCCTCCGCTGTTCTAGCAAACACGGTATCCCGGCTCAAAAACCAGCAATATTCACCGTTTTTGTGCAGAAGTCGGTACTCAAACTCAAAGCTTTCACCGTCTTTTGCTGTCTCCATCCTGCTCATGTGTTCTGAGAATGCCGGCAAATCGTCAGCGTGTATTAAGTTAGGAATAAATGCTGCTGCCATTTGCTGTATTTCTGCCAGCGAGTAGCCAATATCGGTATACATTTCGCGATTGAGATACAGAGTCCGCTGTTCGACTAAATCGTAAATGTACAAAACATTAGGATTCATTTTAATTACTGCTGACAGCCAACGCTGACTTTCTCGCAGTTGTGCTTCGACCCGCTGGCGTTCTTGGATTTCTGCTTCCAGCAGCACATTTTGTCCCACAATTTGCTGAGAAAGTCGGCTCAGATGCAGTTGATTTTCAACGCGGGCGACCACTTCTTCTACCTGAAACGGTTTGGTAATATAGTCTACCGCCCCGAGTGAAAAAGCTTTTACTTTATCAAATAGTTCATTTAAAGCACTGATAAAAATCACAGGAATATCTTTGGTTTGCGGACAAGCTTTTAGCTGTTCGCAGACTTCATAGCCATTTATTTCGGGCATCATGATGTCGAGCAAAATCAAATCCGGTGGAGTCGATCGAGCAAAGTTGAGAGCCAATTTTCCATCTCGTGTCGGCCGCACTTTATATCCCCGCTGAGACAAAATTTGGGATAAAAGTCGCAAGCTTTCTGGGTGGTCGTCAACTATTAAAATGTTTTGTTTTAAGGCATCGCTTTCTGATGCAAGTGTTTGTGGTTTTGTGTTTTCTTTGGCATATTTAGTCACAACAGACCTCCCTCAAACTATTATTTTTTATTAATTTTTTTAAATTCATTAAACTCTACAACTGTTTGTACCTCAAACTATTAGTTTGCAGCAGCAAGAGTATTGGGTAGAGGTTGGTTTATGGCGCGTATTTGAGCAATACAAGTTTCAATCAGCTCCGCATCTTGTTTTTGGAGCGCTGGCGGTCAATGAGCGACTGTATGCGATGCCTTTATCAACTATGGCAGCAGCATAAATCATACCCTCAGCCTTCCTTTAACGCTTTGGTAGTGGAACTGTCCGATCGATCGCCAACATAGCGCACTCCTCATATGTGTAATAATTGTATCAAAAATGTCGGTATCTTTTAAAACTTGGCGGAACAATTATCGCAGCCGATCGAGAAAACAGCCGATATTCCTCAAATCACCGGCTAAGCACGCAACTTTACATTAAAGGTAAAACTTTTACAGTGTTTAGAACCCGGTTTCGCCTGCATTTACCGGGTTGCTCAGTGTTGTGTTTTTTCAGTAGATTTACTTACTTTAAACGGCAACTAAACCCGCCCTAACAAGCTCCTACAATATCTTATTTTTTGTTTGTGCCGGATGGCTAACCTATGACATCCTAGTATCAGCCTGCAATTCACCATAAGCGGCATACACGGCTTTCACATTATACCAATTCAGAAAAATCCGAGCAATTTCTAAAGCTAACTGCGATTTGCCTCGGTCAATCAGCAACTGCAAAAAAGGAGCCATTGTCCGCTCGTTGAGCATCCCGCCCAAAGATAAAACTCCCCATAGTATTTGGTGCAGCCAAGTCATTTGAATCATCAGTCGCACGTTCCAACTCGGGTGCTTTTGATAGAACAAAACTCCCATTCTGCCGCGCTGAATTTCTCTGTCAATCATGCCCGGGATTTGCTCTAAACTAAAAGCTGGATGCCAGTGATAGCCGACAGCAGCCGGACATTTAATCAGTGTTAAACCTAATTTTTTCAACCTTACGCCCAACTCTAAATCTTCCCATCCGTAAAGTTGAAAGCGATTGTCAAACAGTCCAGCTTCCATCAACCAGTGGCGGGCGATGGCCACATTTCCCGTAGCAAAATAAGCCGCCGAAAAATCCGTTATTTTGTAAGGTTCCGAGGTAGGATTGTCAAAATTGCAAGTATTGATGACGCTGCCGTAAGTAAAAACCGCATCAGTATCTTCGTATGCTTGTAGCAAAGCATCTGCGTGTGCTTGCAAAAAATGCTCTGTTACCACCAAATCGCTGTCAATAAAAATAATCGTATCGCCCTTAGCATCTTCAACGCCCAAATTTCGGGCGGCGGCGGGGCCTTGGTGAGATTGACAGATCGATCGCACATGAGACAAATCCTCCCTATTTGCCGCCAACCACTCGATCGTCCCATCCGTCGAGCCGTCATCGACTACAATCACCTCATAATCGATGACAGTGTTAGCAAACTGCTGATTTTCCAGAGCCAGTAGACATTTTGCCAAAATCGGTTTACGATCGTACGTCGGAATCACAACACTAAAAAACACGGCTTTCCCCCATCGCCACAGTTACCGTATCCCACGGTAGCAGATTTTTCGCAGCAACTCCCCCGGGAAATAGCAAACTTCAGCAAAAAAAGAATATCTAAATCTGTACTATTTCTGACAAGAATCGATCTCAATTAGGTGCATAATACAAAGTTGGTTAAATTCAGGATGTAAATAGCAATGAGTCGCGCTAAAAAAGTTGTGCTGGCATATTCTGGCGGAGTCGATACCTCCGTCTGCATTCCTTACCTCAAAAAAGAATGGGGTGTGGAAGAGGTAATTACTCTGGCTGCGGATTTGGGACAGGGAGACGAATTAGAACCGATTCGCAAAAAAGCTTTAGCATCCGGCGCTTCGGAATCGCTGGTAATCGATGCTACCGAAGAATTTGTCAAAGACTATGCGTTTCCGGCCATTCAAGCCAACGCACTTTACGAAAACCGTTATCCGCTATCTACGGCGCTGGCTCGCCCGCTGATTGCTAAGCTGTTAGTAGAAGCTGCCGAAAAATACGGCGCAGATGCGATCGCCCACGGCTGTACGGGTAAAGGAAACGATCAGGTGCGGTTCGATGTGTCGATCGGCGCACTCAATCCCAAGATTAAAATCCTAGCACCCGCGCGCGAGTGGAAAATGAGCCGCGAAGAAACGATCGCATACGGCGAAAGATGCGGCATTCCGTCGCCTGTGAAGAAGTCTTCTCCTTACAGTATCGATCGCAATTTGTTGGGAATGGCGATCGAAGCTGGAATCCTCGAAGATCCGTGGGTAGAACCGCCGGAAGAGGTGTTTTTGATGACAAAGGCGATCGAGCAAACTCCCAACACACCCGAATACCTAGAAATCGGTTTTGATTGCGGAAATCCCGTCAGTTTGAACGGCAAAGATTTAGCACCAGTCGCCTTAATTACCCAACTCAACGAAATAGTTGGAAACCACGGAGTCGGGCGGATTGACATGATTGAAAACCGCCTAGTCGGAATTAAATCACGGGAAATTTACGAAACCCCAGCAATTTTAGTTTTGATGCACGCGCACCGAGACTTAGAAAGTTTGACCCTGACAGCAGATGTCACGCGATACAAGCGCGGCATCGAAGAAACATACAGCCAAATGATTTACAACGGTCTTTGGTACAATCCTTTAAAAACAGCTTTAGACGCATTTATTCAGGACACGCAAAAGCGAGTAACTGGAACCGTGCGCCTCAAATTGTTCAAAGGAAATGCCACAATTGTCGGCCGCAAATCCGAAAATTCGCTGTACAGTTTCGACTTAGCAACCTACGGCGCAGAGGACGAATTCGACCACAAGGCTGCCGAAGGATTTGTCTACGTTTGGGGCTTGCCCACTCGCATTTGGTCGGAGAAGAATCGAGGTTAGAAGGTGTTAACAGTCATGGAAGCAAAGAAACCGGGTTTCTATCAAAAATCTTTGCTTTCTCAACCAGAGATAGGAAGAAACCCGGTTTCTGACCTCGACCTGCGTCCAGGAGTGACAAACAAAGTCCCTCTCTGCGGAGACTAAGAGTAAGGTGGGCAATGCCCACCTTATTTGTTAAAGTATGGATAAAATAATTTAACAATCCTAGTGAGTTTGGTATAATAGAAGTAGTCAGAATCTACAATCATAAAAAACTCAATATAAAGCCAATGGTTGCAAATCAAAGCCAAAATTACATCTCACCGGAAGAGTATCTGAAATTAGAAGAACTCAGCCAGGTTAAACATGAGTATATTCAGGGCGAAACCTACGCAATGGCCGGTGCAAGTGATGCTCATGTAACTATTAGTGTCAACTTAGTTACCTTGTTGAGAAATCATGTTCGGGGTAGTGGCTGTCGTGCTTATATGTCAGACATGAAAGCTAGGATTCAATCTAGGAATATTTATTACTATCCCGACGTCATGGTAACGTGCGATCAACGGGACAAAGCATTTCAATCTTTTAAAAAACATCCTTGTTTAATTATCGAGGTTTTGTCAAAAGGGACTGAAGGATTCGATCGCGGAGATAAGTTTGCTGATTATCAAGAATTAGAAACGCTTCAAGAGTATGTGTTAATTAGTCAAAAGCGGCAGCGCGTGGAGTGTTTTCGTCGCAATGCTGAGGGGTTGTGGGTTTTGTATTCCTATACTGAAGGAAGCGAAATTCACTTGGCTAGTGTGGACTTTCGCGCTAGCATGGATGCTATCTATGAGGATGTTACATTTACCAATGAAGATATTGTGCTGAATTAATCATGCTATAATAAGTATAAAACTCAACCGCTGCAAATATGCCAAAATACCTAACAATTACAGAAGCGCAACAACAACTGCCAAAGTGGCCCGATGACTTGGCAGCAGAGCCAGCTATTATCACAAAGGATGGAAAACCGGCGATCGTTGCGCTCAGTTTTAAACAATTTGAATCTCTGTTAGAAACTATAGAAATTCTCTCGGATGGGGAATTTATGACGCATTTGCGATCGGGCATTCAACAAGCCCAGAGGGGAGAAACAATAGACTTACAACAGTTAAAAGCAGATTTAAAACTTTCCTACGCCTGACTCAATATTTCCAAAAACTCCTGTACAACTAGATCGGGTTGTTCGCTGCATCGGGTAGCATCGTAATGCTTGACAAGACTGATGCCAGAATCTATCCAAAGCCCGCACATTTCATCTTCTGTTGTGTTTTGATGCGATGATTCGCGGTCAATTTTCAGCATTCCTAACTTGTTTTGGTGGAATATCAGAAAGTCAGCTTCTAGATTCTGTCTACCTTCCGGTGTTGCGAGTCGGAGTTGGGAGTTGGGGATGAAGAGAGTGGAAGTGCGATCGAGCGTTTCGGCAATTTTCACTTGGGCGTCGGAGTGAAAGCAAAAACCGTTCCAGTTAATTTCGTTTTCAGAGTCAGCCTGAGTTTGCTGATTTTGTTCATCTTCAATATCTGCGATTTCTTCAGATGATGCTGTATTGTCATCCGGTGCGATCGATCCTTTATAATCAGCTTGAGATGAATCTGTTTCAATGAAGTTAGCAACTACTATAGCTCCATTTAAGTTTGCGCCACTAAAATTTGCACCGCTGAGATTAACTTCGATCGTCAAATTTCGCTGTAGATTCACTTTGTGTCGTCGGGTGTATCGCTTTAAGACTGACTGAATATTATCTTTTTTGACTTTCTCTCCAAAGGCTTCAGAGAGTTGCTTCCAAAGCTTAGCACCAGCATCTTTGATATAATCAGAGTCATAGCCTGCGGTTTGAGCAATTTCCACATAAGACCGTCCTTCCCAGGATTGCCGAAACACTATTTTTTGGACTTTATTGAGACTTGGGTAGTCTACAACTGTTTCGACAATGGTTAGAGCTTCGTCAACGGTCATTTTTCCAACTCTCTCAGTGATGGATCGTTCATGTTGGAGTTTTGCCTTACGAAACTCCCGATCGTATCTATATTTTACCGCATTAGCGACCAATTATTACTTTTCTATTACTTTTTTATTACTTTTTTACTACTTAATCCACTCCAAAATTGCTATATCTTGTAGTAATATATAAATATGTAGATAGCAAATATCATAACAAATCAAGTTCAAAATACTATCTCTACCTATATTTACCTATGCTTTATTCATATTTTACGATCGCTAATTATGAAATTCATTCGTAGTAAAAGCTTCTTGTATGAACTAAAATATATGAGTTATAAATTTAAGCCTCACAAGCTTCTTCTATTTTTTTTTACAATCATTGGATCGATAGTTGTCAGCCTAGGTGATGCACAAGCATTTTTTACTGCTAAAGATAGTCTTGTTCCTCAAAATTGGAGTTTTGTAAAACAACCATCCAATGCTAGAGGAATTGCCATCGCGATTATCGTAGCTCCTTGTATACTGCTCTGGCATAGTAGTAATCGAGATACTGAACAAGAGAACCAAAATATTGCCCAAATCACTCAAAGAATAACCTTACCTTTTTTTGAAGAAGATTTAAATAAATTTTTAGAGTCTATACGTGTTAAATTTAGCCTTACTAATTCGGCTCGTATGTATATCATGATGCCAATTAGAACAAAATTCGGTCAGTGGGAGCTTCAAATAATTACCAATACTAAAAATTATGATATTACAGAAAAAGGTATACGATTAAAATTGGATGAGGGATCTATAGGATGTGCTTTTCAAGAAATGAATTCTAATGAAAGGCATAAAGCCCAATGTATCGATATAACAAATTTACATAATCTCCCAGCTAATTATAAACATCTCACTCAAAATAATAAGGATTTAGTGAGACGTGACAATAAATGTTATGTAGTTGTACCAATATTCGATAAAATTTTCTTGAATAGTTTATTTATTGTTGATACTAACGATCCAAGTGATTTAGATACTTTGAAAAAAGAAGAATTACATAGGGAGATTTTTAATTGGATAGGTAATGAACCCATACTCTTGAGTTTAATTTGGAGGTTGAAAAATAATGGGCGCTAGTCATAAGAACTCTGAATCTGATGATTATCAATTAAAAGAAACACTGCCAAATGATCTTGGTAAGACATTTGTATACGATCGAGTTGCAGACAATATCGCTCGAATTTCCCAATCGAATGAAACCTTTGTTCGTGCAAACAATGAAAATGTTTTATCGCGTACAAGATTGCTGAGTGGAATTGTCACTATAATAATAGCGTCAGTACCTGCTTTTATATCTGTTCTTATATCTATTATATTTGCTGATTTCCGACAACTATCACCTCCAAATGTTATTTTACCTGCACCTCCTAGCTCGCCTTCTGTCATAGAAGCCCCCCAAATAGAACTCATAAAAGACGGCAAGCTTAATATTGGTATTTTAAAAGAAAGTCTCATTTTTAGCGATCGGCTCACTTCCAAAAACCAGGAAAGAACTTACTTTTTTACCATAAATAAGCCAAGCAATGTCAGTCTTTATTTGGACAACGTAACTAACGAACTTGGAATGCGCCTCTATGTTGATACCAATGGCAATAAAGTCATAGATTCAGGAGAACAAATAGATAGTGTTTTGGCTTATAGCAATTCAACGGGAGCAATTAGTAGAACTTTAGGAGTGGACAGCTATATTGTAACCGTTCAATTTAAAGGTAGTAATAGTGACTACACCCTTCAACTTGTTAACAACACAAATGATGCAATTAATTTGGGTTCACTGCCAGAACGTAAAACCTTTAGTGACACGGTTTTTTTAAATCGCAAAAATCGCAAAAAATATTACTTATTTAGTTTGATGAGTCCCAGTAATGTCAACATACTCTTAGATCGAGTAACTAACGAAGTTGGAATGTGGCTCTATGTTGATACAAACGGTAATGGAGTTATAGATTTAGGAAAACAGATAGATAGTGCTTCGGCTGATAGTAATTCAGCCGGAACAATTAAAAGAAGCTTAGGTGCTAATAACTATATTCTTGTGGTTCAAGAAAGAGGAGGTAACACAAACTATACTGTGACTGTGACTTCCCAATAGTTAATCAATTAACTGAATTCAGGCAAAAGTTCGCCCTTCTTTTTCTCAACATTCTCTGACAGAGGGCGATCGAGCTTTTTGAAGTGCGATCGCTCAACCCTTAACTATCTCCAAACCCGTATCCTTAGCAACTTATTCCGCTTATTATTCGTGGTCATACCACAACTTCATATTTCATAATGCTTCCGGGATTCTACTTGTTCTCCCAGTCCGCGCAGGCGGACTTTGTTTGTGTAGTAGCGGTTTAAACCGCCGAATAATCTCGGACAACCGCAATATATTCGATCGCCTTTTAAGTCAGCGGTTTGCGATCGCCCGCAGGAGGTAAAGCCCGCTCTGCTTTCGGAGGTAAATAGCTTTCATCAACTATCTTATCAACCGGTGGCGCTGCAATTTTCAAAGCTTCTGCTACTTGTTTGGCTGTCGCTTCCAGACGAACTGGATCGACTCCGCCCAAGCCAACTTTTTCAACTTCTGGAGTTATATATAGCCTTTCTAAAGCAATTTGCAGGCGGCGCTTTTCGGCATTTTTGTCCATCAAGCTATCTCCCGCTTTTACCACCGATTCCAATCCGGCTGTCGGATCTTTTAAGGTATCTTGCATCCCTTTAAAATACGCTCTCAAAAAGCCTTTGACTACTTCGGGATTTTTATCTAAAAATGCTTTTTTGACAACGATCGCATTTCCGTACAAATCTAAACCGTTATCGGTGTAGTAGAAGACATTCATATCTTCGGGCTTTTTGCCTGATTTTTCTAATGCAGGAATAATCGTGGTTGCAAAGCCGCTGACTGCATCCACATCGCCCTTAATTAATAATGTTTCCCGCAGCTTGGGCTCCATGGTAATCCACTCTACCGAGTCGGCTTGCACGCCCGCTTTTTGGGCAAATACTGGCCACAATTTGCGCGGTGCATCTCCTGCGGGAGCTCCTAGCTTTTTGCCGGCTAATGCTTTTGGATCTGCGATGTTGCTCGACTTGAGGGTGACAATTGAAAATGCCGATCGATTGTAAGGTACTGCAACTGCGACTACTGGATCGTTGGGATTCTTGGCGTTGAACTCCATCATCGAGTAAATGTCGCCAAATCCGATCTCGAATTGGCCTGCTGCAACTTTGGTAATTGTATCAGAGGAACCGTAGCCGCGCTCGATTTTGACATCCAATCCTTCGGCTGGGAAATAGCCTTTGTCGATCGCCATTGTCAGCGGTGCGTTGTCACCTTGCAGCAGCCAAGATGGATTGACTTTGATGGTGCGTTTCTGTGACGTATCGGCGGCTGTGGTTGCAGTTGTTCCCCCGGATGCAGGGGTGGTTGCGGCATTTGGCTGCTGAGATTGACAGCTACTGAGAATGACTGGCGCTGCAATTAGCACTAGGGAGAGCGATCGTCCTAACCATGTATTTTTCATAAAAAAAGCTTGCTATTGGGACAACAAACCACATCAAAAACCGATCGCCCATCTCTGCGAATTTCGCCTTAAAGTTAAGCAGCGATCGGATTTGTTGTATACCGTATTCTGAAATTACCCAACTGACTGTATACACAAACACAGTTTTTCGTTTTTTGTCAAACAACAATCAAACCAACCAGTGGATATTTCGGGCGGTATTTATGTTGCGCTCGCTTGTGCGATCGAGGGTGCAAAAGTTTGTATTTTCGGATACAGCACGATTCTAAATTATCAACAATAAATACAATATACAAATTTGTCAAACTTGGTGCATACAGGATACGGATGAGGTTCTACTAACAAAGGAGGTAGACTAACTGTGGTACAGCCTAAAATGCTCACAAATGCGATCGGCACCCAAGAACCGACTCTTTTAGAGTTCGATCGGGTGGGTTTACAATATGAAGTTGACGGCCAACCGAGGCGAATTATTGACGAGATTTCGCTGTCGATCGCCCAAGGAGAATTTGTATCCTTTGTAGGGCCTAGCGGCTGCGGAAAAACATCTATCTTAAGGATGGTTTCCGGGCTATCTCCAGCGCCGATCGGCGAAATTCGGATTCGGGACAAAAAGATTACCAAACCGCTGAAAAATGTCGGCATCGCCTTTCAGAATCCCGTGCTTTTGCCTTGGCGAAATACCCTCGACAACGTACTTTTGCCGCTGGAAGTAGTGCAGCCCTACAAGCGGGAATCGAAAGATCCGAAACGCCGGGAAATGTTTGTGCGCCAAGCCCAAGAATTGTTAGCTACTGTTGGATTGCAAGACTTTCAAAAACAGTTTCCCTGGCAATTGTCGGGCGGAATGAGACAGCGGGCTTCTCTGTGTCGGGGGTTAATTCACCAACCGGAAATCCTGCTGTTAGACGAACCTTTTGGGGCGTTAGATGCTTTCACCCGCGAGGAAATGTGGGTGATGTTGCAAGAGTTGTGGATGCGCGTGAAGTGTGTTTGCATCCTGATCACTCACGATTTGCGGGAGGCTGTTTTCTTGTCGGATACGGTTTATGTAATGGGCCCGCGCCCGAGTTCGATCGTCTACAAAGTAAAAGTCAACCTACCGCGTCCGACTAATCTAGATATGATCATGTCGGATGATTTCAACCACATCGTAGCAGAAATACGCCGCCACATTCACCGCAATTAAAAAACGAGAAAGCAATGGATAATTTAGAAAAATTTGCTCGCTCAAAAACAGCAACCGTTGTGATGCCAATTGCTGCGACAATCTTGCTATTCGTACTGTGGGAAATTCTGGTATTTCTATTCAAAATTCCCCCGTATAACTTGCCCGCACCTTCAGCGATTATCGCCGCTACTTTCACTCAAAGTAAGGCACTGATCGAAAACACCGGACAAACTTTGTTTACAACTTTAGCGGGTTTCATCCTCGCCATTGTCGCGGGTGTAGTGCTGGGGTTTGCGATCGGCTATTCGCGGATTGCATATATAGTTTTGTACCCGCTATTAGTGGGATTCAATACTGTACCGAAAGTCGCGTTAGTGCCGTTGTTTGCGCTGTGGTTTGGCATCGGCACAGTGCCAGCAATTCTGACTGCTTTTTTGCTGGCATTTTTCCCGATCGCCGTTAACGTCGCTTTGGGATTAGATACAGTGGAACCAGAGATGAAAGATGTGATGCGATCGCTAGGTGCATCGCAAATCGAAATCTTCCAAAAAGTCGGGTTCCCCCACACCTTACCCTACGTTTTTGCATCCCTAAAAGTAGCAATTTCCCTCGCCTTTGTCGGCGCTGTAATTTCGGAAACAGTAGCATCCAACAAAGGTCTCGGCTACTTAATTGTCACCGCGAGTTCTAACTTTGACGTGCCTTTAGGTTTTGCAGGATTGATGGTTTTGGCAGTTATGGGAACCGTGCTTTATGGCTTGTTTGCGGCGGCGGAGAAGTACCTGATTTACTGGGCGCGCTGATGGGATGGATTCAACCATACCCACTGCCGGAAATTGGGGTGCAAGTGGCCTAAAGGTTCGTCGCGATCGACCTGTTTGATGTTTTCTACAGGTACTGGCGCGGGGGATTTTTTGGTTAGTTGGCGATTGAAGAATGTCATAACTTTGCCTCCAAGAGCGTTTTTCTGGGAAGCACATGGAAACCTGTCACCATACCAGCTTTGTGTGGTACGTCCGAATCTTTTTCTGTGCCTTATGATACTATTATAGAACTATTTTGGCGGGAAGTATCGCCCGATCGGGTGATATTTCCTGGATCTAAATTGTCATGGGAGCCCAGAAACCGGGTTTTTTACCGAATCTGCGGGCTGTAACGCAGTATTTTCGTAAAAACCCGGTTTCTTGAGTCGGAGTGATTAATTTTGAATTACCGAGTCAAGGCGAAAGCGGGCTATCTCGCAAATCTCCGCTAAAGCTTGCTGCATTTCAGTTTCAAATGAGTTATCGAGGCGCTGTTTAAATGCTGCGAGAATGCTGGTTTTAGTATGTTTTTTCACCGCCACAATGAAGGGGAAATCAAACTTTTCGCGGTAGGATTGGTTGAGGAATTGAAAGCGATCGAACTCTTCAACAGAAAGTTTATCC
>JANMLZ010000002.1:0-6417 GCA_031372825.1 Cyanobacteria bacterium OTE_58_metabat_593 | reverse complement strand
AAACCCGGTTTCTGCGGCCCCATGCGTAAGTCCATATCTTTGATCTTTGCACCTTCCCGCAAACAAAGTTTGTGGGTAGTCCCCTATTGTGTTTGTGGATTGTTGATTACTGTAGAAGATAGTTACACGGAGGATATCGCTTAATCCAAATCCCGAAAATTGAGCGATCGCGCTTCCTCTTTCCCCTCGTCTTTTGCCTGTTGTCTGTTGCCTTTTACATTCCTCCCCACTCCTCACTCCCGGCTACTGCTCAGGCGATCGATCCTCGTCAAGTAGAGGCCGATCGGCTGATGCAGCAGGGGCTTCAACAATATCAGACTAGCCAATTAAGAGCAGCGCTAAATTCCTGGGAACAGGCACTCCAAATTTATCGCGCTCTCAAAAACCGTTACGGGGAGGGTAATGCACTGGGCAATTTGGGAATCGCTTACCGCTCTCTAGACGACTATGCCAAAGCGATCGAGTATGGGCAGCAACAGTTAGCAATCGCACGGGAAATTAAAAACCGCCTTGGGGAAGGTAGGACACTGGGCTATTTGGGAGTCGCTTACCACTCTTTGGGCAACTCTGCCAAAGCGATCGAGTATGGGCAGCAACAGTTAGCGATCGCACGGGAAATTCAAGACCGCCGAGAGGAAGGTGAGGCACTAAGTAATTTGGGAAATTTTTACCACCGTTTGGGCAACTCTGCCAGAGCGATTGAGTATGGACAGCAGAGTTTAGCGATCGCACGCGAAATTAAAAATCGCCGAGTGGAGGGTCTGGCAGTGGGAATTTTGGGGCTCGCTTACCACACTCTAGGCGACTATGCCAAAGCGATTGATTATGGGCAGCAACATTTAGCCATCGCCCGCGAAATTAAAAATCGCCGAGTGGAAGGTACGGCACTGAACAATTTGGGAAACGCTTACCACACTCTAGGCGACTATGCCAAAGCCATTGAGTATTGGCAGCAGACTTTAGCCATCGCCCGCGAAATTAAAGACCGCCTTAGGGAAGGTGCGGCACTGGGCAATTTGGGAAACGCTTACCACACTCTAGGCGACTATGCCAAAGCGATTGATTATGGGCAGCAGACTTTAGCAATCGCCCGCGAAATTAAAGACCGCCTTGGGGAAGGTATGGCACTGGTCAATTTGGGAAACGCTTACAAATCTCTGGGCAACTATGTCAAAGCCATTGAGTACGGACAGCAGGGTTTAGCGATCGTCCGCGAAATTAAAGACCGCCAAACTGAAGGTGTAGCACTGGGCACTTTGGGCGGTGCTTACCAATCTGTGGGCAACTATGCCAAAGCGATCGAGTATGGGGAGCAATATTTAGCGATCGCACGGGAAATTAAAAACCGCCGAGGGGAAGGTACAGCACTGGGCTATTTGGGAGGTGCTTACCTCTCTCTAGGCGACTATGCCAAAGCGATCAAGTATACACAGCAAAGTTTAGCGATCGCCCGCGAAATGAAAGACCGCCGTAGGGAGGGTGTGGCGCTCAACAACCTCGGAGTGGCGTTCTTGAAAACTGGCAACCCAACTGAATCTGAAAAAATGCTGCTCAATGGGATTCAAGTTTGGGAATCGATGCGTCAACTGCTCGGCTCCAACGATGCTGATAAAGTCTCCATCTTTGAAGGACAAGCTAGCACTTATCGCCTTCTACAAAAAGTTCGGGTAGCTCAGAATAACCCGATCGCGGCTTTAGAAATTGCCGAACGGGGACGTGCCCGTGCCTTTGTCGATCTCCTGATACAGCGCTTATCGTCAGGTTCTAGCAATCCCGTCATCGCCGCTGCTCCCAATCAAGACGAGATTCGCCAAATCGCCAAAGCACAGAACGCGACTTTGGTGCAGTATTCCATCATCTCCGACGACTTCCAGATTCAGGGCAAACAAGTATGGCGGGAATCCGCTCTCTACATTTGGGTGATTCAACCCACGGGCGAAATCACCTTCCGTCAAGTAGACCTCAAACCCCTCTGGCAAAAGCACAACCGCTCCCTAGCCAACTTAATCATTGGCAATCAAGAATTCCTGGCTGTCCGTAGTCGCAGCACTGGTTTCGTCAACCCCCAAATCGACTTGCCGACGCTGCATCAACTGCTGATTGACCCCATTGCCAATCTGCTCCCGAAAGATCCCAATGCTCATGTTATTTTCATTCCTCAAGCTTCCCTCTTCCAAGTGCCCTTCCCCGCCCTGCAAGATGCCAACGGTACTTACTTAATCGAAAAACACACTATCTTGACTGCACCCTCGATTCAAGTTCTGGCATTAACCAGGCAACAACGACAGAAGTTAGCCAATCAGCCAGCCAGCAGTCGCGGAAAAGCTCTGGTGCTGGGCAATCCCACCATGCCCAGTGTTTCTTCCTATCCCGGAGAACCCAAACGGCAATTGTCTCCTCTACCTGGAGCCGAAGCCGAAGCCAGAGCGATCGCATCTCTGCTCAATACCCAAGCCATCACAGGCGCACAAGGTACAAAAGCTGCGATCGTCCAAAAAATGCCCCAGGCATCGATTATTCACCTGGCAACACATGGATTGCTGGATGATGTGAATGGATTGGGAAGTGCGATCGCCCTGGCTCCCTCTGGCACCGATGACGGCTTATTGACCGCAGCAGAAATTTTCGACATGAAACTGCAAGCAAGCTTGGTCGTTTTAAGTGCCTGCAACACCGGAGAAGGCAAAATTACCGGGGATGGCGTGATTGGCTTGTCGCGGGCTTTAATTTCGGCTGGAGTGCCGAGTGTGATTGTTTCTTTATGGGCGGTTCCTGATGCGCCGACAGCCTTTTTAATGAAGGAATTCTACCAAAACTTGCAAAAAAATCCGAATAAAGCACAGGCATTGCGGCAGGCAATGTTAGCGACGATGAAAAACCATTCCAAGCCGCGAGATTGGGCGGCATTTACTTTAATTGGGGAGGCAGATTAAGATTCTTATACCAATTTCATAAAATTAACAGGGAAAAAAGATGATTCAACAATCAAATATGATTCGCGTTTTAATTGCCGACGATCATGCGATTATGCGACAGGGTTTAACCGCCTTGCTGGAACAAGAACCAGATCTAACAGTTGTCGCCCAAGCTAGCAATGGACAGGAAGCATTAACAATGTTCCGCGAATATCAGCCAGACGTGACGCTAATGGATGTGCGAATGCCACAAATGGATGGAGTCGCGGCCATTACCGCCCTTTGTACGGAATTTGAAGCTGCCCGCATCGTCGTGTTCACTGCTTATGATGGTGATGAAGATATTTATCGCGGGCTGCGGGCTGGTGCCAAAGGTTATCTGCTGAAAGATGCGGAACCTGACGAACTTTTTGCAGCAATTCGTACTGTTGTTAGCGGTAAAAAGTACATCCCGATCGCAGTGGGAGCCAAATTAGCCGATCGCATGAGCAATCCTCAATTGAGCGATCGGGAATCGGAGGTAATTCGCCTGATCGCAACTGGCAAATCCAACCACGAAATTAGCGAGATTTTGCATATCAGCGAGAGTACCGTCAAGTTTCACATCAACAATATTTTGGGAAAATTAGGAGTTAGCGATCGCACTCAGGCTGCGATTGTAGCGCTAAAACGAGGTATTGTCAGTCTGTAGTTTTACACAAAACCTAATTCCAAATAATGTCATACAATCAAAGAGGACTGATGGGCGGGCGGGAGGACTGGTGGACTAAAAGCTGGTTGTTGACACCAATGGACACTGCCGTGTCTCTACCCGATATAATCAAAAAGTCTGTCGGGTGCGATCGCATTTCCTTATTTTCCCACCAATCACCTCAAAATCCCAGTATGATTGTACCTCTTGATGCGATTATCAGCGCGATTACCAGTATCGCCAATCCTATAATTAAAGACAAGTTTCAGCGCAGCGAAATAGTCATCAAATTACTCAAAAAATTTAACCTCGACCCCGAACATCCGCTGCCAGATTTCAGCAGCGTTTACGCCTACACTTTGGTAGAATATGGCGTCGGC
Source organism: Cyanobacteria bacterium OTE_58_metabat_593 (assembly GCA_031372825.1). Lineage (GTDB taxonomy): Bacteria > Cyanobacteriota > Cyanobacteriia > Cyanobacteriales > Microcoleaceae > Microcoleus. Next base: position 2,431 of record JANMLZ010000002.1, on the reverse strand, counting down.
AAACCCAAACCAATTTTAGAACTGTTTCGGGAATCAGAGATTAAACAAGCTTTTGGTCAAGCATTCGATCGCAATTCTCCGGCTATTTTTCTCAAACAAGGAGAAGATTTTCTTGATACCTATGCTTTGGGAGATGAAATTAAAGATTTGGGGCTTGACATTCGGCGCGAATTTGCTGCTTTTTCCGCTGTTTTTATCGCCGTCACCAAGCGCACTCGCAATCCGAAAGAAGCTTTGACCAATCATCAGATTGATTCAGTACACAAACAGATTGTAGCAGTTCAAGAAAGGATCGATCGACTCCCAACTCTCGAAGGAATGCGCGCGGAAATTGCGCGGCTGGCTGTGGAAAATCATCCGGCTTTACCAGCAGGAAATGAAACTGCGGCCAAATCCCAAGAATTTGCTTTGGCCCAGCAGATGCGCGGTTGGTTTGAAATATTGAGTTACGATTTTGAGGCGTATCAGGTTTGGGAAGATAACTATTTTGAATGGATTATTCGGATTCCGGTGAGGCGGGGTAGGTTCGATCGCATTTTGATTCGCGGCATGGCGGGAGAAGCCGGAATTCAAGATGTTGGGGCGCTGAAACAGTCGGTAAAAACGCAAAAAACCGATGAAGGTTGGCTGGTGACGGCGCGCCGGATTTCCAAAGCAGCCCGCAAGGAAGTTGACAAACCAGAAAACCGCCATCTCGATTGTTATACTTTTGATGAATTGATTGATGTCGATGCTGATTTTAGCGGCTATATCAAATGGTTGTCAAACGAAGTTCAGCGCAGGCAAATTGATGGCAAATACGTGCCTCTCGGTTGTACGAAAGCCGAGTTAGATGCCGTTAACAAGCGACAGATTGATGCTAGTCATTACGGCGAAGAGGACGGCTGGATTGACGGTTATATCGACTTGTGGATGGACGATCCGGCAAAGGAACACATCTCAGTTTTGGGGGAATTCGGGACGGGGAAAACTTGGTTTGCTTTTCACTACGCTTGGACGGCTTTGCAGCGCTACCAACAGGCAAAACAAAAAGGAACTCAACGGCCTCGCTTGCCTTTAATTATTACTTTGCGCGACTATGCAAGAGCTTTGAATGTTGAGAATGTTTTGGCTGGTTTCTTCTTTACTCAGCACAATATCCGACTGAATAGCGAAGTGTTCGACCAACTGAATCGGATGGGTAAGTTGCTGTTGATTTTTGACGGTTTTGATGAAATGGCCGCAAAGTGCGATCGACAACAAACAATTAATAATTTTTGGGAACTAGCAAAAGTAATTGTTCCCGGTGCGAAAGTCATCTTAACCTGTCGCACAGAACACTTTCCCGAAGCCAAAGAAGGACGCGCTTTATTGAATGCGGAATTAAAAGCCTCGACTGCCAATCTCAGCGGAGAAACCCCGCAGTTTGAAGTATTGGAATTAGCAGCATTTGACGACGAGCAAATTCGTCAGGTATTATCTCACCAAGCCGATGCCGAAACTGTGGCACAGGTGATGAACAATCCGCAGTTATTGGATTTAGCGCGGCGGCCGGTGATGGCGGAATTGATATTAGAATCATTGCCGGATATTCAAGCAGGTAAACCCGTGGATATGTCGCGGGTATATTTGTATGCGGTGCGGCGGAAAATGGAACGGGATATCAAGGCAGAAAGGACGTTTACATCGCTGGCAGATAAACTATTTTTTCTGTGCGAACTGTCCTGGGAAATGCTATCAACAGACCAAATGAGTTTGAATTATCGGCTATTTCCTGACAGGATTCGCCGCTTGTTTGGTGCTGCGGTGCAAGCAGAAAAGGATTTAGACCACTGGCATTACGACATGATGGGTCAAACTATGTTAATTCGCAATGCTGAGGGCGATTATTCTCCGGCGCACAGGTCGCTTTTGGAGTTTTTTGTAGCGTATAAATTGGCGGCGGAGTTGGGGGTTTTGCCCGCTGATTTTACGGAGTTATCGCAGGCACAATTGTATTTGGATAATTCTGTTGAGTCGGTGAATTATACTTGGTCGGCGTATTTTAGCCGTCAGGCGGATCATGCAGGTGATATTGTGCCGATTCCGGCTTTGAAGGGTTTTGTGAGTGAAAGTTTGGCGCAACTTCGCAATAGTTTGGGGCGGGAACCTTTGACGAAAGCGGTGATGGATTTGCTGGTGCCGATGCTGGCAAAAACCGAGTTTGTGAGTGAGGTTAAGTCGAGACTGTTGGAAATTTTGGAGGCGACGAAAGGCAAAACTGAGGAAGAAGTTGGTTATGTGGGGGGGAATGCGGCGACGATATTGGTGAAGGTCGATAAGTTTGCTTTGGAAGGGAGAGATTTATCGCGGGCTGTAATTAAAGGTGCGGATTTTTCTAATGCTAGTTTGCGGCGTGTCAATTTTGCTGGGGCGAATTTGAGTGATTCTGATTTTATCAAAACTTTTGGTA
>JANMLZ010000203.1:0-18007 GCA_031372825.1 Cyanobacteria bacterium OTE_58_metabat_593 | reverse complement strand
CCTCCTTATATCCTGATGTTGGTTAAGGAAAAATCAGGAACTTTTTGCATCCATAACCCGGCACAAAACTATCAAGTTATTTTTTCTAGTGACAATTATGAATCTGCTAAAATGTGGCTCCTAGAGGATGAATATGAGCGTTTGAATAGTCGCATTTTGCAAGAAATATAAACATAGCAAAAAACCCATTTCTGGCCACCCGCACAACCAAAGAAACCGGGTTTTTACCCATCTCTTCGCCTGTCACGAAATATTCTCGCAAGCCGTTGTTTTTTCGTTGGATTTACGTTAGCATAGGGTAAAGAGGTTAAACTATGCAAATTACAAATAAAAAATTTAGGTTGCGAAGCGGTGCAAATTGGACATCCTTTGAGAAGTTTCGTTTGAAGGGCGCAGAAGCACTGAGTTCGATCGCCAATGGTGTCATTGCTACCCTCCAGACAAAAACAGGACAGTACCGCATTATTGAGGAAAATGACTTTCAAGCAATGTATGGACTGGCCCGTGATGTCGATCGCATGAGAGGAGGATTGCGTATCGTCATCTTGGCTGTGCGGGCGGCACAAAAACACCCCGATCCAGAGAATCTGAATCTACTTGCTGAAGCAGTTGCTATGCTGGGAGATCTGCCTGAACTTCCAACCCGCAATAGCTTCGATCGATTAGTTCCAGAGAATTTCGACTTGGATGAAGATGATGAAGTGATGCTCGATCCTGATGAAATTGAGCGTCCTTTGCAATCTGAGAGTGCGATCGACAATAGGATAGATTAATTGTGATGGCTGTAGCAAATAATGAGCCTAATAATCTGGAAACTCTTGAAAATCAGCTACGCGAACTTTCTCACGACGATGGACTCGCGCACAATCAAAGAAACCGAGTTTTTTCCCAAATCTTTGCACTGTAACGAAGTCTGTCACAAAAACCCAGTTTCAGGCCATCCATGATACCCTTTTTGTTGCTTTGTAATAGGCATATCGAATATCTCTTAGTCCGCGTAGGCGGACTTCGTTTTTGTAGCTGCGGTTTCAACCACCGAACCATCGAATTATGATAAGATAAATATCAGTGTGATTCTCTACCCCCTCTCCATCATCATGGATGAAAACCGCGCCCAAGCTTATCTACACTTGATTGAAGATCTAGTGACTTGCCCCAACGGTGAAGAAAGTAGCTTATTGGAGAATAACCGAGAGTTGGTAGACGAGACATTAGTGCAGATAATGAGGTTGGTAGCAGACAAAAAGCAGCAAGAGCGACAACAAAATACTGCAAGGTTTTTACTATATTGGGCAGAACAGTTGGTAAAAGCATTGAGAGAAAGTTATTGGGACCTAGTTCAAGAGCTACTAAAGTATTCTAATATCAATCAAGTGCAGGGTCTTTTAGATGCTAACCCTAATTTAATGAGTGCAGGGTTAGTTAAAACTCTGGAACAAGAAGCAGAAGCCTTATCAGATAGAGGCGATCGAAGTAAAGCTAATTTCTTAATTGATATTGCCTCTCAAATAGCCAAGAAATTAGGATTACCTGAACCTTCTCCACCTCCTTTTAAAATTGAGCTTGGCTTCTTGACCACGTTATTTTCATTGGTATCAGAAAGCAATGGCGATCGAGAAGTTGTATATCCGTTTCTAAAAACTAAATTGCATTTACTACATGAGGTATTTCCTATTTTACTAGCAGAGTACACATCTGGGATATTATCGTTTTTGCCACCAGATGAACGAATAGGAGTAGCTATAGTTATTTATACTTTTAGTGTATTAATTTCAGGGTTTAAATTAGGAAACCAAGTTACAAATTTAGAGATTGCTATGACAGGTCATAAAGCAGTTTCTAAATTTTTTACTATTGAAGCCTATCCAGAAAGATATGCAAATAACCAAATTAGTTTAGGGGCTCTTTATGTTAATCGTACTGAAGGAAAATGCTTAGATGATTTAGAATTAGCAATTGAATGTTTATCGAATGCCCTAAATGTATTTACTTACAAAGACTTTCCAGAAGAATGGGCGAGACTGCAATTTAAACTTGGCACAGTTTATGTTTATTCTGTTTGGGAAGATAAGCAAGCAGAGAGTTTAGAAAAAGCACTCCGTCATTTTAGTTCTGCCTTAAAGGTATTTAATTCTGAAGATACCCCTACAGATTGGGCAGAAACCCAAGGTATGTTGGGGCTGGCTTATGTAGACTATGCAGATTATGTTGGGCAAGATAGAAGCGATTATTTAGAAAAAGCAATTGGGTGTTATTTAGATGCTCTGAAAGTACACACTCAGAATGATTACCCTGAATATTGGGCTTGGATTCAAAAACATTTAGGTGATGTTTATATGGAGCGGATTGAAGGGGAACGTGCAGAGAATATAGAGTCAGCAATTAACTGCTACGATGCCGCGCTGAATGTACGAACTAAAGAAGCCAATCCCGATAAATGGGCTAAAACTCAAATAGCTCTAGGTATTGCCTATCGTCATCGTATTCGAGATTATAGACTCGAAAACTTACGAATATCAATGAATTATTTTTTAGGTGCTTTAGACGTTTATAATCCAGAAAATTCACCCGAAGATTGGTCGATAGTTCAACATAATTTGGGCATTGTTTGCCTCGAACATTTTCGATATAAGCCTAATTTCCGTGACCCAATCGCGATTAAACAAAATCGGACACAAATATTGGAACAGGGAATAGAGTGCCTTTTAGCTGCTTCACAAGAGTACATCCGTTTAGGCTATTCTAAAACTAAAAGATGGATTCAGCTTCAGAACTGTCTGGGGAATGCTTATATTTACCGTAGCGAAAATGTAGAGGACATAGAGACAAGTTTAAAGGATATAGAAGCAGCTATTAATTATTTTTTAGATGCTTCGGATTTGCTTAAAGCTTCCATATTCCCTAATGAATGGGCTAATACACAAAATAATTTGGGTGGTGCTTATATCCAGCGTAGCAATATAAGTAAAGCTACGAAAAATGATGATATAAAAGCAGCGATTAGCCATTTTACAAATGCTTTGAATATACACACCCGTGATGCTTTTCCTCAATACTATGCAGAAACTCAGAAAAACCTTGGACATATTTATTACAGTGCAGAAAGATACCAAAATGCGTACAATGCTTACAAGGAAGCTATCGATACTGCGGAATCCTTACGGACTCAAATTATCTGTGGTTCCCAATCAGAAGAAGACAAAAAAAAACTAGCTGAAGAATGGAAATCTGCCTATGGGGGTATGGTGGAAACTTGCCTGAAGCTAGAGTCTAGCAACCAAGAACTAGACTATATAAACGAAGCAATAGAATATGTCGAACGCAGTAAAGCCCGTAACATTGCAGAACTAATACATCAGCATTCCAGTTCTCTTGAGCAATTATCACCTATTCGCTTTGAGCAAATTAAAGATTTACTAGATGATAAAACATCGCTTATTGAGTGGTATTTTGCTGGTGGAGAACTACTCGTTTTCATTATTACTCATCAATGCAAAACACCTATTCTCTGTAAATTACCTGTTGATGAAACTTTAGCGCGTTTGACAGCAGAGTGGAGTTCTGTAAATGTTTTCAGAAGTATAGATAATAAACTTCAATGGCGCAGGGTTCTCGTCTCTCGCCTGCAAACTTTAGCTCAGGATTTGCATATTGATGAAGTTTTATCACAAATTCCTCCAAATATTGATAAACTCATCCTGATTCCTAATATTTTTTTGCATTTATTTCCCCTTCATGCTTTACCAGTCAGTCGGGAAACTTGGAGGCGATTCAACCCTGAAACTGACTCTCCTGAACCTACCAGTCCTTGTTTGTTAGATTGCTTTAGGCAAGGTGTCAGCTACGCCCCCAGTTGTCAACTCTTACAACAGGCAAAAAAACGAGATCGAACTAACTTCAATAATTTTCTGGCTATACAAGACCCCACAGGCAATCTCCCCTTTACCAATATCGAAGTAGAGGCAATCAGTAAATATTTCCAATCTAAAAATATTCTGGCTGGACAAGAAGCAACTAAAATCGCCCTATACAACTACCAACTTCATACGGCCCATTGTGTCCATTTTGGTTGTCACGGCTACTTCAACTTCTGGGAACCTCTCAATTCTGCCCTGATCCTGGCAGATAGCCACATTTCCCCACCCATACCAGAGGAAGATTCATCTCGCTACCTACGTCTATCAGAAAGTGAAATCCTCGATCTCAGAAAATGCCTCACCCTTGATGACGTATCTACCTTAGACTTACGAGAATGTCGTCTTGTTGTTCTCTCTGCCTGCGAAACAGCCGTTAGTGACCATACCAGTATCAGCGATGAATACATCAGCCTCACCAGTGGTTTCCTAGTCGCAGGGAGTCCCAGTGTAGTATCGACGCTGTGGGCAGTCAGCGATTTGTCAACCTCATTTTTAATGATAAAATTTTATCAGCACCTCAAAGCCGGGTTAAGTGTCCCCCTTGCCCTCAATACTGCCCAAATTTGGCTGCGGGATGTTACCAAATCTAAATTGCTAGAATGGATAGGTGAATTAAAATTAGATTCAAAGTCAACCCAATATATCAAAGGTTTCTTTGAAAGTTACGATTCTGACGAAAAACTATTTGAAAGCCCATTTTACTGGGCTGCATTTTGCGCTATAGGGAACTAAAAATTATGACTACAAACCCTCTCTTATTAGCTTTCCCAAACTTTGTGAAAAGCGAACTCATTGAAATAGATTGTTTAAGAGAATTAGATCGAGCCTTAGAATCTGTTAGCAGCGAACCTTTGCAAAATACAGAGGAAACTCTGAATAAATGGTTACGCAACCACAAAGATATCAGAAATCAGCTTAGGGAATTTGAAGAAAGTACCAGAGAAATTACCAAAGTTAAAGCTCAACAACCCAAAACTGGGGTCGCTAACGTCTTTCAAGAATTAAGCGAAGCAGTAAAACAAAAACTCAAAGAGAGTGAAAAGGGTAAATAACTTTTATGTCTACTCCCAAAATCTATGCGCCGAATGTTCATTTGTTTGCCTATCAGTTGCGAAAAGAAGCTGGAGATAAAAAAGATCATCTCAAAGAACTATTTGAAAAAGGCGAAAATATCTTAAAACAATTCGGGATTACTCAAACACTCGATATCCAAGACAAACCCGGATATCGAGTTGAACTTTCTGCTCAACAAACCGAAGACGATGCCTCCATTTTCTTTGAAAAATGGTCAGATTCCCCGATCGCAGGCATTGCTTATCCCGTCCGAATTCACGATACATTTGCCTTAGCATTGAATGTCCGCCGTCCCGAAAAAAACCAACAGGGAATTAAAACTTCCGACGTAGACATAGACTTTTTTAAACGCTTGCATCCCAGCGACTGCTGGATGCCAAGCCGAGTTAATGCTTCTCTTGGTCAAACTTTATTGTTAACTCTTTGGTACACTCCAGAGAAAAGTTGGCAATTTTGGAACTCAAGAGAAGACCAAAAAAAGCTGAAATCTTTGGCGGATAAATGCTTGCGAGCTTTTATTCCTGAAAACTTAGACACTCCTCCATTTTACCGATCGGGTGAACTATTTGGTAGTCCAATTTTTGAGTATGGTATTCCCGATGAGTTAGAAAATTATTGTCACGTTTTAGTTTGGATATTTGTCACTCCTGAAACCGACAAAAAATTACAAGAAGAATACCCTAATTTAGTTGATATTTTTTGCTATCGCCATAAAATTACCCAGGCATATAAATTAAGTCGTTCTGTCTATAAAGTCCTCTCGCATAGCTATAAAGAAGTAAAAGCAGAAATAGCTATTGTCGAAAGTTTGCCAGATAATAAAACTTTAGATTCGAGTAATTTAGAAGACTTAAAAAAGGCACTCAACCGCATTCCTAGTCTTAATCTTAGTTACGTTGAGTTAATCAGAGACTTGGATAACTACCGCCTCCCTCTTAAAATCAATCTTCAAAATTATGAAAGAGAGCTAAAGCTGCTCCAAAAAAAATACCCACAACAAGATTTAAGTTTTCTTGAAATTTTTGCAGATGAAAAAGCTCATATTTTTGCAGAGCAAATTCAAGCAGACTTGGACTATTTTGCCAATGGATCGGATTTACTAGAAAAAGCTTTAAATGCTATCAGAGCACGGGTGGAGATTGAGCAAGCAGAACGCGATCGCTCTTTAGAAAAAACAATTCAAATATTAGGTGCTGGCTTGGGGGCGGGAGGAATTGTCTCCTCTGCGATTACCAATGATATTGACAAACCCCTCGTTATCAAGATACCTCAAAAGGGCGATCGGCTGCATCCGGGCGTAACAAGCTTGTTGTTCAGTCTTTTAGCTGTAATAATTGTGGGCGGATTGGTAGGATGGAAAAATGGTAAATGGAAAATTAATGGTAAGTTTAAATTATTCAAGGGTAAGTTCGATCGCCCGCAATTAGCCAATCCCCAAAATCCACCAGTCGATCGTATGTTGCGGGAAGCGGAAGAAGTGCGATCGCATCCTCCCGAACAACAATAAAATTCAAAGTCAGGACACGGCATTGCCGTGTCCTCCTTTGCCTACGGCGATTTAACCTCTGTCTCCTGACTTCTAACTATCGGCGGCGACAAAGTAGGCTCAGGTTCTGCCACATTCAACTGACCGCCGCAAGAGCGCAATTCGTACAGTTTTGCATTAATTTGATACTCGTACTGACTCAATAACCTTGCATAAATATAGCCAGCTTTTCCATCCAAAAAACCGAGCTGAATAAAGTAAAATAAAATAAATCTGAGCAGTGGTTTAAAAGGCAGCCGCACCCAAACTTTTTTGAGAAATCGCTTCCGCTGCACTGCATCTCCAAATAGGTGAGCGCCAATAGTGCCACTATCATCACGCCCTTCAATAATATTGTAATAAACGCGAGCTTCCCAATTTGAATAGCGGTTGTGCCGTTCGATCCAGTGAAATAAATCGCGGTAATCTTCGTGGATCATGTCATTTTTTAAGTAGCCGACTGCACCTGCTAAAATGACGTGTTCGTGCACTTCGTTGTCGCCAGTATTTGGCACGGATTCGGTGCCGAGATTTTCGTAGCGACCTTTTTGATGCTTGAACAAACGCAAGTTCCAGTCGGGATATCTGCCTCCGTAACGCAGCCATTGTCCTAAAAAGAAGACTTTGCGATTCAGGTAGTAACCCTCAAAATTGGGGTTTTGAATGACTTTCGCAATCTCGTCCCAAAGTTCTGGGGTAATCCGCTCGTCGCAATCGACAATTAACACCCATTCGTTGCGAAATGGCAGGTTATCCAATGACCAGTTTTTCTTTTTTGGCCAGCGGTTATCGAAGTAGAATTGCACTACTTTTGCGCCACTATTCAGGGCGATTTCTACTGTACGATCGCTACTTTGGGAATCAACCAGAAAAACTTCATCCGCCCTGGCAATGCTCGCTAGACACGCAGGTAGATTAAGTTCTTCGTCTTTTGCCGGAATGAGTACCGAAACCGGAATCTTGGATGAACTAGAGGTCATAATCGAGTGCTTGAACCTGAATTCGGTCGAGTTGTTTTTGGATGAAGTGCGATCGGCACTTTCACGCGGCCCTAGACAGCTTGTGATATCGCTTCTAGCCTAATGCCTGCGGGTCGATTTCGGTGCAAAAATCAGCCCGCTGACGGCTGCACTCAAATAACCAATTTGACCCCAAGCAAAAACCAAGTTTTCAAAGCGCAGCGCTGGATCTCTAATATATTTAAAAGATTTGTAGACACCCCTCAACATCCTTTCACCCCCACGCCAAAGCTGAACAATACCGGCTCGATCGCACAATTGTTCCCGGTAACACTCGCTGATGCCTTGCCACCAACCGCGCTCTAGAAACCACGCTTTTTGAAGGCGCGACGGAGCGACATTGTGAAGCACCAGGGCTTCGGGCAGATAAACTACTTGCCAACCTAGCTCTAATGCTAGTTCTGTGGCGCGCAATTCTTCATTTGACAACAAATTTGTGCCGACTCTACCGAGTTTGACATCGAAACCGCCAATTTGCGCTAAAAAAGTCCGCCGGATCGAGTAGTTTACACCCCTAGGAGTCAAACCGGCCGCCGTCACGTACACCCAAGTTTCCCCCAAATCGTAAGCCCCCAAATTCTGGGTCAATCCCGGTGACAGCCATTCGGGAGGGCTGATTCCCGAAGGCCACAGCAAATTGACTTTGCCGCCAGCTACTGCCAGTTTTTCGTTGCTTTGATAAGCGCTGTGCAGCACCCTGAGCCAATTGGGTTCAGCAACCGCGTCGTCGTCGAGATAAGCTAATATCTCGCTCTGTGCAACTCTGGCAGCGGTGTTCCGGGCTACTGACAAACCGAGTTCGGGTTCCCAGACGTACTTGAGGCGCGGGTTGGAGAGTCTGGCTTCTACGACTTCGCGGGTCAGCGTTTTGGAGCTGTCTGGGCTGGCATAATCGTTAGAAGCGTTATCCACTACCACTATTTCAAAGTTGTCGGGAAAATCCTGTAACAGCAAGCTGTCGATCGCAGCACCTAGATAGCTGTGACGATTGTGGGTGCAAATTATCGCTGATATCTGAGGGTTTTGCATAAATAACAGCTTGGGAAATGCTGGGCATTCGGCATTGGGCATTGGGCATTGGGCATTGGGCATTGGGCATCGGGCATTGGGCATCGGCAATAGTTTCTGTTTCTTGCTTTTTTTCCCTGAATTGCGAATTAGTAAGGGCGTACCTCACTTGAAAAGAAAACGGCTATGCTTGGAAGCTCGATCGAGTTACTCCGATATTGTCCTATTAATGCTATTATCGCCTAAAAATCATTGGCAATCAAACAAATAACCAATAACAAGTAACCAATAACCAATAACCCTTCGACTCCGCTCAGGGCGACGCAAATAACCAACAACAAATAACCAATAACAAATGACTAAAATAATCTTAGTAACCGGGCCGGCCCGAAGTGGCAAAAGTGAATGGGCAGAAACTCTGGCTACAGATTCGTCCAAACAAGTAATCTATGTGGCTACCAGCCTGGTCGATAAAGCGGATTTGGAATGGGAAAGTCGCCTGGAACAGCACCGAAATCGCCGTCCGTCTGATTGGAAAATTCTCGAAGTGCCGATCGACTTATCAGCAGTTGTGCGATCGGGCAAATCATCAGAATGCTTGTTAATTGATTCCCTGGGAACTTGGACTGCAAATCTTTTAGAACAAACAGCGCCTGTTTGGGAGCAAACACAGCAAGATTTGATTGCTAGCTTAAAGTCGGCGACGGCGGATGTAATTTTGGTTGGAGAGGAAACGGGATGGGGAGTAGTGCCTGCTTATCCGGCGGGGCGGCTGTTTCGCGATCGCCTCGGCACTCTTGTCCGCAAAATTGGGGCGATCGCCGATCCAGTTTATCTCGCTACCGGAGGCTACGCCTTGAATCTGACTGCTTTGGGTACGCCATTGCCAACTCAAAAGTAATAGTCTGCGAGGGCGATCGGCTCGATCGCGAATATAGATTTGCCAGCCAAAACTTTTAACTAAAAATAGGCTATAATGTCAAAAATATAAATCAAAAAATAAATATCAAATAACTTTAATCACTCTTGATATCGTTTCCGGTTGCATCGGTATTGTTCGAGCCGTCAACAGTCAACAGTTAACAGTTAACAGTTAACAGTTAACAGTCAACATCATTCTGGTGCAACCAGAATTGATATGAGATAGAGTACAAAATTGAACTTTAAAGTATAAAATCACCAATTAGTTGCAGGGTTAACTAAAAGTTATGGCATCAGAAAATCAAGTCAAAAAATATGTTGCTTACTGGTTTCAGTTAGGCAAAAAAGTATTAATTCGCAACGGTTCCGAAGCGCTGCTGCCAAAATCGGTAATTGCGGGCGATCGCTACAGCAGCGAATTTGAAGAATGCTGGCAAAAAATCATCTCCCCCGACAGCCAAGACTCCTACCTGCAAGGCACTGACGAAACGATCGCCCAACTGCTGACACCAGCATGGGAAATCAGTGCTTGCGCCCGTTGCGCCATGCCCGTACCGTTCCGCGATGCCGGAATGCCCCCAGAGTTGTGTCCCTGCAACGACTTAGATAACTGGCCCAATACCGAAATGCCCCAACCCCGATCGCCCGTGAGCACAAAATCGCAACTATCGGGTATTCGCGATCGACTCCTGAGAACCGGCGAATAAAGAGGGGAGAGTGGGGAGTGTCGGAGTGGGAGAATATGACTTCATCCTCTATCCTACTGACTACTGACTGCGGAATCATGACTAATGACTTCTTCCTTAAAGCAGTGGTGAGAAGGCAACAAATTGTTACAATGTCTTTACAATGCTTCACAGGTCTGAGTTTTATGGATGTCAAGACGGTATCGCCAGCCACCCCGCTAAGTTACTCAAATTCAGGGACTCACCCTGCACTCGGCAATCTCCAAGAGGTAAAAACAGTTCCCCTACAATCCGTACAAGTAGAACTAAAAACAGAAGCCGTAACTCCTGAACCGCTCAAATCAGCCAGAGACATAGCTTATGAGTTGGCAGGAGATGCTCTTCGGTACGATCCAGTGGCGATCGCCGCCCAGTATCGAAATCGCCCCCTACAAGTCTGGGGAAGGATGCTGAGCGTCTTTTGGACATTTTTTAGCTTTACCTTCAGTTTGTGGTTCGACGGCAAAACAGGCCGCACTCTCAAGAACGAAAAGCGTCGCGCCGCCCGACTGCGAGAAATTCTCGCCCAACTCGGCCCAGCTTTCATCAAAATCGGACAAGCACTCTCAACACGACCAGACTTAGTACCACCAGTATATTTAGAAGAACTAACAACGCTGCAAGACCAATTACCAGCGTTTCCTAACGAAGTAGCATATCAATTTATACAAGAAGAATTGGGCGCACACCCCAACGAAATTTACGCTGAAATCACGCCAAACCCGATCGCCGCAGCATCTCTCGGACAAGTCTACAAAGGCAAACTCAAAACCGGAGAAACAGTCGCGATCAAAGTCCAGCGACCCGGTTTAGCCGAAAACATCGGCTTAGATATCTACATCCTGCGGCGCGTTGCACTTTGGGCGCAAAACACCTTCAAAATAATTCGCAGTGACCTCGCAGCCATTATGGACGAATTGGGCGAGCGCATTTACGAAGAAATGGACTACACCCACGAAGGTCAAAATGCCGAACGGTTTGCCGAACTATACGGCCACATCAAAGATATTTACGTTCCCAGCATCTACTGGGAATATACCCGCCGCCGGGTCTTAACAATGGAATGGATCACCGGCGTCAAACTGACTAATTTAGAAGCAGTGAAAGCTCAAGGAATTGATGCTCCTTACTTAATTGAAGTGGGGGTGCAATGCTCTCTGAGACAACTGCTAGAACACGGTTTCTTTCACGCTGACCCGCATCCTGGAAATCTTTTAGCAACTCCTGACGGTCAATTAGCTTATCTCGATTTCGGGATGATGAGCGAAGTTAAACCTTATCAGCGATACGGTTTGTTGGAAGCTGTAGTGCATTTGGTAAACCGGGACTTTGAAGGTTTGGCAAAAGATTATGTCAAGTTAGACTTTTTGACGCCAGACACTGATTTAACCCCAATTATTCCGGCGTTAGCTAGCGTATTTAACAATGCTTTGGGTGCTAGCGTAGCCGAACTCAATTTCAAAAGCATTACCGACGAACTTTCGGCGGTGATGTACGAATATCCGTTCCGGGTTCCAGCCTACTACGCGCTGATTATTCGATCGCTCGTCACGCTAGAAGGCATCGCGATCAACGTTGACCCAGAATTCAAAGTGCTCAGCAAAGCTTATCCCTACGTGGCAAAACGGCTGTTGAGCGACCCCGCACCGGAGTTGAGGACATCCCTGCAAGAGTTGTTGTTCAAACAAGGGGAATTCCGCTGGAACCGCTTAGAAAACTTGCTCAGCAATGCCCGCGATAGCGAAGACTACGATGTCAGCAAAATCTTGGATCAAGGGTTAGACTATTTATTTTCTGAGAGAGGAGATTTTATTCGCGATCGCATTGTCACCGAATTAGTCAAAAGTCTGGACACGGTTTCCAGCAACGCCTTTGCGAATGCTAAATCTGTAGTCGGCGAATGGTTTGGAGTCAAGGCAAATCAACCAGTGGTTTCGCAAACTGAACAGAATAATCTAGAACACATCAAGCGGATTTGGGATATTGTGCGATCGACTCCCGGTTTTGACACAATGAAAGTATTGCAGCTAATTCCGCAATTGTTAGTCAAGTCCGAAGTGCAGAATATGGGGCAGAGAGTATTCGGCGGTTTAGCTCAAAGAGCGGCTGCTAGAGTAATTCGTGAGTTTTTGCTGTCGCAAGAACCGGCGGTTATTTCGGGGAATGGAAGGTATCCTAAAACTGCGCCTCAGTTGTCTTTACCTGCGGCGAAGTAGTTGGATTGGGATTTTTTGACCGCAGATATTAGCGGATAAACGCAGATGAACGCAGATGAAATTTTGTCTGCGTTTTTTTAGTTAAGTGGCTGCTGTAGCTGCTGGTAAAGGTTCAATAAATAAAACAAATTTATTGAATTGCAATTCTCAGCACATTTGAGATATAATTGCATAATTATTAAATTGCAAAGCAGCTATCTGGAGGCTGTGTATGCAAACTATTATTTTAAGCCATGAAGAAGTTGGACGACTTGCAGAACAACTGTACCGCATCTGCGACACAATTATAAGTTCTATCGCTCGCTTTGCCACTATGTTTCAGTGGATGAAAGACAGGTTCGGAATAGGTTCTGCTGTAACAGTCGTTGTTTGGATTCCTCACACTGACCAAGAGCAGTACACGCAAATCGCAAATAGCCTATACGAGTGGCGGCAGCAGTGGAAACAGCAAATCCAGCTATCGTTTACAACAACTGTCGCTGGTGATTGTTACGAGTCAAAGTCCAATTACAAGCGAAAAGGAAAACTGAAGGTAGCAATTGTTATCACTTCCGACACAGCTATTCTAAATAGCCTTCCGGTAGGGGTAAAAAGTCGTACCGTTCCAAGTCTTTGTCCTGTATGGAGTTTGACAGCAACAGTAAAAAACAAAACTTACCTAAGTAACGGCATTGAGATACAAGGATCTAAGCATTTTGAACCAGGAGCGAAAGTCTACCCCTGTAGGCAGTGGTCAGGGGATGGTTATGAACGACCTTATGTTGTTGGGTTACACCGAGAGACACAAAAATTTATCTCTGTTGTCTGTCCAAGCGATCGCCTTGAGAACTGGAAAGTCGAGCTTGTCGAAAACCCAATTTTGATTTTTCAGCTTAGGCATACTGTTGGAGGCTGGAGCGATCATCCTAATGAAAAGGAAGAAGCACGATTGTTGGCTAACGGGATGAATGAGCGCACGAAGTCTATGGAGAATCGATAATTTTACCGCAAATGTTTTAATGAATCTTCTGTCTACAAAACAACAAGAACAGAATGGTGTAAAATAAAAGTCCGTTTGTTCTAAAACACTTCGCTGATGGATGGTGCTTTATGTCTCACGCTGCTCTCGACGATCGAGAAATCGTCCAACGCGGAAAAGCAATTTACGAGAATCAAATTCGTGCCAAAGTAGAAACTCAGGAAAATATTGGCAAAATTATTTCGATCGACATTGAAACTGCTGATTACGAGATTGACAGCGATTTACTGGCAACCTGTCGTCGCTTGCAGGCTCGGCATGAAAATGCAGTTCTTTGGACAGAGCGAATTGGGTTCAATGCAGTTTATGCAGTCGGTGGCACCTTAACAAGGACTGCACTGTGATTCACGGAACTGTTGTTGGGCTTCAAGCAAGAATCAATGTAATTCTCCGTCCCCCGGAGCGATCGGACGTTGAGATAGAGTGTGTTGTTGATACAGGCTTCGAGGGTGCTTTAACTCTTCCACCCGATGTCGTCGCCGCTCTGAAGTTGCCTTACTTAACTCGCATTAGTGCTAATCTTGCGGATGATTCTAACGTTATGACACGGCTACATCTGGCAACAATTATCTGGCATGGGGTAGAACGCGAGGTCATTGTGTTGGCAATGGGGCGTCGTCCGCTGATGGGAACCGCGTTAATTGAGGACTATGATCTCAGCGTGGATTTTTGTGAAGGTGGTTCTGTCATTATTGACGAGATTATGTGAGGATTGGGCGATCGGTGAGGTTAATTCCAAAATCTCAAATCTCAAATCTCAAATCGATCGAGGTAATTTACGTAAGTTTACAAAATCGTGTCACTTTTCTCACCGACAGGACGATCGGAGTAAGATTTCAAAGTTGTGTTAGAAGGCGATCGTAAAGCGGAATGTTAAAATCAGGCTAGTCCCTTGGAGCCAAACCATCCAATGCTAACCCTAGACCAACTCATTTCAGAGGCAACTGCATTACCAGATGCAGCCAAAGCTATCCTCATTGACAAAATTGTGGAAAGCATGACAACACAAATCGAGCAAGATATTTTGATGGCAGGAGTAAAGAAAGCTCAAGAACGGATTGCCGAAATTGAGAGTGGCGCAGTTCAAACCATTCCTGGAGATATTGCCTTGGCCCAAATACGGCAACTCTCAAAGCAATGAAATATGAATTTCACCCAGCAGCCCTGCAAGAATATGCAGAGGCTGTGCAATTTTTTGTCCAACAAGATAGACACCAGGATTTCATTGACACGATAGAAAACGCCATATTTAAAATTATTGGAGCACCAGATCGCTGGCCGCTTATTGAAGGTCAGATTCGTCGTTATTTGACCCTCAAATTTTCCTATGCCATCTTGTATCGAGTCTATCCCGATCGAATCGTGATTGCGGCGATCGTGAGTTGTCGTCGCGATCCAAGCTACTGGAAAGATCGCTTATGAAAATGGACTTCAGCAATAATTCAAGTACAAACCCATTCACCGCCGAAAAATCATGACAGCCGCCGAAAAACTTTACCAACTAATCCAAGCCCTTCCAGAAAACCAAATCAACGAAGTCCTCAACTTCGCTGAATTTCTCTACCAAAAAAAACTCTCCCCCCGTCAAACTATCTCCCCCGGCACTCTCACCGGACTTCGGGGCATTGCCAAACGGTCTGGAGCAGCCCTAAACGATGATGACCTACAAACAGAATACACCGACTATCTCACCCAAAAATACCAGTAAGCCATCACGTGAAAATTCTCATTGATACCAACATCGTCCTGGACCTAATCCTGGAACGGGAACCCTTTGTCGAGAGTGCGATCGCCCTTTTCGAGCAAATTGAACGGGGCAACTTGGAAGGCTATATCGCCGCAACTACCATCACCAATATTTTCTACATCATTCGTAAAACCGAAGGTCGTGAAGTAGCCCTTGCTGCCATTCATCGACTACTAACTGGACTCCGATTTTGTGCTGTCGATCGCCAGATCGTCGAAACTGCTCTGGGCCTTGGCTTGAAAGACTTTGAAGACAGCATCCAACTCGCCTGTGCGACGATCGATCGACTTGATGCGATCGTCACGCGCGATCGGAAAGACTTCATTGGTAGCAACCTCCCCATTTACTCCCCCACAGAACTCTTAAACCAGCTATAGCAGAAAAATATCTAAAAAAATTCCTAACTCCGAGCATAAGGATCGTCAACCTCAAGTCTCAAATCGATCAAGGTAATTTGCGTAAGTTTACAAGATCGTGTCACCTTAAGGGATCCTACTCCAGTGAACCAGATTCAAGCGCTTCACCAACAAGCAATGGATTTAAACGTTATTATAAGTTAGACCAACTTCAAGTACAAACGATTCTGCCAATACAAAGAATGAAACAGCGTGTTCTTACGTACTCCATGTGGGGCTATCAGCCTGATTTTCGGATTCACATGGAACACCGTGCAAAGCAAGCTTTAGCAGCACTGGGTGCAAACATTGAAGTAAAAGCATTATTGGTCGGTGTTCGCTTGCCAGAAATCGCCAACGATCACTGCGTATGTATAGAGCCTGAGGATGGAGAATGGAATATTGCTGCATTCAAGGATGTACACAGACGTGCAGGCGAAATATTCAGCACTCATCCAGATCAGCATATGTTTTATGGTGATGAGCGAAGGATGCTGGATAAGCCTGAGAACATACGTCGTAAATCGGTTCAAGAAGCAATCGAAGAAGTCCTGAGCAGAATTGACTCCGATCGCGAGACACGTTCATTTTCTGGTGTACCTGTCCGCCTAGGTAATTTTCACGTAGCTCCGATTCTCCAAGTCGCGCAATTAGATCTTGATACTTTCCCTACACTTGACAACCCAATTCAATTTGAGGAAAGGAATTCCACTACTGGAATAGTTCAAGCATTAATTAGTCATCTTCTTGATGAGGCATCCGATAATCTTTACACGAAAGAGCCTGGTCGATCAAACATTTTCGATAGTGAGTGTTCAGGTCTCCTTCGCAGAGCGGGGCAAACCCTCTGTAACGCAATTCCACTAGCTGTTAAGGATTTTCGGCTACACAGGCACAGGGTATTTGAGAATCTGAATAAGATATCGGAACTACGTTACGAGGGGGGTGAAACTCTTGGCACAATCATTTTTGCACCCACAAATTTGCCATCTCTAAACTACGATGTAACACTACTTCAACCTATTGCTTTAGATTCCCATAAACTTGTTCGCAAAGTAGTGGAGATTTCTGATAAGCAGCTTGGCTGTATCTGTCAAGGAGGAGAAGGCATAGTGGGCTTTGGGTCACTACAGAACTTTGGAGACATCCCTGTTTTCAAAGCTGTTTTTACTGGTCACTACCGATGGGAACTGTATGTAAATAACACTTTACTAATGAATTGTGCTTTCGGGGTTCCATCTGTACGTCAGCCTAGACTGACTTTGAAGACATTTTTCTCGAATATACGAAGGGTACTTCCTGGGCTCACATCAGAACAAGGTGAGGCATTGTGGTATGCTGTTTCTGCTGCAATGGATCAACGGCATGGAACTATGCTTGTTGTATCTGATGCTGCATCAAGCGAAGCTCAAAGACTAAGCTCTCAAGCCATTGCAATTGAGCCAATCAAACTAAGCTCAGGATTAGTAGCACGCATTAGTGGAATTGATGGAGCGATTCTAGTCGATCGCGATTGTAATTGCCATGCTATTGGTGTAATTTTAGACGGCATAGCGACGAAGACAGGCGATCCTTCAAGAGGAGCAAGATTTAACTCTGCTTTGCGGTACATAGAATCTTCTCCAGATCCTGCTCCTGCTGTTTGCCTTGTTGTATCAGAAGATGGCTATGTAAATATGGTTCCGACTTTACGCGATCAAATCAAAAAGCAAGATATCGAATACCATGTAGAGTTATTAAAAACATTAACTTCTGAAAACTATCATAGCACTCGCTCATGGCTCGAGGAGCACAGGTTTTATTTAACGTCAGAACAATGTGATGTTGTTAATACTGAGCTTACTCGAATTAAAGATGAGCCTCAAGAGGTAGGAGAGATACGTTTCAGCACACCTGTTTTCAATCCAGATCCTGAGATGAACGAATCTTATTATCTTGATGAATTCTCGCAAGAGTAGTCTAACAAACGCTTGCACCCAAAACGGAGGTGTATGCTATCTTGACCGAACCTGATCTTACACGCAAAAACTACAAAAAAACCGGCTTCTTAAAGAAACCGGGGTTTTTATCTATTCGATCGCCCTCAAGCTGTAGGGTGCGTCAGCTACGATTTTCGATTTAAACTAAAAATCTCATAACTGACGCACCACACAAAACTACAGGTGCGTCAGAATTTTACTTTTTGTGGCGATTCATAATTTCGTAACTGACGCACCCTATCACTGCGGCGAAACGGTGCGTCAGAATTATATTTTTTGTGGCGATCGAGAATTTCGCATCTGACGCACCCTACCACTGTAGGCTGCGTCAGCTACGATTTTCGATTTAAGAGAAGACGGAGGAGACGGCAGTGCCCGGTCCCGAAAAATTTTTGGGGTAGGGTCACCGCACAGCCCGCTACACAAAATTTTTAACGCGCAGCCCGAAATTATATTAAGCAAC